>UREV01000016.1 GCA_900546925.1 uncultured Bacteroides sp.
TACCCTCACCCTAAATCCCTCCCCTCGGGGAAGGGACTTGCTTTCGCCCTCTCGGACTCCATAAGCGGTGTTTCGCAAGTGCGAAACTTAACAAACAAATTTACAGATTTTCGCCCCATAATTCAACAGCAGCAAACAAAAAGTCGTAACTTTATGGCCGTTATGAAAAAGGTTCTGATCATTACATACTATTGGCCCCCGACCGGCGGTTCCGGTGTCCAGAGATGGGTCAAGTTCAGCAAGTATCTGCCGCAGTTCGGGTGGCAGCCGATTATCTACACTCCCGAGAACCCGGAGATGACCAGCGTCGACAAGACATTGGAAGAGGATATACCGAAAGAGGCTGTCGTCATAAAGAGGCATATAACAGAGTTTTACACTCTCTATCATAAACTTACAGGAAAGAAGGATGCCACCAAAGAAGAGGTGAATCCTATTAATAATCAGAAAAAGACTTTCAAGCAGAAGCTGATGCTTTTCCTGAGAGGCAACTTGTTCATTCCTGATCCGCGCGTGACGTGGGTGAATCCGTCAGTACGTTTCCTGAAGAAATACTTGAAGGAGAACCATGTGGACGCGATAGTGAGCACCGGCCCGCCACAATCCATGCATCTGATAGCCAGACGTTTGTCCAAGGCGACAGGTATTCCGTGGGTGGCCGACTTCAGAGATCCGTGGACAAAGATGTTCTATTTCAAGCATTTATGTCTATGCGGATGGGCTGAACGCAGGCATCACAAACTGGAGAAGCAGGTCTTGGATGACGCTTCCGTAGTGGTGGCCGTATCCCCTCTCGTCCAGGAAGAGTTCCAGGCCATGACCGGCACGCCTGTAGAGCTGATTACCAACGGGTTCGACGATGACGATTTCAGCCAGGTAGTAGAGCCTGACGGTTATTTCAATGTCACCCATACAGGGCTTTTCGCATCTGACGGCAATCCGGAAATAATCTGGCAGGCGCTCGCGGAAAAATGCAGGCAGGATGCCGAGTTCGACAAGATGCTACGTATAAGACTGGTGGGCAAGACCGACAACGAAATCATAGCATCGATTCTGGCAGCAGGTCTCGGTAGTCACCTTGTAAACCTTGGATATCAGAATCATAACGTAGCCGTAAGGGAACAGAAGAACGCATCGCTGCTGATTCTTCCTCTGCGCAAAGAACCCGAATACAGGGCGACTCTGCCTGGAAAACTCTTCGAATATCTGGCATCCATGAATCCGATTTTAGGAATAGGTCAGACGGACGGAGCGATGGCGCGCATAGTGAACCAGACCAAGACAGGGGTAGTTTTCGGATGGGAAGATAAGTCTTCCGTATCTGCCTACATCGACTTGTGCTGGCGTAATTTCAAGGATGCCGACGATTACGAAGACATCCAGGTGGAGCACTCCGGAGAGACAGATCTCAGTGAAATTCTTGAGCGCAATGACAAGGCCGAAACTATCCGCCAATTCTCCCGTAAAGCATTGACAGCCAGAATGGCAGATTTACTGAACAGTCTAACAAAGTAAGCGTTCATAACTATCTTAACGCTCACCAGATAAACTCAAGAAAAGCCGGCGATTGACCGGCTTTTCTTATTTTTCACGACATCCATAAAGAACCCCGCCTGCAGAGGCGAGAATCAGCAGAATCAGCAGAATGGAAGAGGCTCTGGAGATATTCGAACTGATCCTATATGACGCAGGCTCGAAACGCATCACAATATCGTGCTCGCCTGCAGGAAGAACCGCGCCGCGCAGAGTCCAGTTCGCACGGAAGAGTTTCAGAGTCTCCGCAGGATTATCGGCCAGGGTCAATGTCCATCCGTCAGGATAGTATATCTCACTGAATATCACCGCCCTATCTGACGCAGCCTTATAATGGTAGCGCAACTCGTTCGGCGCATATGAAGTCATATAGACCGTGTCTGACCAGGATGCCACCTTCGCTTCCGCACCCTTGGCTTCGCACGCTGAAATCGCCTCCGCAGCCCATTTGAAATCCGGACCGATGACTGCAGTTGTGTGAAGGTCAATGCTGGAGAGCTTCGATATTTCATCATTGGCAGAACCTGCCTGGGCAGCAGAATCGACGAACCACGCAGTGCCCATGGCATTAGGGTTCACGACTGGGGCTACTTTGTCATCCAGAATCACATACTTGTCATTCAGCATTGACAAAACCGGAACCTTCGGGAAGGAATCTGCGAGACCCTCCAACGAACCGGCAGCATTGACAGCAGCAATCACGGAATTAATCTCAGCGGTAAGATGGCGGTCGATCAGGTCCTGGTAGCGCTGCATCTTAACTGGGCTGTAGCCGCCGATATTCTTGTGCCAATAACTCGGGTGCGAATCGTTGAACACATTGACAGTCAAGTCGAGAACTCTATAGCTCTTCGCAGGGTCAGCCAAAATGGCCTCATCCACTGGACGCTTATTGAACTGGCTCTGGAAGTTTTTAGGCGTAACGAAGTGACTGTTATTAAGATAGCGTTTGCCGACCGCGAACATGTTCAGAAGCACCAATGCGGAGATGGCCGCGGCTGCGACATATCTCCTCTTACCGACGTAGGCATCATCGCCGGGAATGTCTTTAGGTTTGCTGTACGCCCACATAATCAGGACATAGGCAGCCACTATAAGGAAGAATGACATAAGTGCGTCATTTTCAAGGAGTTTCGCTCTATCAGCCTGAAGTGCAGCCACTAGGTCCGGGTGCATCTGCGAGTCCGCAGCGCCTGAGAAATCACCGGCAATGCCAGGAAAAATAGAGCAAAGTAAGCAGAAGCCGCCCGTAATTGTCAATGCTATTATGCCAGGTTTTCTGAATTGTTCAGCGGTAAATCCGCCTTTCAGGATCTTGTCCAGGACGAAGAAACCGAGCATCGGCAGGGTCACTTGGAGTATTATCAATGCCATGGAAACTGTCCTGAATTTGCTGTAGAATGGCATGTAGTAGTACCAGAACTTCGTGAACGGCATGAAATGATTTCCGACACCGAGAAGTATGGCTATTACAGTAGCTGCGAGTATCCACCATTTGTCACGCCCCTTACACATAAATAGTCCGAGAATGAACAGGAAGATGGTTATGGCGCCCATATACATAGGTCCCGCGGTAAACGGCTGAGGGCCCCAGTAAAGAGGCAGGGTTTTGGCCACTTCGCGAAGGTTCGGCTGTCCGTACTGCTTTAGAAGTTTAATAGTCTCTGATTTAGAGTAGTTTACAGCTCCGGATGACGCACCTCCGTTGAAGTCAGGAATCATCATGTTCGGCAGTTCTTGCCAGCCGTAAGACCAGGCTGTGGCGTATTCGAGGTCCAGACCTTTCGTCTTTCCGGAATTTTCGCTGCTCCCGTCCGCAAGTTCCGAACCGCCGCGCATGGTGTGTTTCGAGTAGTTGTAGGTCGGAATGAGTTTGTTCGCGTTCGCGCCAATGCCGATGATACCTATGGTCAGGAGCAATGCTGAAGCGGCGAAGAATTTGACGATTCCGTGTCTACGTTCCTTGTCGGCGACGAGCCATATAAAGAGACCTATGGCGTAGCAGAATATAATGATAGCCAGATAGTAAGATATCTGTATATGGTTTGCTTTTATCTGGAAATTGAGCGCCATGCCGAACAGGGATGCCCCGAGAATGGTCTGTGGAAGCCATGACTTCCAGGACGTGGATTTCGGGGATTCATCGGCATTGACCCTAAACATGCTGAGGGCGGTCCGGTAGGTGAAAATCACGGCGGCGAGGACCCACGGGAGCCAGGCGATGGCCATCATTTTGGTGTTGTGGCCGACCTGGATGATTTGCATGTTGTAGGAACAGAAGGCGACGGCGACAGCTCCGCCGATGGCGACGATGGGGCTGATTCCGAGGCTGAGCATCAGGAGAAACGCGCCTAACAAGGTGATAAACAGGTAGGTAGCAGGGCGTTTTCCTATAAGGAATGCGTTGTATATGGATTGGGTCCAGTCGCCTTCGGGGTTTCCGGTGAGCATGGTCGTAGGCATTCCGCCGAACATGGAGTCTGTCCAGGCGGTCCTGTCGTCAGGGTGCTCATCGTTCCACTGGTTGGCCTCATGTGCCATACCCACATATCCCGATATATCGCTCTGGTTCACTATTTTACCATCCAGCACTTGCGGAACGAATCCGTAAGAAAGTCCCAGGAAAAGGACTATTATGCCCAAAAACATAAGGGCTTTTTTCCATATTTTCTGCATCGTCGACGCTTTTTGTTTTCGGGTACAAAGTTAGTAACTCTCAGAAAATAACCGGCTATTTTCTGAGAGTTACTTAGTGGTTTTACGGGAAGACTGACAGATTTAGGCAAAGATCCCTACTCTACAGCCTGAGGCTCATCACCAGAGTTCTTGGGGTCCTTCTACTATTCAACATCGTTAACGGCGTTGGAACCCGGCACGAGAGTTTTATCCGCTGATACGGAAATACCATAAGATACATCTCTTACCCTTCCCGGCTGAGGTATAAGAATGCCTTTCTCAACAAGGTCTTTCACGTCTCTGCCAGCAGTGTCATCAGATACTTTAACCTGCTTGGCCCAGTTCTTAACATTCAACTTACCGCAGTAGCCATCGAGATAGATGTTAAGGGCTGTCTTCTGACGGTCAGACACAACAACCTGTGAATGTGTCTGCCAGAAGATTGATTTGTCAAGAATTGACGAGAGCATCTCCCCAGCACTCTCGATTGCACGGGACATACAATCCAGATACCAGTCTATCCAAAGTGTAATATCGCATCCTCCCTTCTGGCAGCGCTCAAGAATGTCGTTATACTTGCGTTTATCCTTGTTAATCTGCCTTGATATACTGAAGAAACGGAGTGTGGAGTCATCAGCCTGACTCAAAGCCATATCAGCAATAGCACGGCTGATTCGTCCGTTACCATCGTCAAAGGGGTGGATACTAACAAACCAGAAGTGCGCAACGGCAGATTTGATATAGTTCTTCGGAGTCGAATCTGCGTTAAACCAATCCAGGAATTTTTTCATCTCAAAGGGCACCACGTCTGCAGAGGATGCCTGATAATGAACCTTCTCCCTATCCAAGGTTCCTGACACAACTTCCATAGGATCCATCCTATACTTACCGACGTTTATGACCGCCATCCCGCTTCGTCCTGTAGGGAATAGACAGTTATGCCATCCAAACAGCCTGTCATCAGTAAGAGGCTGGTCGTATTTGCGCGTGGCGTCCATCATCATTTCCACTACACCCTCAATGTAATGGGAAGGCTCTACATCACCAACGATATGTACCCCCATTCTTCTTGCTACAGAAGAACGCACCTGGTCAGAATTCAATACAACGCCCTCAATCTCAGATGAAGCGAGGATATCATGAGTCAATGTTTCTACTGCAGCATTCATCTGAGCGTCGAATCCTATAGTAGAAAGCCTGCCCGCAAGAAAGCCAGCCGCCTTATTAACCTTGGCGAGTTTGGCATTAATTGCGTCTTTATCCCACGAGAAATTTGGCCAATCCTTAGTTTGATGTATATACATATCATTCGGTTTTAGACTGCAAATATAATCAAATGCGGTTAATAAACCGCAAATAATGCGGGCTATTAACCGCAAAGTACTCAACTAGTATTCTTTAAGCCATCAGTTCTACGCTGCCCCCTTCGCGACATTAGTATACACAAGAATGAGCATTGAATTACAAAATTCGAGAATATTTTTTGTATTTTTGTCTTTGGTTGAAATTACTTACAGATATGGCATCATACAAACCGGACTTTAACCGCCATTTTAAGACAGCAACTCTGGACGAGGTGAAATAATTTACGCGAATGGAAAAAGTTACATTAAACAACGGGGTCGAGATGCCGGTATTGGGTCTCGGCACATATAAGAGCACTGATCCTGTGGAGTGCAGCGTAAGCGTAAAAGCTGCGCTGGAATGTGGATACAGGATGATCGACACGGCACAACTCTATGGAAATGAAGACGTTGTCGGTAAGGCGATTAAGGAATCCGGCATTCCACGAGACGAGATTTTCATCACCACTAAAATCTGGTGCGACAACTTCAGCCACGCCAGAAAATCCGTCATGGAATCATTGACAAAACTCGGGACGGACTACATCGACCTGATGCTCCTTCACTGGCCGTATGGCGACATTTATGCGGCCTGGCGCGACCTTGAGGCGCTCTACAAGGAGGGCGTACTGCGCGCGATCGGAGTGTCTAACTTCAATACTGACAGGCTGATAGACCTCATAAACTATAACGAAATCCGCCCGGCAGTAAACCAGATCGAGACGAATCTGCAGGCACAGCGCCTGAAAGAACACGAGTGGATGACCCGACTGAACGTGCAGCACGAGGGATACATGCCGTTCGGCCAGGGACGCGCCAACGAAATGTTCGAAGACCCGAAAATCCTCGAAATCGCCGCAAAATACGGCAAAACCCCACGCCAGGTCGCGCTCAGATACCAGATCCAATGCGGCGTAATCGTAATCCCGAAGAGCGTAAATCCGGAAAGGGTTCGTGCCAATGCCGAAGTTTTCGATTTTGCTCTCTCGGATCAGGACATGGCTGCCCTGCGTTCGATGGACATGGAAAAACCGCTTACAGGAGATCCTGAGACACCGGAAAGAACCATGAAAATAACAGGGTTCAAGTTATAACAGCTACTGCACCATAAGATTGGCCATAGCCCGTCGCGCACTGTTGCTGCGGGCTGCGTTCATCTTTCCGAAATTCCAGGAAATAGAAAAGACAATGTTACGCCCTAAGACATTCGTGAAACTGTCCTGAACATAATTCTCGCGTACAATGTGAGATACAGGCCTCGCCTGATCCAAAATATCCGCGAACTCCAGGCCGAAACTCACGTTATAAGCCAATCCATCAGTCAAACTCTCGATAAAACCGCTCTCGCCCGAATAGAATCTATCACCCGAAGAGTTGCCCCAGAAAGACGACATAAAACTCTTATAATCCATGTTTTCCATGTCAATGCCGGATAACACTCCTTTGCTCTGATAGTTGACCTCACGGCTATAATTGACACCTCCAAACAAGACAGCACTAAGTTTTCCGTTCTTCGTAAGCGTCTTATTTAAATTCAGATTCAACGAATGAGAAGTAGATGGTTTCCTGGCATTTACAGGAATCGAGTACCTGATGCCGTTTTCATCGAACCAAATCGCGGAAACGCGTGCATCCTGCGTAATATAACCGCTGAAGTACAAAGCCCAGGACATCCTGATTTTCTTGAACCGACCATACCCATTTAACCAATACCTGTGCATCATCGACGGATGCAAATAAATATTACCAGCTGTGATTCTCGTAGGATCCAAGATATTGAACGAAGGAATGATACTGGCTGCAGACGGACGCTCAGAATCGAAGTCATAACCAGCGTATGCGTAATTCCCCTTTACAGACGTATTGAACTTCAAGAACGGAGAAAAAGCTAATGTCCAATCATCCTTACCAGTCCTCGTATCTATGCCATAAGACCTGGAATAATTCTCATTATTCACCCACCTTACAATACCGCCGAACTGCAAATTCGTCTCACCTTTATCATACTGCCCAAGTATTCTTCCATAATTACTTATGTAGTGGTTCTCCGATTTGGATGTATAATAATCATTGATAGAATGGTCCTGATTGAAAGCATCGCTGTTGCTTGTCCTTACCTTATAATAACTGGAGACAAACCCCTGGACCGCCCAATTCTTGCCTATCGGCTCGACATACTGAAAGCTGCCGCCATAAGTGTAATTATACCCGCCATTGTCATAAAAAAGGTTTCTGTCAATGCTGGCGTTATCTTTAGCGTACCACGTAGATGAATTCTCTCTGGAATCACCGTTGAAATTACCATAAGAATATGTACCTGTGACAGTTATGGACCTGCGCTTCTTTCCGAGATTCTTCACGCCGGCGGTAACCTTCGCTTCCTAAATAGCCTGAACATCAGGTTTCAACAGAATCTTTTTCAAATCAATAGTCTTCCTGACATAAATGGTCTTGTGATACGGCTTATATCCCATGAACTCGACATAGAAATCATACTCCCCTTTCGTAACGTCATTCATATGGATTTTTCCGTCAGGACCTGTAAGTGCGAAATTGGTGATGATTGTGTCCTTAACATGTTTCAAATAGACCGAAGCGAACGCAACAGGCTCTTTAGTAACCGAATCCGCTACTTCTGCCGTAAGATTGTAGGCAAGGTTATTAGTGAACATATCATATGAAATGACAGATTGCGCACTGATACCTGTTCCGAGAAACAACGAAACAAATAATGCAAGAAGAGTAGTTTTAAAACAAGTCAGCTTCATATCGTTAGTTCATTAATAGTCAGATAAATAATTATTTACAAATATAGTCAAATAAATAATTATTTATTACTCTACTTCCTAACATATACCGCGAAGGTGTAAGAATACCCTGTTTCAGGGTCGGTCTCGGCCGGAGTTTCCGACTCCAGTGTCCATACTGACGGGTCTATCGCCGGGAAGAACGCGTCTGCTCCCGGAATGACCGTATGTACGTGAGTGATATACAGTTTGTCGGCTGAGGTCAATGTTCTTTCATAGGTTTTTGCTCCACCTATGACGAAACAATGATCCGGCATTGACCCGGACGAAGAAGAATCTGCTGGGGCCGGCATCGGCTGGGCTGCGGCTGCGAAAGCTTGGGCGACGTCGGATACTTGGATCACACTTTCGGGAGCCTCGAACGGGGCGTGGGAGATGACGATATTCCTGCGGCCCGGTAACGGACGACCGATGGAAAGCCATGTCTTATAGCCCATTATGACAGGTGCGCCCATGGTGGTCTTGCGGAAATACTTCATATCCGCTGATATGTGCCACAAAAGTTCATTGTCACGGCCGATGGCCATATCGTCGGCTACTGCCGCTATTATGTATTTCTTCATATCTAAACTGCCACAGGGGCTTTGATTGCAGGCCAAGGATCGTAGCCTTCAAGTATAAAATCTTCGTATTTGAAGTCGAAAATGCTCTTCACTTCAGGATTAATCTTCATCACCGGAAGCTTGCGGGGTTCGCGGGAAAGCTGCAAATCCACCTGCTCGAAGTGATTCAGATAGATATGCGTATCGCCTGTCGTATGGATAAACTCTCCAGGTTCAAGTCCGCAGACCTGAGCTATCATCATGGTCAGCAAGGCATAAGACGCGATGTTGAACGGCACGCCGAGGAAGGTGTCCGCGCTACGCTGGTAAAGCTGACAGGAGAGTTTTCCGTCTGCCACATAGAACTGGAAGAGGCAGTGACACGGCGGCAGAGCCATCTGGTCTACTTCACCAGGATTCCACGCAGTCACAAGCATGCGGCGGGAATCCGGATGGTTTTTAATCATATCTACGACTTGAGTCAACTGATCTATGCTGCGTCCGTCAGGGGCAGGCCAACTACGCCATTGATGCCCGTACACAGGTCCCAGATCGCCGTTTTCGTCCGCCCACTCGTCCCAGATAGTCACGCCATGGTCCTTCAGATATTTAATGTTCGTATCCCCGGAAATAAACCAGAGCAGCTCATAAATAATGGACTTCAGATGAACTTTCTTCGTGGTAAGCAGCGGGAATCCTTCCGACAGGTCGAAGCGCATCTGATAACCGAAAACGCTCTGTGTGCCGACTCCCGTACGATCATGCTTTATGACGCCATCCTGACGGATATGACGCAGTAACTCAAGGTATTGTTTCATTTTATTTTACAGAGAATGCGAATATGATAGCCTGCTCGAACACCTCTCCCGGACGCAAAACTGCAGACGGGAATTCCGGCTCGTTAGGAGAGTCAGGATAGTGCTGACACTCGATGGCCACAGCATCATAATCATGGTAAATATGTCCTTTCTTTCCTGCAGGGCATCCTTCCAGCCAGTTTCCGGTATAAATCTGCACACCAGGCTGAGTAGTAATGACTTCCAGACATCTTCCGCTGGCAGGAGAATAAAGTTCAGCTGCCGTCTGAAGCTGTCCCGGCTCCACGCCGTCGATGACGAAACAGTTATCGTAGCCCTTTCCGTAGTTCAATGCCGGAAAATCAGCCTTGATGTCGCGTCCGATAGCCTTGGCATTGACAAAATCCATAGGGGTGCCGGCGACATCCTCAGGCTCTCCCGTAGGGATGAGCGTGTCATCGGTAGGCAGATACTGGGACGCGTTCAGCTTCAGGACGTGATTCAGGACGGTTCCGGAGCCCTCGCCGTCGAGATTGAAATATGAATGATTCGTGAGGTTCAGCACCGTAGGTGCGTCAGTCTCTGCTGTAAAGGTCAATGTCAATTCGTTGTCTCCAGACCACTCGTAGTGGGCCACGACCTTCAGATTTCCAGGATATCCGGCCTCTCCATCCTCAGAGAAATACATGAACTCCACAGCCTCCCCTTCTACTCGGCTTTCCCAAACCTGGTTCTGAAACCCGTCCGGACCGCCGTGAAGATGATTGCATGCGTTGTTGACAGGCAATGTATATTCTTTTCCGTCGAGGGTAAAATGTCCTTTGGCGATTCTGTTCGCATAACGGCCAGGGCATTTTCCAGCACATGGGCCATCACCGAAATATGACATGGGGTCATCATAGCCGATAACCACGTCTGCCAACTTTCCTTCCTTATCCGGAACAACGATCGAAACGATTCCTGCTCCAACACTTCCTAATTCCACGTAAGCTCCTGATTCATTGGTAATTCTGTAAAGAAAAATATCCTTTCCGTCAGGAGTGGTTTTCCAAAGATTCTTTTCTACCTTCATAATTATTTAGTGTTATTAATTCTCGCCTATCCGGCCTGCATCGCAAAAAGCTGAAGCGCCTCGAAAATCTTGTCTTGCGGAGCGTCCTTCATCAGCACTTTCTTATCCGCGTCCAAGAGATAGAGCGAAGGTATCGCACGGACATTGTAAGTCACATCAGTACGGATAATATAGTTGTTGTCATAGCCGCACAGCCATTCCTCAGGATACTCGGACGCATATTCCTTCCATTTGTCTATTTCCTGGTCGATATACACGTTCACGACTTTAAGTCTCCCGGATTTCTCCAGGCCTGAGACTTCAGGGCTACTCTCTATCATCTGCGTAATTTCCAAACAATTAGGACATCCTGGATTAGAGAAGAACAGCAAGATATAATCCGCTTTCACATCGTATAACCTATGATTTCTCCCAGCCAAATCCCTGAACGAGAAATCAGCCGCCTTCTCCCCTATCCTATTCAACGAACACATCTGCATCTCATATCCATACGCCGGCTTCATGCTCTCAGGAACGAACTCCGAAGTCGCAAGTCCCTTAAGATAAGCCAAATAGAACTCCTCGTTACGCAAAGGAGAGTTAGGGTCATAGAAGTATTTCTTCGCGAAATCAGTTATCTTTTCGAACACATTGGAAGAAGTGTCGCGCCTCTCATAATTCTCCACGATACGGAACAGCGATGATATCGACGCGGCAGCTTGATTTACAGGGACTTGCCAAAGCAGAGCCGTATAAGTTCCGAACTGCTTTTCCACATCTTCAGAAAGCACGCCCTCGATATGAAGCGAGTCGCACTCCCCTTCCATTTTGTTCAATCCGTCCCAAAAATGAGCCAGAATATAGTCCAGCCTTTCAGACGGATCTGAGAGCATCGCAGGCACCTCCACTGCCGGAAAAGCCTTCGCCCCAGTCTGTTGCCGGCCCGTCGCCTGTTTTCTCTGCCCGCAGGATAGGGTCAATGCTGACACGATCATGGCCGTGAGGCCTATTTTCAGGACATTAATCATCTAACCTTCTTTAAATCAACCGTTTTCGGCAATCTTCGCCTCAGATACATTAATAATAAAATCACCCATCTTCTCCAACTCAGCGACAATATCCATATAGAACACGCCGAGCTGATAGTTGTAAGAAGGATTCTCCTCGATATTTATGATATGCTCTTCACGCAAAGTGTTGCGATATTCATTGATATTGTACTCGGCATCCTGGGCATTGGTAATATCCTTCAGGCTAGTATAAGGAGCCTTCAAATTATCAGTCATAGCCTTGAACGCATCATCCAGAAGGTCACACATGCGGCCGAGTCTCTTCAAGTGCTCCTCGTTAAACTCTTTGCCGTGCTCGTTTCTGCGTGCAAGCATACGTCCGATAGCATCTCCTGAGTCACCGATACTCTCCAACTCGCCGATTATCTTGTACATACCCTTGATACGCACGGCAGAAGAGACGGAAATCTCACCCTTCGAAACCTCGTTAAGATACTCTGCTATCTCATATTCGATTCTGTCTGTAATAGCCTCATATTTAACAAGTTTCTCCCTGAGCTGGTCAAACTTCGACGGGTCTTTCTCGCCGATTGCCTGCCTCATATACTTGAAGTCGTTGTAGCAAATCTCGGCGAAATGAACGATTTCCTGCTCTGCCTCATCCAGTGAAAGCTCGGCAGTAGAAAGCGGGCCACCCTGGATATATTTGAGTCTGAAGACCTCTTTTTCGCTCTTGGAAGGAATAATCAGAGACACTATCTTCTCTATCTGAGGAATGAACCAGATGAGAATCATGGTGTTAGTGACGTTGAACAATGTGTGCATCGTCGTCACGCTATAAAGAAGCGACATCTTGATGCCGGCAGCATTGGCAGTATCCGTAAGGTCTGTCGTATTCGGGTCCGGAAGGCCGACAGAGCTGATTATAGCTCCTATAAACTTCAGGAAGAACGGGAATATGCATAGTACCCAGATAACTCCGAACACATTGAAAACCGTATGCGCCATCGCCGCTCTCTTCGCCGTCGTATTACCCACCGAAGCCGCAATGTTCGCAGCGATGGTAGTTCCGATATTTTCTCCCAAAATCATGGCTGCAGCCAGCTTGAAAGGTATCACACCCGTCGTGATGAGGAGCATGATGATGGCCATGGTGGCCGCTGAAGACTGGAAGCAGATAGTGAGGACCGTACCTATGAGGAGGAAAATCAGTACAGAAAGATTGACCGGACCGAGGTATAGGTTTGTCAATGCCTGCAGACCATCGAGGTTCATGTTGTCAAGCAACAGACTGGAAGTTTCTTTAAGTTTAGCGAATCCTACAAAGAAAAGGGCGAATCCGATGATGATTTCTCCGAGTTCCTTAATTTTCTTGTTGCTCTTGTTCATCATCATGATGAAACCGAGAGCAATAAGCGGGAAGGATATGGTGGATATATCATAAGAAAATCCGAAAATCGCCATTATCCAGGAAGTTACGGTGGTTCCGATATTGGCACCCATGATGACTCCGATAGCTTGTGCCAAGGTTAGAAGTCCCGCATTCACGAAACTGACGACCATGATGGTCGTTGCGGTAGATGATTGGATAGCGGCCGTGACTCCAACTCCTGTAATAAGACGTCTGAAAGAATTGGATGTCATCGACGCAAGGAATGACCGGAGACCGTCTCCGGCTACTTTCTGCAAGCCGACACTCAATAGGCTGAGTCCGAACAGGAAAAGTGCTACTGCACCGATTAGGGTTACAAACTGTACTAATATCTGCATAAGTGCGGATTTATAAGCTAAATATCTCCACAAAATTATAAAAAATAGTTAGATTTGCTGTTATTACAATGATACTTTAATGAAATATTATTCTTTCTACCTAAAAGCACTGTGCGCGATATGGATGTCCATCGCGTTCTCCGTCGTGGCCCATGCACAGTTCGACAGTGCCGGAGATGACCCTGCACGACTCAAATGGTATAGCACGGAGACCCCTTCCTACAGAATCATCTATCCTGAAGGAACTGATTCTCTTGCAAGGGTTTACGGCGCATGGACAGAAAGATTCAAAATATCGGAATCCATCAGTTCTGGACTGACTCCGGGGGAGGGTTACCGGAGAAAAACTCCGCTGATTCTCCACACCTGCCACGGAATATCGAACGGAGCCGTCACATGGGCCCCGAAACGCGCTGATCTCTACACTTTGCAGGACGCTTACGATCCTGAACCGATGCCTTGGGTTAAGAATCTCTCAGTTCACGAAAGCAGACATCTGGCCCAGATGCAATTCGGATACAAAGGCTGGATGAAGCCGTTCACATGGCTGTTAGGAGATATGTCCGTAGGCGCGTGGTCTGCCATCTGGCCAAGCAATTGGCTCCTCGAAGGTGACGCAGTAACCGCCGAAACAGCATTGACAAAATACGGAAGAGGCCGCTCGGCGGACTTTCTGGATTATTATATGATGGCCTTCGACAGGGGCGACTGGAGGAACTGGTACAGGTGGAGATACGGCTCCTACAAGCACGAGGCTCCGGACCACTATGCACTTGGTTATCTGACAGTTGCGGGCACACGTTACTGCTTCGACGACCCGCTTTTCACTCAGCGGTATTTCCAGCGCATCGCGACAAATCCGTTCAGGTTTTTCAACACGCAGAAGACCTTAAAGATGGCTTCAGGGATGAGTTTCAAGAAGTCTTTTTCCACGATAATGGACGAGTTCCACGACATTTGGACAGAAGATGCAGAAAAACGCGAGCCTTTCACACAGACGCAGGCTATACAAGTTCCAAAACGCTGGTTCTCAAAATCTTACGGCAACACTTTCTGCAATGGAAGCATTTATGCCATAGTTTCCGGAAACGCAGAGACATATTACCTTGCGAAATATAATCCAGAAGACGGCAAGTTCCACAGAATCAGACCATTCTCATCGATTACAAGCAGACTGGAGTCGCACGGGGACCTGCTTTTCTGGAGTGAATCCATCCCGGATGAAAGATGGTCGCTGGAAATGGCTTCCGTCATCCGCAGTTTCGACACCCGCACCGGCAAAATCCGCAACCTGACGCGCAAAGGACGGTTGTTCAACCCGGCCGTTTCGCCTGACGGACGCACCATCGCCGCCGTCGAGTACCCGATAAAAGGGGGCTCCGCCATAGTTCTTGTCAATGCCGATGATGGCAAAATCGAGCGTCGTCTTGCTATGCCGGACAGTCTCCAGGCTGCTGAAGTCTGTTTCCTCGGTGAAGATATAGCATTCAGTACCGTATCAGAATCAGGCTCAGGTATATTCCTGACAGATAAAGATTTAAAATCTGATATCAGGTGCATTTCCGAACCGCTTCCTATCAGTATCAGAAACCTCGTAAACGACAGGGGAGTCCTGTATTTCACCTCGGACAGGGACGGAACACAAGAATTATATAGCATAAATGACGGCGTCATCAGGCAACATACATCCCTGAAATATGGCGGTAATGAGTTCTGCATGAACGGAGATTCGTTATATTTCACTGTACTTCAGCCGGAGGGCAGACTGCTTCACACAGCACCTCTTGACGACGGTAAAGCAGTGGATTTCAAAACCATACACAAATACAAAGTCGCAGAGGCATTGACCCGACAAGAAAAGAATCTCGCGGAAGCGAAGGGGGTGAGTTGGGTCGACGGCGACAGCCTGGCCGAGCCGGATTTTTCGAAGCCGAAGAGATATTACAAGCATCTGCATATTCTGCGTTTCCATTCGTGGGCGCCGGTTTATTTCAACTACGACAATGTAAGGAATCTGAGCGGGGAGTTTAATTACGAGACTGCATCTGTGGGTGCTACTGCGCTGTTCCAGAACGACTTGGGAACAGCTTTCGGTTCGATAGGATATTCTTGGCATAAAGATCCATATTCTTATGCTTATGGGAAAACCCATTATAGAAATTCAGGGCATATCTTGTTTACTTACAGCGGATTATATCCTATTTTCGAGATTTCGGCTGATTTCGGGGATATGGCGGCAGTGACTTTCGGGCGACAGATTATAACTAAGGACGGGAAGACTTCTGAATCGTTGATGGGGACATTATCTGACAAAGCGTCTGCAAGAGGCAATTTCAGGGTCTATGTGCCTTTCAATTTGTCATCCGGCGGCTGGAGAAGGGGACTGATCCCGCAAATCGAGTACAATGTCAGCAACGATGTTTTCGACAAGACTATAACGAAGGTACTTTACGAAAAGAACGAGCAGGGAAAATATGTAGGAAAAATAACGGGAACGATACAGGGGGAGAGGTATACGATGCAGACCGTAAAGGCTTCATTGAGAGGATATTCGCTTCTTCCTGTGCCGAAATCCGGGGTTTATCCGAGGTTCGGTATCGGAGCGGAAGCAGGGTATTATACCAGAGTGGGAATCGCAGATATTTATTCGCCTTCCGCATATGGATATATTTATGGATATCTACCTGGAATTACTGCTACTCAGGGACTTAGGCTTGCAGTGAAGGCACAGCACCAGCAGGGGAGTGCGAGCAGGCGTGAGAATTCGATAACTATGACGCCGAGAGGTTTCGACGATTCAGGTTCCGAGTATTTTATCAGGAATGTTTCTGACAGTCACCTGCTTCTGTCTGCCGATTATGTAATCCCTGTGTGGGTAGGGGATATTTCCTGGTTCTCACCGCTGTTTTACATAAAGAATTTCGAGGTTACTCCGCATTTGGATTACGGTTTCTACAAGTCACGTATCGGGTCGGAGAATTTCAGTCTGTTCAGCGCAGGAGCGGACATAACTGCCCATTTGGCCAACTTCTTATGGATTCCTTATGACTGCCGTATAGGATTCACGTTCGACATGAACGGCGGCAAGTCTTTCGACAAAATGAAAAGTGGCGGTTATGTATCAGATAACCACCACTTCGGATTCATATTTAGTATTTCCTTATAATTCAATATTTTACGAAATATAAGGTTAACTTATGTTTATTATAAGGACGGCTTTATAACGCCAAAGACAATATAAGATATCACGAGGGTTACGAAAATATTGAATGTCTGAGCGGTAAGGAACACCTTCAGAGGCACTCTGTTTTCTTTTCCGAAGATATCTTTAAGTCTGGTCTCCAGACCGATGCAGACGAATGCTATGCTGAACAATGTGTTCTGGAATCCCTTGGTAACTTTTCCTACGGATTTAGCCATTTCAGGAGAAAGAAGGAAGCTGAACACAATAGATGCGAGAACCATTCCGACAACGAATTTAGGGAATCTTTCCCAAATGAGACCGACAGAAGGTTTGGTATCTTTGTTTGTTCCCTGGTATGTCCACATCATGGAAATGAAGAATGCGGCAAGACCGAGAAGCACGTTCTGGGATGATTTCACGATAATCGCAGTCTGCTCAGCAGCAGGATCTTCGATAAGAGAACCGGCAGCAGCTACAGCGCCTGTGGTATCGATGGTTCCTCCAATCCATGCACCAGCTACTTCAGGAGGCAGATTAATGAGTTCTGCAATCCAAGGAAGGAGGTACATCATAGGAATGGCCACGATGAGCACAAGAGATACTACGTAAGAAAGTTTCTTATTGTCACCCTTAATCACGCCGCAGGTAGCGATAGCCGCAGACACACCGCAAATGGAAACAGCGCTGGAGAGCATTGTGCCCATTTCAGGATCTACATGCATCTTCTTTCCTACCCAGAAGCAGAAGTACCATACAGTGAACACCACGATAAATGACTGGGCGATACCATAAGCGCCTGATTTCATCATTTCTCCGAAGAGAATGGTAGAACCGAGGCAGATAATGCCCACTTTAATGTAGAATTCGCTGTTTACGGCCCTTTTAAGCCACTCGGGAAGAGTAAAGCAGTTGTTCAGTATCAATCCGTAGATGACTGCGAAAAAGACTGATTCGAAGCCCCATGTCTTGATTATGGAGATATTGGCCGTTATCTGGGCCAACACTGTGATGGCGAAAATGAACAGAAGCGAAGCGAATGTTCCCTTCAGAGGCTTCCTGAGCGCTGCCAAGGTAACATAAGTCATGAGAAGGACAAAGCCGAACATATAGACAGCATTGACCCAATCTGTACTGGTGGTCAGCGACTTAGGCATCGTCGGCATGGCTTGCGGGAATATGCAGGCAAGCGCGAGCACGACAGCTCCCACGAAGACGATAATCCAGTCTTCAGTGGTGAATTGTTTGATCCATTGTTTCATTTACTGGTTTTGGTA
Source organism: uncultured Bacteroides sp. (assembly GCA_900546925.1). Taxonomy (GTDB): domain Bacteria; phylum Bacteroidota; class Bacteroidia; order Bacteroidales; family UBA932; genus Cryptobacteroides. The sequence goes on from UREV01000016.1 coordinate 17,988, forward strand.
TAAGTTACACATTATTTCTTCTGACAAATCCCTGCCGGAAAGAAATCGTTCAAAGTTAGCAATAAGTCTGCAATTTTTGATATTTTTGCATAAAAATGGAGTATTATGGCACAATATATCGAGGCGAAATGCGCAGGATGCGGGGCTGTCAGCGAAATCCCGGCTTACAATATCATCAATGTGAAAGACCATCCGGAACTGAAGGAAAAGGTTAAGGACGGGTCAATGTTCGTGTGGGGTTGCATGAACTGCGGTAAGGTAAACTTGGCTGCTTTCCAGACGCTTTATCACGACCCCGACGAGAGTCTCATGATATGGCTGATGCCGGATACGCTTTCCGACGCGGAAAAGCAAATGATTGAGCAGCATATGGTTGCGATTTCAGCTCAGCTCTCTTCAGACGAAAATGGTGAACTTCTTAAAGGTTATACTCTCAGGAGGGTAAAGGATGCCGGTTCTCTGATAGAGAAGGTAAACATTTTCGATGCAGGACTGGATGACGTGGCCATGGAGATGTGCAAATATGTCACCAAGATGGAGCTGGCCGAAAAGGCTCAGGACAAAGAGTCTGCTCTGGCCATCAGAAACGCATCTTTCAAGTTTTATAAGATAGACGGACCGGACAATGATATCACATTCACCTATCCTTCAGAGGGCAAGATGGAGGGCGTCAAAATCGGTTTCAATACTTATGAGGACTGCAGGGGTATAATAAAAAGAAACCCCGATGTCATTCCTGCACCGGGGTTTGCTATAGTAGATTCCGAATGGCTTTCCACTAAAATGAGGTAGCTTAGTCCTCAAGTTTTCTGGCACCGTCACTTATGACTACGTCGTAAATCTTAGGTGCGTGTCCGAATTTCTCGGTAAATTTTTCTATGGCAGTGTTGATGAAATTGTCATAGAATTCTTCTTTCACGAGATTGATGGTACATCCTCCGAAACCGCCGCCCATTACACGTGAGCCGGTAACGTCGCATTTGCGTGCAAGACTATTGAGAAAATCCAACTCTGCGCAGCTCACTTCGTAAAGATGGCTAAGTCCGAAGTGTGTCTGGTACATCATTTCACCAACTGTCTCATAATCACCTCTTTCGAGGGCATCGCAAACATCGAGGACTCTCTGTACTTCACCGATTACATACTCTGCTCTGAGGAAATCCTCCTCTGGAACCTGGTCGCGGACTTCCTCAAGCCAAACTCTCTTGGCGTCGCTGAGGAACTCTACATCACTGTGGTTCTTTCTGATGGCGGCACATACGTTCTCGCAAGACTGACGTCTCTTGTTGTATGCTGAAGAAGCAAGCTCATGTTTAACGCAAGAATCCAAAAGCACGAGTTTATATCCTGCCTGAACAGGATCGAACGGGAAGTATTTATATTCCATTGTCTTGCAGTTCAAGCGGATGAGGCTGCCTTTTTTTCCGAAGACAGAAGCGAACTGGTCCATGATTCCGCAGTTTACACCACAGTAGTTATGCTCAGTAGCTTGTCCGATCTTAGCAAGTTCGAACTTGTCTATCTTATTATTGAATAGATAGTTGAGTGCGAATGCGAATGTACTTTCGAGGGCAGCTGATGATGACAGTCCGGCTCCGAGAGGAACGTCTCCTGCAAATACTGTATCGAAACCTTCTACCTTGCCGCCTCTCTTCATGGTTTCACGACATACACCGAAGATGTAGCAAGCCCAACTCTGCTGAGGTTTATCTTCTTCCTGAAGTCCAAACTCCACATACTCATCATAATCAAGTGAATATGCATGAACTTTATCAGTTCCGTTAACTTTTACCTCCGCTACGATACCTTTGTCGATAGCTCCCGGGAAGACATATCCTCCATTATAATCAGTATGTTCACCGATAAGATTAATACGTCCGGCGGAAGCGAACATCTCTCCCTCCTTTCCATACAGGACTTTGAATTTGTCCTGAATCTTTGATTTCATATCCATAATGTATGTGGTGTTTTTGTATTTTCGTTTTAACTTTCAAATTTAGTAAGTTTCCACCTTATAATCAATACTTGAGTAAAATCGGACAATGGTCGCTGACTCCTCCAAGATATCTTGGTCCCGAGTACGTTCTCAACGGCTTGATCCCGGAATGCACATTATCCCATACCATAAGGAAAGGTATACGGACGATTTCCATCGACACATTTCGTGCCATTTCCGGCGCTACCCAGAACATATCAATCAAATCCCATTTTCCTTCGAATCTGATAGTTCCGAGACCCTGTGCACTGAGGGGCTCAGAGACATTGACAAGAACCTCTTTCAACTGCGTAAAAGCCTCAGCATCAGGCGTGTCGTTAAAATCTCCCATCACCGTAATATCGGAACAGCCGGCAGCATTGACAGAATCCGCGACAGCTTTCAGGCGGGCGGCAGCTTTTTCGCGCTTCCAGGCGGTCTTGCCTCCTCCGAATTTGGAGGGCAGATGGACCACGATGAAAGCTCTTTCTTTCTGGGCGCGGCGGTCGAAAAGGTTCACGAGGAGGATGTCTCTGGTTTCCAGCCCGTCGATGTGGCAGGGTTTGGACGAAATCAGGTCCATGGTTCCGGTATTCCAAAGCAGCGCAACGTCTATTCCCCGATGGTCGGGGGAGTCGTAATGCACTATCTTATAGCCGGTTTTCCTTAGCGAAGTGGAGTTTATCAGTTTGCTCAGAACTCCTCTGTTTTCGATTTCGGCGAGACCCATGACGTCGGGAAGTTTTCCGTATTCGTCGGATATCCAGAGCACGGATTTGGCGACCGCGTTGCATTTCGAATAGAATTTGCGTGCGGTCCAATGCCGTTTTCCTCCGGGTGTGAATTCCGTGTCTGAATCGCCGTTCCCGCCGTCGATCCAGTCGAAAAAGTTCTCGAGATTCCAGAATAATACGATATTATCCTGAGACTGCGCGTTTATCCGCGCGCAAAAAGCTGTCGCACTGATTATTAAGGTCAATGCCAATTTAACTCCTCTGCCCATCCCCTCTGTTGCTTTTTAGACGTTGAACAGGAAGTGCATTATGTCGCCGTCCTGGACGATGTATTCTTTTCCCTCCGTAGCGAGCTTTCCTGCAGCCCTTACAGCGGCTTCCGACTTATAGTGGATAAAGTCCTCATATTTTATAACTTCGGCGCGTATAAAGCCTTTTTCGAAGTCGGAGTGGATTACACCGGCTGCCTTAGGGGCTTTGTCGCCTTTGTTGATGGTCCAGGCTCTACATTCGTCTGCGCCTGCGGTAAAGAAGGTCTGGAGGCCGAGAAGGTCGTATGCTCCGCGGATAAGGCGGGCTGAACCTGACTCGGAGAGGCCCATTTCTTCGAGGAACATTTGTCTGTCCTCATAGCTGTCCATTTCTGCAATATCAGACTCTGTTCTGGCTGAAATTATCAGGATCTCAGCATGTTCGTCTTTGGTGGCTTCACGTACAGCATCCACGTAAGCATTTCCGTTCACAGCTGACTTGTCGTCCACGTTGCAGACGTACATTACAGGCTTGTTTGTGAGGAGGAACAGGTCGTGGGCCAATGACTCCTCCTCTGGTCCTATTTCCACTGTACGGCATGATTTTCCTGCTTCGAGAGCGCTCTTGTACCTGAGCAGAAGGTCCATAAGTTTCTTTGCGTCTTTGTCGCCTCCTGTCTGAGCCTGCTTCTGTACTTTAGAAAGTCTGGCTTCTACAGTTTCCAAGTCCTTGATCTGCAACTCCGTATCTACTACTTCCTTATCTCTTACAGGGTTTACCGATCCGTCTACATGGACGATGTTGCCGTCATCGAAGCATCTGAGGACATGGAGAATTGCGTCGGTTTCACGGATATTTGCAAGGAATTGGTTACCAAGACCTTCGCCCTTGCTCGCACCTTTTACGAGACCTGCGATATCGACGATATCTACAGTGGCAGGAACTACTTTCTTAGGGTTGCACAAGTCAGCAAGAGCTTCCAGTCTTTTATCAGGGACATTGGTAGATCCGAGATTAGGTTCGATGGTACAGAACGGGAAATTGGCGCTCTGTGCTCTTCCTGAGCTGATACAGTTGAACAATGTGGATTTTCCTACATTAGGAAGGCCCACTATACCGCATTTAAGTGACATATAAAGTATTTTTTATTTCTAATTCTGTCGTCCTTACGGACGGAACTGCAAATTTAGCAATAAAAAAGAGACTGACATAAGCCAGTCTCTCATATTTAAGTATTAGCGTTTCTATTTATAGAACTTAACTTGCGAAACTCTATTAATAGAATCTTGCTCTGTTATCCTTCACGTCAGCATCTGTCATCATAACTGGGATGATCATCTGTGAAGAGTACATATTCATCTGAGCCTGACGATTCTTGGCATCATCTTCTGTGAAGAATGCGCCTGTCTCGCGGTTAGTTACTTTGTAGACGTATACTCCGATAGAACCTGCTACAGGAGCGCTTACCTTACCGACAGGGGCTACAGAAACGGCACCGATGAACTTAGGATCGAGGCCCTGAGCGTTCATGGAAGCGAATGCTACACCTGAGTGTGAGCTTACTGTAGTTCCAAGCTTCTCAGCGATAGCCTGGAGATCTGTAAGACCATTTATCTTTTCAGCAACCTCTGCAGTCTTCTTTTCTGCAAGTTTCTCATAGTAAAGCTGCTGCTTGATTCCTGAAGAAACTTCCTGAACAGTAGCGTAGCCTTCTTTGTGAATTCCACGTACAGTAGCGATGATAAAGTAGTTGTTGTCTACAGTCATGATGTTGGAAACCTTGCCGACTTTGTTTTCGAAAGCCCAACGGGTAACTTCTTTCGCATTGCTGATAGAACCCAGTCTGTCAGATCCTTCTGCGATACCGTTTGCAGGATGTGAGTATACTCCGAGAGTGTCTACAGCCTTTCTGTAGTTGTCATAGCTGCCTGCAGCGGCTACAGCGAACTTGTTGGCCTGTGCGTATACGCCTGAGAATGTCTCCTTGCTTGCAAGAGTCTCTTTATAGAGAATAGCCACTTTTTTCTTGAGTACAGGAGCGGTAGTCTTGGAAACTTCCACTACGTGTGTACCATACTGTGTCTTAAGAACAAATGGCTTGTCTTTAGCGGCTGTCATAACTGACTCGAAACCAGGGATCATATAGGTCTGGGTCATCCAGCCGATGTTTCCTTTCTCGCCGTCAGCGGCAGAATTCTGGTCGTTTGAATAGAGAGCTACGAGGTTGGCGAAGTTGCCGCCTTTCTCGATAACAGTCTTGAGGCTATCTGCTTTCTTGTCAGCATCTTCGCCCTGGAGAAGGATGTGCTTTACATATACTGAGTCAGGAATCATCTTGGTATCCATGATTCTTGCCACGTAGAAGTCGTTACCTTTCTCGATAACGTTGGAAACATTGCCTTCACCATTCCATACGAAGTTCTCTACATCAGAAGAAACTGTGTTGAGCTCTCCTTTCTTGAAGTAGATATCATCGTAAGGTCTGTCTGAGTTCTTCATAAGGAAAGACTTCATGTTGGATGCAGTTGCGAACTCATCGTAAAGTTCTTCAACTTTCTTTCCTTCAGCAGCCACGTCCTTTGCAGATGGTTTTACCTCATATACAACATACTCGATGTCGCGGCTTGCGTTCTGCTTGAAGAACTTCTTGTGTGAATTATAGTAATTCTTTATCTCACTGTCAGATACGACGATGGTAGAATCCTGCTGGTATCCGAAAGGCACCATTACGAAATCCACATCTGAAGTAATGTTGTTCTCAGCCACAGTTCTCTTGAGCATAAGCGGAGTCATGACATTGCTCTGGTTGAACAATGAAGAGTACTTTGCGAACAATTCCTGATTGAAGACAGAGCTCTGGAGATAATTCCAATATAGTCTGAGGTTTCCAGTCTGGTCAGAATCGAGGTTATTTACAAGCTGAATCAAGTTAGCTTTGGAGAAAACACCGTTTTCATCCATAAATGCCGGATTCTGCGCAATGAGTGGGGAAATCATATTTCCTGTAGTAAGGTCTACCATTTCAGCCTTTCCTACATCGAGACCAGCCTCTCTTGCTCTCTCCACGAAAAGATATTTGTAAACGAGATCCTGCCAAGCAGTATTTCTGATCTGAGCCTGCTGTTCTGCACCCTGAGCAGAAGAACCGGTCATAAACTCATTGATAGTAGAGAATCTCTGTACATCCTCCTGGAAGTCGTTGTATGATACAGACTTTCCATTAATTTCTCCCACGTCATACTTGGAAGACATTCCATTAAATGCGGAAATAAGCTCGTTCGGGTCAATGATGAATGACAACAAGCCTAAAGCGATGATGATAGATACCGCCATACCGAATTTAACGCGCAACTTTTCTAGAACCGCCATTGTTTTTATAGTTATTTTAGATTTATATCAATTAAGGACACGAAGATAGTAATTTTCCTGGAAATCAGCATTATTTTTTTAACAGAGGACCTATAAAGTTGACCGAATCGACAGGAACGTAGGTCGTATCCTTCACGATTACCGCAAAATTATTGAAAGGCTTAAGAATTATGGAGTTCCGCGCTCTTTCGTCTGAACGCATTCCATATCCCTGCATAAGACCGTCATGAGAATACATGCGGACATAGCAGTCTGTATATATTTCTTTCTTGGTCCTGTCCCAATAAATAGTATCTGTTTCCATTGTCTGCTGCTTTACGATATTCCGAACAACAACATTACCGAAGGCTTTCCATATCTCTTCGTCCGTTTTCTTGTCCTTTTCGTGGCTTGCTTCGTCCGATCTGATGGTGGATTCCAATACTTCATCATCAGTGTATGCATAGACTTTTATACCCTCCGGAAAATAATCGTAAGACAGGGAATCGTTGTCGTAATGCTCCATCTTGGGAGTAGCGACACGCATCTGAATCTTACCGTTTTCAGTCTGAAGCATATACATGGTATCTACAGTCTGAAGAGGGGTTTTGGTCAAATCAAGTCTATCTGCAACAGATAATTTGGATTTACATGAATAAACGACGAAAGCAACCGCGGTTGCGGTTGCTATCATCCTCATGATATTTGTATATCTTCCCAATTGTAAAGATTACTTCTGAGTCCTTACAGTAGTAGTAGCTCTCATACCGCCGCAAGAAACTGTATAAGACTGACCGTCAGTAAGGTTGTACATGAATGCCTCAGCAGTCTGAGGATAGTAAACCCTGTACTGCGAAATCATTCTGTTGCAATCTTCAGCGAGAGATGCATCAGCAGCTTTAGCTCTTTCCATATAGTCTACAGCTACCCAATATGGAGCTCTTCTGGAAATTTCGTCGCCACCGCAAGATGTTGCACCCCAGATAGTTCCTATAAGGAAGTAAACTTTTCCTGCGTAACTTGAAGAAAGTTCCTTAGCTTTCTCAGCGAATGTTATAGCCTGTGGGTTACGTCCGTTCTTCACGCAGAATGCAGCAGCCTCATAGTTGTAGTCAGCGGCTGTTTCAGTCTCGAGGTCTGTGTAAGCCAATGCCTCTGAAATGTATGAGAGTGCTTCATCCACATTACATCTGGAAGCATTCAACCTGTAAAGGAAGTATGCAGACTGTGAAGTAGGCTGAAGTTTGTGGAGTGAAGTAGCGGCCTTCAAATAAAGGTCATTATCTGTACAGTTCTCAGCAGAACTCATCATCTTCACGATATTGGAAACGAGTGCAAGATCCTCTGGTGCAGCCTCGTATCTTGGAGTGTAAACTTCGAGAATCTTCTCGCAGCTTGCCACTTTACTGCTGATGAACAAGCTCTCCATATCGCCTCTGATTTTCTCGATATCAGCTTTCGCGTTCTCATCTGCAGGAACTATCTGATCCAAAAACGCCATATCGTTCTGATAAATTCCGATAAGTGCATCAGCATCTATCTTCTCATCCTGGTAAAGCTGGATAGAAGCATTCAAATCGAAGAGAAGAATTGTAGGCTTTGATTTCTCTTTGTTCTTGGAGATAATCTCAGTAAGTCCTTCATGAAGCTTCGCAGGATCATTCTTATAGTAGTTAGCCATATCGAAGCCCATATTGTTAAGTGCTGTAACTGAGTACTTAGGATAGAATTCAGCACGTGTTTTATGGATAGTCATAAGAGTATCCACGAGCGCTGCCCTATATGTAGCATCCTGTGTCTTCTTAATAAGGTTTCTCACAAGAGATGTACCGTCAATAAGCATGGTCTGGTTTGCTGTAGGAGGACACAATGAATAAGCTTTTCTCCAGTTAGGCAAAGCAGAATCGAAGTTCTTGCTCTTGTAATACTCCTTGTAGTAAGACAAGTACTTGATACATTCAGCACTGTCTGCGCCATACTTGCCCTGGGCGGACATTACGTTTCCGCCAAAAATCATCATGAACGCCGAAGCGATGATAAAGGTGAATTTTTTCATGTTATTAATAACGTTTAATTATTCATATTTAGGCTTCTGGAACCAGATATCGTGGATATTGAAGCCGATTACAAGTTTGGCATATCTTTCACGGATCATAGTTCCCGAATTCGTTCCTCTCTGGCCCAGATCCACTCCTATGGAAACTCCGTTATACCACCTGAACACAGGGAATGTTATACCGAGGGTTATGCCGAAAGAGTTTACATCTTTACCGTCAAGTTTATAGTAATCGCGATTATAATAAGCTCCTGCCCTGTATGAACATCTTCTCATGTAGTATCTGATGTCGTTAGGGTTAGGTACTATTTCGAAACCTGCACGGAAGGACTGGGAGTAAGTCGTGGAGAACTTCGCATCACCGGCATTGGCAAAACCTATCACATTCTCGAGGTTCGAGTTGCGCCAGTCGGATCTGGTGTAGTTGAACTCGGCGCGCCAGCGGTCGCCCTTCTTGAGCGCGATTCCCACTCCGTATTCTGAGGCTAATTTCACGTTGCTTCCGTGGGAGAGAGTGTCCGTTTTGTATTTCAGGGTATCGGTCACGCTGGATACGGTAGCATATTTATAATCAGTCACATAGCCTTTAAGTTTCGACGATGTCTTGTATGTGGCGCCGACGGTGAGGGATAATCCTGAAGGCAACGCCTGCTCGTATTGTACTCCGAAATTTCCTCCTATCGCATTAAGATTCAGTATATATCCACTGTAAACGTCTCTATATGAAGACTCAGAGAAGTTCATTATCGTAGATTTGTCGATATTTCCGAAGTAGTAGAGGAACTGCGCTCCCACTGAGAGTTTGTTCCAGAATGTTGCTGCGCCTCCTGCAAATATCTGATATACACCGCCTTCACCATATGATCTGTAGTTAATGTTACCTACGCTGCCGATGAGGGAAGGATCGGTGATGTCGTGGGAAAAGTCGTATCCCATGGAACTGTACGGTGATATTCCCGCCACGAAGGCTGACTTCTTATATATAGGCACTGTAAATGCTACATTGGATATATTGAGAAGGTTGCTTGCAGATTTCACATCACCCTGTTTATAAAGTTTACCTTCGCCGACGAGACCGAAGTCCATCATGAAAGAGAGGGTGTCGCGTGCAGTTATGGCTGCCGGATTCAGGTAATTTATGAATCTGTGATTCCTGGAGGCGATTCCTGTTCCGCCCATGCTCAGGTTATAAGCTGTACCCTGACGGCATATGTCACCCATTCCGAATACAGAATAAGGTGAATATGAGCTATAAGCTCCCTCTTGTGCGTTTACAAAGTTACATCCAAAAAGAAGTAATGCAACGCACGCTATTTTACTCTTAAATTTAATCGGCATATCCGTCAGCAATTAAAGCTAAACCTATTAACACTAAGTTACAAACTACAAATATCGAGTTTTTCATCCGTTTTGCAAAATAATTCGCATCACCGCCTGTAAAAACGATGATATTTTCAGGATGACTCGAGACGTACCCCTCTATTTCAAACATTATGCCCGATATGATACCGGCGGTTATGGAAGTTTCCAATGAGTCACCGATCAAAGGTGAATCATCAGGGGTGTCTATCAGAGGTAAAGCCCTTGAGTATCTGTTAATTGCCTTAAATCTAGTCCTTAATCCGAAGGAGATGTTTCCGCCTTCGAATTTTCCTTCTTTATCTATAAAATCTATTTTAAGAATAGTTCCGAAGTCTACAATCGTGCTCGCTTTTCCCTGGAAAAGATGTCTCACTGCTATTATGGAAGCAGCTCTGTCGTATGTAATCCATCCCGGAAGGCCATTCTTTTCAAGAAGCTCCTTATGCACCTGGTCCAATATGACAAGACGTGTACAGCATTTCCTGTACAAGGCCTCATCAGCCGACGGTATTTCATAAACAGAAGAAACAACCATCACATTAGGATGCTCTTTCTCTACCAGTGACAATATGAAGTTCCTGACTTTTTCACCCTGATATCTGAATGTCTTGCCGATCGTGGCACCTTCAGACCATGCGGCCTTCACAGCCGTATTTCCTATGTCTATTATTAAATTTTGCAAATCTATCTCTTTTAATTCCAATTCATTGCCGAACCCAAGTAAGTTCAGTGGTGCAAATTTATAATAACTTTTTCAAAACATCGTAAGCCTTGGATATCGAATCTATATTTCTTGCTATAACTCTGAGTTTCGAGTCGTTCTGCTTAAGCTCCAGTCCGCTGTTGTTCTCGCTTACCTTTCTCAATATTTCAGAGAAGGTCTTGGATTTGTAATAAGCTGACATCGGATTAGTTATAAAGAACGCTATAAGTATTCCATTCTTTATGATAATCTTCTCGAAACCGAGTTTTTCTCCCAAATGTCTTACTTTTACAATATCGAACAGGCGGGAAAGTTCCGGCGGAATAGGACCGAAACGGTCGCTAAGTCTCTCAGCCATCTTCTTCAACTCACTATCCTTGGCCACAGAATCCAATTCCTTATATATACGGATTTTCTCGGCAGTAACATCTATATAACTGTCAGGAATAAGCGCCACCTGGTCAGTTTCGATAGTACAGTCCTCCACATAAGAATAAGTAGTATTCTTCGTAGATATACCCGTCTCCACACCAAGTTCATCCATAGCCTCAGACAAAATCTTCTGATAAGTCTCATATCCCATATCTGCTATGAATCCGCTCTGTTCCGCGCCCAAAAGATTACCGGCGCCACGGATATCCAAATCCTGCATAGCAATATTGAACCCGCTTCCCAAATCCGAAAACTCCTCTATAGCTTTCAGCCTGCGGCGCGAGTCTTCTGTCAATGTTGCCAGAGGTGGAACTATCAGGTAGCAGAACGCCTTCTTGTTAGACCTTCCGACCCTTCCGCGCAACTGATGCAGATCGCTCAATCCGAAATTCTGAGCCTGGTTAATTATAATAGTATTGGCATTAGGAATATCCAATCCGTTTTCTATAATGGTAGTACTCAGGAGCATATCATAATCACCCTGCATAAAATCCATCATCTTGTCTTCAAGCTCCTTCGGATCCATCTGTCCATGCGCCACACATATCTTCATATCAGGAACTATCCGGTGAAGAATATCATACACCCCCTGAAGTTCCTGCACCTTGTTATGCAGGAAGAAAACCTGACCTCCGCGATCCAGCTCATAATTGATTATATTCCTGATTTCATCCTCATCGAAGAGTATGATCTCTGTCTGAATAGGAATCCTGTTCGGTGGTGGAGTGCTGATAATCGAAAGGTCTCTCGCCCCAAGAAGAGAGAACTGTAAAGTTCGGGGAATAGGAGTCGCTGTCAATGTCAATGTGTCGACAGAAAGTTTCATCTGCCTCAGCTTTTCCTTCGCCCCGACGCCAAATTTTTGTTCCTCGTCAATGATCAAGAGGCCCAGATCTTTAAACTCAAACGTCTTTCCGAGGATCTTGTGCGTACTGATTATTATGTCTATTTTTCCATTTTTCAGACGTTCTTTTATATCAGAAATTTCCTTCGCCGTTCTCATTCTGCTGACATAATCCACGTTACACGGAAGGTTCTTGAGACGGGACTTGAAAGTGTTGTAATGCTGGAAAGCAAGTATGGTTGTAGGCACTAAAACCGCTACTTGTTTACTGTCCGCGACAGCCTTGAAAGCAGCCCTTACAGCAATCTCAGTTTTACCGAATCCCACGTCTCCGCACACAAGACGGTCCATAGGACTTTTGTCCTCCATGTCCATCTTTATGGCCTGAGTCGCGGTCTCCTGATCAGGGGTATCTTCATACATGAAACTGGATTCAAGTTCCTCCTGAAGGTACGTGTCAGGGGAGTAGGCGAACCCCTCGGCAGCCTTCCTTTTTGCGTAAAGATTTATGAGTTCTTTGGCTATATCCTTGACTTTTTCCTTGGCGTTATGCTTCAAAGTCTGCCAAGTTTTCGAGCCTAATTTATTAATTTTCGGAGGCAGTGAATCCTTGGATTTGAACCTCGAAATCTTATGCAGAGCATGGACGGAAACGAAGACTACATCGTTGTCTTTATACATAAGTTTTACCACCTCATGCATCCGTCCTTTGTCGTCTTTCATCCTCACGAGTCCGCCGAAAATTCCGACACCGTGATCGATGTGGACGATGTAATCTCCGATGTTGAAAGCACTGAGATCATTCAGTGTGAGCTGCTCACTTTTTTCGACACTCCTACGTATGCTGACACGGTGAAAACGGTCGAAAATTTCATGGTCAGTATAGCAACAAATCTTGTCGTCATTGTCGATAAAACCGCTATGAATATTCTTCCCGGAAATGAACTCCGGCATCATGCATCCGTTCTGGTGAAGTATGGATTTCAACCTCTCCGCCTGAGTGTCTTTTTCACCATAAATCTGAACCCTGAAACCATGCTCCATCCGGCTGCGGATGTCCTCAGAAAGCAGCTCGAAATTTTTATTGAAAACAGGCTGTGGAGTGATGCTGAATTTTATCGGTTCCACCCCTTGTTCAGACAACGGAATTTCCAGGAAAACTCTGTGGAATTTTTCGAGTGAAGAGAAGAAATTTTTGCCCTTGTACATGTCCGAAGAATCGAGCCAGACGACAGTGTTTTCCGGAAGGATTTCCAGGATGCTCATGCCATCTTCTGACTCCGTGTCTGAAGCTATGATGTCAGGAAAAATTTCGACGCTTTCACGCTCCTCTTTCGACAACTGTGTATTGCAGTCGAAGACGTTGATTTTTTCTATTTCGTCACCGAAAAAAGAGATACGGAAAGGGTCGTTGTTCGAGTAAGAAAATATGTCGATGACGGCACCTCTTACAGCGAATTGTCCAGGTGCGGAAACGAAGTCTACACGGGCAAAATTCTGGGACAATAAAGTAGACACTATATGGTCTCTTCCCATCTCCTCATCCTTCTTTAAAACCAAGGCCGCTCCGGCGATTTTCGCTTTCCCCGGAATAGATTCTTCGAGAGCCTCCGGGTAAGTCACTACGTAGAGAAGAGAGGCATTGGCAGCATTGGCAAGAATACTCCCGACAGCCGAAGTCCTTTGGACGCCGAGCGACGATTTATAGTTGCTCCTTTCGACATTCTTTCCCGAGTCCGGAAGGAAGAATACGCGGTCTCCTTCGACGAGGGAATAGAGGTCGGCTGAACAGTATTCCGCAGACTCTTTGTCGGGCATAATTATTACATGGGTACCTGACTCGGCAACCTGGGAAACGACGAACCATCTGGCTGATAAAAACAGTCCGCTGCAGTATGTTTTTTCTTGTGAGGAAATAGCCTCAGAAAGAGTCTTCGATGCGTTTTTACTTATTAACATTTTACTCAAAAATCTGTTGAAAACCTGTGTAAAACCCTGTTAATATCTGGTTAAAACTTGATTCTTCAAATATAGAATATTTTGTTAGGCAGTGAGTTTTTCAAACTTCCAAATAAAAGTTCTCACATTTTATCCAACTTGTGCACATACGGATATCAACAATTTTTCACACTTATAATCGATTGATATTCAGTAGGGTATTTTCACTTATCAACATATTAACAATCGTAATAACAACAAAATTTAAAATAAATTTATATACATTTGTATTATTAATGTTTTTCAAAATGGCTGAAGATTTTTCCCCGTACACTGCCGGGACAGACAAAGATAAGGATTTAGACGGAATAATAAGGCCGCACGAACTGGAAGATTTCACTGGTCAGGACAAAATCGTGACCAACTTGAAGATCTTCATCCAGGCGGCAAAAAAGAGGGGAGAACCTCTCGACCACGTGTTGTTTCACGGGCCTCCGGGATTGGGTAAAACTACATTGGCAAATATCGTCGCGAATGAGCTTGGGGTGAATATAAAAATCACTTCAGGACCGGTGCTCGACAAGCCGGGAGATTTGGCAGGTCTCCTCACTTCATTGGATAAAGGTGACGTTCTTTTCATCGACGAAATCCATCGTCTTTCGCCTGTCGTGGAAGAGTATCTTTACTCGGCGATGGAGCAGTTCGCCATAGATATTTTAATAGACAAAGGACCGGGAGCCCGTTCCGTAAGAATCGGACTGAACCCGTTCACTCTTGTCGGAGCGACCACCAGAAAAGGTCTTCTTACGGCGCCTCTGAGAGCGCGCTTCGGGATAGACTTTTCTCTCGAATATTATGACGCGCAGACACTCAAAAAAATCGTCACCAGAAACAGTAATCTTCTCGGTGTAGGAATCGAAGAAAATGCCGCTGAAGAAATCGCTCTGAGAAGCCGCGGAACACCTCGTATCGCGAACGCACTTTTGCGCCGCGTGAGAGATTTTGCGCAGGTGAAAGGTGACGGTCACATTGACCTTAATATTTCAAAATTTGCGCTCGATGCGCTCGACATCGACAAGCGCGGATTGAACCAGATCGACAACAAAATTCTCACTACGATAATCGAGAAATTCAAGGGAGGTCCGGTGGGCGTCAGCACTATCGCGACGGCGGTCGGCGAGGACGTCGGATCCATCGAAGAAGTGTACGAACCTTTCCTCATAAAAGAGGGATTTATCCAGCGTACTCCTAGGGGTAGAATCGTGACGGATTTGGCCTATGAACATCTCGGTTTCGACAAGGGAATGGGACCTGGTTCCGAACCTGAAATTATAGAAAATTCTCTCTTCTGAAAATGATGAAAAATTGTATTTTGAAACTGCTGGTGAGTCTTGCTTTTTCTGCTGTTCCGGCAGTGGGCGAAGCCTGCACCTCCATGATCATTTCTTCGCGAGTAACAGCCGACGGACGACCGCTCATGTTCAAGCATCGTGACTCGTCGAAAAAGGATGTTCATGTGCAATATTTCCATGGTCCGAAGTTCGACTTCATCGGCATCGCGGATGCTGGTGCCGAGCCAGGTCAGGTATGGTCCGGGACTAATGGTTCAGGGTTCTCGATCATGAATACCGCGTCGTACAATTTCAAGGAGGATGACATCCCTGATTCGAAGATGAACTGCGAGGGAGTTCTGATGTTCGAGGCGCTCGGACGTTGCCGCACTGTCGCCGATTTCGAGCACCTGCTGGACACGCTCCCGCGACCGCTAAGGGTCGAAGCTAATTTCGGAGTTATCGACGCTGAAGGAGGGGCCTGCTATTTCGAAGTCAACAATACCCGTTATGTGAAGTTTGATGTCAATGATGAAGTGGCTTCGCCGTATGGTTATCGGATTGTCACGAATTACTGTATATCCGGAAGACGGGAAGATGACAAGGGAGTGGAGCGTCAGATGACTGCTCTGGAAATTATGCGTCCGTTGCTCGAAACAGACCGCAAGACAGACCTTACACCGCAGGATATTTTTTCGCTGCTTTCCCGTTCGTACAAGAATTCATTTACAGGGCTGGATTATGTCCGCGACTACAGGAAACTTGTTTCGAAGAAAACTGGTATAGCCGTGGATCAGGATTTCATTCCGAGACGCAGCACTTCATGTTCCGTAGTCTTTCATGGTGTGCGTCCGGGAAGCAATCCTTTATCGACGGTGATGTGGACTGTCTTGGGGTATCCGGCATGTGCCGCAGCTTTCCCTCTGATGGTAGGGGAGACTGATATTCTGCCGGACTATGTGAAGCCTGATGCTGCTGGACATTCTCAGCTTTGTGATATCGCTATGGATCTTAAATCTGAAAATGTCTTCAAATGGAATGTCAGCAACGGGAGTCATTACATGGATATGGAATCTGTCGTGAAAGGCCGTGACGGTAGGCAGTCTTTGTTGAAATGTGCCAATGCGGCTGACCAGGATATTCTTCGGGAATTTGCGCCTCTCTATAAGAAGTGGGAAGATGGTTCTATCGGTGATAAAGAGTACTTCAAAGCGTATTATGACAAATATTACATCTTTTTACACTTATATTTTATAAATTACAAGGAATATTCATTAAAAATCACTAAACTTGCACAATAATTGTACAATTTTCATAATAACTATAAAATGGCCGATAAATTTATCTCAAAGATTCCTGACGGACCTTTGGCTGAAAAATGGACCAAAAGGAAGTCGGAAATTCGTCTTGTCAGTCCTAACAACAAAAGGAAACTTGAAATCATTGTAGTCGGTACCGGTCTAGGTGGAGCATCTGCTGCTGCCACTCTCGGAGAACTTGGCTATAATGTAAAAGTGTTCTGTATCAGCGATTCACCTCGTAGAGCTCACTCTATCGCAGCTCAGGGTGGTATTAACGCTGCTAAGAATTATCAGAATGACAATGACTCTGTCTATCGTCTCTTCTATGATACCATCAAAGGTGGTGACTACCGCAGTAGAGAGGCTAATGTCTATCGTCTTGCAGAAGTCAGTGCAGCTATCATTGACCAGTGCGTGGCTCAGGGAATTCCTTTTGCGCGCGAGTATGGCGGATATCTTGCTAACCGTTCATTCGGTGGTGTACAGGTAAGCCGTACTTTCTATGCCCGCGGACAAACCGGACAGCAGCTTCTTCTTGGCGCTTATGCTGCACTTAACAGACAGATTGCAGCAGGTACCGTTAAGAGTTACCCACGCCATGAGATGCTCGACCTTGTAGTTATCAACGGAGAGGCTAAGGGTATTATCGCAAGAAACCTCGTAACAGGTAAGCTTGAGAGATTCGGTGCACACGCTGTTGTTATCGCTACCGGTGGTTATGGTCGTACATACTTCCTTTCTACAAATGCGATGAACAGTAACGGTTCTGCAGCTATGCAGTGCTTCCGTAAAGGCGCATACTTCGCAAACCCTGCTTTCGCTCAGATTCACCCTACATGTATTCCAGTTCATGGAGACCAGCAGTGCAAGTTGACTCTTATGTCTGAGTCACTCCGTAACGACGGACGTATCTGGGTTCCTAAGAAGATGGAAGACGTTATGAAACTCCGCAAGCATGAGATTAAACCATCCCAGGTTCCTGAACAGGATAGGGATTACTATCTCGAGCGTCGTTATCCTGCATTCGGAAACCTCGTTCCTCGTGACGTGGCTTCACGTGCTGCAAAGGAGAGATGCGATGCAGGCTTCGGTGTGAATGAGACAGGTCTGGCAGTATTCCTCGATTTCAAGGATGCTATCGAGAGACTTGGCAAGCAGAGAGTAGCTGAGCGTTATGGTAACCTCTTCCAGATGTATGAAAAGATTACAGCTTCAAGCCCATGGGAAGAGCCTATGATGATTTACCCTGCTATCCACTATACAATGGGTGGTATCTGGGTAGACTACGATCTCCAGACTACTATTCCTGGTCTTTACGCTATCGGTGAAGCTAACTTCTCAGATCATGGTGGAAACCGTCTTGGTGCATCTGCCCTCATGCAGGGTCTTGCTGACGGTTACTTCATCCTCCCTGTCACCATCGGAGATTACCTCTCACATAAGTTTGCTGAGCCTAAGACAGATACTTCAGCTCCTGAGTTCGACGCTGCAGAGAAAGCTGTACAGGCACGTATCGACAGACTCTTCGCTGTCAAGGGAACTGAGCCAGTCGATGCTATTCATAAGAAACTTGGACAGATCATGTGGAATCATGTCGGAATGGCACGTACCGCAGAAGGTCTTAAAGAGGGTATCGCCATGATTCAGGAACTCCGTAAGGAATTCTGGAAGACTGTACGCGTAACCGGAACACAGTTCGAGTTCAACCAGGAACTTGAAAAAGCTCTTCGTCTTGAGGACTTCTTCGATATCGGAGAACTCATGGCTAAGGATGCGCTTAACAGAAACGAGTCTTGCGGTGGTCACTTCCGTGAGGAAAGCCAGACACCGGAAGGCGAGGCTAAGCGTGATGATGAGAACTATATGTATGTAGCTGCCTGGGAGTACAAGGGAGAAGGTCAGGAGCCTGAGCTTCACAAGGAACCTCTCGTTTATGAATTTATCCATGTTGCTACCAGAAACTATAAAGACTAATTAAGAGATGGATTTCAAGTTAAAAATATGGCGTCAGAAAAACGCTCAGTCTAAAGGTCATTTCGAGACCTACTCCGTGACCGGAATTGAGGAGGATGCATCATTCCTCGAGATGCTTGATATTCTTAATGAGCAGCTTGTAAGAAAAGGAGAAGATCCTGTTGCTGTAGATAAGGGATGTCAGAGCAGTGGTCCTGTTTCATTCGACCACGATTGCCGTGAGGGTATTTGCGGTGCTTGCTCACTCTTTATCGACGGTAGAGCACATGGACCAGATGATCAGGTTACAACCTGTCAGCTCTTCATGCGTCATTTCAAGAATGGTGCTACCATTACAGTAGAGCCTTGGAGAAGTGCTGCTTTCCCTGTAATCAAAGACCTCGTTGTAGATAGAACTGCATTCGACAAGATTCTTCAGGCAGGTGGTTTCATTTCTGTCCGTACTGGTTCTGCACAGGATGGAAATACTCTCCTTATCCCTCATGACAAGGCAGAGAAGAGTATGGATGCTGCAGCTTGCGTAGGTTGCGGTGCTTGTGTTGCAACATGTAAGAACGGTTCTGCAATGCTCTTCGTAGCAGCTCGTGTAAGTTCTCTCGCTTTGCTCCCTCAGGGACGTCCAGAGGCAGCAAGAAGAGCTCGTGCTATGGTTGCTAAGATGGATGAACTCGGATTTGGTAACTGTACCAACACCAGAGCTTGCGAAATGGAGTGCCCTAAGGGTATTTCTGTAGAGCATATTGCTCGTCTCAACAGAGAGTTCCTCGCAGCTAAATTCAGCGAATAATCACTGACTACACATAATTGAAAGAAGGGGTAACCAACCGGTTACCCCTTCTTTTAATTATTGTCTTTACTGTATTTTTCAGTCGTTTTCGTTCATGTCTTTACCACAGGAAGTTATCGAAAGGATAACGTCCTGCATGTATTTCGGCTACCATTTTATATATATCACTTCTCAGTTTGTCGATGCCTATCTTTTCTTTTGCCGAGATGAATATGCAAGGTGTCTTTTCCTTTGCAATCCAACTGTTTTTTAACTCATCCAGTGTCCTGTTTGTCTTCTTTTTAGGCTCCAGGGAGAACTCATCGTATTCTTCATAGGTATATGAATCTATTTTATTAAATACGACGTATATAGGCTTATTATTCGCGTTTATATCTCGCAGTGTCTGCTCCACGACCTCCATCTGTTCTTCGAAATCGGCGTGCGAAATATCCACCACGTGCACCAGAATATCAGCTTCCCTGACTTCATCCAATGTACTTTTGAAAGCCTCAATGAGCTGTGTAGGAAGTTTTCTGATGAAACCTACAGTATCACTCAGCAGGAAAGGCACATTCTCTATAACGACCTTTCTTACAGTAGTATCCAATGTTGCAAACAGTTTATTTTCTGCGAACACATCACTTTTTGCAAGTAAATTCATCAGTGTGCTTTTTCCGACATTGGTATATCCTACAAGCGCAAGTCTTACAAGTTGACCCCTGTTTCCTCTCTGAGTAGCCATCTGTTTGTCTACTTTTTTCAACTGCTCCTTCAACTTCGTAATCCTCTCCTTGACTATACGTCGGTCGATTTCTATCTGAGTCTCACCCATACCTCCACGGGTTCCCATACCTCCTCTCTGCCTCTCAAGATGGGTCCACATACCTGCCAATCTCGGCAGCATATAGTTATATTTGGCAAGTTCTACCTGAGTCTTTGCATAGGCTGTTTTGGCCCTCTGCGCGAAGATTTCCAAGATAAGACTTGTCCTGTCGATAACACTCGCCGTTTTTATTATTTTCTCGATATTTCTCTGTTGTGTACCTGACAATTCATCGTCGAAAATCACGTAATTGATTTCGTTTTCTTCGCAATATTCAGCGATTTCCTGTAGTTTTCCGCTTCTTATATATGTCGCATTATCAGGCCTTTCAAGTCTCTGCACGAACTTTTTGTCACCCGTAGCTCCTGCTGTCTCAGCAAGAAACTCGAGTTCGTCAAGGTATTCCATTACCTTGCTTTCATCATCTTTGTCAGTTATTATGCCGACAAATACCGCTTTCTCTACTTTAACGTCCATTACTTTTAATTCAAAAAAGGCTATCCTCGTTTTGTGGGGACAGCCTTCATATTATTCTGTTGTATGTATTATCTCAACTGGAATATAACAGGGAAGGTGTAAGTTACCTTAACTGCGCGGTCTCTCTGTTTTCCAGGCTTCCATTTAGGAGAGCTTGCAACAACTCTGACAGCCTCTTTATCCAAAGATGGGTCTACACCACGAAGTACCTTTACGTTGGATACGGTACCGTCAGGGTTAACTGTAAACTGAAGAGTTACACGTCCCTGTACACCATTCTCCTTAGCGATTTCAGGATAAACGAGCTTAGAGTTCACCCATTTTGAGAACTCGTTAGCGTCGCCACCTTTGAATGAAGGTTTCTCCTCTACCAGCTGGAAAGGAATAGCCTCTTCTTCTACGGTCTCCTCTGCCGGTGCGCTTTCGATGTAGTCCATAATCTCAACTCCTGAATTTGAGTCATCCTCGAGGTTCTGGAACATATTGTCATCTACCTTAATGTTATCATCGACAACATCGATCTGGTCTGAAAGTACAGGAATCTTCGGCGCAGCCTCTGGTGGTGGAGGTGTCTCCTGAGTAATAGGAATCATATCTTCTACTTCAACGACTGCTGTCTCTGCTTCGAGAGTTGCCACCTGCTTTTCTTTGCTTGAATAGTTGAAAGCGAAGAGTACTCCCAGCAAGGCCAACACAAAGCCGATCTCTGTGAAAAGAAGCCTTTTGTTCTCAAGGCTCGCCTTCGGTGATTTTTTTACTTCCATATCAATAGTTTTTATTTTTCCATTTGCGTCGTAAAGTTACACAAATAAATCTTTTTTTTCAAACTTTTTATATTTTCTTAACTTCATATTATACAAAAACTGATTCTTTTGCCTGTTATTAGATGCTTTTTATTAGATTTGCAACAAATTTTTAGGTTATGGTTTCTTATTTTCTTCAGGACATAGACTTCGTTTTCAAGCACAAACGTCTTAATAATTCCTGGCTTAAGCTAGTCGCTGAAAGTGAAATTAAAAAGTTGGGTAATATTAATATTATCTTTTGTTCTGATAATTATATCCTGGATGTCAATGTAAAATATCTCGGACATGATTACTTCACTGATATTATTACTTTCGATTATTGTGTAAAAAATATTCTGTCAGGAGATTTGTTCATCAGCATTGACACGGTCCGTGATAATGCCGAATTTTATAAGACCGAATTCAATGACGAACTTAATAGGGTAATAGTTCATGGACTTCTTCATCTGATCGGATATGATGACCATACACCAGAGGAGCAGAAGATTATGCGTGAAAAAGAAAATTATTATCTGGAACTTAGAAATCATATTGATCACTAGTGATCTTCATTATCTATGAATAAATTTGACGTTATAGTTATCGGTGGAGGACATGCCGGCTGTGAAGCTGCCATGGCTGCCGCGAATATGGGTTCTTCCGTTTTGCTTTTGACCCCTGACTTTACAGGTCTGGCCAAGATGTCATGCAATCCTTCGATTGGAGGTATTGCCAAAGGACAGATAATCAGAGAAGTGGATGCTCTCGGAGGATACACCGGAATCGTTACTGACGCTTCGACTCTGCAGTTCAGAATGTTGAACAGGTCTAAAGGTCCTGCAATGTGGAGTCCGCGTGCTCAATGCGATAAAATTAAATTTTCTCTTTATTGGAGAAAAATCCTTGAAAGTAATTGTAAATTAGATATTTACGTCGATTTTGCAACTTCTTTCGTCGTTGAGAATTCAAAAATCACAGGCGTTCGTACCTCTACTGGGGTAATTTTTCATTCTCAAGCGATTGTTTTGACCACTGGAACATTTCTCAACGGTAAAATTTTCATTGGACGTACTGAATTTTCCGGAGGCAGGATAGGGGAGCCTTCAAGTTCGGGACTGACGGAACAACTAGTCGATCTTGGCGTCACCACTTCCCGAATGAAAACAGGTACCCCGCCGAGAATAGATATACGTTCGATAAATTTGGATAAGGCGATCCGTCAGCTTGGCGATGCTGAGCCTGACAAGTTTTCATACCTTCCTTTTTTGTCAGCTGCGCAGAACGGCAATGAACAAATGCCATGTTACATTTTTCATACAAATTCCAAAGTCCATGAAACTTTACGTTCAGGCTTTGCTGACTCGCCATTGTTCTCAGGACTCATACATGGAAAGGGACCTCGCTACTGTCCGAGCATAGAAGACAAACTTCGAACTTTTGCTGACAAAGATTCCCATCAACTTTTCCTCGAACCTGAGGGACGTTCTACCAATGAGTATTATCTTCAGGGGTTCTCCTCATCTCTCCCGCTCAATATTCAAATCGAGGCTATGCGCGCAATCGAGGGATTCGAAAATGTGCAAATCTATCGTCCGGCCTATGCCGTCGAGTACGACTATTTCGATCCTGTTCAGCTCAAGCCTACCCTCGAACTGAAGGATATCCCAGGTCTGTTCTTCGCAGGTCAGATCAATGGAACCACCGGCTACGAGGAAGCTGCCGCCCAAGGTCTGATGGCTGGGGTCAATGCTGCCTTATATGTGCAGGGTCGTGATCCATTTATATTGAAAAGAAACGAAGCATATATTGGAGTACTTATCGACGACCTTATAACTAAAGGTGTAGATGAGCCATACCGAATGTTCACTTCACGTGCTGAGTATCGAATATTACTTAGGCAGGATAACGCTGATTTCCGTTTGACTAATCTTTCGCACAATATAGGTCTGGCAGATGAGTTCAGATATTCATACACATGCCGAAAATACGAGCATATTAATAGTCTTGTCGAACTTTCTTCCAATACCAATATTACAAAAGAACAGGCGAATCCTTATCTCGAATCGATAGGGGAGGAACCTCTTAAGGAATCTAAGCGTATAGCTGATATTATTTCCAGACCTAATGTTTCTTACGCAGAAATCTTAAAAGTTGTTCCACGTGGAACAAAACTTATAGATACTTTCTCTGATGACATCGATATTATTTGTCATACTCCGGATTCATTAGTAGATAATGCTACTTCTTTGAACTATGCATTCCATCTGATGAGGTTTAACCAGAGTCTTCAGTATAATCCTGAAGTAATGTCCAATTATAAAGACATCCTGTTCAGCAAATGTAAGAGAGAAATTATCGATGATGCAGAGATTCTTATCAAATATCGCGGTTATATCGAAAGAGAAAAGCAGATAGCTGATAAAATTACACATCTCGAAACACTTTCTATTCCAGAGAATTACGACTTTGATTCCGTATCTGGTCTCTCTATCGAATGTCGCCAGAAATTATCGAGATATAAACCACGTACGATAGGGCAGGCATCCCGTATTTCCGGTGTATCGCCATCAGATATTTCTATTCTTTTAGTTCATTTTGGAAGATAAAACTAAAAAGGATGTTCCACATGGAACATCCTTTTTTTATGATTACTTAGTTTTATTGGCGAAATAACTATAATCTTTTCAAAGCTTCTTTTATAATTGTCTCTATAGAAGCATGAGCATCAGCTTTAAGAATTTCAGGGATAATCTTCATAATATTGGCCTTGGTGAATCCGAGATTTAGCAGGGCAGTAGTTGCCTCTTCTGCTACTTTATTCGACTCTGGAGCCTCTATACTGATATTTTCAACGCCGCCGCCCTTCACTATCTTGTCTTTCAGATCCACAATCAAGCGCTGCGCTGTCTTCAGTCCGATACCCTTTACACTCTTAATCTTTCTGACATCCTCACCGATTATAGCATTTCTGATTTCTTCATCAGTAAGTGACGATAACATCATCCTCGCTGACCCTACACCGATACCTGAAACACTGATGAGCAATTTGAACAACTCACGCTCATTCTTAGTCGCAAATCCATAAAACTGCTCGTCATCCTCCCTTAAATGGTGATAGATATAAACCTTAGCCTCAGAATTACCCTTTAAGGACTCATAAGTTTGAAGCGAGATCATAATATAATATCCTATCCCTCCACATTCCAATACAAGTTCAGCAGGGGAGAGCTCTACTATTTCACCTTTAATGTAATCGTACATAGTTTTATGCTTTAAACTGTTAATATTTGCAAAAATATGCTATTTGAATGTCAAATGAAAAATTACTTTGCTAAATTTGCTATTTGTTTGAATAGTATACAAATTTCAGAGATGACGGCAATAGAAGAAATACGTTCATTGTTTCCGGCGCTGGACAGGAAACTATACGGCAAAAGCCTTGTTTATTTGGACAATGCTGCCACCAGCCAGAGACCGGATACTGTTATTCAGCTTTGGGACAGACTCACAAAAGAGTCCAACGCTAATATCCATCGCGGCATCCACCGGCTGGCTGAAGAGGCTACAGCCGAGTTCGAAACAACCCGCGATGCGGTCCAGGGTTTTGTCAATGCCAAATATCGTGAAGAAATTATCTTCACCTCAGGAACAACTGCATCTATTAACCTTGTGGCGTTTTCTTTCGGCGAAGCATTCATTCATGAGGGAGACGAGGTGATAGTTTCTGAAGTGGAACATCATTCAGACATTGTTCCATGGCAGATGATGTGTCAGCGCAAGAAAGCTACTCTGAAGGTTCTCAAAGTGGATGACCATGGTTATCTCGATATCGATTCTCTGAATACTCTGATTACAGACAGAACGAAGATTTTGGCAGTAACTCAGATTTCTAATGTACTCGGAATCATTAATCCTATCGAAGAAATCATAAGAATAGCTCACTCAAAAGGCGTTCCTGTTCTTATTGATGGTGCTCAGGGCGTAGTACATGAGGAAATCGATGTGCAGAAGGTAGACTGTGATTTCTATGCTTTCTCCGGACATAAGATGTATGCCGCTACCGGTACAGGAGTTCTATACGGAAAAAAGAAATGGTTAGATCAGATGCCTCCATATATGGGCGGCGGAGAGATGATAGCCACAGTGAAATTCAGTGGGACTACCTATGCTCCACTTCCGGAAAAGTTCGAAGCAGGTACACAGAACTTTAATGGTATTCCTACGCTCAAACCTGCTATTGAATTACATAATAGATTGAGAAATAAAGAGATAGTTGATTATCAGAACTCTATACGAGACTATCTTCTGGAGACATTGACCAAAGACCCGCGCATTACACTTTATGGTGTTCCTCGTGGAACAAATGAAGATAAGATTCCTCTTTTCTCAATATCTGTAGACGGCGCTCATCACGAAGACCTTGCACTTATATTGGATAAAATGGGAATAGCAGTAAGATCCGGTCAAATGTGTGCCGAGCCATGTATGGACAGATTCGGCGTGACAGGTATGCTCAGACTTTCATTTGCTCCTTACAATACGATGGAAGAAGCCGAATACTTCATCAAATCGCTGGATAAAGCGATAAACATGCTAAAATAAAATTGACAAAATATGGCAGATATAAAAACATTGAAAGAAGCTGAAGAAGAAGTGGTGGATTCTTTTTCGATGTACGACGAGTGGCTCGACAAATACGAGTACCTCATCGATCTCGGAAAAAATCTCCCCCCATATCCTGAGGAATTGAAGACCGAAGACAGACTCATCAAGGGATGCCAGTCCCGAGTTTGGCTTAATTACGAAGTTAAAGACGGACATCTTTATTTTACAGCAGACAGCGACGCCATCATAACCAAAGGCATAATTTCGCTGCTCATCAGCGTTTATTCAGGCCGTACTCCTGAAGAAATATCCTCATCAGACTTCAGTTTTATAGAGAAAATCGGACTAAAGGAAAACCTTTCCCCTACGCGTGCAAACGGATTGGCTTCTATGATAGCAACCATCAAGACCGTAGCGCTGGAAAATTTGAAAAAATAATATGGAAGAGAAGAAAAATACAGAAAACGAAGTCTTGACACCGGAGGATGCTAAGGCATTGGCTCCGTTCTATTCAGACGTAATCAAAGCACTGAAGCAAGTATACGATCCTGAAATCCCGGTGAATATCTATGATCTGGGACTCATCTACGAACTTGTAATAAACAAGGCTCATGACGTGTTCATAAAGATGACATTCACCGCGCCCAACTGCCCTATGGCAGATGACGTGTTGGCAGACGTGAAAGCCTCAGTCGAAGATGTCCCCGGAATAAAATCCTGCAACATCGAGCTCGTTTTCGAACCGGCGTGGGACAAGAGCATGCTTTCCGAAGAAGCCCGCATAGACCTCGGACTTGACGGAGACATGTAATGGACACGATAGAGATATACCTCGGACTTGGTACTAATGAAGGTGACAGGCAGGCGAATATCGACCACGCGCTGGCAGCATTGACCCAAGCCGGAATCCGCATCCTGACGGTCTCCGACATCATCGAGACAGCCCCTTGGGGCTTCGAGGCTCCGCAGAATTTCCTGAACTGCGCCCTCATGGGTCAGGTCAATGCAGATGTAACGCCGACAGCTCTCCTGGATATCTGCAAGACGATTGAACGGGACCTTGGGCGGAAAGAAAACATAGAATTCGACGCGGAAGGAAAGAGGGTATATCACTCGCGGCCGATAGACATAGATATATTGATTTACGGACAGGAAAGAATTGATACAGAAAGGCTTACGATACCTCACAAGCAGATGGCTGAGCGAGATTTCGTGATGATTCCGCTCCGACAAATAATAAGTGAAGAGATAAAGTCGGCTTTCCCTGAACTTTTTCGAAAGTAAATCATTAAATTTGTAATTTGACGAAAATTTTAAATAACGCAGATATGACACAAGATGAACTTTTCAAGGTCTTGGTAGCGCATTGTAAGGAGTATGGATTCATATTCCCTTCAAGCGAGATCTATGATGGACTGGCAGCCGTTTATGATTACGGCCAGATGGGTGTGGAACTTAAGAATAACATCAAGAGATATTGGTGGGAGTCTATGACTCGTCTTCATGAGAATGTAGTCGGTATCGATTCTTGCATTTTCATGCACCCTAAGACATGGGTTGCTTCAGGTCATGTGGCAGCATTCAACGACCCGCTTATCGACAACAAGGATTCCAAAAAAAGATATCGTGCAGATAACCTCATAGAGGATTATCTCGGCAAAATCGATGAGAAAATCGAGAAAGAGGTAGCTAAAGGACGTAAGAAATTCGGAGAAAACTTCGATGAGGCTAAATTCCGTGAGACTAACCCTAATGTCCTTCGTGAAAAAGCCAAATACGAGGCTGTTCACTCAAGATATGTAGCAGCAGAGCAGGCAAATGACCTGAATGAGTATAAGCAGATTATCCTCGATTGCGGCATTGTCTGCCCTATTTCGGGTACTGCAAACTGGACAGATGTTCGTCAGTTTAACCTGATGTTCAGCACTCAGATCAGCAATACAGGTAACGCTGATGACAAGATTTATCTCCGTCCTGAAACCGCTCAGGGTATCTTCGTGGAGTATCTTAACGTGCAGAAAACAGGTCGTATGAAGATTCCTTTCGGTATAGCACAGATAGGTAAGGCATTCAGAAATGAGATCGTTGCCCGTCAGTTCATTTTCCGTATGAGAGAGTTCGAGCAGATGGAAATGGAGTTCTTCTGCAAGCCTGGTACTGAGATGGACTTCTTCAAATATTGGAAGCAGACACGTCTTAACTGGCACGTGAACCTCGGTATGGGTGCTGAGAACTATCGTTTTCACGATCACGAGAAACTCGCTCATTATGCCAATGCCGCTACTGATATCGAGTTTAACTTCCCATTTGGTTTCAAGGAGCTCGAGGGAATCCACTCCAGAACAGACTTCGACCTCGGCAACCATGCTAAACTTTCAGGAAAGAAGATTCAGTACTACGATCCTGAGACAGGCGAAAGTTATACTCCGTACTGCGTAGAGACATCTATCGGTGTGGATCGTATGTTCCTCGCTGTCCTTTCTCACGCTTACACAGTAGAAGAGCTCGAAGGTGGCGAGTCTCGTGTAGTTCTCCGTATTCCTGCACCGCTCGCTCCTATAAAGGTGGCTGTACTTCCTCTTCTTAAGAAAGACGGCCTTCCTGAGCTTGCACAGAAAGTTGTGGACGAGATTAAATACGACTTCAACTATCAGTATGATGAGAAAGACAGCATCGGTAAGAGATATCGTCGTCAGGATGCCATCGGTACACCTTTCTGCGTAACGGTGGACCACGACTCTCTTAAAGATAACTGCGTAACTGTACGTGACCGCGACACCATGGAGCAGGTTAGAGTTCCTATTTCAGAACTCCGTGCCATGATAGACAAGAAAGTGAACATGTCGAACCTCCTCAGAGGATTGGCTTAAGTAACTCTAATAAAATAACCAACCGCATCTCAGGGAATCTTTTCGGGCTATATTTCTTTTCTCATCAGTCATGTGCCACCGGCACACTCCTTCTTCGAAAATAGATCTATCCTCGAAAATCTTCTCCTAATCTGAGGTAGGTTATTTCTTTAGAGTTACTAGACATGGCTCTTACATAATAAAACCAGGCACCAGAGATTTTATTTCCGGTACCTGGTTCTTTTATTATTGTAGTTATATTATTCTTCTCCCACTAATTCCGCCATACGAAGCAGAATAGTTATAGAAGCATTGGAACAATTAATCCAGTAAGAACGCCTCTTGTTACGCTCAGGATCGCGCAAATCGAACGTAGTAGGAATCTGACCATTTGTAATGTTCTGGACTACAGTGAGATTATCTATAAGCGCCTTAGCCTTGGCGAAAGCTAACTTATCACCGGTAGCCTCATACAAGTCGAGATAAGCATTGGCCACGTTGCAGGTACTGTTGTCCACAGGAACCTGATAACGGTGCTGCTCATAAACGCAAGGAGTTGCGATAGGACGCACTCCATCCTTGTTAGTCAGTGCATTCCAATGCACAAACTGATCCTCACTGAGGCGGATAAGGTCGCGAGAATCCTCTATTTCCTCAGAAGTCGGATGTCCGTTCAGAATATACGACGCATAAGGGGCAGCCGTACAGTTCGTCAGATTCTGATACGGCTTCAATCCCTCTACCGTGACATCTTCGAATTGTCCTGTAAGGTCGAAAGTTTCCAGAGCTACTTCTTTCATCCACTTTGCGGCGCGCGCACTCATGTCAGCATACTTCGTAATGCCGTATTCGCGCTCCAGACGACGCGTATAGTTAAGGATTGGATGCAACATAGCTTTAGCTCCGTTTACTGGCTCTCCGGTCTCGAAATACACCTTTATAGGGAAAGAACCATCCTCGTTCTGAATCTTCGCGAACGTATCAGCTATCCTTAACGCCCTATCAAAATAAAGTGAATCACCAGTCACATCGAAAAGATCGAGGAAGGCGTTTCCGGAATAGCAAGCATCCATGGTCATAGTTCTGCCCACATTCCAGTCCTTCTTGGAAGCCACCTTGTCTCCGTAATAAGTTGGCGGGAAAAACGCCAGTCTATCGCCCTCGGGACGGCTCTGATCCATCAGGAACTGAGCTGCATTCTTCGCTATCAGCAAGGCGTCTTCTTTCAATGCCGGTACATATTTCGCGATTTTGGCTTCGACGCTGATAAGACCGCCGATAACCTTGTTCGCATAAGTGAAATGCGAGTAAAGATCCAGGTCTGGGGTCAATGTCTCTTTAAATTTTTGTGCACCGGGTGTCTTGTGAATATAAAGTGCAGCCATAAGCGCAGCCTCTTTATATGGTCTCACGTTAGAGTTGTAAGGCCCTTCGAAAGGAAAATCTCTAAGGAAACTGCGCTGATACACAGTATCTTTCACATTGTCCTTGTCATCGAGTGCGAGCACTGTCAGCTTAACCTTGGAAGGTGGGATGGAGGCCCAAATAGGGGATAGGTCAGCTGTAGGATCTGATGAAGTGAAAGTCCATTCACCTGAACCTTCTTCAGCATTGACCTTAAACCTATAGGCGACAGCTCCTTCTGAGGGTTTTATATCGAAAGTTGGGGCGTAGGTGAACTTCTTGCAGAACTCATTCCAGCAAGGGTTGCGGCCCTCAGAAGCGGGTCTGATAGGGGTGAGGTACTCTTTGGCCGCTTCCGCGTTCAACTTTCCGGCCTGGTCCTGTACTGAATTGCAACAGGACCATCCGAAAGCGCATAATATCGCACTTGCGACAATCAGTGATTTTTTTGTCATTTGTTATTCTTTAGTTATTGATTCAAATTTAGCATTAACTGGCGATTCTGCAAATTTTATAACATCTACTTCTCGCGCGCGGTACAAAGAAACCCGCCAATGTCCAATTTACCTTAGACCTTAGCGGGTTGCATTAAGTAATCTTTAAAAACTGCTATTTGCGCGCAAGTTTATATCCGAGCTTCATTCCCTTGTATGAACTTGTCAGGCTGCTGACGGTGTTCGCGGTGCTTGAACTCTTTCCGGCATAGGAAAGCGCGGTCTTCACGAAGGCCAGGAATCTGTCTGCGTCGAAGAGCATCTCGCACCCGTCTGTGGTTCGGGTCAATGTTCCTGTCATGGAGAGGTACTTCATCACCTTGCCATACTGGAGAGTGACCTTCTTTGCCTCGTCGTTAATCTGCCATGTTCCGTTGAAAGACATTCCGAAAATAGTGCAGGTGAATGACTTATCCTCGTTGAAAGTGAAAGAAACGCTGCCTGACTTTATACCTATCTTCTGGAGATAATCATCTATTTTTTCTTCTATTTCTGACGTTACGGCTGAACCGGCTACATTTGAAAGAACATTCTCTCCTGTAAGCGAAACTGCTGCTCCTATATAAGTCCATGAACCTGGCAGACTCACAGAGTTTGCACCCGGCACATACGAATTTATTACTGAGTTAACGACATCTGAAGATGCGGCTTTCTTAAGAAGGCCAGATAATTTCTGAGCTGTCATTGTAGACGGCATGCAGACCATAGCGAAAGCTACGGCCAAAACAGTTAATTTTTTCATAAATATTACTTATTAATACTCTTCGTCATTGTTCCATCCCTGAGCCTTGATCGGCAGTTCGGCACCCTCCGGCGTGACAAGTACTGCGCCGACATCAGGTTTGGCGATGTGACCTATGATAGAAAATGTCTGGAAATCATGTCTGAAGGTCTCGTACTGAGATAATGGAATGACATAGAGCAGTCTGAAATCGTCACCCCCGTTCATTGCGGCAGAAATAGGGTCGATGTCAAGTATCTTGCCGACCTCGAATGAATTTCCCTCGAAAGGAATCTTGTCTGTGTACAGTTTCACTCCAAGTCCGCTGTCTCTGTGAAGTCTCCTGACTGCATCTCCTAAGCCTCTGTTCACGAGATATCCATAAGACGGAGTTATGCTGCTGTCTGAAAACTGTCCGACGATGTCTGGATTCAGCTCCGGTTTCAGATAAGCACCGACGAGCATACGATATTTCTCCAGGTCTGGCTGACCTGTAACATCACCGGCTTTCTCGAATTTCCTCTTTTCTCGCTCAAGCAGACTCATACCCAAAAATGCCGCTCCGACATTGCCGGAAATACATACAAGGTCCTTGCTCTGCGCGGATTTTCGATTCTCAGAGAACTTGGCGGATGAAATTCCCGTTATAACTATACTGATGGCCAGTCCGTTACGTGATGGAATCAGATCCAAGTCCGCTTTGGTGATATTATGCTCTGATGCTGCAGAACAGATACCGTTCCACAATTCGCTGATCTGGGGCAGGTCCAGTTTGGCGGAAATGCCCAGTCTCACCGAAATCGAACAAGGTCTGGCGAGCGAAGCGTAAAGTTCCCCTACTGTTCCCACGACACATTTGTATCCGAGATGCTTCAGTGGAAAATAAGTCAGGTCGAAATCTATTCCCTCAAGCCACATCCTCGATGCCGTCCTGATGACTGAACCCTTCTCTCCTCCGAGGAATGCCGTTCCTTCGCTCTGCTTGAAATCAGATTCATGAAACAACATTTTGATAGCCTCTATCTTGCCGATATCACTGAAATTCTTCTTTTCCATACTGAAACTTTTACATTTTATAGTGCAAAAGTAACATATTATTTCTACATTTGAAGATATAACAATTACTAAGATATCATGACATTCAAAAAACTACTTTTAACCGTTGCGGCAGCATTGACCATAACCCCTATATTTGCGGGCAACGACAAGCCGGCGGAAATTACAGTAATCTCTTATAACATACGAATGGGCGAGGCTAAGGACGGCACTAATTCATGGGAATACCGCTATCCGGCTTCGGCGATGATGATCGAAGATCAGAAGCCGGACGTCTTCGGCGTACAGGAAGCTTTCGACTATCAGGTGCGCTATATGGACGAATATTGTGAAGGATATAAATGCGTCGGCGTCGGCAGAGAAGACGGAAAGCGCAAGGGCGAGCATATGTCCATCTTCTATAACTCCAAGAAAATCAAGATGTTGAAATGGGGAACATACTGGCTCTCCGAGACTCCTGACGAGCCTTCCAAAGGTTGGGACGCCGCGTGCATGAGAACAGCTACCTGGACCCTGATGAAAGACAAGAAGAGCGGCAAGAAGTTCTATTACGTGAACACTCATCTGGACCACGTGGGAGTGGAAGCCAGGAAAAAAGGCCTCGAACTCATCGTGAACAAGATTAAGGAAATGAACAAGGAAGGTTATCCGATGATTCTTACCGGAGACTTTAACACCAAGCCGGACAACCATATCCTGGACGGTCTTAACGCCATGATGCTCAGCGCGAGAAACACAGCCGTAAAGACCGATAACGGAATCACTTACAACGGTTGGGGCAAGGGCGGCAGCGTAATCGACTATATCTACTATTCCGGTTTTACCGCCTGCACCCTTTTCGAAGTCATCACGAAACCATACATGGAACGTACCTATATTTCAGACCATTTCCCGATTAAAGCGGTGCTCGTATTCTGATGAAAACAATTGTAAATAAAATAGTTGCGACGGCCGTCCTTCTGGCGGCTGCCGTCGTTTATGTCCCTGCCGGTCCAAGAGGTTCAGGGCCAATGCCGTTGAGGTCAATGCAGATGAGTCGTCATGCCGCACACTTGTTGGACAGCGCCGTGAATGATGCCATTTCGCAACATCTTATTCCGGGTGCAGTCGTCTCTGTAGTGAAAGGGGACAGGATAGCATATCTGAAAGCCTACGGCAACAAATCAGTTGTTCCAGATACGGTCAAGATGACGGATGATGTTATGTTCGACCTGGCTTCCTGCAGCAAATGCGTAGGAACTACATTGTCATTCATGCAGTTGATAGAACAGGGAAAGGTTCGGTTGCATGACCCTGTGAGCATGTATATTCCGGGATTCGCCAAGTGGATTCCGGACAGCGCAGCGATGGCTAATGGTGTCAAGCCGGTGACGATTACAGTCGAGCACTTGCTTACACATTCTTCTGGTATAGATCCATATCTGAATGTAAACAGTTATGTGAAGGAATATGGCGAGAGTACCCCTGATTCTCTGGTAAGATACATCGCGGAAAAGGCAGGACGTAACTTCGAACCTGGCACAGATTTTATGTACAGTTGCTTGAATTTCATATCATTGCAAGCGATATTGGAACGAGTGACAGGGGAGAGACTTTGTGATTACGCAGAGAAGAACGTTTTCGCTCCGCTGGGACTGAAACACACCATGTATTTGGACAGTACATTCATAAAAGCAGGAACTCGCAAATCCGGTTATACATATCAGGAAATCAAGTCGTTATGCGCTCCTACTGAAGTGCAGGCGGATGGCATTCCGCTGCTTGGTTCTGTACATGATCCATTGGCACGACGTCTTAATGGAGGTAATTCAGGCAATGCCGGTGTATTTTCCGACGCACGAGACCTGAGCGTAATCTGTGCAGCGATAATGAATGGGGGAGAGATACAGGGCCATCGTATTCTTTCTCCTGCAGCAGTCGGACTCATGTCCAAAGTGCCCGAAGACATTGACCCGAAAGTAGGAAGAGCCCTGGGATGGGATCATCACAGCTCTCATGCAGGACCTCGCGGAGACCTTTTCAGTATGGACGCAACTATTTGTCACACAGGCTATACAGGAACGTCTATCGTCATTGACCTGAAACGGAAAACTGCGGTCATCATTTTGGCTCATAGGGTTCATCCGGAGGATACAGGCAGTCTTGCGCGCTTGCGGGCGGTCGTGGCGAATATCGTGGCCGGGGCGAACCTTTAGGCGAGCGTCTTGCGCAGAACCTTGTATCTGAGACCGAGGTTCTTTATCTCCGAAATGAAATCAGCCGTTACTGCGACCTGATACTTCCTGGACTGGAACTCTATGACATACTGAGTCTTAGGGTCGCTCAGCAGTATCGAGAACGGCACTGTGCCCTTGCTGGCTTTTACCACGGACATGAGATGTTTGCGGAAATCGGCGCTTACCATAGGCGTCGAGAGCTCGATGGTGAAGCCTGAAAGCAGGGCATCGCCGATGTTGCCCAGAAGGCTTATCTTCTTCACTCTGAACTTGTAAGGGGCGTTGGTCGTTTTCTCATTATCGTCGGATTTGGAGAAGTATGCTTCCCTTATCTCACCTTCTACGAAGATGGCTGTGTGCTCGGTGAGGTACGGCATGAAGGTTTCGTAGTCCTTTCCGAACAATGCCAATTCATACGTGCCGCTGAAGTCCTCTAGCGTGGTCTTGGCGAATGGTTTACCTGTGCGCGACGTCTTTACTTCGGTGCTTGTGATGAAGCCGGCTATAAATACTTTCTGCTGTCTGTGCTCGCGTTCACACTCCGTAACCAAATCGTCCAATTCCGACAGACGGCAGCTTGTAAACGTCTCCAGTTCAAATTCATATCTTTTCAGAGGATGGTCGGACAAGTACATTCCCACCATGTCTTTTTCTTTCTTGAGAAGTTCCAGCAAATCTGCCTCGCCGACCATAGCCGGCGGTTCCGGTTTTTCAGCCTTAAGTTCCTCAGCGTCACCGAAAAGCGATGCCGCGTCATCTTCCGCATTTTTCTTGGTCACGGATGCGTAGTTCAGCAGTTCGTCGAGGAACTGGAGTCCGTCGCTTCCGATCAGGAAGTATCTGCTGCGTTCAATGCCGAATGAATCGAATGCGCCGGCGTAAACGAGCGACTCCATGGCCTTGCGGTTCACGATGCCTGCCATCCTCTCACTAAAGTCATAAATGTCTTTAAATGAGCCGTTTGCCTCACGCTCTGCTACGATAGCATCCACGATGTTGGCGCCGAAGCCTTTCATTCCGCCCATTCCGAAGCGGATGTCGCCGTTCTTGTTTACGGTGAAGTTCGATTCGCTCTCGTTCACATCCGGGTTCAGGACCTTTATCCTATGCTTCTTACAGTCGGCCATAATCGCCTGAATCTCAGCCATGTTGTTCTTATTCATGCTGAGGTTGGCGGCCTGGAACTCTGACGGATAATGAGCCTTCAGCCATCCGGTCTGGTAACTTACCCAGGCGTAGCATGTCGCGTGGGATTTGTTGAATGCGTAAGAAGCGAATTTCTCCCAGTCCTTCCAGATTTTCTTCAATACGTCTTCCGGATGACCGTTCTTTTTACCTCCCTCGATGAAGTCGTTGTAAAGAGACTGAAGAATGTCTATCTTCTTCTTACCCATCGCTTTACGAAGCTTATCCGCCTTACCTTTCGAGAATCCTGCCACCTTCTGAGAGATAAGCATGACCTGTTCCTGGTAGACAGTGACGCCGTAAGTCTCCTTCAGGAACTCTTCCATCGCCGGAAGGTCGTATGTGATAGGCTCTTCGCCCCGTTTTCTGGCTACGAATGACGGGATATAATCCATAGGTCCCGGACGATACAGCGCATTCATCGCGATAAGGTCCTCGAAGCGCTCAGGATGCAGCTTCTGGAGCCATTCCATCATACCAGGGGACTCGAACTGGAACACGCTCTTCGTATCACCGTTCGAATATATCTCGTAGGCCTTCGGGTCGTCGATAGGAATTTTTTCTATGTCAATGTCGATGCCGAATCTTTTCTTTACCTCGGCCAGGCATATCTTGATGATAGACAATGTCCTGAGACCCAGGAAGTCCATCTTGAGCATACCCACGTCCTCGATGAACGAACCCTCATACTGCGATACCCATACTTTCTGGTCTGTGGCCTTGTCCACACCCAGGGTGATAGGGATATAATCAGTCAGGTTTCCTCGTCCGATAATCATCGCACAGGCGTGGATACCTACCTGACGTATACATCCTTCGAGCTGAAGCGCATAGTTAAGTACCTCTCTTACAAGCGGGGAACCATTTTCGTACTCATTCTTCAGTTCAGGAACATATTTCACACAGTTCTTGAGTGTCGGCTTCTTGTCAGAATCCTTCTTGACTATCTTATAACGCTTTCCGTCTTTCTCGATGACTCTTTCACCGTTTTCCGGCTCTTCACCCTCCTTCAGTTCTACCTCTGAAGTCTCCGTGACAGTGATAGGCTTGTCCGGAATCATCTTGGTAAGCCTGTTGGACTCATCCAGAGGCAGACGGCTGATTCGTGCCACATCCTTTATGGCGCCCTTCGCCGCCATGGTGCCGAAAGTAATCACATGAGATACGTGATCGACACCGTAATGATCTTGTACATACTGGATTACGCGATAACGTCCATCATCGTCGAAATCCACGTCGATATCCGGCATGGATACTCGTTCAGGGTTAAGGAAACGCTCGAACAGGAGGTCGTACTTGATAGGGTCCAAGTTGGTGATACCCAAGCAGTAAGCCACTGCGGAACCAGCGGCGGAACCACGTCCGGGTCCTACGGAAATGCCGTGTGCACGAGCCGCGGCGATGTAGTCTTGAACGATGAGGAAGTAGTCAGGGAAACCCATTCGCGAGATAGTCTTCAGCTCGAAGTCCAGTCGCTCTGAGGTCTCTTGGTTCAATGTCTCCCCATATCTCTCATGCGCACCTTTATAGCACAAATGGCATAGGAACGCCACCGAATAGCGGAATTCCTCACCACGGTCATTGCCTTTCTCGTCGCACCGTCCCGCGTCGATGACATCCTTATATTTTTCCAGTTGATTGTCAATGTCCGCGAGGAAGTCAGGGTCTATCTGGAACTTAGGCAACACATGTCCGCGGTCGATCGAGTAACTCTCGACTTTGTCGCAGATTTCCAATGTGTTGGTGATGACTTCCGGATGGCCCGGGAATAATGCTGCCATCTCCTCCTCGCTCTTCAAATACTCCTGCTGGGTATATCTGAGCCTGTCAGGATCATCGATGTAGGCATTGGTAGTGAGGCAGATAAGTCTGTCGTGTGCCGGTCCGTCCTCTTTTCTTACGAAGTGAGCGTCGTTCGTGGCTATGACTTTTACTCCATGTTTCTCGGCCAGGTCGAAGATAACCTCATCATACTCCTTTTCCTTTTCGTAGACTTCAAGAGAGAGTCCAGGAACTTCTGTCTTATGGAGCATGACCTCCAGATAATAATCATCTTTGAATACTCTCTTGTGCCATTCAATGGCTTTCTCGGCGCCTGCTATGTCTCCGGCCAATATCATTCTCGGTATCTCGCCGGCCATACATGCAGAAGAGCATATCAGGTCTTCATGATATTTCTCGATGACTTCGTGCGAAACCCTCGGTTTGTAATACATGCCCTCCAGATGGCCTGTGGACACGATTTTCATGAGATTTTTGTAACCGTTGTAGTTCTTGGCCAGCAGAATAAGGTGGTAATATCCTTTCTCCTTTACCCTGTGGTCTCCTTTAGACACATAGATTTCACATCCGATGATCGGTTTTACCGACGGATGCTTGGCTGCGTATTTGAAGAACTCCTTTACACCATACATGTTGCCATGGTCCGTTATGGCCAGACCTGGCATGCCGAGTTCCTCGGCTCTGTTAAACAGATTCTCAATAGACGCTTGTCCGTCAAGAATCGAATACTGGGTATGGACGTGAAGGTGTACGAATGACATTTCCTGCTGTTTTGATGATATCGTACAAAGTTACTAAAAATTCACCTTAGATACCAGCATTGATCCTCTTTATAAGAGTGGAAGTGGCGGCGGGCGAAACCTGGGCCGGATCGATCATAAGGTCTCCTGGTATTAAGTGTAAACGCTTGTGCGATAATTTGTTGTCTCGTGAGCCCTTGAAAAATTCGTCATAGGCTACCGCGTGAGTACTCTCGCGGGAAATCAGAAGTTTGCCGCAAATAATTTTCATCATCAATATTCGTGAAACTCTGCGGTCCAGGTCTTCCAGTTTCTTCGGGTCGTTCCCTATATAATTAACTATCAGGTCGATACTTTCAGTAATATGCTTGGGCATAAGCAGAATGTCCGCGCCGGCGATATATGCTCCGAGGGCAGCACGTTCATAAGACCCGTCGAACGGAGCCAGGACGCCTTTCATATTCAGCGCGTCCGTGGTTATGATGCCCTCGTAATTCATCCTCTTGCGAAGCAGTCCGGTTATGACGTTATAAGACACGGATGCAGGAAGGGAGTCCAAGGCCGGAACTTGCAGGTGTCCTACCATGACCATTTCCACGCCGTCGTCCATAAGCCTTCTGAATGGGTAAAGTTCCAGAGTGTCAAGACGTTCCATAGGGAAGTCCAGCACTGGCAGTGCATGGTGCGAGTCGGTGGCTGTGTCCCCATGTCCAGGGAAATGCTTGGCGCAGGCGATGACACCGTTGTCCTGCATTCCGCGCATGAAAGCCGAGCCGTATTCCGCTACCAAATGTTTGTCCGGGCCGAAACTTCTGTCTTTCATGGAACCTGTTTCCGGATGAACGTTCACATCGACTACCGGCGCGAAATTTATGTCGATTTTAAGCGAATGCATATCTTCGGCGATCTGTCGTCCCATCTCGTAAACGAGCGAATCATTCGGCAGTTTGGCGAGCTTTCCCTGTCGTGGATATTTCTCGAATTCTGTCACTCTCATGCCTACGCCGAACTCTCCGTCTATACTGACTGCCAGCGGAATACGACTTTTCGACTGCAATCTGTTCACGACCTCCTCCGTCTGTCCGATGGACCCTTCCATAAGGATAATTCCGCCGAGCTGTTCCTTCACGATGATGCTGTCATCTGCAGCCTTGCGTTCATCCGATCCCTCAGGGAACACGTCCGCGAATATGAGCTGTGCCACTTTACTGCGCACACTCATCGTGCTGAGCGTGGATTTTATAGCCTTCTTTGCGACTTTGTCACCCTGCGGCGCCGCGAAAAGAAACTGACAGACACATGCTACCAGGATTACTGATATTGCTTTTTTTATGTTACGTCTAATAGTCATAATATTGTAAGACCTCCGCTCAAGTGTTAATATTATGTGCAAATAAGTTCTCAAAAGTTCAAAGTTAGGGAAATTTTGGCTCACCTGCAAAGTTCCGTGTTTAAGTTATCCAAAGATCTTATAGATTCTATA
>UREV01000017.1 GCA_900546925.1 uncultured Bacteroides sp.
TTTTGACTTCCTTATTCGGATATCCGAGTGTATAGAGCTGCATCCTCTCGTCGTATGACTTGATGGTCAGGTAACCGGTCTGATAAAGCATTGGCAATGAATTCTCCGAAATCTCGGGCGAGACATCGAAATCGGATTGCGGAACGAGCGGGATGTTGTCCAATGTCGTTTCGTCGATAGGGTTTTTCCGAAGTCTTTCGACGAGGTAGGTCGGGGTACCGGTGTCGAACCAGTAACTGCCGAAATTCTTATCTGACAATGCATTGAGAAGACTGTACGGATTATAAATATCTTCGGATTTGCTGCAGAAGTGATATCCGTCATAATTGGCTTTCAGGTGGCCGATTGCTTCTGCGAATGTGATTCCCTGCTCATCTGCAAGTGCTTGCACTTCTGGCTTCATGTGGTTCTCCAGTTCCGTCTGGGAAATACCACAAATGGCGGAATACTGCGGCATCATCGAGATATTTTTCAGATTGTTCAGCTCGCTGAAAATGCTGAGTTGTGCAAACTTGTTGATTCCGGTGAGGAAAACGAACCTCAGATACGGGTCGAGGCTCTTGATCGGACTGTAGAAATTCCTCATTATCTGCCTGAGTGCCGGCAACTTGGACTTGTCGTTCATCACGTCCAATAAAGGCGCGTCATATTCGTCAATGATGATGACGGCTTTCTGGCCGGTCTGCTCGAAAGCTCGATGAACCAAACCCTCCAAGCGTTGATTGGGATTTATATCTTTTTCTCCGCGCCCATAGACGAGTTCATACTCATACAATTTCTTGTCGAGTTCTTCAAGCAACTGCTCCTCATTCAAATGTTTAGCCGTAGACATATCGAAATGAAAAACAGGATGTTTAATCCATTCCTTTTTCATTTCTCCGGCCTTGAGCCCTTCGAAAAGTTCCTTCCGCCCCTCGAAATAGCAATGGAAAGTAGAAGACAGCAACGACTTGCCGAACCTGCGCGGCCGGCTCAAGAAAACGTATTTGTACTTATCCGCAATGTCATTGACATAGCCCGTCTTGTCAATATATATATACTTGCCGGATATAATTTCCGCAAATGTCTGTATCCCAATCGGGAATCTCCTAATCGTTGTCTCCATAGTCCAAAACTTTACACCTTTCCAAAGATAATACTTTTTATGATTATTTCAAGTCCGAACTTCTACTTTCCACTGATGAATAAGATTGTTGATTACTCCATCAACTTCTTGTACTTGAATCTCTTAGGTTCTTCGTCACCGAGACGTTTCTTCTTATTCTCCTCGTATTCCGAATAAGAACCTTCGAAGAAGTAAACCTGAGAGTCGCCTTCGAATGCGAGGATGTGTGTGGCGATACGGTCGAGGAACCAACGGTCGTGTGAGATTACTACCGCACAGCCGGCGAAGTTTTCAAGACCTTCCTCCAAAGCACGTATCGTGTTTACATCCACGTCGTTGGTAGGCTCGTCGAGCAGAAGGACGTTACCTTCATCCTTAAGTGTGAGAGCAAGGTGGAGTCTGTTTCTTTCACCTCCTGATAGTACTCCGCAGAGCTTCTCCTGGTCTGCACCCGTGAAGTTGAAACGTGAAACATATGCACGTGCGTTTACGTCGCGTTTGCCGAGTCTGATCCAGTCTGAACCATCCGCAATAGTTTGGAATACAGTCTTTTCTGGGTCAATGCTCTTATGCTGCTGATCCACGTATGCCAGTTTTACAGTCTCACCGATAGTGATCTCTCCGTTATCAGGCTGTTCGAGTCCCATGATAAGACGGAACAATGTGGTTTTACCCGCTCCGTTAGGTCCGATTACGCCGACGATACCGGCCGGTGGAAGTACGAATGAGAGATGTTCGAACAGGAGTTTGTCACCATAAGCCTTAGAAACATCATTGAACTGAATAACTTTATTTCCGAGCTTCGGCCCGTCAGGGATATAGATCTCGAGATTAGCTTCTTTCTCCTTTCCGTCCTGGCTGGCGAGTTTTTCATAAGCGCCGAGTCTGGCCTTGGACTTGGCGTGACGCGCTTTCGGAGCCATTCTGACCCATTCAAGCTCACGTTCCAATGTCTTTCTACGCTTGCTCTCCTGTTTCTCTTCCATCTCCAGACGTTTAGTTTTCTGGTCGAGCCATGAAGAGTAGTTTCCTTTCCAAGGAATACCTTCTCCGCGGTCGAGCTCAAGGATCCAACCGGCTACATCATCGAGGAAGTAACGGTCGTGGGTTACGGCGATTACTGTTCCCTTATACTGCTGCAAATGTGCTTCGAGCCACTGGATACTCTCGGTGTCGAGGTGGTTGGTAGGCTCGTCGAGGAGGAGCACATCCGGCTGTTTGAGCAGGAGACGGCACAATGCTACCCTACGTCTTTCTCCACCACTGAGGTTGGCGATTTTGGCATCTGCAGGAGGGCACTGGAGCGCATCCATGGCTCTTTCCAGCTTGGAGTCGATTTCCCATCCTCCGCAGTGCTCGATTTTCTCTGTCAGCTCGCCCTGCCTCTCGATGAGTTTGTTCATCTCGTCATCGCTCATAGGCTCACAGAACTTGAGGTTAACCTCTTCGTATTCCTTCAGGATATCCATAATCTCCTGAACGCCTTCCTGAACCACTTCCAATACGGTTTTCTCCGGATCCATCTGAGGTTCCTGCTCCAGGTAGCCCACGCTGTATCCCGGCGCCCAAACCACTTCGCCCTGATAGCTCTGCTCTACGCCTGCTATGATTTTCATCAATGTGGATTTACCTGAACCGTTCAGACCGATGATACCGATCTTCGCCCCGTAAAAGAATGATAGACAGATGTCTTTAAGTATGATTTTGTTGCTTGATGGGAGGACCTTTCCTACCCTGTTCATGGAAAAGATGATCTTCTCGTCTGCCATTTTTATTTATTATTAAGTTTTTACAAAGATACGAATACGACTCCGATTCCACAAGTCGTGGAAAAGAGTTATATTTGTCTTTTCGGCTTGCGTAGTGTGTAAGCGAAATGTGGAGTATAATGTGAAAAAAGCATTGACATGGAACAAAAAAAGAAAAAATTATACCCGCTGAAATTTAGACCGGTTGCGGGACGGTCTTCCTGGGGCGGCAGCTGGCTGGTCGGGAATTTGGGCAAGTCTTTTTCGGAGAAGGTGGAGGCCGGGACGACGGCTGGCGGGAAGAAAAAGTTTGTCGAGATGCCGCTTACTGTGAATGATAAAGTGGGCGAGAGTTTCGAGTTGGCAGATCTCGGTTTTTGCGATTCGGAGGTTGTGGGAGGATGGCTTGAAGGCAGTACGATCAGCGAGATTCTGGAGACATATCTGGAGGATATCGTGGGGGAAAATGTCTATTCATTTTATGGAAGACAATTTCCTATTATGGTGAAATTCATGGATATACGTGGACGTATGCCGTTGATGGTGTGCCCTGATGATGAGGTCGCGTCACAGCGTTATGATACGCTCGGGAAGGTGAAGTTGTGGTATGTGGTGGATGCCGAGCCGGGGTCGAAGTTGTATATGGGATTCCGTCGTGAAGTGTCTGCTACGGAGCTTTATGAAAGGTGTCACGCGGGAACTTTGGAGGAAGTTTTGAATGTGGTTACGCCGCATAACGGGGATGCTTTTCTTATCCCTGCAGGACTTGTACATTCGGCGTCGGATGGGGTCGTTGTGGCTGAAATCGCGGAGTCTTCCGATCTGGATTTCCGTATTTATAATTGGGGAAATGCTGTGGATTCCGCTGTGGCAGGGTTTACTGCTGATCCAGCCGGCGAGGGTCGTCAGTCACGTGCCCGCAAAAATCTTATGAACGAGTCGTCTCTATCTGATACGGAGGAACTTTCGTTGGAAGCCGCGTTGGATTTCGTAAATCTTGGCCAGTATGATTCGGCATTGACCATACCCGCAGGCGGACATTCGGACAGAGTTCACGATGCTCATGTA
This sequence comes from uncultured Bacteroides sp., assembly GCA_900546925.1. GTDB lineage: Bacteria > Bacteroidota > Bacteroidia > Bacteroidales > UBA932 > Cryptobacteroides. The sequence goes on from UREV01000017.1 coordinate 3,922, forward strand.
AAGACGGTCTCTGATTCGGCTGATAATATAACAGACAAGTTGGTATCTGTAAGGGAGTTCACGGTAACAAAGGTGCGCCTGAAGGATATGTTGCACATAAATACCGGCACGACTGACGCGTTCTTAGTCTATGTCTGTGTGAGCGGCTCGGCATCGTTGCAGATCCAGAAGGATGAGGCGGGTGTGAATAAGTTCGATGTCAATGCCGGTGAGGCGATTCTTGTTCCGGCCGAGGTGACCGATTTCTATATGGTTCCGCAGGGCAGAGACACTGTTCTGCTCGAAGTTACGATAGAACCTTACGACGAGCCGGACGAATACATCGACCCTGACGCTGAGTCCAAACTCCCAGGTGATGACGATGATGATAAATTCACTTCGGAGGGCGGAACGAAAATGTCAGTCGAAGAGTTTCTGAGAAAGAATCCAGGCAGAATGAATTAGATTATGGCAGAAGAAGTTAGAATAGACAAGTATCTCTGGGCCATCCGCGCCTTCAAGACGAGGAGTGAGGCCGCCGATGCCTGCAAGGGTAATCGTGTCAAGGTCAATGATGCTGACGCAAAGCCTTCAAAGATGATCCGCATCGGGGATAGGATAGAGGTCAGAAAAGCGGCGATTCATTATACGTATCGTGTTACGGGACTGATAGAGAATCGTGTAGGTGCACAGCTCGTACCTCAGTATGCTGAGAATCTTACGCCACAGTCTGAACTGGATAAACTCGAGGCGCCTGTCGAGACGTTTTTCGTCAAGCGTGACCGTGGCACCGGACGTCCCACCAAGAAGGATCGCAGAACTATCGAAGCCATGTGGAGCGAGATCGACTACGATGCGGATGTCCCTGATGATTTTGATGAATAATTATCAGCATGTTTTCTTGAGCCGACCGCGCAGGTACTGCAGAGGATGCGCTCAAGCAGATTGACGACAAGGGCTACATGCTTCCTTACAAATTCGAGGAAGGCAAGAACCTCGTCAAGGTCGGCGTGAACATTTCCTCACAGACCCGCACCGTCGAGAAGTGGATTGCACGATAAATCTTACAGGCGACGGACTATTTTTCGTATTTCTTGGCCTGTTCTGCGATAAGGGCAGCGTCGTCGAAGTAGTTTATACGCATGGCGTTACGCACTTCGTCGAGTGTCTGGGCTGCGGTTTCGCGTGCTTTTTCGGTGCCCCTCTTCAGGATGTTGAATACCTCAGGGATGTCCTGCTCGAACTCGTGACGGCGTACGCGGATAGGGTCCAGTCTCTTGTTGAGGACACTGTTGAGGAACTTCTTGCAGGTTCCGTCACCGATTCCGCCCTTTACATACTGTTCCTTAAGCTCATCCAAATTCTTGAACTCTGGCCAGAACTCAGCGAAATCTTCGTTTGTGCTGAATGCTTCCATATATGTGAAAACAGCATTGCCCTCAAGATGTCCGGGCTCATCCTGGCTCATACGGGGTTCTCCGTTGGACATTTTCTTCACTTTCTTCCAAACAGTGGCTGCGTCATCGCTCAGATAGATGCAGTTGCCGAGTGACTTGCTCATCTTCGCCTTTCCGTCAGTGCCTGGAAGTCTGTTGCAGATGCAGTTCTGAGGGAGAAGGATCTCCGGCTCTACGAGAACGTCGCCATAGATGCTGTTGAACTTACGTACGATTTCACGGGTCTGCTCCAGCATTGGCTCTTGATCTTCACCGGCTGGGACGATAGTTCCCTTGAAAGCAGTAATGTCGGCAGCCTGGCTTACGGGGTAGCAAAGGAATCCGGCAGGAAGCGAATTCTCGAACTCTCTCATCTGGATTTCGGACTTTACTGTAGGATTTCTCTGAAGTCTCGCTACAGTCACAAGATTCAAATAGTAGAAAGTTAGCTCTGTAAGTTCAGGAATCATCGACTGTATGAACAGTGTACATTTGTTCGGGTCGATCCCGCATGAAAGATAGTCCAACGCCACCTCGATGATGTTCTGACGGACTTTCTCCGGGTTGTCGTAATTGTCTGTAAGCGCTTGAGCGTCAGCGATAAATACAAACATTTTGTCGAAGTCGCCCTCGTTCTGGAGTTCAACCCTACGTTTCAACGATCCGACATAATGGCCGAGATGAAGTTTTCCGGTCGGTCTGTCGCCTGTCAATATTACTTTTTCCATATCTATAATTTTTATTGTCAATGATTTTTTACAAAATTCAAAGTTAGCAACTTTTTCCCAGAAAGTGAAAAAAAGGGCTGACCGCTATGTGACGGTCAGCCCTTTCTGAATATTATCTGATACTCCTTATTTCTTGAAATACCTGTTGTAAAGACCCTGGAAACCAGCTCCGTGACGAGCCTCGTCCTTAGCCATCTCATGCACTGTGTCGTGGATAGCATCGTAGTTCAGCTGTTTAGCCTTAGTCGCGATGGCCAATTTCCCCTCACATGCTCCAGCCTCAGCTTCGATTCTCTTTTCGAGGTTAGTCTTGGTATCCCAAACCACGTCACCGAGAAGCTCTGCGAATTTGGCAGCGTGCTCAGCCTCTTCGAATGCGAATCTCTTGAAGGCCTCGGCGATCTCAGGATAACCCTCACGATCTGCCTGACGGCTCATTGCGAGATACATTCCGACCTCAGTGCACTCTCCGGCGAAATGAGCCTCGAGACCCTCATGAATCTCAGGATCGCAACCTTTAGCGACACCGATAACATGCTCACAAGCCCAGCTTTTAGGACCCTCTTCCTTTATCTCGACAAATTTGTCAGCCTTTGCATGGCATACAGGGCACTCTGCAGGTGGGTTCTCGCCTTCATAGACGTAACCGCATACAAGACATCTAAATTTCTTTTTCATAATAAACTCTTTTTTAATTGTGTTTTATATATTCTGTCCAATGTCCTATTTAGAATAATTCTAAATGGAAGAACAAAGTTAATGATATTTTTTGAATATCCAAGTATTATGCCAAATTATTATCGAAAACAGTCGAAAGGTCTTGTTTTCAGAGTAAAATCGGGGTAACTTTCGGAAAAAACTACGAGCATACATGAAACCATTCCTGAAACAAGTTGCGGAACACTATTATGATATAGGGGATATCGACAAGACATGTCTGATATTTCCTAACCGCCGTTCCATGGTATTCTTCGGAAAATGGCTTGCCGAAACGGTAAAAAACGACGAGCGGACCACTCCGCTGCAAGCCCCCGTCACCATCACTATGAACGACTTCTTCTACCGTGTCGGAAACCGCGGGCCGGCAGACAGGATAAGCCTGCTTCTGGAACTGTATGACTGTTATAAATCATTGAACAGGAACGCCGAACCTCTCGACGAATTCATCTTTTGGGGCGACGTCATACTCGGCGACTTCGACGATACCGACAAATATCTCGCGGAACCTGACAAACTCTTCACCAACGTGGCGGACTTCAAGGATCTGCAGGATACCTATTCGTATCTCACTGAAGAACAGCTGAATGCGATACTTAAATTCGTAGATCACTTCAGGAAAGGCGGCAAACTGACCGTGGACTTGGATTCGGAAAAACCTAACGTGAAAGAGCGCTTCCTCAAAATATGGAACCTCATGTATCCGCTCTATGTAAACTTTCGTAAAGCTCTGACCGATAAAGGAATGGCATATGAAGGCATGGTCTACCGCGACTTCGCGGAAAGGCTCAAGACCGAAAGCGCGGCCGATATTCTGAAAGAAGCTTTCCCGCATGCGGAAAAATTCGTCTTCGTCGGGCTTAACGCGCTGAATGAGTGCGAGAAAACAGCCATGCGCAAGATGCGGGATGCCGGAATCGCCGAATTCTGTTGGGACTTTTCTTCGTCAATGCTGAAGGATACTGAGAACCGCGCGTCGATGTTCATGTCCCGCAATGTCCTGGATTTTCCACAGGCTTTTTCGTTGGATACGGGCGAAGACTCATGCGTCGGCAATACTCCGAAAATCCACTTGATAAGCATCCCGTCATCTGTAGGCCAGACAAAACAAATTCCGTCCATACTCCAGGAAATCGCCGCGCGAAAGACGGCCGGTGATATGTCGGGAGTCGGGCGACTGGATTCGCAAGGCGCTGATACTGCGATCGTTCTCCCTGATGAAAACCTGCTGATCCCCGTTCTGAACACCATCCCGGAAGAGATAGGTTCTATCAATGTCACCATGGGTTATCCTATGTCGGGGAGTGAAATCTATGGACTTATGAACAATATCTCCGCTTTGCAACTGCATCTCAGAAAGCGTAAAGACGGATGGGCATTCTATCACAAACAAGTGTGGGCGATATTCAATTCGGGTATATTTTCAGCCCTTGCAGACGATGCTACACGTGAAAAAGTCGCGGCGGTAAAATCGGAAGCCAAGTTCTATATTCCTGAAACAGACTTGAAAGGCACATGGCTGCTCGACCTGATATTTACTCCGGTCTTGGAAAATATAAAGGAAGCTGCTCCTGAGCAGATTGTACGTTTCTGTGAGTATCAGCTGACTGTTCTGAATAAGATAGGTGCCAAATTGGCGGATATGTCTGGCATGGCGTTGGAAGTGAACTTCGCCAAGCAGTATTACTTGGCTGTCAACAGACTGAAATCGATACCGCTTTCGATTCTGCCGGTGACATATATGCGTCTGCTTCAGCAGCTTATCGGCGGAGTCTCTGTTCCTTTCAAGGGTGAACCTCTGAAAGGACTCCAGATAATGGGACCCCTCGAAACAAGAGCGTTGGATTTTACAAATCTGATTATTCTTTCTTGTAATGAAGGCGTATTCCCGAGGCGTAGCGTAAGTTCTTCATTCATACCTCCGGAAATCAGAAAAGGATTCGGACTTCCGACCTATGAAAATCAGGATGCCGTGTGGGCATATTACTTCTTCAGGATGATACAACGTTCTGAAAATGTATGGCTTATATATGATTCCAGAACAGAGGGACTTAAGTCCGGAGAAGAAAGCCGTTACATAAAACAGCTGATATACCAATATAAATATAAGGATATGGACAGGAAGGTAATCCGTTATTCTATAGGTGCGGAAAATGCCACTGTCCCGATACATAAAACAGAAGAAGATATCCGGATTATAAAATCATTGACCTATTCAGTATCTTCCATAAACGAGTATTTATCGTGTCCTGCGAAGTTCTATTATGACAGGGTCAAGGGTCTAAAAAAAGAGGAGGATGTGGCTGAGTCACTGGATAATAGCATGCTCGGCAACGTGTTCCATGACACTATGTGGGCCCTGTATCTGGGCGGTGCGGCTCTGTCCCCGGACTTCAGTATGGAAAGAGACAGCGTCGAGAAGGCATTGACCCAAAAAAAACTGGTCCCGCTGGAGGTAATTACTGCGGAGTATATCGATGGGCTGCTGGAGGAGAGCGGCGTCATTCGGGCGAAGATTCGGGCGCTGATCAAGGCTCAACTGAAGGCGGACGAGGTGATCGGCAGGAATCTGGTGATGGAAAACGTCCTCGAAACTTATGTCAGAAAGACATTGGCCGAAGACAGACGGCTGATGCGCGAGAAAGGCGTGGACAGGTTCCGGATTCTTGGGCTTGAGATGAAAAAATATTGGTCTTTCGGGGATTTCCGCTTCGTCGGGTACATCGACAGAGTGGACAGTTTCAGCGAGGATGTGGCGCGAATCGTGGATTACAAGACGGGCAAGGCGGAGGAAAATGAGGTGAAAATCACTGAGCCGGAGAAGACTGTGGAGACACTTTTCTCGCCGGATACCAAATTCAGCAAACGGCCGAAGATAGCGTTCCAATTGTTTGCCTATGACCGGTTTATGGAAAAAGATCTGAAGGGGTACAGGGTGCAGAATGTGATTTATCCGGTACAGAAACTGTTCAGTTCCGGAATTATGACGGGGATGAGTAACGCTGAGTTCAATGACTTGGTGGAGGAGAAACTGGGTGGTATTTTCGCGGAACTGGTTTCGCCTGAGATGGATTTCCGGAGAGCAGAAGATCTGGAAACGTGCAAGTATTGTGATTTTAGAAAAATTTGTGGACGATAATGACTGAAAAGATAAAAATACTGAAGGCCTCCGCAGGTTCTGGGAAAACATTTGCATTGGCCAAAGAATATATCAGGCTTCTGCTGCAGAGCGGTGACCCTTATGCTTATCGTCATATTCTGGCGGTTACGTTTACTAACAAGGCGACAGACGAAATGAAGGGCAGAATCCTGAAGGAGCTGGATATTTTGGCGTCGAATCCTGAGAAATCCAGTTATCTCGCCGATATGGAAGAATATACAGGTAAGGATAAACGCTATATCTCGTCGATGTCCAAAACCTTGTTGTCCAATATATTGAATGATTACAGCGCGTTTTCGGTAAGCACCATCGACCGGTTTTTCCAACGAGCCCTCAAAGCGTTTTCGAGAGAAATCGGACAGTTCGCTTCGTATCAGGTGGAGCTGGACAAGAACTCGCTTATAAAGGAGAGCGTGGACCGGATTTTAGACTCGCTGACGGAAAAAGATAAAGTCTTAGTGGGCTGGCTGACAGATAGTTTTAAAGATAACCTCGATCGCGGACGCCGGTTCGATATGGGCGAAAGTCTGTACGATATGGCCGTCGCCCTGAAAAACGAGGAACACCGCGATGTCGTCGAGAAAAACGGCATTGACGAGACCGCGGCCTATTCGAAAGAAGCCCTTTCCGCACTGAAAAAGAGCTGCGATGCCATCATCGGGCAGTTTCTCTCCGAGCTTCGCCGGATCGCCTCCGCCATAGTTCAGGGTTTTGTCAATGCCGGTGTGGATCTTGCCGATACGGTGGGTAAAGGCAGGACTTTCAGGCAGTTGGAGAAATACGCGGACTTGCAGAATTATGTGGATTTCGAACTGCCGAAAGATACACTTCTTTCGACGCTGGCCAATAAAGACAAATGGTTCACCAAGTCCAATGCCCAGTTGCTCCCTCTTGTGCAACATCTTGAAACAGAGGCTAATGAATTTTGTGCTCTGTTCGAAGCTCCTTATGTGGAATTTAACACGGCCGTGATTCTTAGGGCGCAGATATATGCGTTGGGACTCTGTGCTGAACTGAATCTTTCCTTCGATACGCTGATGAAAGAGAAGAATGTGCTGAGTCTGGATGATTCGAACACCATACTGAAAGGCATCATTGACGGAAGCGATGCTCCTTTCATATACGAGAAGCTGGGGGTGCGGTTCGATCATTTCCTGTTGGATGAGTTCCAGGATACGGCCCGGATTCAGTGGGAGAATTTCCGACCGCTGCTGGAGAACAGTGTGGCCAACGGCAACTCGAATCTTATCGTGGGCGACGTGAAGCAGAGTATTTACAGGTGGAGGAATTCGGACTGGAATCTCTTGAATTCGGAGCTGAAGTCGCAGTTCGGTCCTATGGCTGACGAACAATGCCTTACGTCTAACTGGCGAAGTACCAGGACGATAGTGGAGTTTAACAACGGATTCTACAAGTTCGCGGCGAAGTCTCTCGACGGGATTCTCGGCGACGGCGCTCATGTCGTATCCGATATCTATTCCGATGTGAAGCAAGATGTGGAGTCGAAGGAAGAGGCTTGCGGAAATGTGAACGTTATTCTTTGCAAGACAGGGCTCCATGATGACGGCCTTCAGTTGCAGTCGGTGTTGGCGGAAGTGGACAGGCTAACAGCTTCAGGAGCAAACTATTCTGATATTGGAATACTGGTCAGGACGAATGGCCAGGCTTCGCTGATAGCTGAGTCATTGCTGGAAAAAGGCTTCCCGGTGATTTCGGATGAGGCGCTCTCTGTGAAGGCTTCTCTGGCGGTCAGACGTATAGTGGCGTTGATGTCATACGCTAACAATCCGGACAATAAACTGAACGCGTTTCTGGCCTCTTCGCTGGACGTGTCCATCCCTTCTGAATGGCACTCGCTGGTGGACTTATGCGAACATTTCATAAGGTCGATACGTCAATCTCAAAATACTGATTATGAGGGGGAAGTGTCGTATATCCAGGCCTTTATGGACTGCCTGCAGGAATGGGTCGGGATCAATGGCAATTCGCTGGGAGAATTTCTGGAGTTCTGGGATGGCCAGGATCCTAAGATAAGTTCTCCGGATGATGCAGATGCTGTGAGGGTTATGACTATTCACAAGTCCAAGGGGCTTGCCTTCCCTTATGTGATTTTCCCGTTTGCTGAATCGGCGCTGTATAAGCAGAATGAACACTGGTGCTATCCTGCGGTGGAAGGTACTGGCTTGGAAATCGCGGGGAATGGGGTCTATCGTGTAAATCTTACCGAGAATTCCGCGCTCTCTTACTTCTCCGAGTCCTATTGGGAGGAGCGGAAAATGCAGCTCGTGGATGCCATAAATGCTTATTACGTGGCTACTACGCGTGCCGAAAAGGGCATGACGATTATCGCTCCGATGCCGTCTAAAGATTTTAAGGACGGCAAGTCGACGTATAAGAAAATGTCAGATGTGCTATATGATTATGTCCTGCGTGATGCTGCCGGAGCTGGTTTCAGGCGTATCGCAGCGCATCCTGAAATGGAAGATTATGCCGGTGAGGATGAGGCGTTTATGCTGGGGGAGGACTATGTGTTCCAGGCGAAAGATGATGCCGGGCAGTCCGATGCCGGAGCCAATGCTTCCGGTTATCCTTCATTCGCATTGAACCCGGAAGAAGGCCTCGGGCGGCTCGAATTCAGCAGCGACTCGGCGGATTTCTTCTCGGAGGACGGGACGGTCGGAATCGGGGCTTCTGGCCGGTTGCGAGGAGTGGTTCTGCACGATATATTGTCGGAAGTGATTGTCCCTGAGGACCTTGATTCGGCGGTTGAAGCCAGCTTCGCGGCCGGAAGTATAGGCTCGGAGGACCGGGATTCAATTTTGTCAATGCTGAAGGAACGTGTGGAGTCGGCGTCTCGTTTGGGCTGGTTCCCTGCAGACCGGTCTAAAGTATTTACTGAGAGTTCAGTCATAAACGTGGATGGGGAAGTATATCGTCCGGACAGGGTTATCGTGGATGGAAAGAAGGTGATAGTGGTGGATTATAAGTTCGGAAAAGAGGAGAAGAAATACTTGCGGCAGATAGGTAATTATGCCAGATTGTATAAGAGTATGGGGTATCCGGATGTAGAGGCTTATTTGTGGTATGTGGAGAACGATAAAGTTGTGCGCGGATAGATGATTCCGGTTTCGGATTGAGCGGAAAAATTGTTATCTTTGTCCCAAATAGGCTTTTTATGGACAAATACTACGAAGAAAATCCGATTGTGTTGGATTATAATACTGAGCGTGAGAAACTTGCGATGCCTGAATATGGACGTAATGTCCTTAAAATGGTAGAGGATGTGAAGGCGATAAAGGACAGGGCGAAGAGGTCTGAACAGGCCAGGGCTGTCATAAGAGTGATGGAAATCCTTAACCCTCAGGTGCATTGCGAAGATAACTGGGAGCATAAACTTTGGGATCATCTCTATATCATGGCAGGTTACGAACTGGATGTGGATTCACCATATCCTATTCCGTCTCCTGAACAGAGGAATACTAAACCGGATGTGATTCCTATAGAGAAGAAACCGATTCGTGCCACTCATTACGGCCGCAATATCGAAAGCATCATCGATCTTATCGCTTCTGAACCGGACGGAGAACAGAAGACTGCCATGATACGTTCATTGGCGATGTATATGAGGCAGCAGTATCTTATCTGGAACAAGGACAGTGTGGCCGATGAGACTATTTTTGCTGACATAGAAAAGTTATCTGATTATAGAATCCGTGTGCCAGAGGGACTTACACTGTCCAGAATCTCTTCGGACACTAATTTCTCGAGACCGGGAATGAATATGGATTTTGCGTTAGGACGCAAACAGTCGGGAAACAACGGACAGAGAAGAATGTTTGGGCGAAAAGGAAATCAGAAACGATAGATGAAGAAAATCAGGGAATATTTGGAAGAACATGGGACTGCAATCAGGAAGTTTTCCGGACTTGCGGTCTCAGTCTTGACTGTGCTTGCACTTGTCGGCTGCCTCTCATATCTGTTTACTTGGAAACAGGATCAGAGCCTTCTTGCCGCGCAGGAGGTAGCTGAATCTGCAAACCTTGCAGGCAAGGCCGGTATGTCATTGTCCGCGCTTCTCGTGGGACGTTGGTTCGGTTTGGGTGCATTCGCGGTGGTATTCGCCATGATTATTCTTTCGGTGCGTCTTCTTTTTGGGAAACGCAAGTTTCCAGTCGTGAAGAATATCGTGCTGTCCATTACCGGCGCTGTGCTTCTGTCTTTTTTCCTCGCGTTCTTTTCCTTCCGCTTCGGTTTGGAAAATGTGTTGGGCGGGGGACTTGGCGGAGAATGTGGCGCAGTCGCAGTTATCTGGTTGGAAAACATGGTAGGTGGTATTATCACCTTCTTCATATTGTGCGTGCTTCTGGTAATCTGGATGTTCTTCACCAGTCGCAGATTCTCCGATTGGTTCAAGGGAGATCTCGCTATCAGTGAAAAGAAGGATTCTCCTGATGTGGAAAAGAAGCCGAGACATACTTTTACATTCCTTGCAAAGGATCCTGAAGAGAAAGTGGAGGCTGAAACTGAAGCTGAAACTCCTGTAATCCAGCCAGTTCCAGAACCGGTTGCAGAACCTGTCGAGGAGCCTGTAAGCCAGCCTGTTTCCAAGACTGTTTCTTCACCTGCACCTCGGCCTGTACATCCGCAGCCGTCTCCGGCTCCTGCCAAAAATCCGTCTGAAGATGTGCAAATCATCGAAAGCGCCGGACTTACGACAGATGTTCAGGAAGAACTTCCTAGAATCGATGTGAGGGACGAACTGGAGAATTACAAGTTCCCTACATTGGATCTTCTCAGTGACTATGCCGATGCTATCCATAATGTCCCTCAGCAGGAGATTATGCGCAATAACTATAAAATCCGCGCGACTCTCCAGACATATAAAATCGGCGTAGACGAAGTGAAGGCTGTTGTCGGTCCTACTGTAACTCTTTATAAGATAGTTCCTTCCCAGGGCGTGAAGATTTCTTCTATCCAGAATCTCCACAGGGAAATCGCCATGGCGTTGAACGCGCAGGGTGTGCGTATCGTCATGTTGCCTGATGCCGTAGGTATCGAGGTCCCTAACGATACTCCTTCTACTGTGCCTCTTAAAGCGCTTCTGAATGACGCTTCCTTCAGAGAGAGCAAGGCGGAACTTCCGATAGCGATGGGCTTCACCATTACTCAGAAAGTGAAGGTGTTCGATCTTGCGGACGCACCGCATCTGCTTGTCGCCGGTGCTACCAAACAGGGTAAGTCTGTTGGCCTTAATGTGTTGATAGCCTCGCTCTTGTACTCGAAACATCCTTCTGAGCTCAAGTTGGTTTTCATCGACCCTAAGATGGTGGAATTTTCGGCATATAACGAGTTGCTCCACCATTATCTGGCCGTTCTTCCGAATGCTGCCAATGAGGAGGATGAGAAGGCCAATGCCATCGTGAAGAAAGCTCCTCAGGCTGAGGCGATTCTCCGCTCTCTCTGTATCGAAATGGACGAGCGTTATGAACTTCTCAGCAAGGCTTATGTGAGCAACATAAAGTTGTACAACGACAAATATCGTGACAGGCATCTTCTTCCTACTGAAGGTCATAGATTCCTGCCTTATATCGTCACCATCATCGATGAGTATGCCGATTTGACCATGTCTACAGGAGCGGGAAGCGAAGGCAAGAATGTGGCACGAAGCATCACCAACTCGATTATCCGTCTTGCCCAGAAGGGTAGAGCCGCCGGAATCCACATCGTTCTCGCCACGCAGCGTCCTTCAGTCGATATCATCACCGGTGCCATCAAGACGAACTTCCCGACACGTATCGCATTCAGGGTTATTTCCCGCGTGGACTCTCAGACGATTCTGGATTCACCTGGAGCTGAGAAACTTATAGGTAGGGGAGATATGCTCTATTACGCCGGAGTCGAGATGGAACGTGTTCAATGCGCGTTCATCAGCAACAGTGAAATTCTAGCGCTGAACAAGTTTATCGGTGCTCAGACAGGTTACAAGAAGAGCTACAATACTCCTTATTACCTTCCGGCTCCTGACGAAAACAAGAGTGAGGACGGCACCGCAATGCTCGATGCAAGTGATATGGACGAGCGCTTCGAAGAGGCTGCTCGTCTGGTAGTTACATCGCAGAAAGGCTCGACCTCCGACCTCCAGAGACGTCTTGGCATGGGATATGCTAAAGCCGGTAGGGTGATGGATCAGCTCGAGTCCGCAGGAATCGTAGGCCCGCAGGAAGGTTCGAAGCCGCGCCAGGTTCTTATCGGCGATATGGAAGAACTCGACGCTCTCCTGAAAACTATAAAGCAGCAAATATGAAAAAATCCCTGAAAATTCTTTTCAGTGTCTTTTGGGTTCTGACGGGTTTTGTCAATGCAGGTGCGCAGCCTGTATGGATGCGGTTTGTCTCCTCTCTGACAGGCAAATGCCTGGAGTTTCCTTATACTTGCGCGTTTTCCGGCAGCAAAGGTGCATACACCATGTCAGGGGACGTGAAACTTCAGGGAGATTCTTATGTAATCAGCGCCGCCAATTACAATATATATTGTGACGGGCATTCTCTCTGGGAGCAGGATGAAGACAATATGGAAGTGGTGATATCTCCTGCAGAAATTGCAAGCGGTGACAATGCCGCTGTCAATCCTGTTTCTTTGTTGAAAAGTTTTGATACCCAATATGATGCGAAGTCTGTATCTCAAGTTGTGGAAGGCGGAAAATCGCTCGTGAAAGTAGTGTTCGTCCCGAAATCCGCAACGAAGAGTGTGCTGCAGATAGCATCTATGACATGTTGGTTTTCAGAAAAAACCGCCTCCCCGATTATCGTGAAGGCGGTCATAAAATTCGCTGACGGTTCAGTATCTAACTTCAGTTTTCCGTCGATGAAACTGACTGGGAAATTGCCTGCCCGGACATTCCGTCTGGATGAGAACTCTCTGAAGTCAGACTGGATAGTTACCGATACCAGATAATTGTCCGGTTATTTCTTTATCAGGTTGAAGTTCTCGGAAGCCCATTCTTTCATGTCTCCGTTTTCGTCGGAATAAATCAAGTATCCCGCGATGTCATCAGGCCTGCTTTCGATAAACTTCTTAGCCTCTTCCAGGCCGATTACCATACAGTATGTGGCAAAAGCGTCAGCATCCGTGGCGTTCTTTGCTACGATAGTGGCACTCAACAGGTTATGCTCTACAGGATATCCCGTGCGCGGATCGATGGTATGTGCATATTTCTTGCCGTCTTTCACGTAGTATTTTCTGTAGTTGCCTGACGTCACGATTCCGCATGGACTTCCGTCGCCCTGCCAGATTCCGTCCAGGTTGGCGCCCGGATTATTGTTCCCGTCGAATGGACGGTCCACGCCGACTTTCCATGGCTGGCCCTGCTGGTTCACGCCGTCGCAGTAGATTTCGCCGATATCCACGAGCATGTCTTTAACGCCTAAACTATAAAGATAATCTGCTACGACATCGCAACTATAGCCTTGCGCGATGGCGTTGTAATTCAGTTTTACGGGCGACGTTACATCGGCATTGACAAAGACCTTTGCGCTGTCAGTCAGCAGGTTGCGGGGATTCAGCTGGCCTTCGGCATCGACGGCGGTGTGCATGTCGCGCTTCAGCCTGGCCATTCCGCAGGAATGCCTTACGGCGTCCACTTGGCTCTCTGACGGTAGCGAGTCGCGCGTGAAACCGAATCCCCAGAGGTCGAACAGTGGGGCGGAGGCCACGTCCAATGCGCCGCCGGTCTCCTCGTAGTAGTCGTATGCGCGTGTATAGATATCCTCGAACATGTCGTAACGTGCTGACGGTATGGATTTTCCTGAGTTGAATCTGCTCAGGAGGGAGCCCTTGTTGTAGCCGGAAAGTGTAGTGTCGATTACGTTCAGGATCGAATCGATTTCGGTTTTCAGGACTGCTGCATTCTTGTGGATGCGTCCTTTTTCGCCGTTCAAGTTCAGCTTGACGCTGTATGTGCCGCCCTGGGCGTATCCCTGAATGAGTACGTATCTGCTTGAGTTATTGCAAGATGCGGCTAATGTCGCCGCGATGAAAATGGCTGCCGCCGCTTTCAAGATTTTCATGGATGTCAATGTTTTTGTGCCTGATCGGGACATGTGGCCGATTTCGGCAAAGTATTTGTACAAATGTATGGGTTTTTCTGGAGAAAGTTATGAAATTATCACTGGAAATAACGATATTTGCATATTGAGGAAATATTTTTGGATAAAAATGAAATTTAGTAAGGTTATTATGCCGTGCATTGCAGTTGCGGCGCTTTTCGCATCTGTTTCGTGCAAGAAAGATAAAGATGATTCGGTTACACAGGGAACACTGACGGGTACTTTGGATTTCGATTCTCCTGCGTATGTGCGTAAAGGTGAAGTGGTTAAGGCTGTTCCTAAGGGGTTGTCTAAAAATACTGTAGACATCGGATATTATTGGACGGCGTCTCCTTTGTATACGAAACGTGACACTACGAGACGTATAGGAGATCCCGCTTCTGTGGACGGAACTTATACTTTTACGGTGAAAGATACTACTTTGATGACATTTACGATTTCATGTGTGGCTTTCGCTGACGGATATTATACCAAGTCTGCATCATACTACTGTACTATGGTCGATCCTGAGATCGGGGGGACCATGAGTGGTGACGATATCGATGCCGAGACTCCGACTTTCTTGGATGAAAGAACAGGTTATTACCTGTATTACAAGACTATAGGCGATTTGGACTGGCTTGTCAGGAACCTTTATACGGATGATGGACATTCTTATTTGGATTCTCCTGCCGTGGACCCTGTTTTCGGTCAGTTCTATACTTGGACAGAGGCACAGGATGCTTGTCCTGACGGATGGAGACTTCCGACTGATGCTGATTGGCTTGCACTTGCCAAAGTCGGCGGATATAAAGGCGAAGATGCTGCTACGGATTTCTTGGGAGTGGGCGGTGCTTTAATGGCGAATGCTTCATTCAACGGAACCAGAATGTGGACTTACTGGCCGGCTGTGAAGATTACCAATTCGACAGGATTCGCTGCGATTCCTACCGGATATGGAGAGATGCGTTCTACCGGAGCGTCCTTTAAAAACGACTTGGATTACGCGGTATATTGGTCTGCTGAATCTCACGATGAGGAGCAGGGCGTTTACAGAATGATTAACATGAACAGACCTGATGTCATGAGGGGAACAGCACACAAGGATTCCTTCCTTGCGTCTGTAAGGTGTGTTCGCGATGCTGAATAATAACCATTAAAACTACATTGAAATGAAAAAAGGAAAGCTTTTATGGATCGTGGCCATAGTAGTGGCCTTAGGTCTTTTCGGATGGTGTAAGAACACCTATAATGGTATGGTATCGGCAGATGAAGGGGTTCAGAGCGCCTGGTCTCAGGTGGAGAACGTTTATCAGCGCCGTGCAGACCTCATTCCTAATCTTGTCGCTACTGTAAAGGGATATGCAGAGCATGAAAGCGGTACACTTGAGGCTGTGGTAGCAGCTCGTGCGAAGGCTACTCAGACAACAGTGGATCCTAGTCAGCTTACTGCTGAGAATATCGCCAAATTCCAGGCTGCTCAGGGCGAGCTCGGAAGCGCATTGGGACGTCTCCTCGTTACTGTGGAAAGATATCCTGATTTGAAGGCGAACCAGAATTTCCTTGAACTTCAGGCTCAGCTCGAGGGTACTGAAAACAGAATCTCTACAGAGAGAATGAAGTTCAACGAAACTGCAAAGTCGTATAACACTCTTATCCGCAGCTTCCCTCAGAACATTTTGGCTTCTATCTTCAGCTTCACCCCTAAGGGTTATTTCAAGGCTGCTGAAGGTTCGGAGAACGCGCCTAAGGTAGAATTCTAGGAGTCGTGAAATCTTATAAGAAATATTTGGCTGCCATTGTCGTGACGCTGTCTCTTGTCGTCATGAATATAATGGCGGCCTTTTCTGTTTCTGCGGCTGATGATATTCCGCAGAGACCTCAGCCTCAGCGGCTTGTGAATGATCTTGCGCAGATTTTCTCTGCATCTCAGATTAGTTCACTTGAGCAGAAATTGGTTGCATTCGATGATTCTACGTCCAATCAGATTACTGTCGTTACGGTTTCTGACCTGAACGGATATGAGCCTGCCGAGTTTGCCACCAAGATAGGTATAGCTTGGGGAGTCGGCTCCAAAGACTTCAACAATGGTATCGTGCTTCTCGTAAAACCTAAGACAGAGTCTTCCAGCGGACAGGTTTCCATCCAGATCGGTTATGGTCTTGAGGGTGCCATTCCAGATGCATATTGCAAGAGAATTATCGAGAACGATATCATTCCTCATTTTAAAGAAAATGATTATTTCGGCGGCGTCGATGCTGCTGTAGATGTCCTTATGGGACTTGCAAGCGGAGAAATCTCCGAGCCTCGAGATGGCAGTGATGAAGAAGAGGGTGACGGTATAGGACTGATTCTATTCTTGTTTATAATGTTTCTTGCCATTATAGCATTCTCCATAAAAAACAAGAATTCCGGCAAGAATGGCGGCAGTTCCGGCGGTTCTCACCGCAGCGGTGGTCCTGTCATATTCTACGGTCCTTCTTCAGGTTCCTCCAGCGGTTATTCCGGCGGCAGCAGTTCTGGCGGGTCGTTTGGCGGATTCGGCGGCGGCTCATTCGGGGGTGGCGGCGCCTCCGGCAGTTGGTAGGCTTTGCGTGTCTTTTCGGTATATATCCTCGAAAATCCATCGCAAATCCGAGAACTCGACATTTTGTAATAGATTCTCGTTCCAGTGAGTCGTGTACGCCCGGTACACTCCTTCTTCTGGCGACCATCATAGACCGGCGATTATTTTTACTATATCGATCAGCATCATGGACAGTTTATCCGTGATGCTGATTATTATTGTGGGACAGAGACCTGCTGCTGAAAGAGTTGCGGTTAGCGTCGCCATAATCATGAGTAGACTCGTAATCGGCAGCGCGAACATATTCGTGATGATGAAATACTTCGGAAAAGTCCCGAAATATAACCATGCGACCGGGCCGGTGAAAATCTGACATGATATGGCCAATGCCATGGCGTCCCACATCTTCTTCGGAACATAGGAAACAAATTTCGTCCGCCCCTCCTCATTCTCCGGAAACCACGCCTTCATCCGCGGATACAAAACCACGATCCCAGCCATCGCCATATACGACAGCTGAAATCCTACCGAACTGATTACCAGAGGATTCATTGTAAGTTGTATAAGCAGTGCAGAGCAATAGACCTTCCCCAGCGATGTCCTCCTCTGTGCCAGATGACTGATTTCATTTATAGTTATGAACAACTGCGCGCGGACAAGTGACGGGCCCGCACCAGTAGCTAGCGTATATAAAAAAGTAGTGAAGATGATGCCCGCGCTACGGATCTTGTTCGCCGTCGGTGAATTCCCCATGACGGACGTGACTTTCCTCAGAATTCCGTAAATGATTCCCAAATGCAGACCTGACAATGCCAAAATGTGCGCGGCGCCGCTGTCCCGGAACGCGGAAATTATGTCTTTGTCCAGTCCGGATTTATCCCCCGTCAGGAGGGCATTGACAAGAACCGGAGATTCGGGATGAGGGAAGGGGAGCGACAAAATCATTGACCTGAAACGTGCCGCGAAGCCTTCGGCCGCGATTTGGAGGGGGCCGGCGCCAGGTGCGGAGCAGGAACTTGCGACAGCCGTGCAGCCGCAAAGGACCCCGACCAGAAAGTACAGGCCCACGAGCCAACCGCCGGATTCTCGCATCCTGCAGGTTCGGGTCAATGCCAAAGTGACGAGGATAGACGCTGTGGAGCATGCAATAGTTTGTGAATTAATGGATTGCGCCCAGCTGAATTGGCAGAAACCTGTCCCGGCAGCGATACCTGTCGTGAAACTTGCGGTCAATAGGGCTATGTTTAATGAAAATGTTTTAAGTCGCCTCATCCTTTCTTCCTCAATGTGTTCTAACTTTGTTGCTAAAGTAGTGATTTATTTTTAACTTTGCCGTAAATTTTTGGGCATTTGTGATGTTTTTTCGCATTTGCGGCTATTATTTTTGACATTTTTAAATTTTTACTGATGATAATACTTGTTATAAATTGCGGAAGCTCATCCATCAAGTATCAGTTGCTTGACATGAAGAGCGATGAAGTCTACGATCTCCTCGCCAAAGGTATTGTAGAGAAAATCGGTTTGGAGACTGGGCGTCTTCAGCATACCGTTATCGGTAAGGATAAAGTAGTAAAGGATTTGCCTGTTCCTGACCACAAGGTCGGAATGAAGCTTGTTCTCGAGGCTCTTACTGATAGTGAACATGGAGTCCTCAAGTCTTTGGATGACATCGAGGCTGTAGGTCACAGAATCGTGCATGGTGGCGAGTTCTTCTCTTCAAGTGCTCTCGTGAACGAGGATGTCATGAAGAAGATCGAGATCTGCTGCGATTTCGCTCCGCTCCACAACCCTGCCCACATTCTTGGTATCAGAGCGGTTCAGCATGTGCTTCCTTCTGTACCTCAGGTAGTTACGTTCGATACAGCATTCCATCAGTCTATTCCGTCTTATGCTTATATGTACGGATTGCCATATGACTGCTATTCCAAGTATCGCGTACGTAAGTATGGTGCACATGGTACAAGTCATCAGTTCGTTGCTGAGAAGGGTGCCAAGTTCTGCGGTCTGGATGTTAACAATTCCAAGATTATCACTTGCCATATCGGAAACGGAAGCTCTATCACCGCTATCGTGAACGGCAAGTCTGTAGATACTTCTATGGGCTTCACTCCGCTTGACGGCCTGATCATGGGAACAAGGTGCGGCAGCGTTGACCCTAACGTGATTCCTTATCTCATGAAGAAAGAGAACTTGTCTTGCGATGAGATGACAGAAATCATGAATAAGAAGAGTGGTTTCCTCGGAATTACCGGTGTTTCTTCTGATGCACGTGATCTGGATGATCTTGCAAACTCAGGTGATCCTAAAGCTAAGCTCGCTCTCAAGATGCTTACTTATGGCGTCATCAAGTATATCGGATCTTATGTAGCTGTCATGAACGGTGTGGATCTTATCGTATTTACCGGCGGTATCGGTGAGCACAACAGCCGTTTGCGCAGAAGAGTTTGCGAAAACTTCTCATATCTCGGACTTAAGTTCGATTATGAGGCTAATGTGGCTTGGGGTGAGGATACTATAATTTCACTTCCGGACTCTAAGGTTAAGGTGGCTCTCATCACTACTGATGAGGAAATCGTTATCGCCCGCGACACCATGCATATTGTTATGAGCGAAGAGGAGAACTAATAAGATAGAGAACCAATTTTAACATAATATAATGATTACAAGTTTTTCAGATGTTTTTGCGGAACTGAAAGAAAAAGGTATCTGCAAAAAGATGGTTGCCGCATGGGCAGTGGACGAGCATACTATCGAGGCCGCTTCCAAGGCAGTGGATATGGGATTTATAACGGCTACATTGGTAGGTGACGCAAAACTTATCAATGAGGTCTGTGCAAAGAATGGAATCGATGCCGGCAAATTCGAAATCGTGGATAATCCTGATGAGTTGAAAGCTGTCGATCAGGCTGTTCAGCTTGTTCACGATGGTCAGGGTGACGTTCTTATGAAGGGCCTTTGCTCTACTGACAAGTTCCTTCGCGCTATTCTTAACAAGGAGAGTGGACTTCTTCCTCCAAAGGGTCTTCTCAGCCACGTAGGTGTGCTTGACAGCCCTAATTATCACAAGCTTCTTTTCCTTACTGATATGGCTGTAGTTCCGCTTCCTGATTTCCGTCAGAAGATTAAGCTTACTAACTTTGTAGTAAAGGTGGCTAAGTCTTTCGGTATCGAAAAACCTAAGGTTGCGTTTATCGCTGCTTCTGAGCAGGTGCTTGATTCAATGCCTGCATGTATGGAGGCTGCTGCTCTTGCCAAGATGGCTGACCGCGGACAGATTAAGGGCTGTATCGCTGACGGTCCTTTGGCTCTGGATGTGGCTATCGATAAGGAGTCTGTTGAGATCAAGAAGCTTACCAGCCCTGTTGCCGGTGATGCGGATTGCCTCGTATTCCCTAACATCGAGTCTGCAAATGTATTCTGGAAGACTAACTCCAAGCTTGCTCCAGGCGTACGTCAGGCAGGTATGCTCGTAGGAACTACCGCTCCTTGTATTCTTGCCAGCCGTGCTGACAGCGTAGATACTAAACTGAACTCTATCGCTGAGGCTGTGATGAGCGTAAAATAACAAGTAATAGCATATAAAATAAAAGAGACTGTCCATGTGGACGGTCTCTTTTATTCTTTAGGCGTAATCGGCTCGAAGAAACTGAAGTGTACTCGGCCGTAATGTTTTTCCTTTACGAAGGCCGGATGGTCTACGAATGAGTGTTCGTCGCCGTGCTCCAGAATGAGGTATCTGTCCGGGTAGACAAGTCCGGCGTTCAGAACTTTGTCCGGAATCGTCTCCAGCCCTTCCAGTGCGTATGGGGGATCGGCAAATACTATGTCGAATTTCTCTTTGCAGATGGGAATGAAATCGAACACGTTGTGGTGAACTGCAGTCAAGTTCTTAAGTCCCAGCTTCTTGGCCTGATCTTTAATGAATGAGGAATACTGCTGATTCATTTCGACCGACCAGACGTGTCCGACTCCGCGTGATGCGAATTCGTATGAAATGGAACCGGTTCCGCTGAAAAGGTCCAGGACGTTCAGACCCTCGAACTCGAACTCGTTGTCCAAGATGTTGAACAATGCCTCTTTGGCTACGTCCGTAGTCGGTCTTGCCTTGAATTCTGGGGGTGGAAGTATGATTTTTCCTTTTAGTGATCCGCCGATAATTCTCATAATTTACATCTTTAAATGTGTTCTACAGCCTTGAAATATCTGTAGAGTGACATCTCTTCTTCCTGTGAAACAGGTGTTCTGAAACATATGGACGATACTTCCGGATTAAGCTGTAACTTTCTCATGGACAGGAATATGAAATATTCGGCTGTCGTGAAATCAGGAGCCCTGAAGGCATTGGCCAAAAGAAGACTCTTGCCCTGGGCGATCAGCAGATAGAGATAGCCGTCAGCATAAGACGCCAGTATCTTGTTGTACTCTATGCATTCTTCCAGTGCGTAAATCATGTGGTACATTTCCGGCAGGATTCGGGCTTGGTATCCGTCTGAGGTGAATACTGTCTGCGCGATGGTCCGTGACAATGTTTCCCCAAGTGTGTTGGAGAATAAGAGCACTGCACCATATTCCGGAATGCGGACGAACTCTACGTTGTCGTCAGGATTCAGCTTGGTTACTTCTCCGAGCTCTTCTTTTATGGACGTCGCATCGAAGAATTGATCAGGAACCAGGGTAAACTTCGGAGTCAGAAGTGAAATTTTTACCGATTCATATCTTTTCTGAAACTCCTTGGTGGTGAAGATTTTGTCAGCACTGAGCCAACCGGTCTCTTTTGTACCGGTTTCATCTGTTACCTTAAAAGAATATCCACTCAAGGAGACTTGAATGGATATTCCTGTATTGTATTCTGAAAATGAATTCATGAATATGATCGGGTAGGGGATTACTCCCAGTTACCTGCGTTGTTGTTAGGTGCAGAGATACTGCCGACCTGAAGTCCTTCGTAACGGTTCATAGCCTCACGATCAGCGTCTAGGTTAATTCTGAGCTGGTTGTCAAGACCCTTGAGAAGTGACTTGTAAGGCATCTTGGCCTCGAAGAGAGGAACCTTTACACCTGAAACTTCTTTAATGATAGCTTCCATCTGGATGGTATCACCATTTGAGAATGGAATATATCTCAATGAATCGATGTTGAAGTCTTTTCTTGAGTGGAACAATGTGTCCTTTACATTGATCTTGCTGGAGATAGAGAATACGAGTCTCTCTCCGTTTTTGTAAAGTTCGTACATCTGCTCAGGGGTAATGCCACGACGAGCTTTCTTAAGTTTCTCGGTGTTTACAACTGCCAAAGAGTCATCGTTTGAGCCGATCTGCATGAGAATCTCCATCTGTCCGTTCTTGTAGAAATCTGCAAGGGAGTCTGCTGATGAAGTGAACTTGCCATTCACAGCTTTGTAGGCTTCCTGAAGAGTACGAAGATCTTTCATTCTCTGAATTCCGACACTTTCGCGGTAATCCTTCTGCTTGTTGAAGTTAATAGGCTGCATGATGCTCTTGATGTTGGCATATACGAGACCTGCGATTACGAGAAGCAGCAGAATGCTGACAATCTTTCTAACTAATCCGTTCATTTTTATGTTTTGAGTTTTTATTATTATTCAATTCAGTTCGTACAAAGTTATGAAAATGATTTATGAAATGCAATATAATTTGTAAATTTGCGTTCGGAAATGATTTTGACATGAATTTGACAGAAGACGGAAAAATACTCGCATTGACCAGACTGATAGATAGTTGCGACAAAATCAGCATTGTTGCGCACATTCATCCGGATGGAGATGCGGCCGGTAGCACATTGGCACTTAGGGAATATTTGGATACCATCGGCAAGGATGCGGTCGTCATTCTTCCTGAGCGTTTGCCTGATACTCTGGCCTTTTTGACGGAAAATGTACCTGCCGGAAGGTTGTTGTCCGGAACTGATGAACCGGAAGCATCTCAGAAACGTATCGAGGAGTCAGACCTGTTGTTCTGTCTGGACTGCAATTCGTTTTCCCGTACGGGTGTCCTCGAACAGTGGCTCCGTGCGTCGTCTGTCCATAAGGTCTTGATAGACCATCATTTGTCGCCGGAAACAGATTCTTTCGAAATCGTGTTTTCGGAGTCGGAGATCTCTTCTGCCTGCGAACTTACGTATCAGGTTCTTCTGGCACTTCCTTCTATCGGCGGAGATGCACACAAATTGCCTGTGTTCAGTGCGCGTGCCCTTATGACCGGCATGACTACCGACACTAACAATTTCGCGAACTCTGTGTATCCGTCCACCTTCGCCATGGCCTCTGCGCTTTTGGAAACGGGCGTGGACAGAGACGCCATTTTGTCATCATTATATAATAGATACAGGGAAAACCGCATAAGACTCATGGGCTATCTGCTGTATGAAAACATGGCGATAACCGATGAAGGCGTCGCTTTGATGATAATCGACGAAGATATCGCGACGAAGTATGATATCCGTGATGGTGAAACGGAAGGCTTTGTGAATCTGCCACTTGCGATAGACAGAGTGAAGATGAGCATATTCCTTAAGCAGGATGACGGCGGATTTTTCCGCGTCTCAGTCCGTTCCAAAAAAGGAATCTCCGCGAACATATGCGCGATGAAATATTTCCACGGAGGCGGCCATGAGTGCGCTGCCGGCGGCCGACTGTTGTTCCCGCAGGATATAGCGTCACCTGCCGGTGCCGAGGCTTTCCTCCGGAAGGTTTCTTTCGAATTTTTCAATGCCGATGAGAATGTTTAGGTCAATGTTTTTACGCGTCGCAGCTTTTCTGGGAATTGTAGCGGCATGCTCTTGTACAAAAGAGGAAATCAAGACGGAGTACTCTCGTCAGGAAAAGAATATAGAAAGTTTCATCAATTCGACATTGACCTCAATAGATACTGCATATGTGGTTCAGAATAAGGGAGTCAGCAGGGTGGTGGTGGCGCCGGGAATCGAAGGCGACAGCTTGAAACTCGGCGGTAAGGTGACTCTTTATTATTCCGGTTTCGTGCTGAAAAGTTCATCATTGAGCCGGACCGAAATGTTCGCGACCAACAGCAGGGAAGAGGCGGCGGCATCGCAATGGCCTACTGCTGACGACAGTATGTTCGGTGTGAAGACCATCGATACCTCGGACAAAGATGTTGTGGAAGGGTTGCGTTATGGACTGGTGGGTGTCAAGCCGGAGCAGGAGTGTTATATCGCGTTTTCCGGTAAACATGGGTTCGGAAAGAAACCTTTAGGCACGATTCCTGCAAATGCAGCGCTGGTTTATCATGTTTGGGTGGAGAATATCTCGAACAAATAGAGGTATACCGCATTACGAAAATGGTTTAGAATAATATTTGAAGATGAATAATATAATGATTAAGAGGCTTTTAATGTTGCCGTTGGCTGCCGCAGTTCTTTTGACGGGCTGCGCCAAGTCTGAGAAGACTAATGATCATGAGACGACCAAGCGTTATCTGGATGCATGGGTGGGTGTGAACTATCCCGGGGTTACTCCTACGGAACTCGGCATTTATATTTTGGAAGACAAGCCCGGTACCGGTGAAATGTATGATGCGAAACAGACTTTCGTTATAGCCAATTATACTATCCGTGATTTGGAAGGTAATGTTTCTTCTACTACTGACAAGAAGTTGTCTCAGCAGATAGGAAGCTATGATGCCTCTTATTATTATGGTAATCATGTTTGGATTTCCGGTGAGGGTTCGATGGCTGCGGGTGTGGAGGACCTTTTGATGGGCATGCGTGTCGGTGGTACTCGTACGGCATTGATTCCAAGTTGGTTATATACTACTGACAGATATAAGAACAAGTCTGACTATATTAAGAAGAAGATTAAGGACGAAGGAACTAGCGGTATCTATACAGTTACTCTCAATGGCCTTTCCAATAATATTCTCAAGGTGGAGATAGACTCTATGGAGGTTTATTCCAAGAAGTATCTCTCAGGTGTGGATTCCACTTCTTATGGTTTTTATTATAAGCAGGTTCAGGCTCCTACAGACACAAATGCATTCAAGTCTGATACTACTATATATATTAATTATACTGGTCGTCTTCTTAACCGTCAGGTTTTCGATACTACCGATCCGGACACGGCCAAGATGTACAATATTTACAGTTCGTCCAGGATTTACGAGCCGGTAGGCATCAAATGGGGAGACACTTTCTCGGATATCAAGATGACTTCTTCTTCCAGCGATGATTCTGACATAATTGCAGGATTTGCCAAGACCTTGTGGAAGATGCGCAAATATGAGAAGGGCGTCGGTATGTTCTTCTCGCCTTATGGCTATGCAAGTAATGGAAGCGGTAATAAAATCCCGTCTTTTGCTCCGCTTGTATTTGAGATAGAAATCGTGGATAAACCAGAGTCTTAGGAGTCTTGCTTATGGCTGTATCAGGTACTGTCCCGACAGAACTTGGAGATAAGAAAATACGCGATTTGCTTATGCAGTATGCAGTCCCGGCTATTATAGCTATGACTGCATCTTCGCTTTACAATATGGTCGACAGTATCTTTATCGGTCATATAAAGGATGTCGGGTCTTATGCGATTTCAGGACTCGCCGTCACCTTCCCGCTGATGAATATTTCTACGGCTCTCGGTACCCTTGTAGGTGTCGGAGCTTCGACTATTTTGTCAATGCTGCTGGGACAGAGAAATTATCAGGCTGCCAACAAGGTGATTATAAACGAGGTGATGCTGAATGTAATCATCGGTACCTTGTATACCGTCATTACTCTTGTATTCCTGGATCCTATTCTGATGTTTTTTGGGGCCAGCGCGAATACGTTGCCTTATGCAAGGGATTATATGGTGATAATCCTAATTGGAAATGTCATAACTCATTTGTACTTCGGACTGAACAATATCATCAGGGCTTCCGGTAATCCGAAACTAGCAATGGCATTGACCATATTTACCGTGGTTTCGAATACTATCTTGGACCCGATTTTCATTTTCTGGCTGGATATGGGAATCAAGGGAGCGGCGCTCGCAACGGTGATTTGCCAGCTGCTTGCGTTGGTTTATACTGTCAGGTATTTCTTGAGTGGCAAGAACTATCTGCGTCTTCCGCGGAGGATGTCGGAATACAGACTGGATTGGAGAATCGCAAAGGATTCATTGACAATAGGTATGGGACCGTTCCTGATGAACTCTGCGGCTTGTATAGTCACGATGTTCATTAATCAGCAGCTGTCCAAGTATGGCGGTGATTTGGCTATCGGTGCTTACGGTATAGTGAACAGATTCACTTTCCTTTTCATTATGGTGAATATGGGACTGAATCAGGGTATGCAGCCTATAGCGGGATATAATTTCGGCGCAAGAGAATATAGCCGTGTAAAGCAAGTATTTTGGCTGACAGTAATTTGTGCGTCAGCGGTGAGTTTCTTGGGTTTCATCGTCTCGGAGTGCTGCCCTGATATAGCCGTTTCGTTGTTTACCAATGATCCTGAACTGATGGCTTTGGCTGACAAAGGATTGCGAATGATGAACATTGCGTTGCCTCTGGTTGGTTTCCAGATGGTTACGACTAACTTTTTCCAGAGTTTGGGAATGGTTCACAAGTCCATTTTCCTTTCTCTTTCCCGTCAGTTATTGTTCCTTGTACCGTTGATATATTTCTTGCCGGTATTTTTCGGACATAAAGGGGTGTGGATGAGTTTTCCTATTGCGGACACCATTTCCATAATCTTGTCGGCGGTGATGCTTCTGATGCTTTTCAGAAAGTTCCGTCTGCTGAATGACGGAGATGACCCGTCGATTCTCGGAAGTAAAATTAAACAAGCATAATCATGAATGATAACAGACTGATAATCAATGTCGGAAGACAGTTTGGAAGCGGGGGTAAGCTTGTCGCCCTTGCGCTTGGACGTAAACTTGGCATTCCTGTATATGATCAGGAACTTATAACTAAAGCCGCAGAGGAAAGCGGTTTCAGTAAGGAGCTTTTCGCGAAGAGTGATGAAAAGCGTAATATGCTTGCATTCTCCAGTTTTGTGGTGGATGTCGGCAGGTTCGGTTCTGTGGATAACTATATGAATGATAATCAGTTGTTTGTTATCCAAAGTAATGTTATCCGCTCTATAGCAGACAAAGGTTCTGCTATATTCATAGGTCGTTGTTCGGATTACATTTTACGTGATCGCAAGTGTCTGGATGTATTTGTGACTGCTGCTGATGCTGTGAGAATCAAGCGTGTGGCTGCTCGTATGAACCTTTCTCCGGAGCAGGCAGAGTCTCTTATCCGCAAGAAGGACCGCACCAGGGAGACATATTATAATTATTATACTTTCGGAAACTGGGGCGTGGCTTCCAATTATGATTTGTGTGTAGACTCGTCGATCTTGGGCATTGACGGAACCGCTGATATGATCATTGACTTTACCCGTAGGTCCGGATTGCTGAAGGGTGCGCTTCCGGGTGATTCTACTATCGAGGTGGAGGCGGCGAAATGAGGATTCGAAAGACAGGTCTGATTTTCGGGCTCATGGCGGCTGCTGCGGTTGTGGGACTTTGTGTGTCGTTGTCTTCATCTGAGGGTGAAATTCCTCCGGTGGATCCGCGTAAGCCTGCGAGGTTGAATGAGGTTTTGACGAATGAAAAGTCCGATACGTCAGCGCTTTATGGTCTTGACCGAAAGGTGGAGTCGTATATGAGGCAGTGGTCTCTACGTGGGGTTTCGTTGTCGATTATGCGCAGGGATTCACTTGTTTACTCGAAGGGTTATGGTTGGTCGGATGCTGAGAAGCAGAAAGAAATGGAGCCGTCGCATATCCTTCGTGTGGCTTCTGTTTCCAAGTTGTTGACGGCTGCTGGAATAATGGTTCTTCAGGAGCAGGGAAAACTGTCGTTGAGGGATACTGTTTTCGGCCCGCGTGGAATTCTTACCGATTCGGTCTATACTTCAGTGATGAAGGATCCGAATTATAACAAGATAACAGTCGAGGATTTGCTTCGTCATAAGGGTGGTTTTACCTCTGTAGGTGGAGACCCGATGTTTTCTACACGATATGTGATGCAGCAGAATCATCTGGATACGCCACCGGATCATCTTACGCTTATGAGGACGCAGCTCAAGAGGCGTCTGCGTTTCGTTCCAGGGACTTCCCAGTATTATTCGAATTTCGGTTATCTGCTTCTCAGTATGATTATCGAGAAGGTGTCAGGTGTTGATTATGAGAAGTTTATGCAGGATAATGTGCTTTTCCCCGCCGGCTGTGTGGATATGCACATCGCTCATAATTATTACGAGGACAAGTACCGCAATGAGGTGAAGTATTACAATGGCGCCGATTCTGGGCTGATAGAGGAGTATAACAACAGCGGACGTATGGTGGACCGTTGTTACGGAGGTAATGATATCCGTTCCCTTGCCGGAGCCGGAGCATGGGTGACTTCTACAGCGGAACTTGCCCGTTTCGTGGCCTCAATCGATGGCCGTCCGGAGGTTCCGGATATCATTTCGAAGGAGAGTGTGGATGCCATGACCCAGTGGTTCGACGAGCGTACATATTCGCTGGGCTGGAATGATACCAAGCCGACAGGGGAGTGGACGCGCACGGGAACTTTCTCAGGGACAAGTGCTCTGATAAAGTACTATCCTGACGGTGAGTGCTGGATAATGGTAACCAACACCAGCACTTGGAAAGGCCCCGGTTTCACCCGCTACACAGCAGGACTGTTCCGCGACCTGCGCGCCAAGTATTCTGCGGCGCTTCCTGCCAGGGATCTGTTTTATGAGTAGGGGAGCCTAATTTATTGCGCGTTTAGAATCCTTTTTGGACAACCTGGCTTTGAATCGCCCGTAAGAGTAATTAATCCGTCCTATCTTGACTAGCAATTGAACAGCCTTTTGAGCGTGTTCGCCTGGCGGAACTTTACAGTGGTATTGCCATTACATTACTATGAGACCTCCTATGGAGGCTACGCCGTGAAAGGAATCGTCGTTTTTTTCTGTAGGAATACTTAGCAACCTTTTTGTCCGCTGCGATACATTTTAGATGTAGCGAGTTCATCTTCTCGCTCACGTTGATAGAATAGGACTTCTTTTAGTTGCTCTCGTTGAGGATGTTGTCCTCGGAGAAGTCTGTAGTATCTGGAGGATGATATCCGATGAATAGATGTGGATATTGTCGCGGTTGTCTCAGGGCGGCTTTATTTTCAATATCTACTCGATGCAGTCGCTACCGCACAGGTAGCTTCCGAACATTGATGCCAAGAAACGCCATAATCCTTTGCGTTAGAAAAGTGATGTAATTTAAAAATAACTAAATATATTGAAATATGAATTGTCCATTGTCCACAGAGCAAATAATGATGGCTTATCATTGCTCCAAAGAAGCCGCAATACTTGTGCGGGCTTTTTTTCAATTTGGTTTTATTCCTGCAGGCTCTTCTTCTAGCGCAGAAGCAGAAGCTAGGCGTGTGATTGATGAAATGTAAGGATTTATATGAAAGCTCACAGGTATGAAGTAACCGTCCCAGCAACCCCATCTTGACATGAGCTCAGAAGAATTATACCTTCTAACAAAAATGGAAAAGATGAGAAGAATATACTCATCAGGCGAGTCTTAATGTATAAGAGTCACTTTAATAACGTCATTTTTAATATTCAATAAGTGCGCGAACCTTTGCAGATTTACGTTTACATCGGTTTGCGCACTTGTCGTGTACTGCTGTCTTACATGAATTGTGTCATGTAAAAAGTATTGTATTTGATGGAACTATTCTTGGCTATGTGTGGTGATACGGCTTTGTACTAACCGTTACAAGCATCTGGGAGACAATAAGGTTTCTCCAACTTCTTGGCCTCGTCCCAGATTTCATCCATCTCGGCCAATGTCATGTCATGAAGATTT
The DNA here is from genome assembly GCA_900546925.1 of uncultured Bacteroides sp. Taxonomy (GTDB): domain Bacteria; phylum Bacteroidota; class Bacteroidia; order Bacteroidales; family UBA932; genus Cryptobacteroides. Next base: position 33,459 of record UREV01000017.1, read on the forward strand.
CTGCCTTTTCTGATGGTCTGTTCTTCCAGATATGTGAAACGGCGGCGGAACTTGTCGCATGCGCGGTTCAACGCGGTATCAGGATTCAAACCATAAAGCCTGGCAGCATTGACCACAGAAAAAAGAAAATCGCCCAACTCCTCCTCGGCACGGTCCCTCGCGGAACCCGGGGTCGGGGTCATCGTGTAGCCGGCAGGGACAGTATCGTCGAGCCCCTCCTCGACAGCCATTGACTCCAACTCGGCCTGAAACTCGCTCTGCTCTTCCTTCACTTTCTCCCAAACTTGCGACGGGCGCTCCCAATCGAAGCCGACGCCGCGGGCCTTGTCTTGCATCGAATAGGCTTTCAAAATCGGCGGCATGGAGTCCGGCACACCTGAAAGAATACGCTTGTTCGCACCCTTCTCCTTCATCTTCATCATTTCCCAATTTTCAGAAACCTGCTCAGCATCAGCGGCTTGCGTATTGGAAAATACGTGAGGATGGCGGAACGTCATTTTCTCGCAGAGCCTGTCCATGACATCTGCGACGTCGAATTTCCCCTGCTCTTCCGCGATTTTGGAATAGAATACGATATGAAGCAGCAAGTCTCCGAGTTCTTTTTTCGCCTCCTGGTCCTCCTTTTTCATGACAGCGTCGCTCAACTCGTAAACTTCTTCGACCGTCATCGGCCTGAGTGTGTCCCAAGTCTGCGCCGCGTTCCAAGGACATTTAGCCCTGAGTTTATCCATAATGTCCAGCACTCTGCCGAACTGCTCCATTTTTTCTTCTTTCGTGTGTTTCATGTCACCAAGTAAATTTCGTTGCGAAATTACAAATTTTTTCTTTGAAAAGCCGTTATTTGAAGAAAACTGCTATCTTTGGTATTTGATAGTAAAACGACAACAAATACATAGAACTTTTTATGAAACACCCCATGTATGTTACAGCGGACGACGCTGTAAAAGCCGTGAGGACAGGAGACCATATTCACCTTAGCAGTGTGGCCAGTGTCCCTCACATATTGATAGAGTCATTGTGCCGCAGAGCCGATGCCGGCGAAGTGCGCGATCTCCATTTTCACCATTTCCACACGGAAGGCCCGGCACCATATGCAGAGCCAAAATATGAGGGAATCTTCTTCGATCAAGGTTTCTTCATCGGTCCCAACGTCCGTGCCGACGCGAACGCCGGATACGCTGATTATCTGCCGGTTCACCTGAGCGAGTCTCAGAAATTATATCGCAGCGGCGCACTCCGATGCGATGTCGCCATGGTGCAAGTTTCGCTCCCGGACGAAAATGGAATGTTCTCACTCGGAACGTCTGTCGACTGTTCGCTCGCTGCCGTCGAGAGTGCCAGGACTGTTATAGCTGTTGTCAATGCCAATGTCCCTTTTTCTTATGGCGATTTGGTAAGACCGGAACTTATAGATTATCTTGTAAGAGATGATTCTCCATTGTTCACAAAAGATTACGCTGAACCTGACGAGACTGAAAAACTCATCAGCAAGAATTGTTCGGAACTCATTCCTGACGGAGCCTGTCTCCAGATGGGCATCGGAGCATTGCCTAACGCCCTTGCTGTAGCCCTTTCAGACCACAAGGATCTGGGACTGCATACGGAGATGTTTGCTGACGGCATTTTAAGACTTATAAAGAAAGGCGTCATCAACGGACGTCGCAAGAAAATCGATACCGGCAAGGTGGTCGCTTCGTTCCTGTTGGGGTCAGACGAAGTGTACAAATTCATTGACCATAACCCGGATGTGCTGATGAAGGATATCAAATACACTAACGATCCTTGGGTGATTTCACAGAACCCATGCATGACGGCCATCAACTCCGCCATTGAGGTGGATTTCACCGGTCAGATTTGTGCCGACTCCATCGGAACGCGCATGTTTTCAGGGACTGGCGGACAGGTGGATTTCGTCAGGGGTGCCACAATGTCGGAGGGCGGCAAGTCCATAACAGTATTCGCCTCCAGGACCAAAAAGGGTATGACTAAGATCGTCCCTACACTTAAGAACGGTGCCGGTGTAGTCACTCCACGCTCTGACGCACACTGGATTGTAACAGAGTATGGTGCCGTGGATCTTTTCGGCAAATCTCTACAAGAGAGAGCCAAACTGCTCATCAGCATCGCTCATCCAGATGACAGAAATGATCTGGACCGCGCTGCGTTCGAGCGTTTCGGCCCTCACTATCATAACTTCAGTGTTTAAATCTCCTGCTGTTTTCGTCTCCAATTCAGGATAGGAAGAAGGAATGAAATCACAGCCGCAGCGAACCAGAACCAGCTGACATAAGTGAAATCATGCTTTGTCACTGTCTCGCCAAGCTTGTTGACAGCCTCGAAAGTGTTGTTGTCGAGCAATAGACCTGAGACTATGTTCTGCAGGCCTGCGGCTGCATAAGATGCCACGCCCACGATGCCGAGGGCCGCACCCGAAGCCTTTCTCGGGACAAGGTCAATGGCCATGAGGCCGCCGAGGAAACTGATCAGGACACCGATGGCGATACCGAACAGAATCATTGACAAAATCAGAACCCAATGGCTTCCTCCTCCAAAGAGGAAGAGGAACAGGGCGACAGCCTCGAGCACACCGGCGACGAAAGCCGGGTACTTGCGGTCTCCTCTGAAGACTTTGTCGGAGAGCCATCCGGAAAGTACGGTTCCCAGAACACCGAAAATAGGGTTGATGCCAATGATTGTGGCAGCAGAAGTCAAATCATAGTCATAAGTCTCCTGGAGGAAAATGGTTCCCCATTCATTGACGGCATAACGGCTCATGTACATGAACGCACTGGAAAGTGCAAGAATCCAGACTCCCGGATTACGCAGAACTGCACGCTGTATCTGGCGGGTTTCTTCCGGACCCTCTACTATCTTGGAAGGTACTGATTCGCCGGAAAGTTCCTCGATAGACGGAAGTCCCTTACTCTCAGGTGTATCGTAAAGCCACATGATAATCAGCAGGACACCGAGAATGCCGGCACAGGCTGCACCGAAAAATCCCCACTTCCAACCGAAAGCGGCAACGATAGATCCTACGAAGACAAATGACAGTCCCTCGCCGATGTTATGGGATGCGCTGAAGAAACCGTAGAAAGTGCCCCTGATTTTTAGCGGAAACCATCTGGAAAGAGCGACTACTGAAGGAGGGACGCCCATGGACTGAGCCCATCCGTTTATCGCCCACATGATGGCGAACACGATGAAAATTATGGAACTGCTGATGCCGGCATTGACAGCGGCTACACCCAGGATACCCATCAGGAAATTTGCGGCGACAGAGAGAATAAGACCTGTGGCCATGAATCTCTTGATATTGGAACTGTCTGCCAGAAAGCCATTCACAAGTTTGCCGACAGCATAAGTCCAATACAGACAGGCACCTATGATACCGAGTTGGGTGGCGTTAAGAAGTCCCGCATCGATAATAGGCTGTTTCATCACGCCCATCGACATCCTGCACACATAGTACAGGGCATATCCGAGAGTTATGGCGACAAAAGTCTGGAAACGGGCACGCTTCCAGACTTTGTCAGTATTTTCAGGCGCCACCTTAGTTGCGGACGGCGCGCTCATTTTATAAAAGTCGAACATCTATATCCAAAGATTAGTCGTGAAGTCCTTTCGAACGCAGGTACTTGATGAGCTGTTCAGGACGGTCTGTCTGAATCATGGACGCTCCATAGGCGATTACCTGATCATAAATCTTGGCGGGATCACCGCAGTCAAGTGCCTTGTCATCATCCAGGTAGCCGCAGAGACTTCCCCAGATAGTGTTTATCCAAAGCTTTGATCCTGAGGCGAGTATCTTCTTGAAGCAATCCTCTACCTCTGGAGCCATCTTCTTCCAGCATACTTCATAAGCCAGAGGAACTGTTTTGGTATCCATGTATTCGCTGAACAAAGCCTGTCCTTTCTCTTTCTGAATGTCAATGATAGGCATATACATCATATTGTGCTCATGTTCAGCCATTTTAGCCTTAACTTCCGCAACCGGTTTCTTTCCTTTTATAAGAATCTGGTCTGTCACACCAAGCTCCTCGGTGATGGCGAGAACCATATCGTAGTATTCATATCCCTGGTCGACATTGACACAAATCCTGTCCTTACAGCATTCCAGTGCCTCACGAAGTGTAGGCATGCGCAGAGAGTCGGTGGCGACGCCGTGGGCCCTCTTCAGCCTGAGTTGCTTGATTTCATCCAGAGTATAGTCGCTGACGAGTCCTTTGCCTGTGGTGCAGCGGTCGAGAGTCTTGTCATGAGAGAGGACGAGGACACTGTCCTTGGTAAGTTTGAGATCCAGTTCCATAATATCAGCACCCATTCTGATAATGGACTCGATGGCAGGGATGGAATTCTCCGGGTAATTTCTCCAGTCGCCTCTGTGACAAGCGACTACAACATACTTTGAATTCGGATTGTGAATCTCTGCCACAATCTTTTCTGCCCTGTTCGCATACTGAGGCTCCTTGTTTCCGCAAGAAACAAAGCCAATCACTGCAGCTGCAAAAATCAAAAAACTTTTTTTCATTTTATCTGTGTTATTATAATAATTTTCTAAGTTCGGAAAGTGCGCAGGATATATGATATTGGACAGTTTTAGGACTTATCATCAATATATCCGCGATTTCCTGATATGTTTTGTGTTCGTAGCGGTTCATCCGGAATATCGTCTTGCGGAGAACACTCATCTCATCGAGAGCATAGTCTATGTTTTTAAGCAATTCCGACGTGTCGAAATTCAACTCTGGCTCATATTGCTCTGACATCATTCCGGCCGACGCTACTTTATATTTGTCTTGTACGTTTTTGTGTTTTATGTAGTTCAACACAGAATTATGGGTCATGCTGAACAGATAAGACTTCAGGGAGTCCACATTTCTGAGGCTCTCCCTGGAGTTCCATATCTTCAAAAACAAGTCTTGCGTAATATCCTCAGCTTCAGAGGAGTTCTGCAAAAGACTAAAGGCGAAATTCCTGATTCTGGCAGCGTATAGCACATATAGGATACCAAGTGACTTGACATCCCCATCTGCGATAAGGTCTAATAAATGTCTGTCGTCGTTAAGCATTTCACCTGCAAAAATAGACAAAAATCAAATACGTTCTACCATTGTTTTACACGCACCTTGTACATGTCCATGTCAGGCACTTTGATGATGCGGTCAGCGCTGGAACCGTCCTTGTTGGTGCTGTAGCGGATTTTCTGGGAAGACCAGCTCTCGCTGCCTTCAGGAATAGTGGCGTCAGTATACCAGATTTCACCGGTTTCACCATTGTAGTTCAATGACTTGATGGCTGAAGAGCCGCTGAAAAGATTCATCTCCGTAAAGGTTTCGGTATCGACATTGAACAGATATGCATGGTCTCCTGCGACGGTGAGCGTGCTGTTGTCGACACGCATCAGGTCATGAATGCCTGTCTTCGGCGTCTTGATGGTCTTTTTCAATGCTATAGAAGGCTTTTCTCCGAATGTAACTTCGAACACTTTGAGAGCATCGCCACCAGCACCATAGAGAACATTTCTGCTATAATCCCAGACAAGTCCATGTCCTGAATAAAGGTAAGCACTTGCCAAAATCTGTTCACTCTTTTCGACGCTGTAGAGCTGCACTCGGTTGTGAAGATCTGAGGTTCCCGTCGAAGTGGCTACTGCTACATAACCTCCCGAGATGTATTCTGCCGAGTGGGCATTTGGAACCTGTGTGGTATGGAACAGCATCTTGCCTGTGGCGTAGTCCAGCAATGCACACCAGCCGTATGAACTTGTGAGAAGGAGTTTCGTTCCGTTGTCCACAAATTTACACTCGTCCAGATGGTCGCATTTGTTGGTGGCCAGGCCAAGACCTGAAGCCAATGTTTTCACATCAAGACTCCAGAGGATACCTTCTTTGTAAGTGTCCTTTGCCAGGTCGGCATTGATGACGAATACATGATTGTCGCCGCAGAAAACAAGCTCAGTAGATTCACCTTCAGCGACTTTCGAGGTGTTGAATTTCTCACCTGCCTGAAGGACCATTTCGTCATTGACAGATGAAGTGATGTTAACGTCAGCTGACGTGGTAATCTTCACTGTAACACCTTTTGTCAATGTCACAGGAGCGCAATATACCGGAATCAACACCGATGAAGTCCTGCAGTCTACAGGTGTCGCAGGAGTTACTTTTATGGAAGATGCTGTCGCTGTAGCCGAACCGTCATCAGTATTTAAAGTGACAGTTCCGGCGATATTTTCTCCGCCGTTGGCAGTGACTTCCAAGGACTTGACCTCATAATCACCCATGGCGACATTGACATAAACCATACAGCCGGCAGGCTTCAGCGTGAAACTGCAGCCTTCATAGCAGTTCACATTCTGCCTGTCCATACCGAACATTACAGGAATCTCGGCACCTGTCTGCACCGTAGGGATATTGACAGTAACGTCGTGTCCGGCGAATGATATTTCAGCATCAGCAGGGTACCAGCTCAGAACGTCAGTCTCCTCCCTGTTGGCGAGGATGTTGAACAGGAACTGAGCCGATGTGCTTCCGCTGAGAAGCGGGGTGGCTGTCGACTTGCTGAGCTTTCCGTCAGCATAAAGCATTATGGCGCCTTTGTCCCCGTCACTCCATTTAAGTGTCTTCAGGCTTCCGTCAGCTGACCAGTAGCCGCCTTGTGTGATGGTCGCTTTTGCAGCCAGGTTCTGAACCTTCGCGCTGTCGCCGTCCGTGCAGGCGACAAATGCCGGTAACACCAATGCTGCAGCCATGATTGAAAATATTCTTAAGTTTTTCATTTTCAATGATTTTAATTATTCCGGCACGTCCGGAGACGTACCGGATATCTTAGTTTTATTTCAGACAGTATGAGCCGCAGATGTCACCGCCATGGGTGCTCCATGTGTTGGCTCTTTCGCCGCCTACATATTTGCCGTAGAATGCTCCGTTTTCACCGCTGGCACCGACGAATGCAGAATAGAGGACGCCATTCAGATAGTTGTTTCCGCCCATCTGTTTCTGGTTCTTGGATGAACCGTATGTCCATGATTCCTTTATACTTCCGTCTGCATTGAATACGTATGTTACGTTTCCTGCCTGGCCTGAGGTGATATAGAGATGATTCTCTGTATCCACGCAAGGGTGCGAGTAGTTGAATGCGTTGGTAGTCTTGCCGTCGGAATCCTTGTGCTGATATTGCCAGATAACCTTGGTGAGGTCTTTGTCGAGGCAATAGACACAGTTGTCCTTTCCAGCCACATAGACGTTTCCGTTAGGGGCCACTACCGGTTCATAGAGGTTGTTGCCTGCAACAGGCAGTGACTCTACCAATATCGTCTTGGTTTCAAGGTCGAATGAGCACATCGCAGATTTGGCGGGAAGATAAACAGTTCTCTTGTCATTTCCGACTGCGAAACCAGTAATATCGGTCATACATGCGAATTTGAGAGAAGAAATGGCTGTTCCGTCTGACGTATTATAGAATGTTACGGTTCCGTTGGTAGCACCTGCGACGAGTTCATTACCATTGACAAGAAGTCCTGCAGTAGCTGATCCGAGAGCCGCCTGCCATTTCTTTACGCCGCTTACTGCATCGAGGGCGAAGATATTGCCGGCAGCGTCACCGACAAATACTATGCTTCCGTCCTTGTTTACGGCGGGAGCAGCACTCTTCATGGAACCGGCTCCGTCGAATTTCCACTTGAGATTACCGTTTGCGTTTACACAATAGAACTGGCCTGCGGTTGTGGTTCCGAAGTAGATATCTCCGGTTACCGGATTCACTGTAAGCGGGTTATAACTTCCGGAAACTGCTGTAGGTTCATATACCCAAGTCTTTTCACCTGTCTCGACATTAAATGCATAAAGGCAGGTCGTTTTGTTGAAGGTAATAATATATACGGTCTTACCATCAGGAGAGAATACCGGGCAGGTGCCTTTGAATCCGTTGTAATTAGCTCCTACACATACCCATTCTTTGAAGTCTACAGCGTAATCACGAATCTGGAGCTCGATAGTCCAGCTCTTGTCCTTGTTTCCGAGATGAATAGTCAGTGTCACCTGCTGGGTACCGGACGAAGGTATGCCGTATGATACTTCTGTTCCTGTCAATATCTTTCCGTCAGGGAATGTCCATCTGATATTTGTAGCGGAAGGATATCCTTCAGTGTTGAATGTGAACTTGATAGGCTGATTTACGGCGGCTGTGGTTCTGTCGAGGAAGTAAGGTGTCGCAAGTGCAGGCATGGCCTTCGCTACGGCAGGCTCGGACGGTCCTTTCGCATAGTTGGCGACCAGAGAGAACGTGTAGATTACATCATTCTCGAGGTCGTCCACAATGTAGGTTTCTTTGTTTGCTTCGATAGTAACTTCTTGAGCCTCAGACTTTTCGCTGGAGTAGGTCAATGTATAGGAGGACACACTGGTCGACGGCTTTGTCCAAGTGAGGATTACCATGTTGGCACTTCCTTCAGCATCGAGATCTGTAACTGCAAATCTCGATGTGACAGGTTTCACTACGGCACTTACCGCTCCTGAAATGAGGTCACCGTACACGGCCTGGACGTCGAAAGTATAAGTTTCTCCGTTGGTAAGTCCTGATACTGTATAACTTTTTTCAGATGTTCTGAGCGTAATTTCGTCACCTTCAGTGTACTTGATGATATACTCTGTAGGATTCCAGCCTTCCGGCATCGACCAGGAAAGCAGAGCTTCTTCATCACCCGGAACCGCTTTCAAGTCAGTTACCTGATGACGCGCGGCTCCAGCCTCAGGGAGATTCTCATCCCAGCAGGATGTTACTGACAGGCTAAGGCCTGCAACCGCCAATATGCTGAATAATAACTGTTTCATTATTTTCAATGTTAAAGAGAATTAAAAACCAGGGTTCTGCCAAAGGACAGACTTGTCATTGACAATTTCGATCTGGTCCTGAGGTATAGGGAACAAAAGATTGTGGTCATCCAGAGAATAGCCGAGTTCCTTGAAATAATCGACTGCAAGTCCGAGACGCACGAGGTCGAACCATCTCTGTCCTTCGAGGGCGAATTCACGTCCTCTTTCATCGGCAAGTTCCTTAATAAATGTTTTCTTGTCAGGGACTTCAGCCGAGGTGAGTTCAGAAAGACCGGCACGAGTACGTGTCTTGTTCAGATATATGAGTGCATCAGAGAGATTTCCCTGCTGTCCGAGAGCCTCCGCATACATAAGCACAACATCAGCATACCTCATCATCGGGAAATCATTGCCGACCTGAGTGGTGAACTGAGAATCATAAGTATCCATCCACTTGGTCATGGCATACATGGAACTGCTTATCTTCGTATATGTGTTGATAAGGTTGAATCGGTTGTCCTCAGCACTATAGAGTGACTTGAACTGGCTGGTAGGATTCGTGATATCAGCGAGTACACCAGTGTTGGTGCTGTACCAGTAGCCATGTCCGTTGTCATTGGTCTTGTTGTAATACAGAGCGAAGATGATTTCCTTGTTCATCTTGTTGGCCACGTCGAATACCTGGGCGGTATTTGTCATAAGTCCGTAAGAGGCATCAGTCAATGCATCTTCCAGAACTGTCTGTGCCTCAGGATATTTGCCGAAAGTAAGATAAACCTTGGCAAGCAATGCCTGAGCAGCGATTTTAGTCACTCTGGCAGTTTCAGCCGACCTCTTGGCAGGGAGGAGATCTATGGCCTCAGTGAGATCTTCAGTAAGTCTGTCGTACATATCCTCATCACTGCATCTTGCGATAGTCTTGGCATCTGCAGGTGAAACCACAGTCGTAGTCACAGGTACGCCTCCGAATACACGGTAGAGGCTGAAATACCACCATGACCTGAGGAACAATGCCTCTCCACGGTATTTGTCTCCGTTGGCGAGTTCCTTTCCGTTCATGTGGACAAGCACGTCGTTGCATCTGTAAATACCGTTGTACCAGGCGTTCCAGATGTTTTTCATGATACCGTTGTTGGACTTCTCCTGGAAATGGTCGATGTCATATCTGTCCTGAGTGGACACTGCCATCGACTCGAGATAGCACTCGTCACTGCGATATGCGAGTTCGTTCAGGAAGAAACCCATCTGGGTCTTCATTTTATGATAACAAGAATAGATGCCCTGATTGAAATCTTCATCTGTCTTGTAGAAGTTCCCTTCAGTTATATTATTTGACGGATACTGCTCGAAGAAGCTGTCGCCGCATGATGCGAGCACCAGGAGTAAAGTTCCTGTCAATGCCATTTTTATGATTATATTCTTCATATCCGATTACAGATTAAAGTTGATACCTACGCTGAATGTCCTGGAAAGAGGGTAAGAACAATAGTCCTCGCCCGGTCTGAGGGCATCAGAAGATCTCTTGTTGACCTCAGGGTTGTATCCCGTATAGTGGGTCAATGTGAACAGGTTGTTGGCCTGGATGTATATTCTCATCTTGGAGATGCTTGTTCTGTGGAACCATTTGTCAGGCATGGTGTAACCGAGAGAGATGTTCTGAAGTCTGAGGTAAGAGCCGTCTTCCAGATGGAAGGTAGAAGTACATGCTCCGTTGTTGCCGGAAGATTTTCGGGTAGCCCTGTTCAGGTTGCCGTAAGGGAATCTCTTGAGAGACTCCTTCATCATGTTTGATGATGCCTCCATATTAAGGAGATAACGTCTTTCGAGGTTCAGGATTTCGTTTCCGTAAACTCCCTGGAAATTGGCGGCGAAGTCGAAGCCTCTCCATCCGAGCTGCACGCCGAATCCATAGTAGAAATCAGGCATGTAGTTTCCTACGATGACACGGTCCTTGTTCTTGTCCAGAACACCGTCACCGTCAGCATCCACAAATCGGAAATCACCTACAGTAGTCGTTTCGAAGTGAGGATAAGAGTCAAGTTCTTCCTGATTGTGGAAGATACCGTCCTGAACAAGAAGATAGTAACAGCCTACAGGCTCACCGACCTTTGTGATATAGTATCCTCCCGCGTAAGAAGACTCCTTGATGATTGGAGCATCCTCATCGCCGAGATGAAGGACCTTGTTGCGGTTGAGAGACCAGTTGGCGTTAAGTCCGAGAGAAAACTCTCCGAAGTTTTTGTGTGAGGTCAATGTCAACTCGACACCCTTATTCTGCATTGATCCGATATTCATATTGGAAGTCGTAAGACCTGAAACGGAAGAAACCGGAACATCGAAAAGCATATTGGTAGTCTTGGAATAATAGAAATCGGCATTGATTCCGAGAAGTCCATTCCAGAGGTTTGCATCGAAACCGGCATTGACCTGAGTGTTCTTCTCCCATCCGAGTTTGTTATTCGCAATCTGACTAGGATAGACAGAGTTAATTACACCATTACCCATATCGTTGGTAGTAGTTCCGTAAAGAGCAAGATACTCGGAGTTCCCGATCTGCGCATTACCTGTCTGACCTACGCTGACACGAAGTTTCATGTCATTCAGCCACTTGGCGTTTCTCATGAAATTCTCATCGCTGATACGCCAACCGATAGAAACGGCCGGGAAATATCCCCATCTGGTATCAGGGGCAAATCTTGAAGAACCATCACCTCTTATGGAAGCTGATATCATGTAACGTCCTTTGTATGAATACTGTGCTCTGACCAGCCATGAAGCGAAGGTATATGCGTACTTGTTATTGTACGTATCATCGATAGAAAGAGTCTTGCCCTTTGTGGTTCTGACTTTGTCGTCACCTGCAATACCTGTTCCTTTTATCGCAGAAGTCTGTATGGACTGTTTCTCTGCCTCATAGACCGCAACGGCATTAATCGAGTGGTCACCGAACTTTCTGTTAAATGAAATCTGGTTGGAGATAGTCCAGTGGAAATAGGAATTGGCATAGTTGGCAGCCGTAGGAGCTGAAGGCTCGTCATAATATTTCACACCTTTCAGAGGAATACATGAAGGTCTGTAATAATTTCTGATATAAGAATAGTAGTCACCTCCCATAGTGAGCTTATACTCAAGACCTTTAATAAACTCATACGAAGCATATACATTGCCTACCATGTTAAGTTTCTCTCTGACATCATCGACTTCGAGAGCAAGTGCGACAGGGTTGAGGACCTCGTTTGTCTGAGTGTTCCATGAATTCTTCTTCAGGAAACCATTCATGCCCCAGTTATATGAACCGTCAGAATTATAGGCGGGAAAAATAGGAGGAGCCATCAATGCTGATGCGATGACACCATCTCCACCATACTGAGAGTCAGTATCTACATAATTTGTCTTGGAATAAGACGGAGAAAAACTGATACCATATTTCAGGTTACCTTTTTTCCCGTCCAAGTTGGCACGGATACCGTATCTCTCGAAATCTGAGCCGATTACAGTGCCCTCACGATAGAGATAATTTGCTCCGATATAGTAGTTGAAACTCTTTGTCCTCGCAGAAACGCTGAGTGAGTGCTTGTGTGAAAGCGCAGTGCGGAAAATCTCATCCTGCCAGTCTGTATTTGTCAATGTTCCTGTCTTGTCTTCGAGATAAGCATTGATAAGCGGGTCGATTCTGTGGTAAACCTCAGGACGGCCGGCAGACGGGTCTGAAATGGAACCGGTAGGTTCACTGAAAATATAAGAACCATTACGTGATTCCCTGAACATGGTAGCGAACTCATAAGCATCCAGCATGTCGATTTTCTTGGAAACATCTGAAACGCTGAACTGTCCGTCATATGAAATCACAGGCTTTTCTCCGCTGCCTCGTTTTGTGGTCACGATAATGACACCGCATGAACCTCTGGAACCATAGATAGCCGCAGCTGAAGCATCTTTCAATACCTCAAGGCTTTCGATATCGTTTCCGTCGAGGTTTGCGAAAGCTCGTGAATCGCAAGGTATACCGTCGATGACATAGAGAGGGTCATTTCCAGACGTAGCCGACTGGATACCTCTGACACGTACTGTTACATTGCCGTCAGGCTGACCTCCGAGGTTAAGAACCTGAACACCAGGCATTTTAGCTGCCATTGATTCGCGAAAATCGGTTGTCGGAGTATTTGCAAAATCTTCAGCTTTGATGGATGAGACAGATGTAGTCACGTCTCTCTTGTTCTGCACACCATAACCGATTACCACCACGTCATCAAGTTTGATAGCCTCCTCTTCGAGGATGAAGTCTGCCTTCGTCTGGTTTTCTGTCAATGCTGATGTTACGGTATTGTATCCGATAAGTGACACTTCCAGAGTCGGAGCACCTTTCACTTTGAGAGAATAATTTCCGTCAATGTCAGTGCTGGCGCCATTCTGTGTGCCCTTCTCGATGACCATAGCGCCGATAATCGGCTGTCCCTCTTTGTCTACGACCTTTCCCGAAACAACTCTCTGAGCTGCAGGCTGTGCAACTTTCTGCTCCACAGGCTTGTCTGCTACAGGCTTGTTGCTGAGGAGAATCTTCTGGTCCTTGAATTCGACATTGACACCTGGAAGAACTTCCTTTATTATGGCTTCAATGTCTTTGTTCGTAGCTGATACCGTCACCTTCTTTGCCAGGTCAATGTCGGTATCCACATAAGCGAATGTGTAGGTACTCCCCGCCTCAATGGCTTTAAGGAGTTCCTTTACTGATACATCCTTTACATTCACATTGGCTTTTCTCTCCTGAGCATGCACGTTCGACGTGATGCAGAGGGCGCATATTATGCAAAGCCCTACACGCGCGAATGAAGGAAGAATGTTAGAGATTCCTTTCATTATTAATGTCTTTTGTTTTTGTTTTCAATTATGATTTCCGCTCCCTGGTATCTCCATCTTACCGGCAGCAGAGTTGTTAGAATATCCAGGACATCCTCGACAGATTCATCCCTGACCGTCATGGACATATGCTTGTCAGCCAGGCTCCCGACATTGAGAGAAATCTCTGTCTGGTACTTGTGGGAGAGGTTTTCAAGTATATCTTTGAGTTTCACATTGTCGAAGACAAGTCTGTGCTCGAACCATCTGCAGCAGTTGATTGCATTGACGGACGAAACATCACTCTTTCCTTCGTTCCAAGTAAATTTCTGATTCGGTTTCAAGATGACAGATTCGTCATGCCCGTTGTCATAGATCAGCACGGAACCTGAACGCAGAATGACTTCCGCCTTGTTTGTAGATGGGTAATCACATGCATTGAATGTGGTTCCCAACACCTTGACATTCAGATTATTCTGCATTTTGACAATGAATGGCCGCTGCTCGTCTCTGTTAACCTCGAAATAACCTTCGCCTTTAAGTGCGACTTGCCTGGTTTTCTTTCCGAAATTTTGGTTATATGAGAGCCAGCTGTCTTTGTTCAGCCAAACTTTAGAACCGTCTGGGAGTACGTAGGAACTGATGTTCTCCGATGATGCCATCAGCACGGTTTCCTGCCTGTTTCCATTCACCAGTTCGGAAGTTACGGCACCTGTCACGAAAATGGCGAGTGCCGCAGCTACAGCAACGCAGTATTTAAATGTCCTGCTGCTGAACAGCCTTCTTTCTTTCTTCTCCGGAGCTTCTGATTCTTTGTGAGGGATTCCGGAAGAACCGTTCACGCTCACGGAACTGCCCTTTGCCGTTCCGATTCTGGCCATCAGTTTTTCCAGACCTTCTGTGAGATTAAATTCTGGAGCGGCTGACGAAACTTCATCCCAATACTCCTCAAGCAAAGCTTTGGTCTCCGGCTCATTTCCATGTATTTCGAGCCAACTGAAAAACTGTTTCCTTAGTTTCTCAGGAACTTCCACTCCACTGAAGAAGAAATCGAAAATACGTCTGTAGTCTTCAATCATCATTATCTGCCGGCTTGCGTAAATGTATAAGTGCTTGTGTATGAGCCAGCTTTAAGTTTGATGGTTCCCTTACGGTCTTCTCCTGTGTTATTAGGCTGTGTGGTAATTGTAGACTCGCTTATGCCCTGTTCTCCTGATGCGGGCTCGATGGTGAACCAGTCTTCACCTTCAAGTGACCAGTCGCAGGTAGCAGCGATTGTGATTTGGTCTTCACCTCCAGTGACTTTCGTGGCCGGAGTTCCAGATGTAAGCTTAGTCTGGATTACGACCGTGTCGTGAATCTTCGACTCGCTCTGCTTTTGGCAGCCGATTGCTCCCATCAGCAGTGTCGCTACGATTAACGTAGCCTTTATGAAATTCAGTTTCATTGTACTTATAAAAAATGTTTTATGTGCCTATAAAAATGTTTTATACTAAGTAAGACAACTGAATTTTCCTTTATGCTAAACAAACTTTATTAAAAAAATATTACAGTTTTTCCGCAATCAGCAGAAAAACTGTAATCTATTCAAATAACAAATCCGACAGGAGCGATGCCTACTCGATTGCTGGACATCGCTCCTTGTCATTTCAATTATCTCATCGGTTTCCGCAGCGGGTCCAGACGGAGTTTCTTCCGAGGGCCGGCACACCGATGTAGCCTCTGAGAGTCAGGTCGCCGTTCGGCTTCAGTTTTATCGTCGCCTTGTAAGTGTTGCCACTCTCGGGATCATATATGGTGCCGTTTTTCCAGATGCCGTCCACGAAAACCATATCCTTCAGAATTATGGTCCCTTTCAATGTCCTTGAGCGGAGTGCGGCGTCCGGATTCTTCTCGTCCTTCGCATTTTCGATGGATGTCCATACCAGGGTACCGATATACTTGCCGTTTTTCTGGGTAATCTGAACCTTTCCGGTCTTGTTCTCTGACAGGTAGACCCCTAAAATCTTATCCGCACCATTATTCTGGGCGAAGGCCAATGCCGTAACAACCAATAAAATAGCTGTAATAAAAATCCTTTTCATTATACGAATTGATTTGATGATTTGCAATTTGTTTTCTGTTTCGTGCCGATGACACTTGAATTACGGATAGTCGTCTTAGCGAAAACTCTGCCAAACTTGTATATCAAGGAATTTTTTACCGGTCGTTTATTTCGTATTGATTACAAAAAATACTAAATTTGTGAGATTGTAAAAACATAAAGACGATGAAAAAAGGACTTTTATTCCTTGCAACGCTGTTGACAGCGGCTATGGCCTATGGCCAAAATCCGGAATACCTTCCAGAGTGGAAAGAAGGATATCTGGATATTCACACTATTGCCACCGGAAGAGGTGACGCAGCACTGGTTATCATGCCGGACGGAACAACATTGATGATAGATGCCGGTGACAATGCGAAAAAAGGTGATACTCAGCATCCTGACGCTACCAAGCTTCCGAGCGAATGGCAGGCGATATACATGAAACACTTCATGTCACAGCTGCCTGATAAAGATAACTTGGACTATGCGATGATTACCCATTTCCACAATGACCACATGGGTACAGTCAAGGACATGATACCGGGAAAAAACGGCTACGGCCTCTCAGGAATCACACTCGTAGGAGAGCGCATTCACTTCAACAAACTTGTCGACCGCGGCTGGCCAAACTACGATTTCCCGTCCAAGGAAAAAGTTCTGGGTGCCAACAAAGGATTCATGCCGGAATACATCCGTTTTGCACAATATTCCGCAAACCACGGAACCCAGATGGAAAAATTCGAAGTCGGAAGCAAGAATCAGTTTACATTGGTGCATAACCCAAAACCATACGCAAAGAACTTCGAAATCCGTAACCTCGCTTCGGCAGGAGAAGTCTGGACAGGAAAAGGAAACAAATCCAGAAAAATGTACAGCGGAGACCCTATGCTCTTCGATGAAAATATGAACTCCTGCGCCATCAGACTCAGTTACGGCAAATTCACATACTATAATGGAGGAGACCTCTCAGGAGGAAATTGGCCGGAACTGTACAAGAGCCACGAACGAGACTTCGAAACTCAGGTAGGAAACGTCTGCGGTAAAGTGACCGTTATGAAAGCAAACCACCATGGCTACTATGAAACCTGCAACGCCCGTTTCCTGGAGGCTTTGTCACCACAGGTGATCATTATCGACGCTCGTAGCAAGAATCATCCTGTTCCGTCTACAATGACCAGAATGTCAGACCCTCAGGTATGGACCGGGGAACGCGAATGCAGTTTCTATATTACTGTAGACCAGGCACGTAAGAAACTTGGTGAAGAACTTTGGAGTAAATTCAAACCTTGGGGGCATATCGTTGTCAGAGTATATCCGGGAGGAAACAGTTATCAGATGTTTGTACTCGATGCAGACAGCACAGACTATCACATCATCTACAAATCAGAAGTAATCAATCTTTAGATATAATGAAGAACATAACCAAAATGCTGATCACATTGGCTTCTGCTGCAGGTGTAATGGCTTGCAGCCAAGGCGAAAAGAAATCATCGGATTTCAAGTATCTCATCGATGAATTCGCTGACATAAAAATCATGCGTTATCAGATCCCTGGATGGGATAACCTTTCTTTTAAACAGAAAGAGTACCTCTACCACCTCAGCGAAGCTGCAAAATTCGGCTGGGATATCTACTGGGACCAGAACTGCAAAGATAACCTCGCAGTGAGAAAGGTTCTTCAGAATATTCTCGAAAACTATAAAGGCGACAGAAACTGCAAAGATTTCCAGGACTTTACAGTCTACGCGAAGAGAGTCTTCTTCAGCAGCGGTATCCATCATCACTACGCTGAGGACAAATTCTTCCCTGAGTGTGGAGAGGAATACTTCAAGTCTCTCATGGAAGCGGTAGGCGAAAGCGAAAAATGCGCGACCCTGCTCCCTGTGATCTACTCTAAGGAACTCTATGCACAGAGACGTTCCTCATCCAAGACTGGAGACATCGTGGCATTGTCATCAGTAAACTTCTACGAGGGCGTAACCCGTGACGAAGTGGAGAAATACTATGCCGGCATCACGGATAAAAATGATCCGGAACCTATTTCTTACGGTTTGAATACCAAGGTGGTAAAAGGCCCGGACGGAAAAATCCGTGAAGAGGCATGGAAAGTCGGCGGAATCTATGGACCAGCACTCGAGAAAATCTGTGAGGAACTCGAAAAAGCCAAGGCCGTAGCAGAAAACGACGTCCAGAAAAAGACCATCTCTGAGCTCCAGGACTACTACAGGACAGGCGACCTCAGGCTTTGGGACAAATACAACATCACTTGGGTGAAAGACACCATCAGCAAAATCGACTTCACCAACGGATTCGTAGAGGACTACAACGACCCTCTCGGACGCAAAGCATATTGGGAATCAGTCGTTAACGTCAAGGACTCTGCCGCATCTGCGCGTACAGAACTCCTCAGCGCCAACGCACAGTGGTTCGAGGATAACGCACCGATCGATCCCCGCTTCAAGAAGAAGAGCGTGAAGGGCGTTTCTGCCAAGGTTATCGACGTTACCTGCCTCGGCGGCGGATGCTACCCTGCAACCCCTATCGGAATCAACCTTCCGAACGCTGACTGGATCCGCAAGGAGTATGGCTCCAAGTCTGTGACCATCGCGAACATCACCCATGCCTACGATGCCGCCGCCCAGGAGTCGCCAAAATCCGTGCTCGAAGAATTCGCATACTCAGAAGAGGATAAGTCAATGCAGAAGAAGTATGGAGCATTCGACGATGAGGTTCACACCGATCTTCACGAGTGCCTCGGACATGGTTCAGGACAGCTTCTTCCAGGCGTTTCCCCTAATGCCATGGGAGAATATGCATCTGCACTCGAAGAAGCCAGAGCAGACCTCTTCGGCCTCTATTATATCGCTGACCCTAAGCTTGTGGAACTTGGTATCCTCGAAAATACTGAAGCATATAAACCTCACTATTCCAACTATATACGTAATGGTCTCATGGTTCAGACCAACCGCGTGGAACTTGGACGCCAGATTACTGAGGCACATATGCAGAACCGTCAGCTTATCGCTGCATGGTGCTATGAGCATGGTAAGGCAAACAACGTTATCGAGAAGAAAGTACGTGACGGCAAGACATATTTCGTAGTAAATGACTATGAGGCTCTCCGTGGACTCTTCGGTGACCTTCTCGCTGAAATCCAGCGTATCAAATCAGAAGGTGACTATGAGGCAGGCAAGAACCTTATCATGAAATATGCTGTAGACATCGATCCTGCTCTTCATAAAGAAGTGTTGGAAAGATATGCTGCTCTCGGTCTGAAACCTTACGGCGGATTCGTTAATCCTGAAATCGTACCTGTAGAAAAGGACGGTAAGGTCGTAGACTACAAGGTCGTTTACACTGACGATTATCTCGGACAAATGCTCGAATACTGCCACAAATACAGCACGTTGTAGAAGGCATTTGAGCCATGTATAACAAAATCGAAGAATATATTAAAGGTTACAGGACATACCTCCAGATAGAGCGGGGTATGTCTTGTAATACTTATAAGGCATACTGTTCTGACATAAGCGAATTCCTTTCTTGTAACAAAGGCATTGACCTGAACCAAATCATCCGCGAAGACATTACGCGGTATTTGGAGGCGCGTTCTTCCGGGGCGACGGATGGGGTGGAAACTGCGGCGGTCTCGAAGCGGTCTCAGGCCCGCATTCTCAGCTCTTTGCGGTCATTTTTCGGTTGGCTTGTCATGGAAGGTGAAATTAGCGTAAACCCTTGTGACGGAATCGATTCGCCGAAGCTTGGGCGATATCTGCCGGCAGTTTTGTCCATCGAAGAAGTGGATGCCATCATGGATTCTGTGGATCTTTCGACTTGGTCCGGGCTGAGGGACAGGGCTATTCTCGAGGTCTTGTACGGCTGCGGACTGCGTGTTTCGGAAGCGTCGGGACTTAAGATTTCAGATGTGTATCTGGAAGAGGGATTTGTGCGCATTGTCGGCAAGGGGAACAAGGAGAGGGGAGTGCCGCTCGGAGACCCTGCCGCGGATGCCATAAGGAATTATCTGTCAGTGCGTCCCGAACCTTCGGCACCTCAGTATGATGACATAATGTTCCTTAACAAATCAGGCGGACAGCTGAGCCGTATTTCGATTTTCAACATGGTCAAGAAGCAAGCTCTGGCGGCGGGGATTGCCAAGGAAATTTCCCCGCATACGTTCAGGCATTCTTTCGCTACGCATCTGGTGGAGGGTGGTGCAGACCTCAGGGCTGTGCAGGAGATGCTCGGGCATGAAAATATCCTCACCACGGAGATTTACACACATATCGACAGCTCCACTTGGCAGAAAGAAATTCTGTCGCATCATCCCAGGTCTTAGTAAAGTCTGGAAGAGGTTATTCTTTGAAAGTTACTATATTTGCGGAATGAAGTCGAGGAATACAATAATGACGTTTTTAGCATGGTCGGCGTTGATTGTGCTTGCGTCTTGCGAAAAGATAAACGAACATGAACCTGATTATGCAGATCATGTGCGTCATGCAGTCCTTTTATACTCAGCGGGTTACAATAGCTTGAGTTATGATATGGATGCGGATATCCAGGAAATGACCGAGGGCTATCTGCCGTCGAAAGGTTCCACGGATGGTGCCGTCCTGGTGTATTCCAAGAAAACTGTTTCGTCGGAGAATTACAAGACTCCGACGGATTCCTATCTTATCCGACTGTACAGGAATAAGAAAGGCGCTGCCGTTATGGATACGGTCCACACATGGTCATCCGACTACGTGGCCGCCTCTTCCCGTACCGTAAATGAGGTCCTTTCTTATGTGAAAACTAATTATCCTGCTGACAGCTACGGACTTATATTTTCTTCGCATGCGACCGGATGGTTGCCTGCAGGATATTATTCGTCGGGAAAAATCACCGATTTCGCTATTCCGTTCGGGACCGGACACGCTGACGGCCTGAAACCTGTTCCTTTCGTCGAGATGCCGCTGGAGGCCGGCGAGCCGCGCGTGAAAAGCATCGGTGCCGACAATATAAATTCGTCCAGTACTTATGAGATGGAGGTCAATGCCTTCGCGTCGTCGATTCCTATGTATCTGGACTACATCATCATGGACTGTTGCCTCATGGGCGGAGTCGAGGTGGCCTATGAACTTAAAGGTGTCTGCGGTAAATTGATATTCTCTCAGACAGAGGTTCTTGCGGACGGCTTGTGTAACTATACTAATGTAATCGGTCGTCTCCTGAATTCTTCTGAGCCGGATCTGAAAGGTTTGTGTGAAGATGCGTATACGCATTATGACTCTCAGTCAGGAGGTTACAGGTCTTTGACCATATCCATGATAGATTGCGCGAAACTTGGTCCGTTGGCGGAGGCTTGCGCGAAGTTGTTCTCGGATTATCGTGGTAAGATGGCGTTAGTGAACCCGAGTTCTGTTCAGCATTATTTCAGGTATAACAAGCACTGGTTCTATGACTTGGAAGATATTCTGGTACAGAGCGGCGCGTCGGATGAAGACCTGAAACCGCTCAAATCGGCCATGTCCCAATGCGTGTTGTATAACGAGGCGACTCCGTCGTTCCTGAGCATCCCGATAAAGACCCACTGCGGTCTCAGCATGTATCTCCCGGCCGACGGCGACCCTGAACTTGATACCTTCTACCGTACCCTTTCCTGGAACACCGCCACCCAGTTAGTTCTCTGATTCCGCATAACACCCTGTCCTCCAATTCCTTATAGCACTCTGTTACGTAGCCGGCGGTCGGAGGTCCCGGCGTCGACCTTCGCTGTCGCTCATCCCTCCGGCTGTCGCCGGCACCTCCCATTTACGAGGTCATGGGTGACC
>UREV01000018.1 GCA_900546925.1 uncultured Bacteroides sp.
AATGACACTGGAAGAAAAAGTGAAAATTCTCCACGCTCAGAGTAAATTTTCTTCACCGGGAGTTCCACGCCTCGGCATCCCTGAATTATGGTGCACCGACGGCCCTCACGGTATACGTCCGGAAGTAAAATGGGACGAGTGGGACCAGGCCGGCTGGACCAATGACTCCTGCACCGCCTTCCCGGCATTGACCTGCCTGGCGGCAACCTGGGACAAGGAGGCTTCGGCACTCTACGGCAAGAGCATCGGAGAGGAAGCCCGATATCGCGAGAAAGACGTTCTTCTGGGGCCGGGAGTCAACATTTACAGGACTCCTTTCAACGGGCGCAATTTCGAATATATGGGTGAGGACCCGTTCCTCGCCGGCGAGATGTGCGTTCCTTATATTCAGGGAGTTCAGAAGAATGGCGTGGCTGTCTGTCTGAAGCATTTCGCTCTGAATAATCAGGAATGCAACCGCCATACGGCTGACGTGGATGTCGACGATAGAGCGCTTTATGAAATCTATCTGCCTGCATTCAAGAAAGGTGTAGAAGAGGGCGACGCATGGTCGATTATGGCTTCATATAATCTATATAAAGGCCAGCATCTCTGCCACAACAAGTACCTTCTGGATGACGTTCTGAAAGGCGAATGGAAGTTCGACGGAGCCGTAATCAGCGACTGGGGCGGTGCCTGTGACCCTGACCAGGCAGCTGCGTATGGACTTGACCTTGAATATGGTACATGGACAGACGGACTCACCACCAAGGGTAAGACCAGTTACGACAGTTACATGCTTGCAGACCCGTACCTCGAGCGTCTCCGCGACGGCCGTGCTTCACTTAAGACTCTCGACGACAAGGCAGGACGCGTGCTGAAGCTCATTTTCCGCACGGCCATGAATCGCAAAAAGCCTTTCGGTTCCATCAATTCACCTGAGCACCTGGCAGCCGCACGCCAGATCGGCGCAGACGGTATCGTACTTCTGAAAAACGACGCTGCCGCTGACGGTTCCAAGGTTCTCCCTGTAGATCTCGCATCTGCAAAGAAGATTCTCGTCGTCGGAGAAAATGCCATCAAGATGATGACAGTCGGCGGAGGTTCTTCATCATTGAAAGTAAAACATGAGGTTTCTCCTCTCGAAGGTATCCAGGCCGCTGTCGGAAACAATGCGGAAGTCATCTATGAGAGAGGTTACGTAGGAAGTACTTCCAACTCATACAATGGCGTAACTTCAGGCCAGGATCTTTCGGAATCACGTACTGCTGAGCAACTTATAGCAGATGCTGCCAGAGCTGCCGCAGACGCAGACGTTGTCCTCTTCTTCGGCGGTCTCAACAAGGACAACCATCAGGACAGCGAAGGTGCCGACAGAATCGCATACGGCCTCCCATACAACCAGGATGCAGTCATCGAAGCACTTGCCGCAGCAAACCCTAATCTCGCAGTATGTCTTGTCAGCGGAAATGCGGTTGCCATGCCATGGATAGGACAGGTAAGGTCTATCGCCCAGTGCTGGTTCTGCGGTTCCGAGGCCGGCAATTCCATCGCCGATGTAATCTTCGGCAAGGTCAATCCTAGCGGAAAACTGCCGTTCACTTTCCCTGTAAGAATCGAAGACTCCCCTGCACACGCACTCGGCGCCTACACCTGCGGGAAAGACGTCCACTATAAAGAGAGCATCTACGTCGGCTACCGCTGGTTTGACACCAAAGGCATCCGCCCGCTGTTCGCGTTCGGCCATGGCCTCAGCTACACCGAGTTCGAGTATGGTGAGGTCAATGTCAGTTCGAAGGTTTCGGCAAACGGGGTCTTGAAGGCGTCCGTAAAGGTAAAGAATATCGGTTCGCGTTACGGAAAGGAAATCGTGCAACTCTATATAGGTGAGGAGAATCCGCTTCTCGAGCGCCCGACCAAGGAGTTGAAGGCGTTCGAGAAAGTGAGCCTCGCCCCAGGAGAGACGAAGACCGTCAAGTTCGAAATCCCAGTTTCCGATTTGGCTTATTTCAATGCCGATACGCATAGTTGGGTTTTGGATTCCGGCCACAAATTCACCGCATACTTCGCCGCCGCTTCCGATGATGTACGCGGTACTGCAGATTTTATTGTGCGCTAAGAGCCATAATACATGCTCTAACAATCCCTAACAGGGGTGCGTCCGTTTTGGACGCACCCCTTATTTATGTAACAGACTCACTGGACAAATTTACAACATGACAACGTGTCGGGCCGGTCGGCGGCGGATGCCCAGAGAGCGAATTGCGCAGCACCTGAGCGGGCGGACGAGTCCGACCTCCTGGCGCGACCATGTTACGTATCATTTCTTGCATCATTCGCCTCAGATTGTTAACTTTGCGAGAAACCAAAAATAACTATATGAAAAAGTCTCTGATAATGCTGACAGCGCTCACGCTGTGTGCAGGATGCAAAGAAAATGATGTCAATGATGCAAGGGTGGACGAGCTCATGGCCAAGATGACTCTTGCTGAAAAAATCGGACAATTGAACCAGTTCGTGCCGACAAGCTCTGTCGTTACGGGACCTGACGGCAGCCCGGTAGATGTGAAGAGCGTGATAAAAGAAGGACAATGCGGTTCTCTTCTTAATGTCTCTAGTCCTGAAGAACTCATTGAATTCCAGAGACTTGCTGTCGATAGCTCACGTCTTGGAATCCCTATTCTTTTCGGCCACGACATTATACATGGAGCAAGGACAGGCTTTCCTGAAAATCTCGGAATATCATGTTCCTGGGATACGGAAGCTGCAGAAACTGTTGCAAGAATCTCAGCTGCCGAAGCATCAGCATTCGGTATAGCATGGACATTCTCACCTATGTGTGACG
Organism: uncultured Bacteroides sp.; assembly: GCA_900546925.1. GTDB lineage: Bacteria > Bacteroidota > Bacteroidia > Bacteroidales > UBA932 > Cryptobacteroides. The sequence goes on from UREV01000018.1 coordinate 2,825, forward strand.
TCTCAGCAGAACCTCGCTGGGGACGAGTGTCAGAAGGCTCTGGAGAAGACCCATATCTTTCTGGACAGATGTCCGCCGCCATGGTGCGCGGCTATCAGGGAGACGACCTTTCTGCCGGCAATACCATACTTTCTTGCGTGAAACATTTTGCCGCTTATGGCGGACCTGAGGCCGGAAGGGATTACAATACGGTAGATATGTCAGAGATGATGTTCCGCGACCGCTACCTTCCTTCCTACAAAGCTGCCATCGATGCCGGCGCGTTGAGCGTAATGTCTTCTTTCAATGATTTTGAGGGGATTCCTTCCAGCGGAAATAAGTGGCTGCTTACGGATGTGCTTCGTAATGAATTGGCATTCAACGGATTCGTGGTTTCTGACTATAACGCCATAAATGAAATGGTCAATCATAGAGTTGCTGCAGACGGAAAGGAAGCTGCAGAACTGGCATTGAACGCAGGCCTGAATATGGACATGGTCGACGGAGACTATTATAAGTTCGCGGAAGAACTTGTCAGGGATGGCCGTGTCAGCGAAAAGCAGATAGATACACTCTGTCGTGAAGTCCTGAATATCAAGTTTAAGCTCGGTTTGTTCGATGATCCGTTCCGATATGGAGGAGAAGGCAGATGGGACAAGGAAACATGCCTGCCTGAGTATATGGAAGCATCCCGCAAAGTTGCCAGAAGTTCGATGGTTCTGCTCAAGAACCGGAATAATGTACTTCCGCTTAAAGAGAACGCAAGGATAGCATTGATCGGACCCGCAGCCGATTCCCGCAGCGAAATGATTGGATCGTGGAACGCTTTTGTGCGTCCGGACAATGCAGTCAGTTTCTTCGATGGCCTCAAGGCGCGGTTCGAAAATGTGATTTGCGAACGTGGCTGCGATTTCTTCGAGCCGGTCGACGGCGGTATTTCCAGAGCAGTGGCTGCGGCCCGCAATTCGGATGTGGTCCTGATTACATTGGGACTGCCGAACTCATGCAGCGGCGAGGCATCATCGATGACCGACATTGACATTCCTGCTGCGCAGAAGAGCCTTTTCGATGCCGTGAAGTCTGTCGGCAAGCCAGTTGTCATTCTCCTTGTCACAGGTCGTCCGATGACGATTGCTCCAGAAACGGAAGCCGCTGACGGACTATTGGTTACATGGCATCCTGGCTCGATGGGAGGCGCTGCTCTTGCCGATGTCGTTTCCGGAGACTACAATCCTTCCGGCCGTCTTACCATGACATTCCCGCTCTGTCTCGGACAGGTTCCGATACACTATAATTGTAAGAGTACCGGTCGCCCACGCAAGTCGCCCGATAGTGATGAGAAATTTGTTTCCCGCTACCTGAGGACGCCTAACGAGCCGCTCTTTGCCTTCGGCGAGGGCTTGAGCTACACTGAATTCAGTTATTCCGACCTCGAAGTTTCGGCTCCTGAAATTAAGCTCGGGGGTATTGTCAATGTCCGTGTGAAGGTTACTAATGCCGGCTCTCGTGACGGAGAGGAAGTGGTGCAGCTCTATCTGAAAGATGTGGTCGGAAGCCGTACACGTCCTGTCCGTGAACTAAAGGGCTTCAAAAAAGTGAACTTGAAAGCAGGGGAGTCAACAGTCGTTTCGTTCGAGATTACTCCTGAAAGCCGTTCGTTCTTCCGTGCGGACAATATATGGGGAGAGGAACCGGGTGATTTCGAAGTGTTTGCGGGACATGATTCCCACGCAACCCTGAAATGCGGCTTCAAAGTCGTGAAATAGAATTTGTTATCCACTGAAAAATCCACAAAAAAATAACGGAGACCTCGAAAGAAGTCTCCGTTATGAATGTCAGTGCAGAAATTATTTCTGTCTGCTCTTGTATCTCTGGTAGAATTTGTCGACACGACCTGCAGTATCCACGAGCTTAACCTTACCGGTGTAGAATGGATGTGAGGTGTTAGAAATCTCGACTTTCACTACTGGGTACTCAACTCCGTCGACCATCAGAGTCTCCTTTGTGGTGGCGCAAGAACGGGTGATGAAAACTGTGTCGTTTGACATATCCTTGAAAGCTACAAGGCGGTAGTTTTCGGGATGAATTCCTTTTTTCATTGTCTTATAAATTTTAATTTGTTCTATTTTTTCAAATCAAGACTACAAATTTAGTTACAAAATTCCTGATTTCCAAAACCCGAAGCTCTTTTTTTTATTTCTCCGTCCGGAGTACATTGCCGTCCTTATCCTGATACTTGATTTCGCCGCTGCCTTTCACAGAGACAGAAGTCGCAGGGCATTTGAGCTTTGCAGCATTGATATCACCACTTCCGGCGACAGAAAACTTCGCGGATTCCGCATGTCCCCTGAGCTCCAGATCTCCGCTGCCGGCGACAGATGCGCTAACTGCATTAACCTGAAGGTTAGACACTTCGATGTCTCCGCTGCCCGCAAGAGCCATATCGGCAGTCTTTGCCTGCAGGATTCCGAATTCCAAATCACAAGAACCGGCCGCACTCACGCTGAGTCCCGTAGCCGAAAGAAAATCGAACTTCAGGTCTGTCGAGCCGGATATGGTCAATGCCAATTCTCCAGGGTTCTCGAAACGTCGGCATCGGACGTCGCCTGAACCGCTGACACTCAACGCTTCCAAGGACGGAACATATACCGTGATTTTCGTTTCTTCCGGTACTATCCAAATTCTGGAGTTGTCCAAAGATGCACGTATTGACAGGCCACCTTTTTCGTCACTTGTCAAATCGATATACTGCATAAAATCCTCTGGAGCATAAATGGATACCTTATATGTATCCGACTGTACGATCTCGTAGTCGGAGAAAGACGTCTGCAGGCATAAGTTCCGGAAAGGTGCCACCACCGTGTCCTTCGTCACATATTCACCGCTGAATTCCACCTTGTTCCGCTGCCGGAAAATGGCTTCGTCCATCCATTTTTTCTTGTCTAACCTGATCGCGCATGAGCTGGTTAAGGTCAATGCCAGTGCGCATATTGATAAAATAGTAATCTGTTTCATAATCATTGACATAAACTTATTTGAAAATTTCGGGCCCGAAGCCGAGCAGGGTCATCTGCCGGCGAATCTTGGGAACTGCCTCTTCGAGGAACTGTGCCCGCCTGATAGCCAGCACTTTATCGTGGGCATCCGGCGAAATGAAATAGCCGAGACCTCGCTTGTTGTAGATAATTTCGTCCGTCGTCAGCTTTTCGTATGAACGCATGATAGTGTTAGGATTCACGCCAAGCTGCGCACCATATTCTCTTACAGACAATATCCTCCCGTCCGGTTTCAATGTGCCATCCAGGATATTGTCGCAGATGACGTCCACTATCTGAAGATATATAGGTTTGTTGCCGTCGAATTCCATATCTTTATTGTTTAATGGTTTTCAATCTGAAATATATTGCTGTCAGGAAGCCTCCGAAAAGGATGAAGTCCCATATCGTCGCAAGTATATTATACATAGGTATAGCCCAGTTTAAGAAATTAGGGTCCATTAGGCACGGTTCCATTCTTCTGGCAGCCCATTTAAGCAATATCTCAGGATCGATGAGTCCTGATGAGAAGACCAGACCGAAGAGCATGCTGAACAACATGTTAAGACCTACGATGACCAGAATCGGATAGAGAATCTTGTGCTTCTTGAAAAGCAATGCGCCGAGCAAAAAGAACAGCGAGATGAGCGAACTGTTCATGAAAATGGATAGCAGGCTGACTTTTATCGGTGCATCAGATGTGAAAGCAAACGAAACAATAGCCTTTATTCCATCTACAGCGCACGAAAACAATGTGCCTCCGCAAGTGCCGTCCACGAGGCATATTATCGCGTCAAGTGTCAGATACAGAGCGCCGAAGATAAATGGAACCACAAAGACAGTATTCAAGATCATTGACAAAAACTTCTCGAAAACTGAGGCCGGGATCAGCTGGAACGCGGAACCGGCGCGCTTGTCGGTGACGAACCCGTAGACGCTCGCGGGGTAGGTCAGCATCAGCAGGTAGGTGGTTATGCAGGCAATGATGATGCGCGTGGTCTCGCCCGGGGTTTCCCAAGTCTGGCTGAAAATCAGGGAGTAGACAAGGATGAGCGTATACTGGATCAACGGCATGGCTGCCATCAGGAGCAGGGTAGGGCCGTAATTGACTGCCCAGCGTCTGAAATCGTATATGAAGTAATGGCCGAAACGGCTGAGTGAAAATGTCTTGTTCATAGTCTTATTCGTTTGTTGAGAAAAGTCCTTTAATCAAGTCTTTATGCTTGTGGACGGCGTTGAAAAGCGCCTCGATATTCACCTTGCTCTCCGCACCCGCCGAATTAGGATAAACCTGAATAAATCCGCCCGGAAGTTGCTCACTATAAAGTGATTCCGGATGAAGTTCGGTGCCGTAGTCGAAGTAAAGCTTGTGCGAGATGGTCTCGATGTCCGCGTTCAGAAGCACATCCTGACGGTCCAGAATAATGATTGGGTCAATGATGTTTTCAAGATCGCGCACCTGGTGTGTGGAGATGACGATAGTGCTGTCCTCTGAGGTATATTTCATAAGCGCGCTCCTGAACTGGGCCTTGGACGGAATGTCCAGACCGTTCGTAGGCTCATCGAGATACAGGTGCCTGCATCCGAGTGCCAATGCGAATGAAATGTAGGTCTTTTTCAGCTGCCCGGTGGACATCGCATTCATCTTCTTCCCAGGGTCATTTTCGAACAATGCCATGATTTCCAGGAACTTGTCATGATTGTAATTAGGCCAGAACGAGCCTGTCGTTTTCGCGAAAGAAGAGGCCTTTTCCGGAATCGGGAGCACATCGTCCGCGAGATAATACTGATCCGCGAGAAGATCGGGATCTTTCTTATATGGGTCAATGCCGTCGACGCGTATGCTTCCGTCGGAGGTTTTCTTCAATCCGCAAAGCAAAGTAAGGAGCGTGGTCTTGCCCACTCCGTTTTCACCAAGCAGTCCGTAAATTTTGCCGGGCTGCAAAGTCATCGTGATGTTTTTCAGTACTGGAATCTTTCCATAACTGAAACCGAGCTTGTCGATTTGAATCATAGTGTATGAGTTTATTAATACACTGCAAAGTTACTACTGTTTTTTGAAAAAACAAGGAAATTTTGCATTTTTTATTATCTTTGTAAAATTATTACTAATAACACCACTATGAGTTTAAAAAAGATACTGATAACCGCATTTTCGTTCATATCTGTAAGCATGGCGGCCGCCAATCACACAGATGAGGAACTTTTGAACCTCCAGGTAATGACCAGATTTGACTATCAGAGGTTTATTCTCGATGGTTCTTCTGACCGTCTGAACAGTGGATTCCGTGGGAACAACTTGAGTATTTTCCTTACCGGAAACTTGAATGATCACTTCTCTTATGTTTATAGACAGCGTCTTAACAGGCTAAAGAGGGATGAAAATTTCTTCGATGCCACCGATTTCCTGTTCCTTACTTATACTACAGATTCGAATTGGAAGTTTTGTGCAGGCAAGCAGGTGACTGCCATGGGTGGTTATGAATTTGAACTTGCTCCTATAGATTGCTACTATGTGTCTGAATACTGCTATAATATGGCTTGTTATCAGTTTGGAGCCAGCGTGTCCAAGGTTTTCGGAAAGGATAAGACTGACGAGCTCCAGTTCCAGGTTTGCAGAAGCCCATACAGCGGAGTGAAGACTGACAAAGATATTTACTGTTATAACTTGATGTGGACTGGTGAGCATGGCGTGTTCCTGCCTCTTTGGTCTGTGAATTTCGTGGAGTACCAGAACGGTGAGTTTATGAATTACATCTCACTTGGCACCAAATTCAAGTTCAACAAGGTGTCTTTCTTTGTGGATATCATGAACAGGTCGTTCTTGGACAGCTATTCTTTGTTCAAGGATTTTACTCTGGTCGGAAAGGTGGATATCGATCTCTGTGATCATGTTCATCTGTTCTTGAAGGCTGGTCATGATTACAATAACTTGGACAAGGCCGGAGACTGGTCAGTTCTGCCCGGGACTTCGATTTCACGCGTCGGCGGCGGATTGGAGATTTTTCCGTTGAAGGGCAACAAAGATCTCAGGCTGCATTTTGTCGGAAGTCATCATTTCGGTGACAACAGTAATCCCGAAGGTACTCTCCTGGATAAGCAAACTTATCTGAACGTAGGTATTTCCTGGAGGATGAATTTGCTCAGTTTCAAGAGGTAAGCATTCGTAACATGGATGCGGCAGGAGGTCGGACTCATCCGCTCAGGTGCTTCGCAATTCGCGTCTTGAGTTCCGCCTCCTGCCGCTGGCGTAACGATTTTTCCCCACGTTATAAGTCTACGTGTCGAAGCCGGTCGGAGCGGATGCCCAGAGAGCGAATTGCGAAGCACCTGAGCGAACGGGCGCCGACTCCGCCGGCAGCCAAGTTCTCAGACTATGCTATAGATAAAAAAACAGGCGAACCGAAAGGTCCGCCTGTAATATCTAAGCCCAGTAGGGGATTACTCGCCGCTGGCTGGCTTCAAGATGTTGTAAACGTTCGTCACGTCATCATCATTCTCGAGAAGATCAGTAAGCTTGTTGAGAGTCTCGCGCTGCTCAGGAGTTACATCCTTGAGATCCACGTTAGGGATTCTCTCGAAACCTCCGGACACGAGCTCGTAACCTTTATCCTCGATAAACTTCTGGATTCCGCCGTAAGACTCGTAAGCACCATAGATGACAACATTCTTAGTGATATTCCCGTCCTCATCTTCCTGCTCCTCTACGAAAACCTCAGGATCATCATCCACGTCGCAAAGCGCAAGCTGAAGCTCATCTACATCCAATCCTTCCTGATCCTTGATACGGAACACGCACTTGTGGTCGAACATGAAGCTGACACTGCCGCTAGTTCCAAGTGTACCGCCGCACTTTGTGAAATAACTGCGGACATTGGCCACTGTTCTGGTATTGTTGTCAGTTGCAGTTTCTACGAGGTAAGCGATTCCGAATGGACCATATCCCTCGAAAGTCACCTCCTTGAAATCTCCAAGTGACTTGTCGGTAGCCTTCTTGATAGCTCTCTCGATATTTTCCTTAGGCATGTTCTCGTTTCTTGCCTCAGCGATAAGCGCACGGAGACGAGGGTTACCTATAACATCAGGACCGCCCTGTTTAACTGCGATGGTAATTTCCTTTCCGATTTTGGTGAACGTCTTGGCCATGTGGCCCCAACGTTTCATCTTTCTCTCTTTTCTGAACTCAAACGCTCTTCCCATAACTATTTATTTTCGATTCTGCTGATATACTTGTCGATATCGTAACCCTCCATGGACTGTGGATACTGATCCTTGATCTTCTTGTAGAAAGAAAGTGCCTTGGCATCGTCACCAAGCTCCTCGCAAGCTACACCGGCCTTAAGAAGGTAAGAAGCTGCGAACATATTGTCTACAGTAGCAGCTGCCTTCTCATAGCATGAAACAGCCTCCTTGTAATTCTCAAGTCCTGAGTAAGCGTCACCTTTGCTTCCGAGAGCCTTAGCCTTCAAGATAGCATCCTTTCCGTTATACTTGGACAAGAATTTGAGAGCCTCGTCATACTTTCCGAGCTGGAGCTCGCATACGCCTGCATAGAAATATACAGCGCTTCCTGCATGAGAGCCGTACTCGTCGATAATCTGGTTGAATCCGAGAGTGTTGCCGTCACCGTTGAGTGCAAGCTCATAGTTCTGAGCCCTGAAGTTAGCCTCTGCAGGGAACATCTGCTCCTGAGCCTCAGCACGTTTAGGGATAGAATAGAACTTGTGGTAGCAAAGCACTGCCGCACCACCGATAACGAGGGCACCCACGCATCCCCAAATCAGTTTTTTGTTCTCGTTGAAGAATTTTTCTACAGAAGACACTTTCTCAGCAACTTCTTCCTGCTGCTGTCTCTGCTGGTCTTTAAGGGTTTCGTTTGCCATATTTTTAATGTTTTTATTTTCTAAATACCTATAAGACCGCAAATTTACAAAATTTACGTCAACCAAGCAAAGATTTTTTCACCCTTATCTCACACGGAAATTCTCCACCGCCGAATCTGCCATGTAAGTCTTTTCCGCGAACTTGTACAATGCCTCTTTATAATATAGGTGTCTCAACTGGTTGTAACAGATAGCCAAAGAAGTAATGTCGTGCTTCGTTTCCAGAATAGGAATCGCCTCATTCAGACACTTTTCTGCCTCGATATACTCCTCGATGGCGATCAGCACCGCCGCCTTCTGAGAAAGGCGGAACGCGATGTGCTCAAGCACCTTACGACCATCGCACCGGATGAGAATTCGAATGGCTCGTCTCAGGGGCGCGGCGCGGTCCGGATCCGCAGTGTGCAGAAGCCTTCTTCGATGCTGGTCATCGACGGATTCTGTGAACCGTTCGGAAAAGTCATGGAAATAAGTTATCTTTGCTAAGATAATAATATGTGTAGGGATGGCGATTCTGAAAAAACTTGTAGTTCAGGACTATAGAAATATCGGATTGGCGGAACTTGAGTTCTCTGCCAATATTAATTGCATATCTGGCGGCAACGGGGAAGGGAAGACGAATCTGATGGATGCAGTATGGTATCTGTCCATGACCAAGAGTGCGTTCCGTTCCACGGAGAGGGATAATTTCCGTTACGGGACTGATGCCTTTTCTCTTTCGGGTGTGTATGATATGGGCAACAGTCTGAGTTCCAGGTTTTCCATCCGCGTTTCAGCCGGCGGGGACAAGAAACTCAAGAGGGATGACAAGCCGTATCCGCGTATTTCAGAGCATATCGGTGAACTTCCTGTGGTGATGGTGTCTCCGGATGATGTTTCTCTCGTGAGCGATTCGGGGGAGGACAGGAGGCGTTTCCTGAATATGGTACTGTCACAGATGGATAAGGAGTATCTGTCTGATGTACAGCAATATAACAGACTGCTCAGTCAGCGTAATTCTGTTCTGAAATCTTCTTCTCCGGATGCTTCTCTGCTCGAGATTATGGATTCCCGCATGGAGGTGTATGCGTCCAGGATTTATGAGCGCAGGAATGAGTTTATATCTGCTCTTTCGCCTGTTGTGGAGAAGTATTATCATATGTTGTCCGGCGGGAAGGAGTCGGTCTGCATAAACTATCGTTCAGATTTGGAAAAAGGGGCATTGACCCAAATCCTCAGCGGACTGCGGGGGCGCGATATGGCATTGGGCTATACCTCGGCGGGGCCTCAGCGGGATGATATGGTCTTCATGATGGACGGGCATCCGATGAAGCGTTGCGGCTCGCAGGGCCAGCAGAAGTCTTTTCTGGTGTCGCTGAAATTTGCGCAGTACGAGCTGATGAAGAGCGGGTTCGGGGTTCCTCCGATGCTGTTGCTGGATGATGTTTTCGACAAACTCGACATGAGCCGCACTGCGAATCTTCTTTCGATGGTCGCTGGCAATGATTTTGGACAGATTTTCATTACGGACAGCAATAAAGTGAGGCTGGAGGGAATTGTGGACGGCATTACCGAAGACAGAGCTTATTTCGAGACGGTTAACGGAAGTTTCAGGAGGTTGTAATGGGAAATTATAAAGGCAAGAGCATATCGCTTGAACGTAAGCAGGCGGTTTCTTTGGAAGATGCTATCCCGCAGTTTCTCAAGTCGATGCGATGGTCTGCGGAGATGAATGAGCATCTGGTGCTTTCCGCCTGGGATAAGGTAACTGGGGCAGGGGCTTACACTCTGTCCAAGTATATGAAAAACGGGGTGCTTTACTGCGGAATTGCTTCGTCAGTAGTGCGTAACCAGCTGTTTTTCAACAAGGAAGCTATAATAGAGGCAATAAACAAAGAGGTGCTTTCCGATCCGCTGTTTTCGTCAAAGGACGGGAAAGGGCCTCTTAAAACATTGATACTGAGATGAAAGACAAGATTAAAATCGTGGCTGACAGCGCCATTCCTTTTTTGGAGGGAGTGATGGAGCCATATGCGGATGTGGTTTACATTCCCGGAAACAAAATTTGTCACGACGATATTATAGATGCTGATGCTATGATGATCAGGACGCGCACACACTGTAACGCGGAACTCCTTGAGGGAACGTCTGTCAAGTTTATCGCAACTGCTACTATCGGCACGGACCATATCGATTTTCCTTATTGCGACTCGCATGGAATCGTGGTCCGCAACGCTCCCGGTTGCAATGCCGGCGGTGTCATGGAATATGTGTTTTCAGCGTTGTACGGTCTGGCGTCCAGAAAGGCCATCAATCTGGAAGGGGACACCATCGGAATCGTCGGCGTCGGCCATGTCGGCAGCCTGATAGAGAGAATGGCTCTCGCGCTGGGCTTCCGCGTGCTGAAATGCGACCCTCCAAGAGCTGCCGCCGAGGGCCCGTTCGGTTTCTGCGACCTGGAGTACCTGCTGAAAAATTCCCAGGTCGTCACGATGCACACCCCGCTCGACGAGACTACCAGAGGAATGGCTGACTCCCATTTCTTCGATTTGATGCAGCCCGGTGCGTTTTTTATCAATGCCTCCAGAGGCGAGGTCGTCTGCGATGATGCCCTCAAGGCAGCTATGCCTAAGTTAGGTCCGGTTATTATCGACACATGGAATAATGAACCGAATATCGACAAGGAACTTATGGATATGGTAGACATCGCCACACCGCATATTGCCGGATATTCATATCAGGGCAAACAGAATGGTACGGCGGCTGCTGTGCGTGCCGTGGCCCATTATTTCGGGTTCCAGGAACTGTTCGAGTTCTATCCTAAAGCTGAATTTCCTGAGAATGAGGCGGTCAAGCTCGATCTCAAAGGACTTCGTCAGGGTGAGATTGCTGCTGTTTTTCAATATAATTATCCTATCTTTACGGATGATTTCATGTTCCGTCTTGAGCCGGAGAATTTCGAAAAGCTCAGGTCCGAGTATAAATATAGAAGAGAAGTTTTTATAGATTAGTAACGATATGTTTACGAAAGAAGATATTGCCAAAATCGAGGAAAGAGGTTCTTCGGTTAAGAACGTGGAAGCTCAGGTCGAGCGTTTCAAGAAAGGTTTTCCTTGGATGGAAATCGTGGGTCCTGCTACCCCTGAAAGGGGAATCAAGGTCATGACTCCTGAAGAGACATCTGCTGCTGTGGACTATTGTGACCGTGCTGAAGTGGCCGGAAAATGCAAGTTCGTTCCTGCGTCGGGAGCTGCATCCAGGATGTTCAAGGATATTTTTGCCGGTCTTGCGTCTCTCGAAAAGGGCGAAGACCCGGGTGCGGATTCTCCAGTGGGCAAATTGGCTGCGTCCATCAAGAAATTTGCCTTCTATACGCCGGAGATGTTCGGAGAGCCTGCTGATTCTTCTGAATATCGTAAGGACGTGGCTGTTAAGGTGTTGGAGTCTGACAATGGCGGACTTGGCTATGGTTCGAAGCCTAAGGGCGTCATCCGTTTTCACCGTTATAATGACGGAGAGTGCCGTACTGCTTTCGCTGAGCATCTCGTTGAGGCTCAGAAGTATATGCGCAATGCTGATGGCTCTGCGAATATAATTTTCACCATCTCTCCCGAGTTTCGGCCACTTTTCGAAGCGGCTCTCGCCGAAGTGAAGGACGCTTATGAAAAGAAGTTCGGAGTCCGGTTCAATGTCTCTTTTACTTATCAGGATAAGGCTACTGACACCGTGGCTGTGGATCCGGAAAATCATCCGTTCCGTAAAGACGACGGAGAACTTCTGTTCCGTCCTGCAGGTCATGGAGCATTGATCTATAACCTCAATGAACTCAAGGAGGAAATCGTTTCCATCAAGAATATCGATAATGTGGCGAATGACAGGCTATTGGACATCACTGCCCGCAGCAAGAAAGCCCTTATGGGAAAATGTCTGGAACTTCGAGACCGTATTTTCGGATATCTCCGTGCGTTCGATGCTGTTCAGGATCCGAGGTCTGCAGAATGCAGCAGGCTTTGTGATGAGGTGGAATCGTTCTTGGATGCCGAGTTGTGCATTCAGTTGCCGTTGACCGCTACTCCGGAAGAAAGGGCAGCATTGATCCGAACCAAACTGGATAGGCCGATCCGCGTATGCGGCATGGTGCGGAATCAGGGCGAGCCTGGCGGCGGTCCTTTCATTATCGCTGGTCGCGACGGCTCTTCGAATCTTCAGATTCTCGAGAGCGTGCAGATAGATATGTCTCAGGAGCGTTCGAGGGATATTCTTTCGCGTGCTACTCACTTTAATCCGGTGGATCTTGTATGCTGCCTGCATAATTATAAAGGCCAGAAGTTCAATCTGTTGGATTATGTGGACCAGGATGCCGGATTTATCAGTTCGAAGAGTTGGCAGGGCAGGGAATTGAAGGCTCTGGAGCTTCCTGGTCTCTGGAACGGTTCCATGAGTGACTGGAATACTTATTTCGTGGAGGTCCCGCTTCAGACGTTTAATCCTGTAAAAGTGGTGCTTGATTTGCTCAGGCCGGAACATCAGTCATGAAAATGAGATCGATTATCGCAGGGATTCTTTTGGCCGCGTCCATGCTGTCGGGCTGCGCCGTATCCGATGACGGAGGATTTAATTTCGCTGACCCGCCGTATGTGCTGAATGTGTCCGGGGTGGTCCTGTCTTCGGAAGGTGGTCTTCCTGATATGACTGTTACGCTGGCCTCGTATGCTGTGGAGGATGTGGTATATGCTTCCCCTCTGGCGAAGAAGAGTGTGCAGACTGACGCGGAAGGTAATTTTTCGATCCAGTGGCATGAGACCAAGTCTAATGTCGCTTATGCTTTGAAAGTCGTGGATGATTCCGCGGATGGCGTCGAGTATAATCCTTATTTTATGGAGCTCAACGTGTTTTCGGGAAGCCCGTCATATGACCAGTCTACAGGCACTTATAAGGTGTCCGGACTGAAGATATATATGACGCAGGCGGCTAGTCAGTAAGTTACTGATGGATAGGTGACTGACTGGGAAGTATCAGGTGTTTAGTCATCTGAGTCGTAGAGGCCCCCGCAGGTGTCTTTCCATTCAAGTGGAGTTTTTCCTGTGGCCTTCTTGAATCTTCTGTGAAAATTCGATTTGTCTTTAAATCCTACTGTCTTGGCGATATCATTTATTTGTTTGTTGTCCGAGCTCAGTAGGATTTCTTTTGCCTTTTCGATTCTCATAGAGGATTTCCATATCCGGAAGTCCGTATGAATCTGGCATTCGAAATATCGCTTGAGTGCATATCTGGAAATATTCATCCCGTCCGCCATTTCTTCGATGGTGAAGTCCGATGCGAGGTTCCGTCCGGTATTCAGCCATTCGTCGATTCTTTCGTGCAGTGAGATGTTGTCTGTTGGAGTCGTGTCAGTGTCAATTTCTACGTATGGAATGCCTTTGTGTGAAATCCGTTCCACGTCTTTTCCAGTCATTCCGAATAGGAAAATCTTGAGTTGGTCAGGGATTCCTGCGTGAATGATCATGTATGAAATTTGTTTGTCGGTCAGCATAGTGTTATTAGTTGGTTGCGCGTTGCGCTAAATAAAAAAACTTAAGTTTCGCAAGTGCGAAACACCGCTTATGGAGCCCGAGAGGGCGAAAGTAAGTCCCTTCCCCGAGAGGAGGGATTTAGGGTGAGGGTAACGTGCACGCAAAAAGTGCGTGGGGTTTATAGCCTTCGAATGAGGGATAATCCTCAAATTGACGCTGACGCTCAGCAAGTTTGATAACTTGCGAAACTTGAGAAAAAAGGATGTCCAGAACATGCTTCTGGACATCCTTGTATTCCAGTCAGTCGGTAAAATTACCAGCCGAGAACGTAAGCGAAGATAAGAGGAGCCACGATAGTAGCATCTGACTCTACGATGAACTTAGGAGTCTCTGGTGCGAGCTTGCCCCAAGTGATCTTCTCGTTAGGAACTGCTCCTGAGTATGAACCGTATGAAGTGGTACTGTCGGAGATCTGGCAGAAATATGACCAGAGCGGTGTGCCATGCCACTGGAGATCCTGCTCCATCATAGGAACTACGCAGATAGGGAAGTCACCAGCGGTACCTCCACCGATCTGGAAGAATCCTACGCCTGCTCCGGTAGCGTTCTTCTTGTACCAGTCTACGAGGAAGAGCATAGTCTCGATACCGTTCTTCACGAGATCCGGTGTGAACTCGCCCTTGATACAGTGAGCTGCGAAGATGTTACCTGTGGTGCAGTCTTCCCATGCAGGGCAGATGATAGGAATATTCTTCTCGCAAGCTGCAAGTACCCAGCTGTCCTTAGGGTCGATCTCGTAATATTTCTCGAGAACACCGCTTCTGAGGATCTGGTAAATGTATTCGTAAGGAAGATATCTCTTTCCTTCTGCCTTAGCCTTGTTCCATACATCTACAAGTGCACCCTCGAGACGGCGGAAAGCCTCCTCCTCAGGGATACATGTATCTGTAACACGGTTATAATGATTGTTGAGGAGTTCCTGCTCCTGTTCTGCTGTGAGGTTTCTGTAACCAGGTACTCTGTAATAGTGAGAGTGTGCTACGAGGTTCATGATATCCTCCTCCAAGTTGTTTGCTGAGCAGCATACGATGGAGAACTTGTCCTGACGGATCATTTCTGCAAGAGAAAGTCCGAGCTCGGCTGTACTCATGGCGCCGGCCATGGCCAACATCATCTTACCACCCTTTGCGAGGAGCTCTTCATAAGCTTTCGCAGCATCAACAAGGCTAGCCGAGTTGAAGTGACGGTAGTTGTGAGTGATGAAATTTGAAATTGGTCCTTTTTCCATTTCCAACTTTAATTTACAGTTATTTTACATCAGGGTGTCCGAAAAGTGAATCCGGTCCTCCGAATTATTGTGCGAAGTTAGGTTTTTTTACGTAATTTTGCAATTTGTGTAAAATATTTGATGGATTTATTTGACTAAATATGCTCGAGTTGAAGGCTTTTGAAAAAATCGAAGAACTTCAGACACCGTTTTGGTACTATGATCTGGACCTTCTCCGCCGGACCGCGGATGAAGTGGCCAAGCTTTCTCAGAAGTACGGAATCGGCGTCCATTATGCATTGAAAGCGAATATTGAACCTCGTATTTTACAGATAATCAGCGGAAAAGGCTTTGGCGCTGATTGCGTCAGCGGGAACGAAGTCATCTACGCGGTGGAGCACGGGTTCCGCCCCGAAACCGTCGTTTTCGCCGGCGTGGGCAAGACCGACAGGGAAATCTCGCGCGCGATTGATCTGGGAATCGGCTGTTTCCATGTCGAGTCGCTGATGGAGCTCGAAGTGATAGACGCCATCGCGTCCGCGAAAGGGGTTCGGGTCAATGCTGCCGTGCGTATTAATCCCAATATCGATGCTCACACGCATAAGTACGTGACCACCGGTCTGGAGGAAAACAAGTTCGGTATATCCAGGCATGAGTTCGACAGTGTTATAGAACTTTTGAAGAGTTGCAAATCGGTGGATTTCAAGGGTCTGCATTTTCATGTGGGGTCGCAGATCTTGGATGTCCGCGAGGTGTACAGTGAAGAATGCAGAATGGCTTCAGAGATAGTCGATTACTTCGAGAGTCATGGACTTGTGGTCAGGGATATAGATCTCGGCGGCGGTCTGGGAGTGAACTACACGGACCCGGACAGTGAGCCGATACCTGATTTCGAAACATGGTTTTCGACCATCAATGATAATTTGAAGCGCAGGCCCGACCAGACGGTAAGCCTAGAACCCGGACGGTCTATGGTGGCCCAGTGTGGTTCGTTGATATCGCGCGTAGTGTTCGTAAAACATGGTGAACATAAGTCGTTCCTGATTCTGGACGCCGGAATGAACGACCTGATCCGTCCTGCACTTTACGGCTCCTACCACCATATCGAAAACCTCACAGCTGAGGCACAAGCTGGAAGTGACAGTCATTTTCAGACGATGTCCGGGCTTGGCGTGCAGCGTGAACCTGTGATGAAGGACAATCTGAGGTCCCACTCTTCCGTGATGGAAGTTGAAGGGGGAAGAGATGTCTGCTACAGATACGACGTGACGGGACCGGTCTGCGAATCCAGCGACGTATGGGGAACTGACCGCCAACTCCCTGAAAGTCACCGCGGTGACATGTTGGCGATCCGCAGTGCAGGCGCATACGGCAGCGTTATGAGCAGCAGATATAACCTGAGGGACATAGCTCCTGCGGTTTTCTCTGATGAACTCGTTCCTGTCCCGTCTCCATTATATTAATATGAGAATATAAAATAGAATATAAATATGTTTGAGAATCTGTCAGAAAGACTCGAGAGATCATTCAAGATACTCAAGGGTGAAGGAAAAATAACGGAAATCAATGTAGCTGAAACCGTTAAGGATATCAGAAAGGCTCTCCTCGACGCCGACGTAAGCTACAAAGTCGCAAAAGAATTCTGCGACCGCGTGAAAGACAAGGCCATGGGACAGGATGTCCTCACTGCCGTGAAACCTCAGCAGATGATGGTAAAGATCGTCCATGATGAACTTGCCGAATTCATGGGAAGCGGTGCCTCCGACATCAATGTTAAAGGTAATCCGGGCATTATCCTCATCTCCGGTCTCCAGGGTTCAGGTAAAACCACATTCACTTCCAAACTTGCGAATCTGTGCAAATCCAAGAAGGGCATGAAAGTCCTTCTCGCAGCCTGCGACGTATATCGTCCTGCAGCTATCGAGCAGTTGAAAGTGATGGGTGAACTTGCCGGTGTTCCAGTATTCACCGAGGAAGGTGTGAAGGATCCTGTGAAGATCGCACAGGATGCTGTCGCTAAAGCTAAGGCAGAAGGAATTTCCGTAGTTATTGTCGATACCGCAGGTCGTCTCGCAGTAGACCAGGAAATGATGGATGAGATCGCTGCCATCAAGAAAGCAGTAAATCCTACTGAGATTCTCTTCGTGGTCGATGCGATGACAGGTCAGGACGCCGTAGAAACCGCTAAGGCTTTCAACGATGTGCTTGATTTCGACGGAGTTGTATTGACCAAGATGGATGGTGATACCAGAGGTGGTGCAGCCCTTTCCATCAAGGCTGTAGTCGGAAAACCTATCAAGTTCATATCTTCCGGAGAGAAGATTGATGCCTTGGATGTGTTCCATCCTTCCCGTATCGCTGACAGAATCTTGGGCATGGGTGACGTCGTTTCACTCGTGGAGAAAGCTCAGGAGCAGTATGACGAGAAGCAGGCCCGTGAACTGAAAAAGAAACTTGCAAAGAATCAGTTCTCACTGATGGATTTCTATAATCAGATCCAGCAGATTAAGAAGATGGGTAACATCAAGGACCTCGCGTCCATGATTCCTGGTGTGGGCAAGGCCATCAAGGATGTGGATATCGACAACAGCGCGTTCAAGAGCGTCGAGGCCATCATCATGTCCATGACTCCATACGAGCGTGAGCATCCTGAAGTTATTAACGGCAGCAGACGTAAGCGTATTGCTGACGGTAGTGGAACTTCGATTCCTGAAGTAAACCGTCTCCTGAAGCAGTTCGAAGGAACCCGTAAGCTGATGAAGGGCGCCATGGACGGCTCTCTCGCCTCCAAGCTCCGCAGACGCTAGTGGATTTATATTTTGAGTGGTGTACCATCGCTGTGGATGATGTCCTGGCGATGGTACACCACTTATGTTTTGGGATTTGGCGCCGCCGATTCGGAAGTGTCTACCTCGACTTTCACAATCACACGCTATTCCTGAGCGGACGAGTCCGAACTCCTGGCGCAAACGTATTGTATCTCGCGAGACACATAAATTCGGTTCCATCTAAAACGTTTTCCTGGAACAAAACGCCATAATAGAATGATTTGGGGTAACTTAAAACGTTTTCTTGGTACCAAATAAGAAAATTTGAACAATCAGTGTGACCAAAACCTTTTTATAGTACAGTTTGTGGCGAACATTGGCATGGATGTTAGCATGGTCGCCGGCGTCGGTAAGCGCCCGCTCGCTCAGCTGCTTCGCAATTCGCTCTCCGGACATCCGCCGACGTCCGGCCACGAAACAATATTTGAAGAGAATACCGTTACGCAAGCGACAGGAGTCGGAACTCAATACGCGAATTGCGAAGCACCTGAGCGGACGAGTCCGAACTCCTGGCGCAGTTATATTGCATGTAGTTATTTTAGGTACACATTACGATAATACTTCAGACTACCTGGCGTGATAACGTGAAATTAAAAACAATAAAACACGTTGTAAATCAGTATTATATAGCGTTAACTATATGATTACAATCCTGCCAGGTCCTATGAAAAAACATACCACTTGGCAGGATAGTTACTAAGTTGGATGCTCACTATTCGGTTGTTACCCAGATGATTACAGTGTTAATGCTATACTTATTTACCTGCCAGGTTGTCCAGTTTTGGACCCTCAGGGTAATCAGATTACTCCTATCAGAGGCTACAATCTCGACATCGACGGCTTCGTCGAGTTCCTTAAATCAGGACTTAAGTAATCTTAATACATAGTTTAAACAACCACGGAAACAGAGAATCATCTTCGTTTCCGTGGTTAAATTTGTCCAGTTCTTGGCTGAATGATTTGTGCAGTTTTTGGCTGCACAAATTAAGAGCTCTTTTAATTGGAAGGAACTACAATATCTCGGAACTGAAACACTTGCCTTGAGTAAACTCGGCGTGAGCAAAGTAACTCGCGCCTCTTGGAAATTTTGTGTGAAAATCAGGTGGTTTTTACACCAAATTTCATTTTTGAAATAAACGGGGTAAAAAACAGCGTTTTTTGTCACCGTTTTTCCGTGAAAGCTACCGCTTCAGACGTATTGTCATCCGAGGCGGTAAATTTTTGATGAACTTATCCTTTTAATCGACGGCTGAGATCAGTATACCTGCAGTCGTCAACCTCAATTATCCGCATACTAAATCCCGAAAAAAGGCCCTGGAAGTTCACAGCCCTTGCGGTTGCGTCTTTTCCTGCTCGCTGAACTTGCTGGGGAGCGAGTAGGATTCAGGAGTTTGTCCAGGCTGAATATCAGGGACAGTTTCTGTTGCATGCCGGCATACTTGAAACCGTCCGGGAAATGTGCCACTATGGATAGTCTAAGATCCAGGAAATCAGCGATATGCGGCTGCCAATAAACTTCAGCCCTGTCGTAGAAATAATATCCGGCAGCATTGACAGGAACTATCCTATAGAATGGGGAGCCGCCGTAGAGGTCGTTGCCGTATTTGAAGCCGCCGTCATCGACATAATTGTAGAACGGCATCAGATCTTTTCCGTAGTACAGCCGGTTCTCGATACCTACATTCCAGTTGCGGAGAGAGACGGTAAGTTCTGCGCCACCAGGATTATTCTGACCATCTGCCTGACGCCTGTCTTGCTGGAATGTCTGATACCAGCTCAATGTCGCGGAGAGGTCTTGCCAGCCACAGAATTTTTCGAAGCCGAAGCGCACAAACGGCTGAACCATAGCATCATCCACTACACTTCCATACTCGGCAGCATTGGCATAATGATGATATTTGAACGCGAGGCCGGCAGAAACGAAATCATTGAAACTGTACTTTCCGAAACCGAAGGCGTTGAACTGCTCGCGACGATATGGGCCGTACTGGCCGTTCCAGTCGAAGGCAAACTCGGCGTAAGTTTTTGGTCCGTAGGCTTTTATCAATACTCCTTCCAGGTTATTGTCATAAAATTTCAGGGAGTCCGAGAAAAAGGCCTGAGAGTATTCACCTTCTGCCAAATGTCGCGGGAAAACGCCCGCATATCCGCGGATATTCCATCGTCCCAGATCCGCGTCGAGTCCATAATACATGGTGATTTCCCTGAAAAGTCGCGTGTTTTCCAGCCCCCTGTCGCATTCCGGACTGTTCGCTACCGCGGAAGGATGACGCCCGAATTCTTTCATTAGGTCAATGCCTATCATGAGTTTGTGCTTCACGTTGCTGTTCTGCTTGACTTGCAGGCCGAGTGAAGGGGTGAGTCTGGCGCCGTAGAGCGTCATCGATTCAGTGAACTGTTCGTTTCCTTCGTCGAATTCCCTGTTATCGAGTTTGTAGTCGAAATATGCGTCATACAAGAATTTCACTTTGGACTCTCTGGCGGCCGGCTCCGGCATGCCGAATTCCCATGAGAAAAAATCCTGCGCACCGGCATTGACACAAACAAAAAGGGCCGCGGCGGCCATTATATTCAGTCTCATAATTATTCGTAATTAGATTTCGTTCACAAAGTTATATATAATTTCGTACCTTTGTAGTCCAAATAATCCGCAATTCGCGGCTTACTAATAAATTATTGTCGTTATGATAAAACTGCAGACTCCGGTAGAGATTCCGGAAAGCAGCATAAAAATCGGATTCAGCGATGCCATCATATTGCTGGGCAGCTGTTTCTCGGACAACATAGGCAGTATAATGAAAGACATGGGGTTCGACGTCATGACGAATCCTTTCGGGACGTTGTATAACCCTGTATCTGTCTGCAATTCGATACGTAGGCTGGATTCTGCCGTACCGTTCAGCGAGGACGAGTGCGTCCAGATGGGAGCCGGTTCCCAGCTTTTCTGTTCGTTCAGCCACCACACTGCTGCCGCAAGAAGTTCGAAGGAGGAGTTTTTGGCTGAGGTCAATGCTGCCCTTTCGGATGCCAATGCATTTTTCCGGAGGGCGTCTACCATAATCATCACTTTAGGTACGGCTTGGACGTTCCGGTTCAATGCCACTGGAGAGATTGTGTCGAATTGTCTCAAGCGTGATGCCAAGGAGTTTACCAGGGAGTGTCTTCCTCTGAGGACGTGTGAGGTTCTGCTCAATTCTCTTGTGGAAAGGTATCCGTCGAAGCGGTTTATTTTCACCGTGAGTCCGATTCGTCATCTGAAGGATGGGGCACATGGTAACCAGCTGAGCAAGAGTACTTTGTTACTTGCTGTAGATTCTGTTGTCCAGAAGCATGCCGACAGGTGCTGTTATTTTCCGGCTTATGAGATAATGATGGATGAACTCCGTTCATACAGGTTTTATGCGGAGGATATGGTTCATCCGTCGGCTCAGGCTGTGAATTATATATGGGAAAGATTCTGCGAATTTGCATTGACAAAAACAGAAATGGCGACGCTGGAGGCGAACCGGAAGGCGTTCTTGCGGTCGCGTCATAGAACGATCACTGAAAAATAGATTACTATGTTTACCGTTATTAGTTTCATGTTCGGCGGTATCGCCATTGGTTTGCTGCTCAGGAAGTGGGATTGTTCCTGGACATCCAAGATCATCACTGTGCTTATCTGGCTGCTGCTGTTCCTCTTGGGTGTGGAAGTAGGTGGAAATCAGAAGATTATATCAGCACTTCCGGTTTTGGGACTGGATGCGCTTATCATATCTGTGGCAGGTACTGTGGGGAGTTGTTTTTTCGCTTGGATGCTTTGGAAGTATATTCAGATTAAGAAGAAGTAGGTTATGAAAGGCAGTTTGATTATAGTCGGTTTTTTTATTCTCGGTATCATCTCCGGGCTTTCAGGTGTTGTTCCCGGTAGTATCGTGGAGGGCAATCTCACGTTTTACGCTCTGTGTGCACTGCTGCTTTTCGTGGGCATCGGTATCGGCAGTGATCGGGAGATCCTCAAGAAGTTCAAATCGCTGGATTTGAGGATGGCTTTGCTTCCACTCGGCACTATGGCGGGCACTTTCGCCGGTTCTCTTCTGGCAGCGTCGGTTCTTTCCGGCAGGTCCGGACTGGATTGTCTTGCAGTGGGTTCGGGCTTCGGTTATTATTCTTTGTCAAGTATTTTCATTACGGAGTACAAGGGTGCGGAGCTTGGTACCATTGCATTGCTGGCCAATATTATACGTGAGATGATAACTTTGCTTTTGTCGCCGTTCCTCGTGAAGGTTTCAGGTCCGTTGTCGCCGATAGCGGCCGGCGGCGTGACGTCGATGGACACCACTCTGCCGATCATCATGTCAGCTTCCGGTGAACAGTATTCCGTAGTCTCCATCTTCCACGGTTTTGTCCTCGAATTCTCGATTCCGTTCATCGTCACTTTCTGGTGCACCCTCGGGGTATAGAGTCACGTCAGGACGCGCATAAGATGAAAATTACCGCCTCGGATGACAATACATCTGAGGCGGTAATTTTTACGGAAAAACGGTGACAAAAAACGCGGTTTTTTACCCCGTTTATTTCAAAAAGGGGGAGAGTTACTTTGCTCACGCCGAGTATTACTTAAGTCCTGATTTAAGGAACTCGACGAAGCCGTCGATGTCGAGATTGTAACCTCTGATAGGCGTAATCTGATTACCCTGAGGGTCCAGGATGACGTAATTAGGCTGGGCACTTACGTCGAATCTCTCGCGTACATAATAAGCATTCACCCTGCCGCGATCCTTCAAAACCTTGCCGTTCTTAGTCGTAACCCACTCTGATTCAGGAAGCTTTTCCTTGTCGTCAGTGTAGAGAACAGCGATTACGAACTCATCCCTGAGCAACTGGAGAACCTGAGGATCGCTCCATACTCTCTGCTCCATTTCACGGCAATTCACGCAGGCAAGACCGGAAATATCCACGAAAACAGGCTTGCCTACCTTCTTCGCCTCTACCAATGCCTCATCGATTGAAAGATAACCGGTAAGACCAAGCGGAAGCTTGTGCAGCCCTGTCTCACCTGCATTGACATCAGACAAACTCTGAACCGGCATTGACCCGTCCTCCTTGCTCCAAATTACGAAATCCTGGGTCTCGATCGGAGGCAAATAGCCGGAGAGAGCCTTCAGCGGCGCACCGAACATTCCCGGGATCATATAGACTACGAAAGTGAAGTCGACAATCACGAGGAAAAGTCTGAAAACACCGATATGCTTGACTTCGCTGTCGGCCTCGAAACGAATCTTGCCAAGGAGATAAAGTCCTAACAATGTGAATACTACGATCCAAATTCCGAGGTAAATCTCTCTGTCGAGAAGACCCCAGTGATAAGTCTGGTCTGCCACGCTGAGGAACTTGAATCCGAGAGCCACCTCTATGAATCCGAGCACGACTTTCACAGAGTTCAGCCAACTTCCGCTCTTGAGCTTCTTGAGCAGTGAAGGGAACATCGCGAAAATGGTGAAAGGCAATGCGAATGCTATAGAGAATGCCAACATGGTTACCATAGGGGTCCAGAATTCGCCCTGTGTGGACTTGATGAGGACGGAACCTACGATAGGACCTGTGCAGGAGAATGATACGAGCACGAGGGTGAGCGCCATGAAAAAGATACCGGCGAGACCGCCTTTGTCTGAATTCTGGTCACTCTTGTTGACCAATGATGAAGGAAGTGTTATCTCGAACGCTCCGAAGAAAGAAGCCGCGAATATCATGAATACGATGAAGAAGATGATATTCGGGAGCCAATGTGTTGCAAGCCAGTTGAATATGTCAGCTGTAACAGTCTCTCCTCCGAAGATGTAGGTGATACCGATGATAGCTGAAATAGGAACTGTATAGAGCAATACTATGAACAATCCGTACATAAATGCCTTGAATCTTCCCGCTGCCGGTGTGGATGAACCTTTCATGAAGAATGAAATCGTCATCGGAATCATAGGGAATACACAAGGTGTCAGAAGCATGGCGAATCCCCAGAGTATAGCTTCGAGAATGAGTCCCCAAAGAGAACCTGAACTCTGGCTGCTGTCTGCAGGTGCTACTGTCGCTTCCTTTGCCTCAATCGGAATGCTGAAATTAAGGTACTCAGGAGATGCGCAGAACTGGTCGTTGCAGCTTCTCCATGCGATTTCACCCTTGAGACTGTCTGCTTCGGCAGTGATACGTATCTTCTGTCCGATACGGATTCTGTCGAAATAAACATGCTCCCCGTCGAGTTCTTTGGAAGGAAGAATTTCATAGAGTCCACCTTCCAGTGTATATCCCTTAGGATCAGTGAAAGTGACTTCGGTAGGGGTCAACTCATGGTCGACACTGTAAGTATGCCATCCTTGAGCGATAGTGCCGTCGAAGATGATTTCGCAAAGTCCATTCTCGGTTTTGCCCTGAGAAACTTTCCAAGTTACAGTCTCTTCCGGTGCCTGTCCCCAAACGCACACCGCACCCCATATTAGGAGTGCGAGTGCAGATGCCAATTTTTTAAGTATAGGCTTCATTTCGTTATTAGTTATTTAGCGTATGCTACTGATCTGGTTTCACGAATAACTGTAATCTTAACCTGTCCAGGATAAGTCATTTCATTCTGAATCTTCAGAGCGATATCAGCAGAAAGTTTTGCTGCCTGATCGTCGCTGACCTCCTCGGCTCCGACTATTACACGCAACTCGCGGCCTGCCTGGATAGCATAGCTCTTGGTAACTCCCGGATATGCGGCAGCGAGATCTTCCATACCTTTCAGACGCTTGATGTAAGACTCGATAACCTCACGGCGTGCACCAGGACGCGCTCCTGAAATAGCGTCACCGACCATAACAATAGGGGAGATGAGCGATGTCATTTCAGTCTCCTCGTGGTGAGCGCCGACAGCGTTGCAAATCTCAGGTCTCTCTTTATACTGCTCGGCGAGTTTCATACCGAGAAGTGCATGTGGAAGTTCCGGATCGTCCTCTGAAACTTTTCCGATATCGTGGAGAAGTCCGGCTCTCTTCGCGGTCTTAGGATTGAGTCCAAGTTCTGAAGCCATTATCGCACAGATGTTTGCAACCTCGCGAGAGTGCTGGAGAAGGTTCTGTCCATAAGAAGAACGATATTTCATTCGTCCGATGAGTTTCACGAGCTCGATATTCATACCGTGAATGCCGAGGTCAATGCAGGTACGCTTACCGGTTTCCAGAATCTCGTCTTCGAGCTGTTTCTGAACTTTCGCCACGACCTCCTCGATTCTGGCCGGATGAATACGTCCGTCCACAACGAGCTGGTGAAGTGCAAGTCTTGCGACCTCTCTTCTGACAGGATCGAATGCGGAAAGAAGAATAGCATCAGGAGTGTCATCCACTACGATTTCAACTCCGGTAGCAGCCTCGAGCGCTCTGATGTTACGTCCCTCACGTCCGATGATACGACCCTTGATTTCGTCGTTCTCGATAGGGAAGGTAGTAACCGCATTTTCGATGGCAGTCTCTGTGGCTGTTCTCTGTATAGTGGTGATTACTATTCTCTTAGCCTCTTTAGCTGCGTTAAGTCTGGCATCATCCATAGTGTCGTTGATGTATGCCTGAGCCTCGCTTCTCGCCTCAGCTTTCATGTTCTCCACGAGCATGTTCTTGGCCTCCTGTGCAGTCATGCCCGCGATGTTCTCGATCTGCTTGTTCGCCTCCTGCCTGAGAGCCTCGTACTCCTCGACTTTCTTCTCCAGCGCATCTTTCTGAGACTGAAGGCTAGCCTTGGTATTGTCAATGTCTCTGAGGCGTTTCTGGAGTTCGTTGTTCTGCTGGTTGAGATAATTCTCTTTCTGCTTAAGTCTGTTTTCCATGTCTTTCAGCTGAGAATTTTTCTCATTTACCTGCTGTTCATGCTCACTCTTGAGCTGGAGGAATTTCTCTTTAGCCTGGAGAATCTTCTCTTTCTTGATATTCTCCGCCTCAAGTTCTGCTTTCTCGATGATGTCCTCCTTGCGGCCTTTGAGGATAGCCCTGTGAACCGCTATGTAGACACCGATAGCAACTGCTGCTGCTATCGCTGCGACTCCGATCAAAATCAAAATGTTCATATATAGTTTATGTTTTGTTTGTACACATAAAAAAATACCGCAAGACCTCCGTCTCCGGAAGCCTTGCGGTTATATCTGGATGGAAAGCCGTCAGCCTGTCGTCAGAAAATCTTAAATGAATAAGATTTGAGCTCCGTGCCGGTTCAGTAATCCTACGTTCCGCGTCGACGGAATCCCACTTAGGTACTTAGGCCTGCGCATCCCCGGCTCGAGAACACTCGATTCCGTAGAACGTGTTGTTTTCAGCGAGTTTTGGCCAACGGTTGTCCATCAATATTTTCAAGATATCTATCTGTCTGGTTCTCAAGTGTTTCAATATCCTTCATCAGAGCATCTAACTTCTTTTTTGCAGTAATTCCTCCAATACTTTCGTTTAATGCCACGAATGACAATATCTCTGTGAGGTCCTTTCCCGGAAACTTGTCAGTATACAACGACAACATCTTGTTCACTGACGCCGCCGCAAGTCTGTAAATTTCCTCCTGCTCAGGGGAATTCGCGGTCATGGCGTACTTCTTCTCACCGATGCGTATCGTAATTTTCTGCTCCATAATTAATTATCCAGCAATGAGATGCACTTGTCTATCTCGCGTATCATCCGCTCTATCATCTCCTTGGCTGCGGGATCGTTACCTGCGTCCGTCGTAAATGCTCCTTTCAATTTCAAGTTATCCACTTGTCTCTCCAGATCCGCAATATGCTTCCTGCATGAATCAAGTTCGGCTTCCTTCTCTTCGAGTGCAGCGGCCAGCTCTATTTTCTGCTGCCTTTCGCCTTCATATAGGGCAATCAACTTTTCTATATTCTTTTTTACATCCGATAGCATGTGGTTGCCTGGTTAATTCATACTTTGCAAACGCTTATTGGCGATTATTTTTCGTTTTCTGCGCTTACGTATGCAAATTTAGAAAAAATACTTAATAATAACCAAGTAATCAGAATAGTTTTTTATAAAAAGAAAAAAAGATGGCTCGAATGAGTCATCTTTTTGAACTTCGTACTGGGTACGGGAATCGAACCCATATTGCAAGATTGAGAATCTTGAGTACTAACCGTTATACGAACCCAGCATGTATTTTTTCCGTCCCGAAAACCTGAATTTTCATCGGTTGTTTTCGTTTGGGATTGCAAAGGTAGATATTTTTTCTTTAACTCCAAACTTTTCGGGAAAAATTTTTCGATTTTTTTGTAATCTTATTTCAAGAATACAAAGAAAACCGCCAGCAGGAGGCAGAAAAACGCTGCCAAATGGTTCCATTGCAGAGGCTGTCCCTTGAAGAGCAAGGTTACTATCAATGTGAATACGGTGAGTGATATGGCTTCTTGTATCACCTTGAGCTGCATGAGGTTAAATGGCCCTCCGTTGCCGTCGAATCCGATTCTGTTTGCCGGTACCTGGGCACAATATTCGAAGAAAGCGAGGCCCCATGAGAAAAGGATTACCAGAATCAGCGGCCAACTGCCCGAAATTTTCATCTCCTGGAGCTTGAGATGTCCATACCAGGCGAATGTCATGAAAATATTTGATGTAATCAAAAGAAGAATCGTCCAAACTGCTTTCATATAATATATTTTTCGGCCGGCAAAGGTAGTTAAAATTTGGCTTTTATGTAATAAAAAACTAAATTTGAAGATGTTTAAAAGGTTCGGACTATGATGAGAATAAAAAAGTTATTCGTGGCGGCGCTGCTTCTGGTCGCCCCACTCGCATTGACAGCGCAAGAAAATACCGATTGGGCAAATACCAGCAAGTATGTTCAGGCCAATGCCGAAGTGACGGTGCGTCCGCGCGCGGTTCTTTTCGGAGATTCCATCACTGAAGGCTGGGCGAAAAAAGACCCTGACTTCTTTACGGCTAATAATTATATAGGTCGCGGAATCAGCGGACAGACTACTTCCCAGATTCTTGTCAGAATGCAGCAGGATGTGGTTTCTCTCCGTCCTAAATATGTCGTAATCCTCTGTGGAATAAATGATATAGCTCAGAATCCTGGACATGCTGTGAATATAGAGGCAGCCGTCGCATCCATAAAATCCATGTGCGATATCGCCAAGGCCCACAAAATCAAGCCGGTGCTCTGTACATTGCTCCCTTCATATAAAATACGTTGGCGCAAGTATCTTGGCAATGTCTTGGGCCAGGTGCAGGAATTCAACAGGCAACTGAAAGATTATGCACGCAGTAACCATATAAAACTTGTAGATTATTACGCTGCCTTCGCGGATGACAAGGGGCGTATGCCGGAAAAATATTCTTCGGATACCGTGCATCCTAATTTAGATGGTTATAAACTGATGGAGGAGTGCATTCTCCCAGTTTTGAAATAATAAGACATAAACATCGATAAAAATAAAACATTGATATAATGACACTTATAAAATCGATTTCTGGAATTAGGGGTACTATCGGCGGCCAGCCGGGAAATGCGTTGACCCCAGTAGATATAGTGAAATTCACATACGCGTATTGCACGAAACTGCGCGAGCGCCGTCCTAAGGCTTCGGGCGAGCGATATACGGTCGTGGTCGGCAAGGATGCGCGAATCTCGGGCGAGATGGTGGAGAATGTGGTGTGCGGAACCCTCGTGGCATGCGGTGTGGACGTAATCCGTGCCGGTTTTGCTTCGACTCCGACTACTGAAATGGCGGTCATCCTTTCCGGTGCTGACGGAGGATTGATTCTTACGGCGTCACATAATCCTCGTCAGTGGAACGCGTTGAAACTCTTAAATGAAAAAGGTGAGTTCCTGTCTGCTGCTGAGGGGCAGGCCGTTTTGGATTGCGCAGAGTCAGGGGATTTCGATTTCAGTGATGTGGACCATCTCGGAACTATTGTGGATGAGGACTTTACGGATAAACACCTGGACAAGGTGCTGGAACTTCCTTATGTAGATGTGGAGGCTGTGAAAGCTGCTCATTTCACCGTGGTGCTCGACGCTATTAATTCTGTGGGCGGAATCATCATGCCGCGTCTGCTTAAACGTTTGGGTGTCAAGTGTATAGAACTTAACTGCGATCCTACTGGCGATTTTGCTCATAACCCTGAACCTCTTCCGAAAAATCTCATTGACCTTAGCGAAACAGTGGTAAGGGAGCATGCGGACCTCGGAATTTCGGTGGATCCGGATGTCGACAGACTTGCGTTCATTTGCGAGAACGGCGAGCCTTTCGTGGAGGAGTATACCCTCGTAAGCGTCGCCGATTATGTCCTTTCGAGAGCTAAGGCTGATGGCGTGAAGAACCTTGTTACCGTGTCTAACCTCTCTTCTTCCAGGGCGTTGCGTGATGTGACCGAAAGCTACGGCGGCACCTATTTCGCTTCCGCGGTGGGTGAGGTCAATGCTACCACTCTCATGCATGAGAAGGGTGCGATTATCGGTGGAGAAGGTAACGGAGGAGTAATCTATCCTGCTATCCATAGCGGACGTGATGCCATGGTCGGCGTAGCTTTGTTCCTGTCTAATCTGGCTCACAAGAAGATGACGGTTTCTGAACTTAAGAAGACTTATCCGGAGTATCATATCGCCAAGAATAAGATCGAACTGTCGGACAAAGGGCTGATAGACAAGATTTTGTCTGAGCTGAAAGTGATTTATGCACATGAAAATGTGAACGATATCGATGGCGTGAAGATCAGTTTCGAGGATAAACGAGAGTGGGTACATCTCAGAAAGTCTAACACAGAGCCTATTATCCGTATTTATTCTGAGGCTCCGACTGAAGAAGAGGCTGTGAAACTGGGCGAAAAGGTTATTGCTGTCGCTGAAAAGATAATTTCTTCTGCAAAATAAGGGACGCTGATGTTTTCATTCAGGACTACGAGATTGGAGGACCAGTTGGATAAGGCCCTCATGGACGGTAAAGTGGGGTGTTTCTGTACGCAGAATTGTTGGGATACGAGCAGTGACCGGTATATGTATCAGATCTTTGCGGAAAGGGGGAACTTGGAGAAGTTGTTCCAGCCTGAGGATGCTGAGCTGACGCCGGGCACCAACCATATCCATTTCGATTCTGAGTCTTTGAGGGGTCTCAATGCCGTGGTGGTGGAGATTCAGGACGTGGGTGTCCGGTATTTCAACTACATGAAGGATGTGATGCGTCTGATGATGATTTTGTCGGTTATGGATGAGCCGCCTGCACTGTACGTCGTGGATCATCTTAATCCTGCCGGTCGAGTAGTGGAGGGGACTGTCCCTATTGTGGATTGTGAGCAGTTCGTTCCGCGAGTGGCTCATAGACATGGACTTACGATAGGGGAGCTTTGCAATATGTTCTATTCGGAAATATCTGCAAGGTTCCCTCTTCATGTGATTTCCGCTGCCGCCCAGGATTACAATAAGGATCTTTTGCCTTGGACGATTGCGCCTGCATCGGATATCCCCGGTATGTTTACCTGTTATATGTATAGTGGAGGAGGTCTGTGGAACAATACCAATATCACTCCAGCCATCGGTACTGCGAGGCCTTATGAGTATTTCGGTGCCCCGTTCATAACTCACGGACCTTATGACAGGGTTCCCGTTCCGGAAGGTGTACTGATGCGCCCATGCTCATTCAAGCCTTCTGCAGGTCAATACGCGGGTGAGGTTTGTTTCGGTTATCAGATCATGTTGACTCCAGGCGTGCAGTATCATTCGCTGTTACATACTTTGCAGCTGGTCAGATATTTTAAGGATATTTATCCGCAATTTGCTGTTACTGAAGGATTTTACCGTAAGCTTGCTGATGAGAAATTGGAGGCTTACCTGAATGGTGAGATTTCTTTCCAGGAGGCCAAGGAACATGTGAAGTTGGAGGAACAGAAGTGGATAAGGAAGGCTAAAAGGTTTACTTTGTATGACGATCAGCCATACAGAATGAAATAGTTTTTATGATATATCTTAGAGTAAGTTTTTAATACTTATTTTAAGGTATGTTGGATAGATCTAAAAATATTTTTGCTGAATTTGCGTGTAAAAAAATAGACTCTCTTCTTGCTGAGGGAAGAGAGGGGACTGCTGCTACTTATACTTCTTCGGTTCGCAGTTTTATGCGGTTCTTGAAGGCTGAGAATGTGGAACTTAGGCGTATGGACGAGATGCTGATGGAGCGGTATGAGGCTTGGCTCCTCAGAAATGGCGTTCTGAAGAATACGTCATCATTTTATTTGAGGACGTTGAGGACTATCTGTCGTCAGGCAGCTTCATCCGGAGTGGCGTTATGGAAGGATGATTCTGCGTTCAGTCACGTCTTTACCGGTTTTTCCAAGACTGCCAAGCGTGCCATAACCATGGAGGATATCCGTGGGATAAAGTCATTGGACCTGATAGGCAGACCGGCATTGGCCTTTGCGAGGGATATGTTCCTTTTCAGTTTTTATCTGCGCGGGATGTCGTTTGTGGATATGGCGTATCTCCGTAAGTCTGATTTGCATAACGGGGTGCTTTCTTATGTCAGACGGAAAACTCGTCAGAAATTGTGCGTGGAATGGGAACCTCAGATGCAGGAAATCATTGACCTATACGAAGATAAGTGCGCGGGACTTCCTTATTTGCTCCCGATTATTTCGCGAGGGGACATTCCTGAGCGTGGTCAGTATCAGCTGGTTCAGCATGCGGTCAACCGGAATTTGAAGAAGGTGGCGGAGTTGTTGGGGATGGATATTTCACTGACAATGTATGTGGCTCGGCATTCGTGGGCGAGTCTGGCGTATCGGATGAATATCCCTGTTTCGGTGATCAGCGAGGGAATGGGGCATGAGTCTGAGCATACGACAAGAATCTACCTGGCATCATTGGACTCGACGGTCATAGATGATGCCAATAGGCAGATTCTTAGTAGTTTGTGAAACTTTACCTGCTGCGTAGGGTGTTGCCGCTCAGATGTGCAGGCTGAGTATGAAATATTATTCCCTTACGTAGTGCGGCATGTCAGCAGGCGTAATCATGGAGATTTCGCAGAGGCCTTTAACTTCTCCGTTTTCTTTCCATGCGCTCTGGTAGATGACTTTGTGGACGCCACGTTTTTCGATGGTATAGACGTTAGTGCCGCCTGTTTCCAGAAGGTGGTTTATGATCGCTCTTGAGCGTTCGTTATGACAGTCGAACATGTTTTTGCCGATGAGGCTGCCGTGCTTTTTGTATTGTTCTACTGCCGGATCGTTCTGGTAGATGATTATGCCGTTTTTGTCGCATACTGTTATAGAGCAGTTAAGCTCTTTTGCCCAGTCTGGTATCATTTTCAGTTGTTTTTAATTGTTTTTACTAAGTTAGTAACATTTAGTATACTTTTAAAAAAATCGTGGATAAGATTAGGGATTCTTTTCGGGCTATGTATCTTCCATCGGTCATGCGACAGCGGCGCACGCTTTCTTCGAGAAGTGATTTATCCTCGAAAACCGGGTTGTCTCGGGAAAGTTTTCTTGGGCAGTGGAGGGTTATTCTTTCGATTGTTGCTACATTTGTGGTATGAAGAAAATGGTTACATTGGCATTGACCCTAATCATGGCGCTCTCAGGGGCATCATGGGAGCTTGGTGCGCAGTACCGGTATAACGGGCACCGGTGTATCAATGTGGATGATTATTCGCAGTATGTTCCGTTCGCGGCAGGGCTGGGTCTCGGTCTCGTGGGTGTGGAATCGAAGCATTGTTTTACGGACCGGATACTTGTCAGTGCGACGTCTGCGGTTGCTATAGGTGTCATGGTGAGGGGGTTGAAGATGGTGGTGGATGAGGAGCGTCCGGATGGCAGCAATTTCGATTCGTTTCCCTCGGGGCATACGGCTACGGCGTTTGTGGGTGCGGAGATTGTCCGTACCGAGTATGGGCTGGGTTATGGAATCGCCGCGTACACTGTCGCTGCCGGAACGGGTTTTCTGCGGGTGTATAACGGCCGTCACCATGTCGTCGACGTGTTGGCTGGTGCCGGAATCGGTGTGCTAGGGGCCCGTATCGGCTATTGGCTGCTCGAACCCGAGAAGAAGCTGATATCCAAGATGTTCAAGAAAAAGGATTCTGACTTGTCTATGTCAATGCTGCCTTTCGTTTCGCCGCTCGATGGTTCCGCAGGCGTTGCGTTTGCGCTGGTGTTTTAGCGGGCTGTGATTGTTTGCACCTGCCAGGTAGTCTGGTTTTATTCGGCGGTGAGGCGGCGCATGTCGCTGCGGTATCTGGCGTAGAAGAAGAGGCCGGCCAATGTGAGGCCTATTGGGAATCCTAGCCATACACCTACTGCGCCTAGTCCGGCTTTGAAACCAAGGACATAGGCTACTGGAATAGCTATCAGATAATAACTTACGAAAGCGGCATACATAATCGGCTTGACATCTTGCAGACCTCTCAATACATTGGCGAAGCATAGCTGTATGCCGTCTCCTATCTGATAAGCGAACAGGACGTAGAACAGTACGACTGCTATTTCTGCCACTTCAGGCGAATCCGTAAACATGCCGACGGCCGGATATCTGAAGATGTACAGCAATATCGAAAGGGAAAGCGATGTGCCGAAGATCATAAGTATTCCTCGCTTGACGTAAGCGTGGATTCCGGCGTAATCTTTTATGCCGTAGCAATTGCTGACGAGGATGGACAGGGCAAATGACAGTCCCTGCATCATCAGGAAAAAGAGCTGAGATATAGTTATCGCTACCTGATGTGCGGCAAGTGCAGTGACGCTGATCCAACCGACCATGATGGCACTGAATGAGAAGGTAGACGCTTCCAAGCCCATCTGGATGGCTACCGGATATCCCATATTGAAGATATGACGCATCTTCACGCGGGAGAACAATGCCTCCTTGATGGCTTGAGCGTATGCTTTGAATTGCTCTGACTTGAAAATATACAATACGAAGCAGAGCAACATTAATATTCTGGAAATCAATGTACTGAGACCTGCGCCCATCAGTCCGAGTTCAGGGCAACCGAGTTTTCCGTAGATGAGTACCCAGTTTCCGAATATGTTCAACACGTTGCCTCCCATGAGGAAGAGCATAGATACGACCGGCTTACAGATGCCGTCGGTAAACTGCTTGAGGACATTGAACCCAAGAGCGAATATGATGGAGATTCCGACGATCACGAAGTATGGGCGAATTAGTGGCAGAAGCTCCGGCTCCTGTCCGAAACTGTCTATGAATAAATAGATTACGGCCAGTAGGACTAGACCGATAAGGCCAATGATGCCATTCACTAGTAGTCCGTTCCTGACTGTTGTGCCGACACCTTTCACGTTGCCGTTTCCATGAAATGCTCCGATTATTGGGGTCATTCCTGACGCGAAGCCGAGTTCTGTCAGGATGAAAAAGTTCATTACGTTATTTACGAAAGAAGATGCAGCCAATTCATTGACGCTATGCCAGCCGATCATGATGTTGTCGGCGAATGCCAAAATAATAACACAAGCTTGTCCCAGCATGATAGGGACACCGATTTTCAATATTTCTCGTACCTTATTCATATACATATTCTTACTCCGAATTCCATCCCGGAAAAAGCGGGCGGCAAATTTAGGCATTTTATCTCACAGCGCCAAATTCTTACGGCCGGCGATGATTTTTCGCCGGTGTGCGCAGGTCACGGCGGAGACCTTCGCACGCGCTCATCCCTCCGGCTGGCGCCGGCACCTCCCATTTACGGGGTCATGGGTGACCACGGGGCCGTGTGCCGTCGGCGGATTTGTGTTTTATAGAATACTGGTAATTAGATTGTTATGAAATTTCAATCCGCCGACCCCCTCCAAAAATGGGGTGTCGGCGGATGATGTTTTTGTAACTCATTAATATTCAGCACTTCCGAAATCAGGAATCCGCCGACCCCTGGCTACGGTGACGCTTACGCCTAGGCCTCCTTGCGCCTCTCAAATGTCGCGCGTGGACATCGGCCAGAGTTATTCGTCGAGGCAGGTGTCGAGGTCGCGGCAGATCTGTTCTTTGTCCATGTTTTGACCGATGAACACGATCTTCTGCATTCTGTCGCCGTAATGTGCATCCCAGTCTTTCATGATTGTCGGATCCTGGCGCATCATCTGTATGAGTTCCTCCTCGGGAGCTGTGGCAAACCATCGGCCTACTTCACGGAGCGAAATCTGTTTTCCGGCCTGTTCGAAGAGGCAGGACATGTCTGTGTTGTTCGAGAAGTAGCACAATCCTTTTGCTCGTATCACGCTCTTGGGCAGCCTCTTGCTTATGAACCAGTCGAATTTGTTGATATCGAACGCTGGTCTGCGGTAATATACAAAGGTCCCGATACCATATTCTTCGACCTCGCCACCTTCATGATCATGGTGATGATGGTGGTGTCCCTCATGCTCATGGTGGTGTCCCTCCTCACTCTCCACAACATCCCCCTCCAGGCCGCGAAGCCATCCGGCCCCGGACTCCGTCTGGCGGAAATCGAAAATATTGGTATTCAGGAGACTCTCGATATCCACATCTGCGTAATTGCACTCGACAATCTTCGCCTTAAGCTGAATCTCCCTGATAATCCTCTTCACCTTCTCCAACGCCTCAGGCTCCACGTCAGCCACCTTGTTCAGCAAAAGTATATTGCAGAACTCAATCTGCTGAATGATAAGGTTTTCGATATCTTCTTCCTCAAGATCCTTTCTCTCGAGATTCTCTCCGCAGCCGAATTCGTCCACCATTCTTAGGGCATCCACGACAGTGACGATGCAGTCGAGCCTCGGCGTTCCGAACTCCGTATAAACCCCACCGATTGCCTTCATCGACGTGATTGTCTGGGCGATAGGCTCCGGCTCACAGATACCGCTGGCCTCGATGACGATGTAGTCGAACTTGTCCATCTTCATAATCTCGACTATCTGCTGCATGAGGTCGGTCTTCAAAGTACAGCAGATGCACCCGTTCTGAAGAGCGACCAGACTGTCGTCCTTCTTGCCCACCATTCCGCCCTGCTGAATAAGGGTTGCGTCAATGTTTACTTCACCTATATCGTTCACGATAACTGCGAACCTTATCCCTTTCTCATTCTTGAGAATACAGTTCACAAGAGTTGTCTTGCCACTTCCGAGATATCCTGTAAGAAGCAGGATAGGCATTTCTTTGTTGCTCATTTCCAATATGTTTTATTTTACTTTCTGATATGCAATTCGTGGAGAACCATCTGCTATATGGATGATTCCGCAGCGGACAAAACCATTCGACTCCAGAAGATGCTGCATAGTCTTGTTATCTTCATGAGTATCAGCACGTAAGTTCGGGATGACGTTGAAACAATAGTCGATGCAGGCCTTCCCGATTCCATGGGCAATACCATTCGAAGCAAGCCTGTGGACCGTCCCATACGGACTGGCATTGACCCAACCTGGCCCATCAATCTTCGCGTATGTCGGGTCCGGGCCGAGTATAAGACAGAATGTGCCTGCGAGCAGCCCTTCGCCGGTTTCGACGACGTGGCAATGCCCAGCCGCGATTTCGCTCAGCATGAGCCCGCGGTCCGGGTAGGAACCGTTCCATTGACTGCTGTTCCCGCTCGCGCGCATGTATTTTTTCGCGCACTCGAAAGTTTCCAGGATTGTGTCAATGTCCTTGTCTGTGGCGAGTCTTATGTTCATGTCCTCTAATTCTTTTAACCCGCAAAAATAATGAATTTATGTATACGTTGGCTAAATTGTGCGCGCTCTCAAAAAAAAGAGAGCGCCCAGCCTTGCGACGTGGTCACTCTCCTGTTGTTTTTCTGACTGAAACGACTATTCGTCACCAGGATGAATAGCACCCATTGGGCAAACGCCTGCGCATGTGCCGCAATCCAAGCAAAGATTAGGGTCGATATGATAAACATCACCCTCAACGATAGCTCCTGCAGGGCACTCGCTGATACATGTACCGCAAGCTACGCAGTCAGTCTCTGAGATTTTGTAAGCCATAATACTAAATTTCTTTTGATTGTTGATTGTTCCGGGTTTGGGCTTCTTGCGAAGTTCAAACCGAAGTACAAATGTATAAGATTTAAATTAAATTACCAAGAAACAACGCAACGAAACCGGCAATGATCGCCAGAATCGACTTCACTCCCTTGGCCAGCACGAAACTGCGTTTGTTTTCGGCGAGCAGCGGCAGACAGGCGTGACCATCTTGGGTGATGGAGTTTGCCAGGAGTACAGGGAATGGCAAAACGCCTGAAGCAAACATCGTTACGAAGATCATATGAGGACCGGACTCAGGGATTAAACCTATAATCACGGCCAGGATAATCATCAGCCATGTGTTGCCCTTTATCCAAGTTTCCAGATCTATATACATGGAGAGTATTCCGAACAGTGCGAGAACTCCGAAGGTCCAGCAAAAGATGGTGGGCAAGTGGCGCTTGATCACGTGTTTCCAGAGATGCTCATTCAGGAAATGTCCCACTTTTTGGCTGCGGCTACGAGTGGTTTTCCTGACCGGTTCGCAGTCCTCGACAGCGGTTTGTCTTGGATCCGCAGAATGGTGCTTATGATGATGCTCACAGTCGCAGGCGTGTATCTCGAAGTTGTCGTCAGCCGGACGATCCGCACCCAACGACATCCAACATCCGCGTCTCTGCATGTATCTGACTACGATGTCCACTATATAACCTATCGTCACGCCACCAACAAACAGGCCCAGCATTATGAAAACTGCTTCGCGAGGGAACATTGCCAGCATAAGAAATGCCTCGTCTCCGGTGGTCGCGATTAGCATGGCTATCAGCGCACCGAAGCCTATAATTCTGTGCGAGTACAGCGACACTCCGGCGAATCCGCCGAAACATCCAGGAAGCATCCCCAGCCCGGCAGAAACTACCGCTTGCCCGAATCTGTGACGTTCCAAACCCTTGAATATCCGTCCCTTGGACGATACGTTGAAGATTTCGATCAATGTCATCATGACGATGACCAGGAAGCAGATGTATATGCTTTCCTCGAATGCGGAAAGAAGCACATGTCCCAGCCCGGCGGACTCAGCCAGCGCCTCGTGATGTATATGTAATAACGTCATCTTTTACTAAAAACTAATCCAAAAAACGGCAGCATTGACAAAACCCTTACTTCACCGTTACGGTGACATGCAAATTAATCATTGGCCTGAGCGGGCAATTCGTCGTCAACAGAATCAGGACATCGTTGAGACCGGCCGTCAACTTTCCGGTATCCACGCGAAAACTGATCACGCCCGTCGCGCCGGAAGCCACATCCCCGAACTTGGCGGCAGGGGTTACTGCAACATTCTCAGGATCAGCCTTATACACATGGAATGCGCTCCCTCCGAGATTCTTCAGGCGGAAATTTGCGGTCAGTACTTCACCTTTTCGTGCCGTTCCCAGATCGCATGTGCTGTAATCGAAAACCGGTTGGGAGGCGTTGCTCCTCTGTTCGTCGGTCCAATTCGAAAAATCCTCGGCAGTGAATGTCCACACCGAAATCGGCTTCGTCTTTACCCCGTTCACCACCGGCGTCGCGTAATAATAATTCTTGCCCCATTTCTTCCCGTCCGATGTCACGATATACGTCATCTTCGCAGTCCCGCCAGCCGGAATCGGACTCGGCGCCACCGAAATTTTCAGCCCCGGAGTGACATCCGTAAACGAAATCGTCGCAGGAGCCGTCCCCACATTCGCCACCGTCACCGCATCCCCGCGTTGGCCGCCCTGATAGAGATTCCCCAGTTTGATTTCTGTTTTTTTCAATGCCAATGCTCCTCTGCGTTGTTTATAGATTTCTGTCAATGGCACTTTCTTGGCCCGTACGACGCCTCGCAGACGGAGAACTACAGGTTTCTTTACATCTGAGAAATAGACAGTCAGCGTCTTGTCGAAAGGGTAGGGACCTTCATCGTTGGAATAAGTGGCGCTGATCGTACCGGTTTTCCCGGGAACCAGCGGCTCGCGTGTCCATTTTACGGCCGTGCAACCGCACGATGAAACTACATTATATATAACGATCGGTTTCTTCGAAATGTTAGTCACCGTAAAGGTGCATGACAGAGGCCCTTGCGACATCATCACCTCTCCGAAATCCTGAATCGTCCTGTCCAGCCGCACCACGCCGTCGAAATCCGTATGCTTCCCATCTGTCCGCTCCTGCCCGTCAGCCGGAATTGTCCCACCTATTATTATATAGGTCAATGCTGCTGTGCAGAGTGCTGTCACATACTTTTTCCAACTTTTCATAAAACCTCCTTGTTAATCAATCATCCTCCACAATCTCCCTCAAATTTAATACCTGAGAGAGAGCTCATCCAAATAAAGCAGTGTGCCTACGCCACCTGTAAAGTAATCGCCATAAAGGCTTGATGCTGTTACGATTGCGATTACGGAAGGTGTCCTGTCGCTTCGATAGTCGATTTTGGCGTCGAACTCCTGATATGAATCTGTCCAGGTGTTGAACTCAAATCTGCCGTATCCGATGATGGCCGGGTCGTTGTCCACGTCTACGAACTGGTTTTCGGAATTTATGACATGGAAGCGTCCTTTATCGTCGATGGCATTTGCGGGATAACCGTCCCATGTGCCTTTCTTTTTGTCCCAGTCTGCAAGGATTACGAAGATGTGTCCTTTGTCCAGCTGACCCTTCATATCTGCATGAATTTCATCGGTTTTGTCTATTTTGACAGGCTGGTAGCAGTAATATCCATGGAGTGATTTTGGCCTGGAAGTGAAAGGTACTCCCCATGCCAAATCTGCACCCTTCGTGCCTTTCAGTCCGCAGAACTCTCCGGTAAACAAGTTGCCGGCAGCGAACTTGATGAGCATCCATTGGCTGCTGAGTTTTACTGCTTTCTTGCCTGTACCGCTTACTGCCAGGAAGTTCTCTTCCGGTTCAGTGGTATTTTTTCCGAGAAGGTCACTTGTACCTTTATTGGATGTGGCCCAGATGTTCTTATCTGTGTCATCTGCATCTGCTGCATAAGGGAACCAACCTTTGCCGACAAGGGTCCAGTTGTCCAGACTCATGTTGTATAACTGAGGGCCATCCTTAGGTTTGTCCGGATCTGACGGCTGGTCAGGATTGTCAGGAGTTACAGGATCCGGTGCTTTGGCATTGACAGCAATCATCTTCCATTCGAACTCGCGGAACGCGTACATCCGAATTTTGGTGGTGTCCGACAGGTCGAGCATCTGGCCCTTGGTAATCAGCGTGTTCTGGGCTTTGGTCGCGGCGGTGTAGCGGACGTTGGCGACTCTCAGGGCTGTCAGGTCAGTGCCGGCAGGCATGGTCACGCTCACTGTAAGTTTGGCGGTGTTGATGGATGCGGATTGTTGTCCTTCGATCTCGAATGCTTCGAAGCCGGCCACATCTTTAGGCACCATCATGTCGTTTTCTATTTTGCAGCCGAAGAGTGCGGCGGCTGTCAATACACAGCCTAATATTCTGAAACGCATATTTTTATCTGCCTATAGGGAAGTAATACATAAGTGAGAAGTTCAGTGAGAGCAGGTTCGGCTTGAAGGTGGTGCCGAAGTGCGACAGTGAACTCTTGTATACCTGATTTTTAGTCTGGTTGTTATATGAATAATTCAGTTCCAGGACGCTGAGTGAAACTTCCAGGGCGAAGTCGTTCGTGAGAAAGGCTACGAGTCCAGGGTTCAGTCCGATTTTCAGGGCGTAAGAGTCTGTGAATGTGCCGTTTTTTTCTTCGTCTTCCAGCTGGTAGGATTTGCCCTGACCGAGGGTGCAGCCGAGGCGGACTTCGTTGAACATGGCGAAGACTTTACTGCCGAAAAGAGGAAGATAGTTTCTCAAAACTACTGATCCTGAGTAACTTTGGTTTTCTATGAAGCGATTGGACAGGTCGAATCCGTTGTCGCTGTCGAGGCTGATGGATGCGCCGTTCACATCCATGGAGGTGTATGCGTATCCGAAGCGTGCTCCGATAGCGGTGTTGTTTCCGATGAAGTAGAGTACTGCAGGGGAGATGCTCACTGTGGAGAGTGTGCCCTCGACTCCTGTGATGAGGGACATGAATTCGTAACCGATGTCACCATTTCCGGCATCGTATCTATGGTATGATAGGGAGGCTCCCGCGGTCATCGTTCCTTTAGGTACGAACAACGATGAAGCAGAGCCGAAACCTCTGTCGAATTTCTTCTTTTGAGGGCTGGATGCCATGCATACGATGCATGACGTGAGCAGCATGGCTGC
This sequence comes from uncultured Bacteroides sp., assembly GCA_900546925.1. GTDB lineage: Bacteria > Bacteroidota > Bacteroidia > Bacteroidales > UBA932 > Cryptobacteroides. Next base: position 43,477 of record UREV01000018.1, read on the forward strand.
CAATAAAGTTTTCTTCATATTTTCTCGTTTCGCAAGATTTTAGTCTTGGCTACAATCTTGCGAAAATATAATTTTTTTTCCTTTTCTGCAAATCGGGGCGCTGCTACCAGACTACCGACCGGCTCGTGACGACAGGGAAATAATGTCGATGGCTTGTTGGAAATGTGCGTCCACTTTCTTTCCGCGAATTAGTTCCTCTACTGCGGACAAATAATCAGACTCTTTAGACTCTCTCATAATAGTTGATTTTGTGTCCAACTTTTGGGGTACAGTTCAATTTTCGTAATTTTGTATCGTCTAAACGTTTTTAGGTGGTGCAATCTTAGATTTCGGCAGTCGATTTTGGTGAATATTTTGTGAAAAAATGTGCGAATGACAATGAAAGCGTGTCAATGCAATGAAATTATTGTCAGTCAGTGCAGGAGAATAGAGATATCTTTGTTCGAGTATTAAGAATCTGTTGGATATGGACAATGCCCGAATAAAAGAAAACATTATCAGGAAGCGCACTGAGAAAGGAATCTCGCAGGACGAGATGGCTCAGCGTCTGGAAATGTCGCGGAATTCATATCGTAATATAGAAAAGGGTAGTACATATGTTGTCAGTCGTCACTTGAAGGAAATCGCTGACATTCTGAATATTACAGAAGAGGAGCTTGTGCTCGGATATAAGCCGGCGGAAGGTGCTGGAAGTTTGGAGGAAGTAAGATCTCATTATAGCAAAATCTCTGACGATCTCCGGCAGAACTATGAAGAGCGTATCGCCGGACTCTCTGATCAACTCGAACTGCAGAAACTCATGGTCTCCGACCTGCGTGAACTCATTGACTCAAAAAATGAAATAATCCGACTCCTGAAAAACGAGAATCTGTCATTGAAAAACAAACTGGCAGCGGGTAACACTCTTGGCGATAGATAGTCTAATCCGTCCATATAAGAAGGGCCCAGCTCTGCCTGGAATGATGAGCGACAGCGAACCTTTCGGTGACCAATCATTTTTTTTCTCTTTGTTCGTCCCTACGACGAGTCTCATCGTTCGCATCCCTGATTGTAAAACGGAAAAAAATTCGTAAATTTGCATTGATTGGCAAGTTTACGGAAAATTGCCGCAATGAGGATAGTAATCGCATAGAATATGGCAGATGTAAAATATACGGATGACAACATCAGGACATTGGAATGGAACAAACATATCCGGCAGCGCCCGGGTATGTATATCGGAAGGCTTGGCAACGGAGATAATCCTGGTGACGGAATCTATGTGTTGCTGAAAGAAATCGTCGATAACTCTATCGATGAATTCTCCATGGGATTCGGAAAACAAATCCAGATAACAGTAAGCGACAACACAGTGACCATCAGGGACTTCGGACGAGGCATTCCGCTCGATTCCGTGGTCAAGGCTACGAATAACCTGAATACCGGAGGAAAATTCGACGATTCTGCGTTCAAGAAATCCGTCGGACTTAACGGTGTCGGTACCAAAGCCGTAAATGCATTGTCCTCATCCTTTTACATCGAATCCTTCAGGGACGGTCAGAGCTCCTGGGCGAAGTACGAGCGCGGAATTCTCCTCGACTCGGGGAAGAAAGACGGCGTCAGCGAGCGCAGCGGAACATACGTTTCCTTCGTTCCGGACACTGAAATGTTCGGCAACTACGCATTCAACATGGAGTATGTCGAGACCATGGTAAAGAACTACTCTTACCTGAAGAAAGGATTGACATTGACCCTTAACGGCACTTCCTACAAATCCGAAAACGGACTTCTCGACCTCGTGAACGAACGAATGGAGGAGACGCCACTCTATCCGCCGATTCATCTCGAAGATACTGATATTGAGATAGTTCTGACGCACGGAAATAGTTATGGTGAGAATATCGCTTCGTTCGTCAACGGACAGAATACCCGAGACGGCGGAACCCATCTTGCAGCCTATAGGGAAGCCATCGCCAAGACATTGAAAGACTTCTTCAAGAAGGACTACGACCCGCAGGACTTCCGCCAGGGCATCGTCGGCGCCATCAGCATCCAGATCCAGGAACCGAACTTCGAAGGCCAGACCAAGACCAAGCTCGGCTCCACCTATATGTGGGAAAAGCCGATGAAGGACGAGAACGGCAAGGACGTGAAAGGCGAGGACGGTGCAATCGTGATCGACCGGGGACCGACCATCAGGACTTTTGTCAATGATTTTGTCTCCAGGAATCTCGACAATTATCTGAGAATGCATAAGGAAATCGTGCCTGTTCTGGAAGAAAAAATCAAGGCTTCCAAGCAGGAGCGTGAAGAAATATCCGGCATTCAAAAAAAGACAAGAGAAAAGACCAAGAGGGCAAACGTATATAATAAGAAACTTCGTGACTGCCGCTACCACTACTGCGACAAGTTGGCTAAAGATAAGGTAGAGGAAGGGGAGAAGTCCAGTATTTTCATCACGGAGGGAGACTCTGCGAGCGGAACCATTACTAAGGTCCGTAACGCTAACAATCAGGCAGTCTTCAGTTTACGTGGTAAGCCTATCAACTGTTACAAGGAAAGCCGCCGTCGCGTGGCCGAAAATGAGGAACTTAATCTTCTCGTTGCGGCCCTCGGTGTAGAAGAAGATCTCAAGAACCTCAGATACAACAACATTATCGTGGCTACCGATGCCGATGATGACGGAATGCATATCCGTATGCTTGTACTTACGTTCTTCATGAAGTACTATCCGGATCTTATCCGTCGTGGTCATGTCTATATCCTGCAGACTCCGTTGTTCCGCGTGAGAAATAAGAAGGAGACACGATATTGCTACTCTGATGATGAAAAAACCAAGGCTATAAAAGACCTCAAGAATGGTGTGGAGATAACACGATTCAAAGGACTTGGAGAGATTTCCGCCCACGAATTTGTGGACTTCATAGGTGACGACATGAGGCTCGATCTGGTGAAACTCGCTAAAGATGAGTCTATTGCAAGCATCATGGAGTTCTATATGGGCGATAATACTATAGAAAGACAGAATTTTATCCGCCAGAATCTCCGCAGTGAAGAGGAACTGGAGGATATAAATATTTAAATTATGGAAACTAAACGTTCAGCATGGGCAAGATTTTGTGGCTGGCTCCTCAAGAAGATGGGCTGGACTACAGTTGGAGGTCCAGTTCCTGAGAAAAAATGCGTAATATTAGGTGTTCCCCACACCTCCGCATGGGACTTTGTGATATCATATCTGTTTTATACTCAGTTCGATAGAGTGGCCCATGTGATGATTAAAAGGGAATTCTTCGTGGGCCCTGTGGGCTGGTTTCTCCGTAAAGTCGGATGTATCCCGGTGGACCGATCCAGCGCAAGTTCCATGCTTTTCAGTCTTATCAATGAAATGGAAAAGGTGGATACGTTCCATCTCGCTATAGCACCGGAAGGTACGCGTCATGCCGTAAAGAAGTGGAAAACAGGCTATCACATGATAGCTACCAAGGTCGGATGTCCTGTATATATGGGATATTTCGATTGGAAAACCAAGCATGTCAGCGCCGGAAAGAGAGTGGAATTGACCGGCGACGCAAGGGCAGATACCGATAGAATACAGGCACTCTATGAAGAGATGCATATGAAGGGAAAACATCCTGAGGGATACGTGACTCATTAATGTTATCTGATAGGGGAGGTTTGTCATGAGCAATAATTTGTATAGGAAACTCACTACAAACAGGGAAAATTATATCACTACTTTAGCCAGATTGTTCGACTATGCCACCATGGCACACGGAAAACGTCTGGCGCTTACGTATGTAGATGGAAGTCAACGATATACGTATCATGATTTTAGGGCCAAGAGTTTGGAACTTGCACATATCTTTTCACGATATGGACTTAATGCCGGGGACAGAATCGCCATTCTCTCGCAGAATATGCCTAACTGGACAGTGTCGTTGTTCTCCATAGTTACTTTCGGAAGAGTGGCAGTTCCGATTTTGCCGGATTCTTCCGAAGTGGAAGTTTCCAATATTCTGAACCATTCGGAGTGTAAGGCTATTTTCATATCGGAAAGGATGATGCCTAAGCTTACCGAAGAACAGAGAGCCAAACTGACATTGATCATAAACATTGACACTCTCGAAATCATCCGAAAGGATGCGGCGGCGTTCACGTGCGACGGCTGGGGCAAGGAACCTTCACCGGACGATCTCGCGATGATCATTTATACTTCCGGCACTTCGGGAAAGGCGAAGGGTGTCATGCTGAGTCATCGTAATTTCTGTCAGAATGTGGTGGAGGCGTGGCATGCGCAGAAGGCGAACAAGCGCGACCGTTGGCTTTCGATTCTGCCGATGTCTCATACTTATGAGATGAGTTTCAGTGTGTTATATCCACTTTTTGTCGGCGGTTCAGTATATCATATAAAGAAATTGCCGACGCCGACCATCCTCATAGAAACTATGAAGAAGGTACGTCCTACGATTATGTGTTCGGTACCTCTTATTATAGAAAAGGTGTATAAGTCCAGCATTGTGCCGACTATCGCGCATAGCCGTGTTCTGTCATGGATGAAGGAGCATATGCCTCGCATTCTGTACTACTTGATAGGCAAGCGTCTGTATGCTACGTTCGGAGGCAAACTGAAGTTCTTCGGTATCGGCGGCTCCAAATTGGATCCTGTTGTCGAGAAATTCCTGCTGGATGCGCATTTCCCGTATGCCATCGGATATGGTCTTACTGAGACGGCTCCGCTTATTACGAATGCCTGTGTGGGCAAGACTGTAGTGGGTTCCATCGGTGTCCCTGCCTACAATGTTCAGGTGCGTCTGGATAATGTGAATCCTGAAACCGGTGAGGGTGAGATAGTTGCGAAGGGTGACAATGTGATGCTCGGTTACTATAAGGACCCGGAGCGAACCCGTTCAGTTCTCACTGATGACGGTTGGTTCAGGACCAATGATCTTGCATGTATGGATTCCAAGGGACGCTATTATATTAAAGGTAGGCTGAACAATATGATTCTCGGTCCATCTGGTGAGAATATTTACCCTGAAGAGATCGAGCAGGTTATCAATAATTTCGGTGGTGTAAACGAGTCTCTGGTCCTGGAGCGTAACGGTAGGTTGGTGGCTCTGGTGAAGTTCGATGACAATGTCCTGAACTGGGATCAGGCTTCAGAGGACAAGTTCTTCGAAAATCTTCAGGCGAAGAAGAAGGCAGTCCTGGACTATGTTAACAAGCATGTCGGAAAATCGTCGAAGGTGAATTCTGTAGAAGTAGTGAAACAGAATTTCGAGAAGACCGCGACCCAGAAGATACGCCGTTTCAAGTATAAAGAGGCGCATGGTGATGAGCCGGACATGACCACAAAGCCTGACGACGACAACAAGGAGACTTCAGAAAAGTAGTCTGGCTGCCAGTCAGTCGGATTCGGAGGTGTCGGCGCAGTCAGCGTCTCCGCGGTTACGTGTTGACGCGAGTTCTGCGGTATCTGAGGTGGTGATGGTCGGTGCGGTCTCTGATGCTCTAGGGTCGGCGCGGCCTCTGAGTCTCTAGGGTCGGCGCGGCCTTTCCTCATAAATTATTGATAACCAGCCAGTTCTATAGCGTCATCGTGCCGACCCCACTAAAAATCATGGGGTCAGCACGGGATGTTTTTGTAACGCATTGATATTCAATGCATTCAAAGTCAGAAGCGTGCCGACCCCTTGGGCAGCGGTTAAGCGTCTCCGCGGTTACGTGTTGACGCGCGCCCATCTCGGCGTCGGCGGATTTGTGGATTTGGATATCTTGAATATCAATGCTTTACGCTAAATCCATCCGCCGACCCCTTTGAAAACATGGGGGTCGGCGGATGGCTATGTCGCAACATTCTGATAATCAGTGCTTCCGAAATCGAGAATCTGCCGACGGTACACGACCCCAGAGTTGTATAACCACGTGGCTGTTGAATGGCGAACGTTCTCAAATCCACGTGACATTGAGAGACGGTCAGAGGTGCCGGCGGAGACCCGTGGTCACCCATGACCTCGTAAATGGGAGGTGCCGGCGAAGCCGGAGGGATGAGCGAAGCGAAGGTCTCCGCCGG
>UREV01000019.1 GCA_900546925.1 uncultured Bacteroides sp.
ATCTATAATACAACACTCTCAGCGACTTCCCAAAGGCACTTTTCGGACAGTCTGGAGGGGGGGGGATTTAGGGAGAGGGTATCGTGAGCAAAAAATGTGCGTGGGGCTTACAGCCTTCGTACGAGTGATAACCCTCAAATAAGCGTTTGCGCTCAGCAAGTTTGACAACTTGCGAAACTTGAGCGGACTAATGTAAGAAAGCCACAACGTATCTGAACAATACTATGGTAATGGACAGTACAGGCATATCGGGATTCTTCGGCATGGAAGATGATGCGCAGACAGCGCCGTCATCCGCGCCGACATTGCTCAATCCGTCGGCTGGAGGACCCTTCGTATTATATAAATGGCTGAAATCAGGACGCTATGTCGTTCTGAAGACATTGGACGAAGAGCATAAAGGCGACATCGTCTGCGAAGAGATGCTGCGCAAGGAATACGAGATAGGCAGAAGCCTTAACCATCCGAATATCAGGGAATACTATGACCTTTGCGAGGTCCCTGGAATCGGTCTCGCCATAGAAATGGAATGGGTGGACGGAAGTCCGCTTTCAGACTATGTGCAGCTCTGCCGAAAAGATGATGCCCTCTGCGACAAAATCGTCTCCCAACTGCTGGACGCCGTGCGCTTCATCCATTTGAAACAAGTCGTGCACAGGGACCTGAAACCCGCCAATATTCTGATTACCAATAATGGCAACAATCTGAAACTGATAGACTTCTCCCTGTCGGACTCTGATTCGCACCAAGTTCTGAAGGGCAATGCCGGGACGGCCATGTATGCCTCGCCGGAGCAGTTGTCCTGTCAGAAATCAGACTATAGAAGTGACATATATTCGTTGGGCGTAATTCTGTCGGAACTGTCCGGCAGGAGAACCTACAGGAGGGTTGCGCGCAAATGTATGGCCAGGGCAGTGGAAAAAAGATACAGAAGCGTAGATGAAATCGATAAAGCATTGTTCCACCCGTTGCCTCCAGGCCCGATATTCTATGCCGCCGTCGTAATAGTCCTGGTGCTGGGAATGGTCTGGTTTACACGCATTTACTCAGCACACAAACGAGTGCAGGAGCCGGAACCGGAGGAATATTACCTCGACGGCGACTCCATAGACAAGATATTCATGCAGGCTACAGATGCGATAGAGGAAACTATTCCTTCTCCAGAAGATTAAGTCCGTTTTGCATTCCGGCGATATAAGACGGAGTATACTCTCCGTCGCGCAAAATTCTGGAAATGTAGAGAGGATATCCCATCATGAAAGAAACCTGCTCGAACTTGTCCCCGGCAAGCAACTGAGAGTTCAACGATTCCAACACTTCGAACTCGTTATTACCCAAATACTTGAGTTTGACGAGCCTGTCAGGATCCCATCCGATGCGAACAATGTCGCCGTCCTTGAGCTCTGATGCGTACACCGTCTTCCGGCTGAAAAATGTCGATGTGAAAGCCGTACTGTCTTTCAGTTCCTCTCTGAACTGGTCATAGCTCTTTTTTCCGATGAACCGTGCGAGAATATCCAGCGTACTTTTTCTTGGCACAGGCTTCATGCTCACATAACCATACAAACGCTTCAGCGTAGAAGCCGACAACAATTCCCCGGTTTCCCTCTCGATCAGCACCGAAAGCGATTCGAAATCCGTCGTTGTAGACAGATGACGTCCATAATGTTTCTCTACAAGACGAAGCAAATAATTCAGTTCAGGTATTATTTTCGTCATTTTTGGTCTATGAATTTGAAATTTATCCTGTTTTCCGCGATAATATTCTCTATTTTCTGTCCTCTCGCCACATACACGGTCTCGAGAGTAGGGGAGTCGCTCAAATCCAGCAACTTGAGCTTCAGGTTATTGGACACGTCCAGTTCCTTGAAACTGTTCATTCCGCAAGTAAGCTCTTCCAGTTCCTTGAGAGGGGAAAGGTCGAGGACGGTCAATCTGTTTCCGAAGCAGTCCAGTTTCCGGATCTGCGTCGCATTGCCCCAATTGAAAGACGTCACCGTGTTGAACCTGCAGTAAAACTCCTTGAGCGAAGCCGGCAACACGAAGGAAGTGATATGGTTATAGTTGCACTCCAGTCTCTCCAGGCTCGCATTCGCGTTGAGCGCCAATGCTTTCAGCTGCCCCTTCCAGACCGTTCCGTTGCAGGTCAATGTCTTTACGCCCTCGAAATATTGTATGCCGTCCAACGTCGTGACATTATCAGTGCAAATATCTATAGAAGTAACAGTCTTGGCTTCAGATATCTCTATCTTGCCATCCTTATTGCTGTCACACAACCCGAGAAGATAGGTCTTGAAGTTAGCGTCGCTGACCACAACACCAGTTCCTTCAGGTGGCGGAAGAGGTTTGGCAGGCTGTGTATCGCCAGGATTTTCAGGCGTTGTAGGGGTGTTCGGAGTATCCGGTGTGTTCGGAGTATCCGGTGTGTTCGGAGTATCCGGTGTGTTCGGTGTATCCGGAATACTTGGACGAGCAGTCTCGCTCGGTTTCGGTGTCCTGAATCTTGTCAGCTCCGACCTGATTTCATTTATGCTGTTGCCTGCCGTAGCGTAGAAACAGAACTCTGTATTGGCCTGCAAGTTGCTGATTTTCAGTGTAAATATCTTATCTCCTACATCGGCTGACATATAACGCATCGTAGTCTCGTCCGTTCCTATCATAAACCCCGCCTCTTCGATCCCGTTGGTGGAGGTCAATGCTGCCGAGAGTGTCACATAATAGACGTTTGCCAATGAATATACGTCGTAGTCGATTCTCAAAAACTCAGGTGCGACATACTGCTCCGGAACGGTAACGTTCTGGGTACACCCTGTCGACATGAGAACCAACGACATCAGTAGTATGCGCACCTTCGTTTTCATATCCAACCTTCTATTTTTCCTCCGATATTGATTACTACCTTGTTAGGGTCAGACGACAACGTAACGTCTATCGTATGCCTGACTCCTGATTCGAATACGAACCGCCAATTCACAAGGTAAGAAACATCATTGGCAATAATTTCCAAAATCGGAACCTGGTTCAGCAATTTCTGCGGAACGACTATCGCCGAATACTTGCCGAGTCCCGTCTTTTTCGCCAGAATGGTCTTCTCCGTTCCATAAGGATCCTTCTGGATATCACCGCTTTCCAGATCCAGAATCGCTCTCGTCACCGTGTTCAGCACCCTGACTTCCGCTGTCGCAGGAAGTTCCCCCTCGTAATCCTCGCCCTTGATAAGGTTTATGTCAATGCGGGAGAGTTTATGCTTGAAATTAAGAGGAACACCGGTCTCTGTGCGCGAAATGCCCAACGTCTTCGTCCACATGAGGTCGCTCTTGGTGAATCCTTTATCCCTCTGATCCTGAAGCACTTCGAATTCATAATCATCTACAGACTCCATTTCGGAATCGAAAGGATAGTAAGCGTAAATGTCATATTTTACGTCTTCTTTCTTCCACCAGACGGTAGGGGAGACTGTCCATTTGGACCCGTTCAAAGTAGTCTCGGCGTTCGTCGCCCAGTTTCCGGCAATCTGCAGAGGAGCAGGCTTGCCGTTTTCGTATGCGACCGCGAAAACGCCGATCTTGTCACCATCCTCGAAAGCATTGTCGGTCGCTTTGGTCCCCGGCATCGCCGGAATGAACTGCATCTCGTCCGACGAGTCAGCCCCAGGATTACTTTTAGAGCATCCTGCCAATGCTGCCAATACAGCTGTTATGTATATAATTCTTTTCATAACGTTCTGATTATCTTAAGGTTTTCCTTTCACCCATAAATACCGGCTCATGCGAATTCATGGAAGCTGAACGTGAATCCATTCCAGTATTGCCGTCCTTTGTGGCTGCAGTTTCTGCAATAGCTTCCACGATGTCGTTTTCCACGAACTTGTCGAAACTGAACGGTTCACCCGCATATTCCATGATTCTCTTCACGATTTCATAACGGCTGATGGTGCTGTAATATGGAATCTCATTATTCATACAACTGTTCTGCTCGCTGCGGAAAACTCCACGGCTATGCATGTAACCGCCTTCGAAAATATCCACGAAACCTGAGTACTTCTCATGGAAAATGAAGTTTCTCCAAGGAACGTCACTCATCTTTCCGGTAAGTGACAAGTTCTGGAACCATCCTTTCGACTGCGCCGACATCAGCTCGTAAGCATGTGGGCAGCAAGTACAATTGCAGGCTTGGATAAACGCATTGTGATAGATATATTCATCACCGAGCTTGCCGAATCCGTGTCCGCCGGCCTCGTGCTGGATGACACCGCGGAAGTCGAGAGGATAACCATAATCGCTCATAGGACAATACGCTATCGCCGAGCCGTCGTCCCACATGTAAGTGACTCCGCCATAATCTTCCGTATTCGGAATCATTATGATCAATGTCTTGTTGATATTGTCGTTATTTACTGTAGGTGCCTTGCAGGCGTACTGCATGACTTCGTAGTAATCATCATTTCCGTTTCTTGTGACACCGTCGTTGGTGGCTGTGTTGAAGCGGTTGTTCACGATGGTGTTTACGGTTCCGACACCTGATTCAGGTGAAACAGGGACTGCTGTGTAGACATTGAAATAATCCTTATATGCCTTGTAAGGCTGGATGCTGAAGAAATGCTCATAAGTCTTGTTCATGGCATTCATCAGTTTGTTCTCGCTGATGTCTTTGGCGCTGAAACCGTCTCCGAGAATCACGATGTTCACACCTTTGCCCTTGGTGGCTTTGTGAAGTGTAATAACTTCATCCTCAGCGTAGTCATAATCGTATTGTGACAGCGCGAGCTTGGTTTCGTAGTCTTTTCCGTCGAGCTGGAATACAATCTCTCCGCTTCTCATAGTTCCGTCCTTCGGCTTTTGTGAGAAGGTGAGTTTCAGCTCGGTCTTGCCTTTTCCGGATGTCTTGTCGAGGGTTACCCAGTCAGGCTGGCTCTTTACGGACCAGTTGCCGTCTGCCGTCAGGACCAGATTTCTGGTAACGGAAGTGTTGATGGCAGAGGCTACCATAGGACGTATCACGAGATTGCGGTATGCTGCGATGCGCTTGAACTCTCTCCATCCGTTCGATACCTGATACAGATGCTCTGTACCTTCAGGAACTTCGAGGGTGAAATTGTCCTTGGCGACACCGTTGAAACTGCCGTCCTGGATATATGCCGGGATTCTACCCTTGCAGACTATCCTGCCGATTCCGAAACAGTTCTGGAATGCTCCTCCGTCTTCGTTCCATGTAGGCTCGAATTTGATGGCTTCCAGACTTTCCGGGAAAATAACGCCTTCGAGCATCTTGCATTGAGCGAAAGCACCAGCTCCGATGGACAAGACGCCTTCAGGTATCTCCAGAGTTCCCATAAGCCTCCAGTTGAATGAGAATGCCTTGTCTCCGATCTGTCTGATATTCCTGGGCAGTACGAGTGTTCCTGAGAAGTCGCATTTGTAAAATGCTTCAGCACTGATGACTTCCAATAGTTTCGGCAGATACAATTCTCCTTTGAGCGGAGTCTCCTTGAATGCTCTTGGACCTATGGAAGTGATACCGTCGTGAAGTTTAAGTGTTCCGTTGAAACCACTGTTCTGGAAGGTTTCGTCTTCTATGGTGGTTACTCCCTGAGGTATGGTTATCGATCCTCTCATGTTCTTGCATCCGCTGAAAGCTCCGAGTCCGAGATTCTTCAAATTGTCAGGCAGGTGCAGTTCTCCATAGAGACCTCTGCAATCCATGAATGAACCCCATCCTATGGTTTCCAATGATTCAGGAAGTTGCAGTTCGCAGATGAATCCGCAATCGTTGAAAGCTCCGTCCCAGTATGAGGTATATCCTCCTACTCGGCCGAGGGTCTTTAATGTAGAAGGAAGTTTAAGAACTCCGTTGAGGTTCGTGCAGGAACGGAATGCGGCATAGTCGATTTCTGTAACTCCTTCAGGTATTATCAGTGAACCTGTAAGTCCATTACAATCAGCGAATGCGTTGTTTCCGATTTTCTCAAGTTTGTCCGGGAGAATCAGACTTGTCATGCTTCGTTTGTTGCTCATGGCACCGTCAGGGATACAATTGGCTTTGCATCCGGAATAATCACTTCCATTGAAACCGAGATTGCCTCCATTCGTTTCGCAAATCTCAGCTTCCTTAAGGTTCAGGCAGCTCAGATACGTCATCAGATACTTCATGACGGCGAAATCTCTCGCGCCGATCTTTCCTGTAAGTTTCAGGTTACGTACCTTGCTTATAGTCAGTCCTTTGGAAGCGATTACGGCGTCCAGCGTACCTGGAGTGTCGAGGTTGATGACCACATATTCCCTGGCAATGCCGTTATGGGAGGTCTTGTCGTTTTCCCAAACAGTAATGCTTTCATTGGCAAGAGTAAACTCGTAATCTCCTGCAGGAAGCTTGTTTATCATGAGGTGGAAGTTGTGCTGATTGCCGGCAGAGTACACTATACCGTCATCCGTATAGAGAGTATAGGTACGACCGTTCACGGTGGCATAAAGAACCTTTGAGCCCGGTCCGATTGTCTGTGGTACCACGATGGCCCTGAACTCCCCGTCGCCTTCTCTAGCAGGAATAATACCTGTTTCAGGCACCTCTCCGGACGTCATGACGCCGCCTGTTGCGAGGTTGACAGTGGCTTTCCTGACAGTGTTCAGAATGAGCACGTCCTTCTTCAGTTTGGCGAACTCTCCCTCTTCGAAACCCATTCCCTCAAAGAGTGTGACATGTATTCCGGCCATTTTGTGGTGGAAGTTCAGCCAGATGATTTTGTCGTCAGATGTCTTCTTCTCCGCCTTTGCCCAGAGCAAGTCACTCTGTTCATATCCCGATAAATTATTGCCCTTGGCCTCACACCTCTGATCTTTCTGCACCTCGAAGGCATATTCCTCGATGGATTCAGGATTTCCCGCAGGATAATATCCGTAGATGTCTACCGGAGTGTTTTTGTCCTTGAAATAAACATCGTACGAAGGAACCCAGCGGTTGCCTGCCTCATTATATTTGTAATAGAGGTTGTCCGCGCGGTTTCCGGTAAGCTTCAGTTCTCCGGGTTTGCCGTCCGCATAGTCCACGATGAACGTACCGATCTTGTCTTCGTCCGCGAATCCGTTCTGGTCTGCTCGCGTCGCGTATTCCTGCTCGATATGATTTCCCAATGTAATCGGAATCAGCCCCTCTTCAGCCCCGGGGGCTTCAGGAGTAATTTCATTGACCGCGCACCCGAAAATTGCGGGTATGGTCAATGCCAATATATATTTGCTCTTCATCATGTTGCTGATTAATTAAGGGTTCCGCCGTAGTCTGTACCGTCATCTATCCAGCCGCCGATGCTGACATTGATACCTTCATTCAGCTTGTCGATGGTGATAGTGCATTTCTTCCGTGTGTTGGAAACGAACTGGAGGTTTTTGCTCAATGTCCTGTCTCTTCCGTCCACTGTGATGGTCACGAGCGGAGATGTGGCAAGCACTGTCTGAGGCGCCAACATCACTCTGTATGATGAGCCGTCATAATATGGAGAAATATCTGCCGGGGTGCCTTCAGCGTAAAGTGTTCCGGTCTTGAGGTTGAGAATACCCTGGGTCATGATGTTGTTTATCCTGATCTTGCTGATGCTCTTTTCCAGTGATTCTTTGGTGAATCCCTTGCCTGGCTTTATCTCTATGATGAACTGACACATCATGTGCGATGTCAGTATGTTTACGTATTCTTCAGAAGGAGATCTCAATTCAGCACGTCCCCAGAGAACTTCCGCAGATTTGAAGCCTGCCAATGTGCTCTGGTCTGTAGGAGTGTCGATCTTTATACCCTCGATACTGCCTGCATCTTTGACATAAGGGAGATAGCAGTAGAAGTCTGCCTGAGTCCGGGCGTCTTTCCAGTAATACTCTTTGTCGGCATTCCACGAGTTGTTGTATTCGTAGCGGACATTGTCCATATGGTTGCCGGCATCTGCGAGGCTGCCGGATTTCCAGCTTCCGTCCTCGTTTTCCGTCGCATTGACAACATATAGACCGATGGCGTCACCATACTCGAAGGTGTCGCCGGAAATTTTAGTAACAGAAGATGAAATTCTAATCGGTATTTTAACCTCAGGTTCCGTTTTGGCGTTTTTGTCACAGCTTGTGAAACATGTTGCGGCAAACAATGTGATTAATGGTAAGATAGTCTTTCGCATAATGTTACTGGTATTGTTTCTGCAAATATATGAAAATAAACGCACTAAAGGTAGTTCATTTTGGGCCATTTGGTCGAATTCCGGTTTTTTGTGTGTCTTTTCGATCTATGTTCCTTTTCTCATCAGTCGTGTGCATCCGGCACTAAGGATTTGCCCAGTAATTGCCTACAAGAAAAAAATGTGTATATTTGTATTATTTGTGCCGTGTTATGAAAACACTGCCGTGATGTATAATTATTACTGATGCCGAAGTATTCAGAAATAGCCGACAAGGCCGGGAAAATTATTCAGGATGCCAGAAACGGTGTCTTCGCTCCGGTGTATCTCCTTATGGGGACAGAGCCGTATTACCCTGACCTTGTGTGCGGTGAGATAATAAAGTATGCGCTGAGTGATGCGGAACGCGATTTCAACCAGTCTGTATATTACGGTCTGGATACTGATGCCGATACTGTAGCTTCTGATGCGAGAAGTTATCCGATGATGGCGGAACGTCGTCTCGTGGTCTTGAAAGAGGCCCAGAATATGAAGACGTTGGAAGCATTGTCCGTATATGCTGCGGAACCGATGGAATCCACTGTCTTGGTGATACTTATGCATGGCGCTTCTTCGGACAAACGCAAGGCACTGTACAAGAATGCCCAGAAAAACGGCATTGTCCTGGAATCCGAGTCTCTGCGCGATTATGAAATGCCGGGCTGGATAGCGTCGTTCTACAAATCCAAGGGCTTGAACATTGACCCGGACGCTGCGGCCTTACTCGCGGAATATTCCGGCACGGAACTGGACAAAATCGTAATCGAGACCGAGAAACTTCAGAAAAATCTTCCGGAGGGAACTGTAAATGTGACTGCCGCCGATATCGAAAAGAATGTAGGCATCAGCAGACAGTTCAGCATATTCGAGCTGACCAAGGAACTTTCCTGCATGAACGTGCAGAAAGCCATGAAAATAGCGGCTTATATCGGCTCGGGACCCAAATTCGCCATGCCGATGGCTACAGCACCTCTGTTCACTCATTTTTACAGGATTCTGAAATATGAGGCTGCACTCATGAAAAATCCCGGTATGTCGAATGGAGAAAAAGCTAAGTTGCTTGGCGTAAATCCCTATTTCTTAAAGGAATACGACACTGCTGTGCGGAATTTCCCTGTGCAGCGCTGCATGAAAGTAATATCGCTTCTGGAAGAATATGACTTCAAGGGAAAGGGCGGCGGAAGTGGCGAAGCGTCCCAGGAAGAACTTCTGATGGAACTCGTTTCTAAAATCGTAGGCAAATAAAACAGATATAAAAACTTAATAGCCATGGCGTTAATTGAATGTAAAGAAATCTGCAAAAACTTCGGCGAGAAGGTAGCATTGGACCATGTCAGCCTTAGCGTACCGAAGGGACAGATTTTCGGTCTTCTCGGCCCGAACGGAGCCGGCAAGACGACTATGATCCGAATTATCAATAGAATCACTATTCCGAACTCCGGAGAGGTCTATTTCGATGGACGTCCTGTGACACAGAGAGATGTGGAGAAAATAGGTTATCTGCCGGAGGAGCGTGGACTGTACAGGAAGATGGAAGTCGGAGAACAGGCCATGTATCTTGCTCAGCTTAAGGGTATGAGCGCAAAAGACGCCCAGGCGGAACTGAAAAAATGGTTCATTAAATTTGGTATCCAGGACTGGTGGAAGAAGAAAGTTGAGGAGCTTTCGAAGGGAATGGCCCAGAAAGTCCAGTTCATCACCACCGTAGTCCACAAACCGTCGCTGATGATTCTCGATGAGCCGTTCTCAGGTTTTGATCCTGTCAATGCCGAATTGATCCGGAAGGAAATCTTGGAACTGAAAGACCAGGGGGCCACGATTATCCTTTCTACCCATAATATGGAATCTGTCGAGGAACTTTGTGACAACATCGCATTGATAAATAAATCCAAGCTCGTCATTACCGGAGGCGTGGAAGAAATCAGGCGCAAATATGGAAATAACCATGTAGAGCTGATCTGCAGCGGCGAGTCTGCTCTGGAACCTGTTCCAGGACTGTTCTCCGTACTGTCTGATGTTAATGACAACGGACGCCATACCGCAGTGCTTTCGCTTAAAAAAGATGGACTTGCCAATGATGTCCTGACGGCTGTGATGGCGCAGCATTATACTGTCCATTCATTCAAGGAACTGCTTCCGAGAATGAACGACATATTTATAAAACTTGTCACAGAAGGTATATAAAACGGAGGATTGAACTATGAACCTGCATATTGTAAACATAATAATCAAACGTGAATATTTAACTCGCGTAAAGAAGAAGTCATTCATTATCACGACTTTCCTCGTTCCTATTTTGTTTGCGGCCATCTGCGTGCTGCCGTCACTCATCATGGTGCTTGCCAAGGAAGAGTCCAAAAAAGTGGCAGTCGTGGATGAATCCGGAATCGTGATGCCGTATCTTGAAGACGGTGAAACTCTTCAGTTCGAGTCTTTCGGAGGTGAGAACCCGGATGTCCTTAAAAGGCAGCTGGACAGTGTAGGAATGGATGCTCTTCTGGTAATATCTCCGTTGGATACTGTAAACAAGACAGTTACGGCTATTTCTTATGCTGAGAAGCCTCTCGGAATGGAGGTTTCCAGTTCGATTGAGGGTATGGTCAATGATGCCGTAGAGGAGTATCGTGTGGCATCTTATGGCATCGACGGACTGGATAAGATTATGTCGGAAGTAAAACCTGACATCAGGCTCGTGTCATATAAAATGGATGAATCTGGAAACGAAACTCTCAATGAATCAGGTATGTATATGATTCTGTCCATGATTTTGGGCATGATTATCTACATGTTCATTTCCATGTTCTGCGGAATGGTGATGTCCAGTGTGATAGAAGAAAAATCCAGCAGGGTAGTGGAGGTTTTGGTTTCTTCAGTGAAAGCCACGGAACTGCTTTTCGGTAAGATTATAGGTGTCGCCATGGTGGCATTGACCCAATTCTTCATGTGGATTGCATTGACCTTACTCATTTTGGGCGTGGTCAGCGGAATCGCCGGGACGAACTTGCTTTCGGGTGCTGCGGGGGCGGACCCTACGGCGCAGATGGCGCAGGTGGCTTCGAGCATGGGTGTGAGCCAGGAACAAATGGACGCGGCCGGGATGACGATGCCTGCGATGGAACAGCCTTCGGAACTGTCGGCGGTGCTTTCTACGCTTGCAGGTATAAACTATGTCGAACTGATCGTCGTGTTCGTGCTGTTCTTCATTTTCGGTTATCTGCTCTACGCGTCGCTTTTCGCTGCGATCGGCTCTGCTGTGGAGAATGAAGCTGACAGTCAGCAACTTGTGCTGCCGCTGACAATTCCGCTGATGATCGGTTTCTTTATCGCGATGTTCGCGTACAAATCTCCTGACAGCGCGCTTGTCTTTTGGGGGTCAATGATTCCGTTCACTTCACCGATGGTGATGCTGACACGTGTTTTGTTCGGCGTTCCGACATGGCAGATCGTGCTTTCCATAAGTATATTGATATTGACATTTGTGCTTTGCGCATGGATGTCTGCCAAGATATATAAGATAGGTATTCTTATGTTCGGTAAGAAGTCCACCTTCAAGGATTTGTGGAAGTGGTTAAAAATGAAATAGATATGATTACAAGAGGCAAATATTTGCTCCCGATTCTGTGCATGGGTCTGTTAGGTGGTGCCGTGGATGCACAGGATTTCGATGTAAAATGGAAGAGTACCAGAATGGACGGTTCCCGTACCGGAGTGGTCTTGTCTGCTGCGGACAATGTGAAAGAGTCTATGGGTGAGATTCGTGGCAAAAAGTATTATGCTCCGAACGGAAAAGTGTACAAATGCGGCACTGTTCCTAAAGTGGCCAAGATTATGATAGATGCGCAGAAGGACATGGTTGCGGTGAAACAGGTTGTGGCCTATTCACCTGAAGCTATGACGTCCCATAGACCCGAAAGTGCATTGTCAGACTGGTTTGTCGATATCCTGATCCGTAGTTGCGGAGAGTTGACAGGCAAGAAAGTGGATGTGGGATTTGCCAATTTCGGCGGAATCAGAGTGGATATGCCTAAGGGAGACGTTCTCCTGGATGATATCATGTCTATGTTCCCTTTCAAAAACAAACTTTGTTACTTGGAGCTCAAGGGCTCTGATATCAGGGTGATTCTGGAGCAGATGGCCAGAGAGTATTGGCAGGTTGTCGGCGGTGTAAGATGTGTGTCTGACAAGAACGGAAAGCTCTTGAGTGCGGAGATCGGCGGACAGCCATTGGATGACGATAAGGTTTATGGTGTGACTACTGTCGACTTTCTCCTCAATGGGGGCGACGGTTATTCTATCGCCAAGAATGCCTTGGATGTCAAGGTATTGGATGTGTACGTGATAGATGTAGTGCTCCCTTATGTGAAGAAGCTTACGGCTGAGGGCAAACCTGTCGAGTATAAGGCTGACGGCAGAGTGCAAATCTTGAAATAACGGGAGGGATGATGAAAAAGATTATAAGTGTTTCAGCGGCATTGATTTTGGCAGCGTCTGCCGCGTTTGCGCAGAATCTTGTGATTTTGCATGTGAATGATACTCACAGCCATTTGGAGCCTGTACGTAAGACTGATGAGCCCGGTGGAAAGGGTGGAGTGATCGAGAGGGCAGCTTATGTGGACAGCGTGAGAACTGCTGACGGAAAGAAGAACGTACTTCTTCTCCATGCAGGAGATTTTAGCCAGGGAACGTCGTATTTCACTGTGCTTCACGGAGATGTGGAGATCGCTCTGATTAATGCTCTAAAGTATGACGTCATTACCCTCGGTAATCATGAGTTCGATAATGGCGTGGTGGAACTTTCCCGCAGACTTAAGCAGGTGAAATGTCCTGTGGTTTGTTCGAACTATGACTTTTCTTCGTTTGAGCTCGGAAAATATGTGAAACCATATGCGATACTTCGTCGCGGCGGTTTGAAGATAGGTGTGTTTGGATTGTTGACGGACATAACCCGTGTGGTTCAGAGAGAAGTGGCTGACAGGGTTCCACGTCTCGGGGATATCGAATCAGCTCAGAAGTGGGCGGATTTCCTGAAGGAAAAGAAACATTGTGACGTCGTAATAGCATTGACCCATATAGGCTTCGATACCGAGGGCTTCAGCGATCCTTCGCTGGTGCGGAGTACACGAAACGTGGATATTGTGGTCGGTGGGCATTCGCATACTTTCCTGAAGGATGTGGTTTACGAGAAAAATCTTGACGGAAAGGAAGTTCCGATAGTTCAGGACGGTTGCTGGGGTCTGAATTTCGGACAGTTGGACGTATATAAGAAATAAAAATATTGGGATATGGCAGAACAGAAAGCGTTATTGAGTTCGGAGGCTTTGACTTCTCTTACAGAGCGTCATAGGGCGATATTGGATATTCTACAGCTTCAGGGAAGTGTGTCGGTGTCGGATTTGGCTGAGCGTCTGGATGTGTCGGAGGTGACTATCCGTAAAGATTTGTCGGCGCTGGAAAAGCAGAATAAGCTTTATCGTACTCATGGCAGGGCTATCCCTATCAGTCCTTATATCGGGGACAGGCATATCAATGAGAAGGAGAAGCAGGCTGTGCTCGAGAAGAGGGCTATCGGTATGAGGGCAGCGAAGATGGTGAATGAGCATGATTCGATTCTTATGGCATCCGGTACCTCTATATTATATGCGGCGAAGGAACTTATTTACAAAAAGAATATCACTATCATAACTGCTTCGGTATCAGCATCGTCGATGCTTTCTCAGAATAAGGATATCGATGTGGTGCAGCTTGGTGGCATCGTTCGTGAGAGTTCGGTGTCGGTGGTAGGGTCGTTCGCGGAGGATATGCTGAAGTATTTTAATTGCAGTTTGCTTTTCATGGGGGCTGACGGTGTGGATTTGGATTTCGGCGTCACCACTACCAATATGATGGAGGCGAATCTGAACCGTATGATGATGAGTACTTCGCAGCAGACGGTATTGCTTGTGGACAGCAGCAAGTTCGGAAAGAAGGGTTTCAGCAAGATTTGCGATATCGGCGAAATCGACCGGATTATCACTGATGAAAATATCCCTAAGATGTATTTGGAGAATTTGCAGGAGCTTGGAATAGAGGTTACTGTCGTTCCTATAGCGAAAAGTTAGAAAAATATTCTTATTTTTGTGAGATTTTAGTCGATGGCTATGAATCCGCAGGCAAGGGCTTGTATAGTAGGATTAAGTTCGCGCTAAAACTCGGCAAGTTTAATGGCTTGCGAAATTTGGGTAATAGAATAGAAGATAAAACGAAATATGGAAGAAGTGAAGAAAGAGGCTGTTGAGCCTAAGAAATTGAATTTTCTCGAAGAGATTATCGAGTCCGACTTGAAGTCAGGAAAGATGGACAGTATTCTTACTCGTTTCCCTCCTGAGCCGAACGGATATTTGCATCTTGGTCATGCTAAGAGTATCTGTATAAATTTCGGTCTTGCCCAGAAATATGGCGGTAAGACTAATCTCCGTTTTGATGATACTAACCCTACCAAGGAGGATACCGAGTACGTAGACTCTATTAAGGAGGATATCAAATGGCTTGGTTTTCAGTGGGATAAGGAGAAATATGCTTCTGATTATTTCGACCAGTTGTATGAGTGGGCTGAGGAGCTTATCCAGAGGGGGCTCGCTTATGTGGATGACCAGACTCAGGAAGAGATCAGTAAAGGTCGAGGTACTATCGACAAGCCTGGTACCGAGAGTCCTTACAGAAACAGGAGCGTGGAGGAGAACTTGAAGCTTTTCCGTGAGATGAGGGACGGCAAGTATGCTGACGGCGAGAAGGTCCTCAGGGCCAAGATCGACATGGCGAGTCCTAACATGATGTTCAGGGATCCGCTTCTTTATAGAATCAAGCATGCGTCTCATCATCGTACCGGTGACAAGTGGTGCATCTATCCTATGTATGACTATACTCACGGACAGTGCGACTCTATCGAGCATATCACTCATTCCATCTGTACTCTAGAGTTCGACGTGCACAGGCCTTTGTATGACTGGTTCATCCAGACTCTCGGCATTTATCCTTCACATCAGTATGAGTTTGCCCGCTTGAATCTTACTTATACTCTCATGAGTAAGAGAAAGCTTCTCGAGCTTGTTCAGAAGGGTCTTGTCAGTGGTTGGGATGATCCTCGTATGCCTACGCTTTGCGGTGTCAGGAGAAGAGGATATACTGCTGAGGCTCTGAAGATGTTCTGCGAGAAGATCGGCGTTTCCAAGCGTGACCAGCTCATGGATATCCAGTTGCTGGAATGGTGTGTAAGACAGGATCTTAATGCCAGGTCCAACAGATATATGGTAGTGGAGGATCCTATTAAGGTTACTCTTACGAACTGGGAGCCGGGCAAGGTCGAGTGGTTCGATTGTCCGCTTAATCCTGCTGAACCTGAGGGTGCTACCCGCAAGGTTCCGTTCACCGGAGAGATGTATATCAGCCGTGCGGATTTCATGGAGGATGCTCCTAAGAAGTTCTTCCGTCTGAAGCCGGATGGAGAGGTCCGTCTGAAATATACCTATATCATCAAGTGCAATGAGGTTATTAAGGATGCCGAGGGCAATGTCACTGAACTCAAGTGTACTTTCGATCCTACTACTCGTCCTGGTTCAGGTGAGTGGCGTAGCGTAAAGGGTACCATCCACTGGGTTTCTATTGCGCATGCAAAGGAGGTAGAACTTCGTAAGTATGACAGGTTGTTCACTCTCGCTGACATGAGTCAGGTGCCTGAGGATAAGGATTATAAGGATTTCTTGAATCCTGAGTCTCTTGTTCTCGGAACCGGATATGCAGAGCCTGCTCTTCTCGAGGATCAGTCAGGTATCGCTGTTCAGTTCGAGCGTGACGGATATTTCTTCAAGGATAAGGATAGTACTCCTGAGCATCCTGTATTCAACAGGACTACTGTGCTCAAGGATTCATACAAACCTGAATAGGAGTCAGTTATGATTAAGTCAATGACGGGTTACGGTAAGGCGGATGTTTGTTTGGACACCGGCAAGGTAACCATAGAGATAAGAACATTGAACGGCAAGACTGCCGATGTGAATATTAAGACGACGCTGCTTCCTAAGGATAAGGAGTTGCTTGTGCGTCAGAAACTTGCGGACAGGCTTCATAGGGGGACTATCGATTTTTTCGTGTCTTATGAGGCGAATGCGGTATCGTCTGCAAAGCATATAAACACAGAGATGGCTGCGGAGTATTTCCGTCAGGTTGCCGCTATCGGTGAGAGTCTCGGGGTGAAGACGGATTCTGCTCTTTATCTCAATTCGATTCTCCGTTTTCCTGATGTGATCGACAATACTCGTCAGGATATCATTACTGCGGACAACTGGGATCAGGTGGATGCTGCTGTGGATAAGGCTATCGATAATGTTTGTGATTATCGTTCGCGTGAGGGTGTAGCTTTGTATAAGGATGTGACTTCGAGGGTTCAGAATATTCTAAATCTCGAGGATAAGGTGGAGTCGTTCGACGGCGAGAGGATTTTGGCGGTAAGGTCTAAGATCGAAAAGGCGATCGAGGATTTGAAGTTGAAGCCGGATCAGAGTCGTTTCGAGGAGGAGATGGTTTATTATCTCGAGAAGTTGGATATTAACGAAGAGAAGGTGCGTCTGCGTCAGCATTGCAAGTATTTCATGGATACTATCGATGGTGAGGATTATCCTGGCAAGAAGTTGGGTTTCATTATTCAGGAGATGGGACGTGAGATTAACACTACCGGATCTAAGGCGAATCATTCCGGAATACAGAAAGTGGTAGTCCGGATGAAAGACGAGCTGGAGAAGATCCGCGAGCAGTCGATGAATATTCTTTAGAGATAAAGCTGGCCGATTGGTCAGCTTTTTTCTTGGACGATTACATTGGATAATGGACGTGGGGCCGGCGGCAGTCTGGCAGCTGCAGGACCAGGCCCTCCCTCTGTCGCGGGTCCTTCCCTCTAGTGCCGAGGTCGGCCATACCTTTCGATCGGCACATGGTCCACGAGTTCCATACACCACGGATATGCAAGGCGTGATCGCCAGCATCACCGATACGTTAGCACCAAATCATAAAAATGTCCGGTAGAACCGCCTATGACCGGACAAAATGCTCATTTTAAGCAGTTTATCCTGGAGAAAACGTTTTAACCAGGACGGATTATCCTAACGTGTATTTCAAGAGGCGGATGGAGGTCCCGGTGGAGACCCGAGGTCACCCATGACACCGTAAATGGGAGGTGCCGGCGACAGCCGGAGGGATGAGCGACAGCGAAGGTCTCCGCCGGGACCTCCGACCGCCGGCGATAATAATCACCGTCCACCGTCACCATGATTTGCCGACGCCATTAATCCCCATCTGCCGGCAACGTGTAACAATTCCGTGCACAAGAAAACGTTTTAAGCGGTACAGAATGCATCTGCAAAACGCTTTTGTACTATCTAAAACGTTTTCTCGGTACAAAATCCCGAGAGGACATTTAAAAATGGCAGCACACAATCTCCACGTGACAGTTGGCGAATTTAAAGACAATATGCTACCTTTGTCGAATTGGAAAACACATACAACTTAAACCAGTAGACAAAATGAAAAAGAAATTGATCACGGCATGCGTAATGCCATTTTTGGCTGCCTGCGGCCAGAACAGCAGCGACATTTTCACGATCAACGACGGCCGGATCGACGGGCTGCACGCACCATGGGACGGACTCGACGATGACACGAAATTCCGCTGCTCCACCGACGACTCGCTCTTCAAGTTTTCGTTCGAGGTCAATGATTCTACTCTCACGCTTGAGCCGGAGTACAAAGACAAGATGTCAGTCATCTATGAGGACCGCGTGGAGATTTTCTTCAGCCCGGACACTCTGATGTCACATTACTATGGAGCAGAAATGGATCCTGCAGGCAGAGTGCTTGATTATCAGGCAGAATATTACCGCCAGTTCGATTATACTTGGGGTTTCAAGACATTGAAATACACCGGAGACATTAAAGAAGGACACTACGCAGTGTCTGGCAGCATTGACCTGAACGAACTTCGGGAACTGGGGCTGCGCCTGGAGGAAGGATTTTATATGGGCGTGTTCCGCGCGGATTATCGCAAAGACGGGTCTGTGAACTGGTATTCCGCAGTCATCACTGACGACGAAACAGCCGATTTTCACAAACCCGACATGCTGTTCAAAGCTATTTTGAAGAAATAGCAACTATTTGACTTCCAATTCTGTAGTCAGTCTTATATCTGCAGAGGAAGCACCGACAAGAACCTTGAAGGAACCAGGCTCGACGACGAACTTATGCTGGCGAATGTCATACATTCTGAATGCCTCTTCGCCCAGTTTTATGGTCACGCGCTTGGTTTCTCCTTTTTTCAGGAACACCTTGTCGAAGCCCTTCAGTTCCTTTTCAGGACGGATGAGAGAGCATTCATTATCATGCACATAGACCTCCGCAGTCTCATAAGCGTCGTATTTTCCGGTATTGGTAATGTCGAAGCTGACCTCGAAGTCGCGGCCTGAACCTGACACTGAAATGTTCGAATATTCGAAAGTCGTGTAAGAAAGACCATAACCGAATTCAAACAACGGTTTCACGCCTGTCTTGTCATAGCCTCTGTAGCCGACGAAGATACCGTCTTTGTAAGATATTCTGCTATAAGGATTAAGGCCGACCCTGACACGTGATGTGTTCTCATAATAGCTGCCGGCAGAAGGATTGTCCTCAAGTTTTCTTTCCATGGAAATAGGCAATTTTCCGCTTGGGGAAATCTTTCCGGTGATAATTTCAGAAATCGCAAGACCGCCTTCCTGACCAGGATACCAAGCCATGAGCACAGCCTTCACCTTGCCTATCCAAGACTCCATCTCTACTGCACCGCCGCCATTCAGGACGACTACGACGTTGTCATTATACTTCAGATACTCATTCAGATATTCCACCTGAGCACCAGGGAGTTCGAAGGTTCTGTCGAAATTCTCACGTTCGTTTGTGGAATCGAAACCAAGGCAAACTACTACAGCATCAGCTTCTTTCAACGCCTTCACTTCAGCCTCGGAAAGCGCCACGTCACGGTACGAGAACTGGATCTGCGCATCACCCGCATCGTCATAATACTCCACTTCGAACTTATGCTTCATGCCGCCTTCCAGTGTAAGCAAAGTCTGACGTGATAATAATTTATGGTTAGACCAATTATCGATAACTTCCTTACCGTCAATGCGTAAGCGCGACCCGTCGTCTGATGAGATTGAGAGTTCGAGCTTGACATCATGGCTCGGCTCATACCAGAAAGTATAACGCGCAGAGAACCTGTCCTTCGGAAGTCCGGCTGCCGGCGCCCCCTTGCCGAAATTCAGATCCACCGCTTCCACTGTTTGGGTCAATGCCGGTGTCCCCTCGAGTGTCGCATTGGAGAAGTACTCAGCCTTGGCGCCTTTTACAGTAAGAGTCTCGTCTACATAGAAGTCCACAAACTCTGTAGTGCGTTCACCTTTAATAATATAAGGTTTTACGGCCTTGCCCATGGAAGCCATACCCTGTGCCACAGTCATAGTCTCGAACGGATGTACGAAACCGCTTCCTCCGCCTGTCACGATCATATCGGCATGAGGGCCGCAGATTACAAATTTGCCTTTCTTCACAGGAAGGAAATTATCCTCGTTCTTCAGCATCACCACAGCGTTACGTGACACTTCCAGGGCTGTCTGGTCTGAGAACTCGTTTTTCTCGCTGATGTTCTTGTCTAACTGAGGTCTGTCGAAGAAGCCGAAAGCAATCAATGTCTGAAGAATATGCTGAACTTTTTCATCTATCACTTTTTCGTCCACGATGCCGTCACGGATAAGCGGCAACAGGTTTTCCTTATTAAGAATACGTGCCTTCGGCATTTCGAGGTCGAGTCCGCCGTAAGAAGCGCAGATTGGGGAATAAGTGGCAGTCCAGTCCGACATGAGAATACCCTCAAATCCCCACATGTTCCTGAGTACATCGATATTCATATACTTGTTCTCAGTGGAATGGACGCTGTTTACGAGGTTGTAAGAGTTCATGACAGAACCCACACCGCCCTCTTTTACGGCCTTTTCGAACGGCATGAAATAGATTTCGTTCAATGTCCGCTCGTCCACATCGGCACTTACGGTATGTCTGGACCATTCCTGGCTATTCACTGCAAAATGCTTAACGCAAGCCATAACGCCCTGGCTCTGAACACCTTTAATATAAGCCACAGCTGTTTCACCTGAGAGATATGGATCCTCTCCGAAATACTCGAAGTTTCGGCCGCAGACCGGCATCTTATAGATGTTCACGCCTGGTCCGAGAAGGATATGTACGCCCCTGGCCCTGGAATCCTGCCCGAGTCCTTCACCCATCTTGTAGATAAGGTCCCTGTTCCAAGTAGATGCCACGGCAATGCCGCTCGGGAACATGGTGCTCTTAGTGTTGTTCCGGACGCCCTGAGGTCCGTCAGCCATGCGTATCTCCGGAATCCCGAGACGTTCAATAGGTCTGATATAAAAATCTTTAAATCCTCCGATATAATCGATTTTCTCTTCCAGTGTCATCTTGGACACCAGTTCAGCAGCCTTGTCCTTGGCCGCTTGTGGAACAGAAAAGATTTCATCAGATTTCGAATTTTGTGCGGCAGCGAAAATGCAGGTCGCAAGTAAAGCAATAGATGAAAAAAACTTTTTCATTTGTTATTAATTATTTTTCATCAAAGATACTTTCTCGGCGACACTTCTGCAAGACATTGAGCAATAAAATTATGATACAAACATGGATGCCGGTGGAGTCGAATACGTGGTTGCCGGCGGGCGGAGGTCCCGGCGGCGACCTTCGCTGTCGCTCATCCCTCCGGCTGTCGCGGCACCTCCCATTTACGGGGTCATGGGTGACCACGGGTCTCCACCGGGACCTCCGTCCGCCTCTTGAAATACACGTTAGGATAATCCGTCCGGGTTAAAACGTTCCCTGCCGGATAAACTGCTCAAAATGAGCATTTTGTCCGGTCATAGGCGGTTCTACCGGACATTTTTATAACTTGGTGCTAACGTATCGGTGATGCTGGCGACCACGCCGTGCATATCCATGGTGCATAGAGCTCGCGGACCATGTGCCGATCGAAAGGTATGGCCGCCCTCGGCACTAGAAGGACCCGCGACAGCGGGAGGGCCTGGTCCTGCAGCTGCCGGAATGCCGCCGGCCACCTGTTTTTATATTGTCACTGGAGAAAGTTCGCATAAAAATCACTATATTTGAATACATGTAAAAAAAATGTGGACAATGGCATTGACAAGCACAAATATTGGGCGCATCGGCGAGATTCGCGCGAAGCAGGAGAGTTATTTCCGGTCTGGGGCGACGCTGGACGTGCGGACTCGCAAGGCGAATCTGGTCGCATTCGAGAAGGCGGTGCTTAAGTGGGAAAAGCCTCTGTGTGAGGCACTTTGGAAGGATTTGCATAAGTCTTACGAGGAATCTTATATCGCGGAAGTCAGCATTCTTCTCGGGGAAATCCGTACGCATATCAGGAATGTCGGGAAGTGGACGAGGCCACAGAGACGTCCTACTCCTATGAAACTTTTCCCGTCGCGGAGCAAGATCATCAGCGAACCGTTGGGGACGGCGCTCATTATTTCGCCTTGGAATTATCCGGTGCAGCTTCTGCTGACGCCACTTGTGGGCGTGATTTCGTCGGGATGTACCGCTGTGCTGAAACCTTCGCCTTATGTGCCGGAGGTGTCCGATGTCATAGAAAAGATGATTAGAGATACGTTTCCGGAAGAGTATGTAGCTGTGGTGCAGGGAGATAGAAACGTAAACACAGCGTTGTTGGAACAGCGTTGGGATATGATTTTCTTTACAGGAAGCCCCTCTTTCGGACGTGCCGTGATGGCTGCCGCTGCCAAAAATCTTACTCCTGTCGTGCTGGAATTAGGCGGAAAAAGCCCGTGCATAATCGACAAGGACGCGGATATCGAAGTGGCTGCCAAGAGGGTGGCATGGGGAAAAAGCCTGAATGCCGGGCAGACTTGTATCGCGCCGGATTACCTGATGCTGCATAAAAATATTAAGGATAAATTCCTGTCGGAACTGGAGAAAGCGTTCGGGGAGCTGCTTGGCGATGACCCCCAGAAAAGCGAGCATTTCGTGAGGATCGTGAACGATGCCGCTTTCGAACGTCTTAAGGGCTATCTCGCTGATGGTGAGGTGGTTTTCGGAGGAAAGACTGATAAGAGCGAGCGCTATTTCAGCCCGACCGTGCTGGACCATGTGAGCCCGGACTCGCCGGTGATGCAGGAGGAAATTTTCGGGCCGATCTTCCCCGTCCAGACCTTCAGCTCGCTAGATGAGGTTATCAGGTTTGTGTCAATGCGGGAGAAACCTCTTGCTCTGTATTATTTTGGTAGTCAAGGAGATAAGGTCTTAAAGCATACGACTTCCGGAGGCTCTTGCATAAATGATGTCATAATGCATATCGCAAACGAAAATGTGCCTTTCGGAGGAGTGGGAATGTCCGGAATGGGCAGCTACCATCACAAACGTACCTTCGATGTGTTTACACATTATCGTTCAGTGATTTCCACGCCTACTTGGATAGATTTGCCGTTCAGGTATATGCCATATATGTGGTTCAATGCAGTTAAGCGACTTTTATAAAAACTTCAAGTTTCGCAAGTGCGAAACACCGCTTATGGATCCCGAGAGGGCGAAAGCAAGTCCCTTCCCCGAGACCCGGGATTTAGGGTGAGGGTGACGTGCATGCAAAAAGTGCGTGCAAGCGCTTGCTCTCAGCGACTTTGACAACTTGCGAAACTTGAGTAAAAACTTGAATATATGATGATGAAGGAGAAGGAAAAGCGTCTTTCGAATGCGGTGAAACCCGAAGGAATGGACGCGGCGGAGTGGCAGCGTGCGCTGCGCAGACAGTTTGCTGCCAGAGAAGTGCTTTCGATATCACCTAATGGTGAGGAAGCGGCGTATGGGGTGTTCGATGTAAGGAATCCAAAGTCAAAGAATTGGTACAAAGTGGTTTACAGAGGTGCTGACAGCCGCTGGAACTATTGTTCTTGTATGGATTACAAGACTAATCAGCTCGGTACCTGTAAACATATCGAGGCTGTGCGTCTTTGGCTCGAAAATCATGGACGTAAGATTCAGGCAGTGAATCCGCCTTATTCTTCGTTATATGTTTCATATCGGGATGGTCGTAAAATCTTTCTCCGCATAGGCAGCGCCCATTGGGATGAAATGGGGGCATTGGCGAAAAAATACTTCACCAAGGACCTGGAACTGATAGAAAATACCATTCCGTCCATACAGAAATTCATCTCGGAGGCCAAGGTCATCGACCCTGATTTCAAATGCTATCCGGATGTCCTGGATTACCTGGC
Source organism: uncultured Bacteroides sp. (assembly GCA_900546925.1). Classification (GTDB taxonomy): domain Bacteria; phylum Bacteroidota; class Bacteroidia; order Bacteroidales; family UBA932; genus Cryptobacteroides. Next base: position 23,551 of record UREV01000019.1, read on the forward strand.
GGAGAAAAAGGATGCGGAATATCGCGAACAATATCTGTCGAAAGTGACGGATGAGGATATGGCAGGACTGCTCAAGGCGCGTCTCTATCCTTATCAGGCTGAGGGTATCAGATTCGCATTTGCCAAGGGTAAATCTATTATCGCGGACGAAATGGGATTGGGCAAGACCATTCAGGCTATTGGCACGGCAGAACTTATGCGCAAGGCTGGTCTGGTGTCGTCTGTGCTGATTCTGTGTCCTGCTTCGCTGAAATATCAGTGGCTTGAGGAAATTAATAAATTTACTGATTCTGATGCAGTTGTAGTGGAAGGTCTGCCGATGAAACGTAAAGAACTGTATGAGTCGGGAACTTTTTATAAAATCGTCTCGTACAATGCCATGAGCAACGATGTGAAGATGTTTGGCAAGATGTCCACTGAGCTGCTTATAATGGATGAGGTTCAGAGACTTAAGAACTGGAATACGCAGATTTCCAAGGCCGCGCGACATATACAGTCGGATTACGCCGTTGTACTTTCCGGAACGCCGCTTGAAAATAAATTGGAGGAGTTGTATTCGGTAATGGAGTTTGTGGACCAATACTGTCTCGGACCATATTATAAATTCATTGAAGAGACCACAGTCAAGGATGATAGCGGAAAGATAATTTCATATAAGAATCTCAACAAGGTAGGGGAGAAACTCTCCGGCAGACTTATACGCAGAAGGAAGTCCGAGGTGTCTGTTCAGATGCCTGAAAGGACCGACCAGAACTTGTTCGTGCCGCTGACTCCGAAACAGAGAGAACTGCATGACGAGTTCAAGACCGGGGTAGCCCAGCTTGTATACAAATGGCGCCGCATGCACTATCTCAGCGATATTGACAGGAAACGTATGTTGCTGCTCCTCAGCCAAATGCGCATGGTATGCGACAGTACTTACATCCTCGATCAGGAAACCAGGTACGATACTAAGGTGGATGAGACATTGAACATCCTGCAGAACGTGATAGCCAGCGGCGATGGTAAGGTGGTGATTTTCAGTCAATGGGAGCGCATGACGAGGCTTGTCGCCACGGAACTGGAAAAGTTGGGGATAGGTTATTCGGCATTGAGCGGGTCCGTTCCGTCGGAGAAGAGAAAGGCTCTTATGGACGAATTCTGGGGTAATCCTGACTGCCGCGTATTCCTTTCGACGGATGCCGGAAGTACTGGTCTGAACCTGCAGATAGCGTCCCTTATCATCAATCTGGATTTGCCATGGAATCCTGCAGTGCTTGAGCAGAGAATCGGTAGGATTTATCGTATCGGACAGAAGCGTAATATTCAGGTTATCAATATGATATCTAAGGATTCTTTCGAGGAGCGGATGCTTGCGACACTGGATTTCAAGGCCTCGCTTTCAGATGGAATCCTGGACGGCGGGGACGATACCGTAATCCTCGACGACAACAAGATGAACAAGCTGATGGACACCGTGACCGAGTTTGTCGAGGAGAGTGGCCAGAAAGGGGTCGGGTCAATGCCGATGGACTCTGAAGTTCTTCAGGGAGAGGCCGTTGCGACGGCTCCGGAGGATGTTTCCGTAGCTGAAGTTCCTGATATGGAGCAGCCCGATGAGGAATCTGCTGAGGAGATTGAATCTTATAACCCTGAAAAGCTTGTGGAAAAGGGGGTTGAGTTCCTTTCCGGACTTGCGGAAACGCTGAAATCTCCAGAGAAGACTGCACGTCTGGTGAACTCCATAGTGCATACGGATCCGGAATCAGGACGTCAGGAGCTGCGTATACCACTTCCGGGGAAAGATACGGTCGAGTCCATTCTTGGGTTGGTGGCTAAAATTATGTCTAAGTAGACACTAAAGCCCCTGCGTATGTAAGTATTTGAATCGGCGGATTTTACGTGTTGCAGTCTTCTCGAAAGGTTCCTTGAGAATCTGGACGTCGCTGACCTTGGATGTGCGGTTCACATTCTTGTTCACGATGCTTAGAATCTTGGCCTTATACGCCTCTATCTTGCGGAAGAATTCATCCTCGGTGAAGGCTTTTTTCGTGCGCTCCGGATCCTTGTAGTAACCGAGCATGACATTAGGGCCTTTGGCTACGATTTCGCCCTCTCCTGTCTCGGGATTTATGTTGTCAAGTCGGAGTGAAACGCCTTTCATGGTGTGTCCGATGGAACCGGTAGTGCCTGATGTATAGATGATTGTGGCGATGTCATCCGGCATCGGCATGGCAACTTTTCCGTCTCATGTGAATTTGCTGTCGTCTTTCTTTATTTCTTCCAAAAGAATAATTCGGTGCAAAGGTAGTATATTTATTGTATTGTTACGTGAAAGAAAGTTGCTAAGTTGTCTGATTCAGGGGGAATAAGTATCTTTGTGAGTAAAAACATTGACCTATATGAATAGCGAAGAAATCATTGGCGCGATAGGCACGAACTATCTTCAGGGCGGGGTGTCCATGGTGTGGGTGTCCAACAAGTTCTGTCTGCTCGATAATCTCGAGCCCCGGCCTGGCGAGGAAGGTTTTTCGGGTGTTCTGCCCAAGTTGAGGTTCCCTCTGAAGGTGCGCCTGACGGTTTGCGTTTTCTGTCGGAAAGGGAGGATCGATTTGCGTATTCAACAGAAGAATTATTCGGTTTTTCCTGGGAGTATCATCGTGATTTTCGGAGGTCAGATTTTGGAGAGCGTTTATGCAGAGGAGGGGAGTAAGGTCATTATCGTAGGCATTAATTCTGAATACATTATGACGGAAATTCGCGGTCTGCACGGACGTAGTCTGAGGCAGTGGGTTCTGCATAATCAGGATCCCGCGACTGTGAGTATGGATGATGATGAGGCTGAAAATTTCGAAAAGCTTTGTCAGTCGCTTAAGTTTATCATGAAAAATTCGGGTCCTGATACTGCTGACGGTATCTTGTCCGGGTTTACGTATATATTTGCCAGCTTGCTGCTCAAGTGGCGCAAACGTGATGTGGCTGAGGAGATTGTGAACCCTGTGGAGACTGAATCAGGTCTGGATTATTCACGAGAAAAGGAGGTCCTCGTCAGGTTCCAGAATGATGTCCATAATTTTTCCAGGAAAGACAGGACGGTTGGTTTCTATGCGAGGCGTCAATGCGTGTCGGAAAAACATTTTTCCCGGCTGATCAAGAAGGCCTCTGGTCAGAAGCCGTTGGAGATCATCCGGGAATATGTGGTGCTGGATGCCAAGAGCCTTTTGCTTTCAGGAAAATATTCCGTCAAACAGGTGGCGGAACTGCTTGGTTTCCAGAATCATTCGTTTTTTACACGATTCTTCCGGAACTCCACGGGAAAGACTCCCGGAGAGTTCATGCGTGAAGAATAGTTCTACTTTGCTGACAGGGTGTCGGCCACGGCCTTTGTGATTTCACCTGCCGTGTCAGGTTTTACAAACGGCGAAGTGAGGCCTATAAATTCGAGATTCCCTGTGAAATACAATGCCAGGAATGTGATCACGAGTATTGTCAGAACTGTCGGCAGCCAGATTTTCCAAGCCGGAGTTTTCTGGTCGTAAGGGTCTGCAAGTTTCATTTTCGGATACTTCGCCACGGTGGTGAGTTTTCCGCCGAAGAGAATGTTTACCAATACTTTAGAGTTTATCGCCCAGCCGTTTGCGTTCAGGATCGGGCCGAGGTTGCGCTTGCGGAGTTTCATCCATGCGATAAAGCATGACGGGCCTGAAATTATCAGCATCAATGCCAATATCACGAAGATGAGCTGGTGCGGAGGAGTATTCTTTATGCCTGTCGCAAGAGCTGTGAAGAATGAGCCTATATATCCGATGGCCATGCCGAAAGCAGCGAAGATACCGGCAAACTTGGCGATGTCGAATGCCTGAGGTTTGTCTGTCTTGGCTGCAGCGTCAGGTGTGCCCGGTGTGGTGGCCGCAACTGTCTGTACTTTTGCCTGGAGTTCGGCGCTTATCTTCGCGTCCTTATCAGCGGCTGATTTGTTTATCAGTCCTACGCAGAATTCCCAGACTTTGCGGTACGGCGCCCAGAATGCCTGCTTGATACTGATAGGGTTATCTACAATTTTTGTTATCACGGCGTCCCAGTCGTGTCCCTGAAGATCGTAGAAAATTCCGTTCTTTCCAGGTCGTAAATCTTCGATGTCTCCGTCTGTCATGACAGCGACTGCGTCCATGGATTTTCCGAGCGTCTTGGATGTGGCCTTGAAGTAAATGAGGAAAATTCCACTGAGTGAAGCCATGTCTGCGTGCTTGCCCATGTCAGAAACTCTAATACAAAGGTCGCAGCATCTCTGGTCGATGTAGAGCTGTCCGAGTTCGAACATGGCCCTCACGCCAGGTGCACGCGAATAGAAATCCGTGAAGAGGACGAAGTTTTTAAGCAGCCTGTAAAAATCTCTGTAATAATACATTAGCTTTTTAACTTCGTCGATAGAACTGGATTCGTCTGCAAGTGCCTTGTCCTGTTCTATCAGGCCGAGCAGCGCATCTTTTCCGCCTGCCGTTAAAATTGCATTGATCCTGTCCTCGCCGAGCGACTCGACTTCCGCGCCTTTTTTCGCGCCGAGCCACGCCGCATATTCGCTGAAGGTCGCCTCGATGCCGCGCCATTCGGGTTCGGTCAATTCTGTTTTTCCTTCGGTTAGGGTCAATGCTGCCATGGCGTTGAATTTTTTCTGCCATGCCGGATTTATGGCGTTTATGTCGAGCGTCTTCGATGCTGTAGGCGCTGCCAACGGGCATGATCCGATGTCTTTTATGTCTGTTACGGCGATGTTTACGGCTTTCGCCACGTCTGCGTCGAATGCCATGAGGCTGCAGCGTGTGAAGTAGTCGTTCATCTTGTCTTTCAATGCGTTATATGCGTCGAAGGCTGCCTGTGTCTTGTCTCCGTAAGGCATGGCCGGTGCACTTTTTTTCCATGCGGACCAGTCAGCACAAGCGGCGTAGAATTTCTCTGTCAATTCGGCATTGACCCCACCCTCGCCGCTGCGGTCTTCGGCGGAACCGATGGTCGCGATGATGTCGGTGATGGTCTTTTTCTGGCTCTCGTCGGTCGCCGAAAGGGGGGTGATCACGCCGTCGCCGTTGAAGCGCGTGCCGGCGAAAATCGCTTTCGAGTCGGACGCGTCCGCGAGTGAAATTTCGTTTTTGTCAATGCCTATGTTTTTCAGGATTTGTCTGGCTGAGTTGTATAGGCGTTTTCCGGTGTCGGTGGAGGTGTCGATGTTGTCGAGGCTTAGTGTGCTGTCTCCTTTCAGGATGCTGTCCTTGTCTTTTATTACGGAGGTGAGCCACTGTGCAGCCTGTACGACTTCGTTCACCATAATTTTGCCATCTTTCTCTGTATCAAGGAATTCGAGTGTTTGTTTGTCGAATTCGAGTCCGTCTACGGGGCAGCTCAGTACTGTCCATAGCTTCTGGTCAAGTTCTCCAAGGTGTGCGATGTCTTCTCCGGAGCCTATTTTTACTCTGATTGCTCCTCCGAGGGAGCAATATTGCCATTCATATTTGGATGCCATTTTCGATTAGATTTGTTTTTTAGTTTTTTAAAACCCTATCTACAAAAATACTAATAATTTTCGTTTGAGGGGATTTTTTTATAGTTTTGTAATAATTTGAATATTGTTTACAGTTACTAAATATATGGATAATATGGATATGAAATTACCTTCAGATTTTTCTCCTGAGGAGCGTCGCGAGCGTGCGATGTCGCTTTTCCGTCAGGGTTATAATTGTTGTCAGTCTGTGGTTTTAACTTTTGCTGATGTGCTTTCGGAACAAGTTACTGTTGAGCTGCTTGCGACTATCGGTTCTGGTTTCGGAGGCGGTATGGCGCGTATGCGTGAGGTATGCGGTTCCTTCAGCGGAGTAGTGATTATGTCCGGTTTCATTTCTCCTGCCACAGATCCTACCAATCAGGATGGCCGACGTGCCAATTATGCTCTGGTTCAGCAGTTTGCTGAAGAGTTCAAGAAACGTAACGGCGGAAGTATTGTTTGCCGTGAGTTGCTCGGACTTGCTCCTACCAAGATAGTCGAGGACCCTGCTCCTTCTGCCCGTACAGAAGAATATTACAAGAAGCGTCCTTGCGCGGAGATTATCGGTAATGCTGCGATGATTGTGGCGGAGTATTTGGTGCGTAACCAGAAATAATCCTTCGCAAATCCTTGCCGGATGATTAGGATACAATAAAACAGGCTGGCCCTTGGATAGGACCAGCCTGTTTCGTATGGTATGTAGATAAATTACATAGCCTGTGCAACTGCAACAGCGACAGCGACTGTAGCTCCTACCATAGGGTTGTTACCCATTCCGAGGAAGCCCATCATCTCTACGTGAGCAGGAACTGAAGATGAACCTGCGAACTGTGCATCTGAGTGCATACGACCCATTGTGTCGGTCATGCCATAAGATGCAGGACCTGCTGCCATGTTATCCGGGTGAAGTGTACGTCCGGTACCACCGCCTGATGCTACTGAGAAGTAAGGCTTGCCGGCGAGTACACGCTCTTTCTTATATGTACCTGCAACTGGGTGCTGGAAACGTGTAGGGTTGGTAGAGTTACCGGTGATAGAGATATCTACGTTCTCTTTCCACATGATGGCAACACCTTCGCGAACATCGTCAGCGCCATAGCAACGTACGCCACCACGTACGCCCTCTGAGTACTTTGTCTCAGAAATTACCTTTACCTCTCCGGTATAGTAATCGAACTGGGTCTGTACATATGTGAAACCGTTGATACGTGAAATGATCTTGGCAGCGTCCTTTCCGAGACCGTTGAGGATAACGCGGAGAGGTTTCTTACGTACCTTGTTTGCCATTTCAGCAATCTTGATGGCGCCCTCAGCGGCAGCGTAAGACTCGTGACCTGCGAGGAATGCAAAGCACTCTGTGTTCTCGCTAAGGAGACGTGCAGCGAGGTTACCATGTCCTAGACCTACCTTACGGTCATCAGCAACTGATCCTGGGATACAGAATGCCTGAAGACCCTCACCGATGGCCTCAGCAGCCTCAGCAGCTGTCTTAACACCCTTCTTGATAGCGATAGCTGCGCCTACAACGTAAGCCCACTTCGCATTCTCGAAGCAGATTTTCTGGGTGTCTTCGCACATCTTGTATGGGTCGATACCCTTTGCATCGCAGATAGCCTTAGCCTCGTCGATGTCTTTGATTCCATATTGGTTGAGGGTAGCATTGATCTTATCAATACGACGCTCGTAGCTTTCAAAAAGTGCCATTTTCTCTTACTCTTTACGTGGGTCAATATACTTAACTGCGTCCTTGAAGCGGCCGTAGGTTCCTTTGGCCTTCTCGATAGCCTCTGGGCCGGTAGCACCGCCCTTGAGAGCGTCCATAAGTTTTCCGAGGTTTACGAACTCGTAACCGATAACTTCGTTGTTGTTGTCGAGAGCCATCTTGGTGCAATATCCTTCTGTCATCTCGAGGTAACGGCTACCTTTAGCCTTGGTTCCGAACATTGTTCCGACCTGGCTGCGGAGGTTCTTTCCGAGATCCTCAAGAGAGCCTCCTATTGGAAGACCGCCTTCTGAGAAAGCAGACTGGGTACGGCCGTAAACGATCTGAAGGAAAAGTTCGCGCATTGCGGTATTGATAGCATCGCAAACGAGGTCAGTATTGAGAGCCTCAAGGAGGGTCTTGCCAGGGAGGATTTCAGAAGCCATAGCAGCTGAGTGAGTCATACCTGAGCAGCCGATGGTCTCTACGAGAGCCTCCTCGATAATGCCGTCCTTAACATTGAGTGTCAATTTGCAGGCACCCTGCTGAGGAGCACACCAACCGATACCGTGTGTAAGGCCGGAAATGTCCTTAATCTCTTTTGAATGCACCCATTTGCCCTCTTCAGGGATAGGAGCATTGGCGTGATTCGCGCCTTTAGCAACGCAGCACATCTGCTGCACTTCTTTAGTGTAAATCATATCTATATCCGTATATGTTTATTTTCACGATGCGAATATACAAATTTTTTGCGGATTTACGAAATGTTCGGCGATTCGTTGCTATACAAATCGTTATACATTATTATATGGCACCTGCTGCCGGCTTTCACGTCAGATGTCCTGCCTGTTTCCCTGCCGGCGATGCCGCCGTTTCTAATTGTGGAATTATCGCCGGCATCAATGCAATACTTCCGCCCTCGCTGTGATCAAGTACGCCGACATGGTCGAACCTTTCACGCAAGAGCCTGATTCCTGCCAGGGCATCATTCTTCAAATCCTCTGTGGTGCAGGATATTACATCGCCTGTAGACTCTCCGAAACCACGGTCGTCATATCGCAGTGTGGCGATTCCTGCTTTTGCAAATGCGTCGGCGATTACCGCAAACGGCTTGTGCTCGAATATCTCCTCGTCCCTGTTTTGGAGTCCGCTTCCGGTAACCATGATGAGCACCGGCGTCTCGCGACTACAATTCTTCGGAGTGGTCAATGTTCCTTTCAGAACAGCATCGCCATTCGAGAACGTGACATCAGCATTGACATAAACAAAAGGGCCGACAGGCGTTTGGGGGCGCTTCAAAGCTGGGACGCCTGGGTTCAATGGCATCGGAAACGACATGCCGTGCTGGGTGAATGTGCCGGTAATAAGTTTGCCGGTCCAATGTCCGGTTTGTGCCAATGCTGCCGTAGCGATAAGTGTCCATGTCAATGTTGCGATTATTCGTTTCATACTCAGTGAATTTTCGTAAAGTATGAAGTAATTTTTTTGTTTTCGTGTTGTCGGAATGTAATAATCCCAGAATTTTATGTAAGTTTGCGAAATATTTGGATAATTATATGGCGCTACTTATAGTTTATATGCTGGGAACGCTGGGTATTTCGTTCCTTTGCTCTCTTTTGGAGTCGGTCTTGATGTCTACTCCGCTTTCGTTTATAACGATGAGGAAGGAGCAGGGGTACAAGCCTGCAGAGAAGTTCTTTAAGTATAAATCTGATCCTGACAGGCCTCTGGCGGCGATTCTATCCTTGAACACGATTGCAAATACCTTGGGTGCTGCGGCTGTGGGTCGTCAGGCTACTATATTGTTCGGAAGTACTTGGTTCGGTATCATTTCAGCATTGACCACATTTCTTGTGCTGGTTTTCTCGGAAATCGTGCCTAAGACTATCGGAACGACCTATTGGAAGAACTTGATGGGATTCGTGACATCTGTCATTTCTTTCCTCACTATAATAATGTGGCCGTTGGTGATTATCGTTCAATTGATTACCAAATTATTAAGTAGAGATGATGATGAGGCAACCGTGAGCAGGGATGAGGTGACGGCGATGGCGAATATCGGACTTGAGGAAGGTGTGATCGATTCTGACGAGAACAAGGTTATCCAGAATATCATGAAGTTGGATAAGGTCCAGGCTTGTGATGTGATGACTCCGAGAATCGTGGCTATGACGGCTCAGGAGAACATGACTCTGAAGAATTTCTACAAGAATGACGCTTATCTGCATTTTTCCAGGATTCCGGTCTATGCTGATTCTCCTGAATATATCACCGGTTATATTCTTTTGAGTGATGCTCTTGAGGGATTGGCGGATGATGAGTTCGACAAGAGGTTAGTGGAGCTGAAGCGTCCTATTTCGTTCTTTAAAGAGGAGGATTCCTGTGGACATATCTGGGAGGAATTGCTGAAGAAGCACGAACAGATAGCGCTCATCATAGATGAATATGGGTGTTTCCAGGGTATCTTGACGCTGGAGGATATCATCGAGACTATCTTGGGTCTCGAAATCATTGACGAAAACGATCAGGCGATAGACATGCAGCAGTTCGCGCGCGAGCGCTGGGAGCGTCGTCAGAAGCGTTTCCGTCCAATCGTGCTCCCTAAGGAGGATGAGGGCGAGAAGGCGTAGGGCGGGGGATTCGCCGGGGCGGTGGTTGTTGAGATTGGATTCCCGCTGGCTGGAGTCGGCGGATTTTAGATTTCGAAGGTATTGATTATTAATAAATTACAAAATTATAATCTGCCGACCCCCTCGAAAAATGAGGTGTCGGCGGACTGTTATTTTGGAAAGCATTGATTCTTAATATGTTATAAAACGCAAATCCGCCGACGCCCAGCGGTCCGGGTAAGCGTTTCCGAGGTTACGTATTGATGCTTATCCGAGATTAACCAATCCTAGAATAGGATAAGCAATGCTTTGTTAACCATAATTATTAAAATGCCATTTTACATATTTGCACAAAAGTATAAAGTGTCATTTTATATTTTACTTCCAGATGTCCGGAATGGTGATGCAGGTTGTTTTTTGAAGGTTACTTATTATCTTTGCAGAATTGTTGCGCTACCACGCATACGGAAGTTGCGCGACAACGCAAACATTAAGTAATCGATAACCGCATGACACAAAAAAGTTTTTTCAGGAACACTCTCGGCGCACTGGTCGCAACCCTGTCGCTGGGATTTGTCACGGAAACCACGGCCTCGGCTGATGAGGGAATGTGGCTTCCGTCTCTTATTTCACAGCGTATCGTCGATATGCAGAGCAAAGGCTTCAAACTCTCTGCAGAAGACATTTACAGCGTAAACCAGGCATCTCTTAAAGACGCAGTCGTGCTTTTCGGACGCGGATGCACCGGTGAAGTCATCTCACCGGAAGGACTGCTCCTGACCAACCACCACTGCGGCTACGGCCAGATCCAGCAGCACAGCAGCGTGGAACACGATTACCTTCGCGACGGCTTCTGGGCCATGAGCCGCAAAGAAGAGCTCCCAAACAAAGGACTGACTGTCAGCTTCTTGGAGAGAATGGACGACGTGACTTCGAGAATCCTCGAGGGCTACACCCCAAGTTTCACCGAATCCCAGAGAGACTCTGTTGTTAAGGTCAATGCTGAAGAGCTCATAAAGGAGGTAACTGCTGAAGGAAAAGGACTTAGGGCTACTGTCGAGTCACTTTACTACGGGAACCAGTATTTTCTCTTTTTGTATCGTGAATATAGCGATATCCGTCTGGTAGGCGCTCCGCCTTCATCGATCGGTAAATTCGGCGGTGACACTGACAACTGGATGTGGCCACGTCATACGGGAGACTTCTCCATCTTCAGAATTTATGCTGATAAGGACAACAATCCTGCTGAATATTCAGAAGACAACGTTCCATACAATCCTAAAAAATTCTTCAAGATATCTCTCGGCGGCGTACAGGAAGGAGACTTTACTTTCGTATATGGTTTCCCTGGAAGAACACAGGAATACATCATGTCAGAAGGCGTGAGATATGTATCGGAAATCTCTGATCCTGCGAAGATTGCGTTGAGAACCATGAGACTCGATACCCAGAAGAAATATATGTCTGAAAGCCAGAAGGTCAGAATCCAGTACTCTTCCAAAAATGCAGGCGTGGCCAATGCCTGGAAGAAGTGGCAGGGCGAGATGAAGGGAATCAACCGTTTGGGTACCGTCGCTGCCAAAAAAGAATATGAAAAGAGATTTGCACAGTGGGCCCAGGGAACGGAATACAGCTCGATACTTCCACGTCTGGATTCATTGTACCATGCAGTGGAACCTTATACTTTCGCTAAAGAATACTACAGCGAAACAGCTGCGACAGTGGAACTTTGCAAGTTCGCCGCATCTGTGGCCAAGGAAATCAAAGCCGGAAATAAAGATAAGGCAGCATCTCTTTCTGAAGAGTTCTACAAGGACTATTATCTTCCTATCGACAAAGAATCATTCGTGGCCATCATGGGCGCATTCGTCGAGGACGTTCCTGTTGAGTTCCATCCTGAATATATGAAGGGAGAACTTGCGAAGTACGGAAGTGTCGGCAAATGGGCAGATGCCTTGTTCGGCGAATCAGTTTTCGCTGATGCTGAGAAAGTTTCGAAACTTGAGGCTGCAGATTCTACATCCATTTATGCCGATCCTGCCGTGAGATTTGCCAATGAATTCAAGAAGTGGTATGCTCACGATGTCTATCCTACAGACAAACGTCTCAACCAGGAAATCACATTGCTCTACAGAGATTATATGAGAGGCCAGATGGCGTTCGAACCTGAAAAGGCATTCTTCCCTGATGCAAACCTCACACTCAGAGTGGCTTACGGAAGCATTGCCGGATACGCTCCTGCAGACGGCATCTATTACAAGCCGCTTTCTACACTTGAGGGCATAATGCAGAAGGATAACCCTGAGATTTTCGACTACGACATTCCTCAGAGGCTGCGTGATATCTATGCTTCAAAGGATTACGGAAGATGGGCAGTGACCGAAGCGAACGGCAACAAGACCGTTCCTGTCTGCTTCATTGCCACCAACCACACTTCAGGAGGAAACTCAGGTAGCCCTGTGATAAACAAGGACGGCAACCTGATAGGTCTGAATTTCGACCGAGTCTGGGAAGGAACTATGAGCGATATCGTCTTCGATCCTGACTATTGTCGCAACATTTCACTGGACATCCGCTATGTCCTGTTCACGATAGACAAACTCGCCGGCGCAAATCACCTGCTGGACGAGATGGTATTCGTGGAGTAATGTAGTGTACAATATAGCCACTGGGCATTTGTTTGGTGGAGATCTGTTTTAAAACTCAGCCGCCACATCGGCAAAATACGGTCGATGTGGCGGCTGAAGTGTATTCGGGGTAATCGCCTAAGCTATCTCTTCGCGCAGACGATGATGCCGGTCACATTGCCATACATATCGTCATTGTGCAAACCGTCTTCGGACGTGTTCATGAATATTTCTTTCGTCTCTCCTGCATAGCGGGAACGCACGCGCCAGATTATAGGCTTTCCGTCTTTGTCTCCGGCTGCAAAAACTTCGTCTTTACCTCTTGCTGCAAGAGCATTGACATGACCATTATACGAGGTCAGTCTGTTGAGCTTGCCGTCGGTCCAAAGGGCAGCCCGATATCCTCCGACATAGCCGCCGATATAGGTCTTTCCGTCGTGGCGAAGGATTGCGGCCGCGATGGAATTGCCGCTATTGCTCTCAATATCAAGCAAGTGCAACGCACCATTTAGCCACCAGCAGGCCTGGAAATTTTCCTTGTCCTTTATCAGATAGCCACTTGCATATACATCCGAGCCGTCAACAACAATTTCCGTAACGTAAGCTGAATCATACCCGTCATGCGGCATTTCAATGCGCTCAAAATTCTTCCACATACAATTGGTGCCTCCCGTATAGACAACATTTCCATCTACGGTGATGCATGATACGCAGCCTTCAATGGTCTTGTTTTCGCTCAAATCAGTCATATCCCCGTTATACCAATAAGCGGGGTATTCCTTTTTGTTCTCGGACCATGAACCACCGGCGTAAAGAGAAATACCTGAGACTGCGAAATCAGTAGCATTGCAGTTCTCCATCACTTCAGTCTGGACTCCGTCCTTGTAAATTATCGTCCTGAAATCTTTGCCTTTGGCCAATGCGCACGAATACAGATACTTATCCTTGATTATTCCAATGCCGGAAACGAACTCGGAGCCTTCAAGCAATGTCATGTTCCGGTTGTTCCACATGGTTGCGTAGGAATCTCCAGTAAGGCTGGCATATATGTTTCCGGAACCGATGATTTCCCAGTAAGACGGGTCATATCCATACGAATCTTCATGACTCTGCGTTATGTGATATGTGAAAACCGTCTGTCCGTTTCTGGTGATGACAGCATCTGCCTTGCGGTCTTTCTGCGACATGTTCTCGCTGATTTTCAGATACTTGTATCCATATCCGGATTTTATGTACTCATCGATGTCGATCCAGTTTACAGACTTCCCGTCGAGCCCTTTCACAGTGACCTGGTCTTCAGGCCTGAGATTATTGGAAAAATAGTAATCCGTCTCATCTGAATATAATGATACGTCCGTTTCTGTTTTCGATTCTTCTTCGGTGTTGTCAGGAGGTGTCTCTTCTTCTTTGTTATTGTCGTCCGGCGTCTCTGTGTTCTCTGTGCCATCGTCCGCCCCGTCGCACGAAGGCAAGGAAACAACAAGGGTGAAAGCAAGCAGAAGTCTTGCAAATACTGGTACTCTGAATTTCATCTCTTTATAGTTATGTGATTGTTATACAAATCGTCCGGTGGCGCTGTCTTTCGCCGCGCGGATCTGGTCCGGCGTGCCGGTCGCCACGATTCTCCCGCCTTCCGAGCCTCCGCCAGGGCCCAGGTCAATGATGAAGTCGGCGTTTCGGATTACGTCCAGGTCGTGTTCTATGACAATGACGGTGGCTCCGTGGTCGATAAGGCTCTGGAATACATTCAAAAGGGTCATTACGTCGGACGGATGAAGACCTATGGTCGGCTCGTCGAATACAAAAACGGAGTCACTCTGTCCTCTGCCCATTTCGCTGGCAAGTTTAAGTCTCTGGGCCTCACCTCCTGACAGGCTCGGGGTTTCTTCACCCAATGTCAGATAACCAAGGCCTAAATCGCGTAACACCCTTAGTCTCTGGCTGATAAGTTTAAGGTCAGCACAGGCGTCGAGAGCGGAATTGATATCCATATCCATGAGTTCCGGAAGTGAATGAAATTCCCCGGCGGCGTTCTCCCTCCTTATGCTCCCGGCGATTTTCGAATACCTGGATCCACGGCAATCAGGACATGGGATATCCACGTCAGGAAGGAACTGCACATCGAGGCTTATCACTCCTGTGCCATCACATGTAGGGCATCTCAGTTTGCCTGTGTTATAGGAAAAGTCCCCGTCCTTGTAACCATGCTTTTTCGCGTCCGGTGTCTTGGCAAAGACTTTCCTGAGCTCATCATGGACATTGGCATAAGTCGCTACGGTAGAGCGGACATTGATACCTATAGGAGAGGCGTCGATGAGCTTCACTTGGCGAATCCCGTCAGCCTCAATTGATTTCACATGCATCGGCAGAGCCTGACCTGAGATTTTCGCCTGCAGGGCCGGGATGAGGCTCTCAAGCACCATGGTAGTCTTTCCGGAACCTGAGACGCCTGTGATTACTGTCAGACGTCCTTTGGGAATCTCCACGCTTAGAGGTTTGACAGTATGGATGGCATCCGTAGTCATCGCTATCTTTCCGTTCTTGAACATGTCGGCTGCCGGTATCTGTTGCCTGACTTTGACAGAGGCTTTGCCTGAAAGGAATGGACCTATCTTTGAGCACTTATTGGCCTCAATATCATTGACAGAACCCTCAGCGATAACTTCGCCACCGTTCGAGCCGGCTCCGGGTCCCATTTCGATCAGCCAGTCGGATTTGGCGAGAATTTGCGTGTCGTGGTCCACCAGGATCACGGAATTTCCGTCGGCGACCAGATCGTCCATCACTCCGCAGAGGCCTATGATGTTCGACGGGTGCAGGCCGATCGACGGTTCGTCCAAGACGTAGAGGACTCCAGTGGTGCGGTTCCGGACGGCTCTGGCAAGCTGCATTCTCTGGCGTTCTCCGGTCGAGAGAGTCGCAGCGGAACGGTCCAGTGACAGGTAGCCTATTCCCAAGTCCATCAATCGTTTAGCTGTGTCGAGGAAGGATTCGCAGATGCTTTTGGCCATGGGTCTCATCTCTTCCGGAAGAGATGCCGGCACGCCTTTTACCCATTCCACGATTTCGGTAAGTGTCATCTTGCAGGCATCGGCCAGGGATATTCCTCTGAGCCTCGGTGCCCTCGCCGCGTCGGAGAGTCTTGTGCCTCCGCAGTCAGGACAGACGTTGAGTTTAAGGAATTTCTCAACTCGCTTCATGCCTTTCTCGTCCTTGACTTTTGCCAATGCATTTTCGACGGTGTAGGTGGCATTGAAGAAAGTGAAATCCAGCTCGGCCGCGTCGTTGGAGTTCTTGGCCTTGTAAAGGATATGCTTTTTCTCTGCAGGACCATGAAGGACAATGTCTTTTTCCTTGTCTGTCAGGTCCTTGAAAGGAACGTCGGTGCGTACGCCCATCGCTCGGCATACATCCTTCATGAGCGACCACATGAGTGTGTTCCATGGCGCTACTGCACCTTCGTCTATGGTGAGATTCTCGTCAGGGATGAGTGTGGATTCGTCTACTGTACGGACAGTTCCTGTACCGTCGCAAGTCCTGCAGGCACCCTGACTGTTGAATGCCAAATCTTCAGCTCCCGGAGGATAGAAATGTTCTCCGCATACGGGACAGATGAGGTCTTTTCCGGCAGCTACCCTCAATGACGGTTCCACATAATGTCCGTTGGGGCATCTTTGACTGGCCAGTCTCGAGAACATAAGCCTAAGACTGTTAAGGAGTTCTGTTCCTGTACCGAAGGTGCTGCGTATGCCGGGGATACCGGGTCTCTGATGCAGTGCAAGAGCAGCCGGAACATAGAGGACCTCATCGACATTGGCCTTAGCCGCCTGCGTCATTCTCCTTCTGGTGTAGGTGGAAAGCGACTCGAGATAGCGTCTCGAGCCTTCCGAATACAGCACTCCAAGTGCCAGCGAGGATTTGCCCGAGCCCGACACTCCGGAGATTCCGACAATCTTCCCCAGCGGGATATCTACATTTATGTTCTTCAGGTTGTGCACCTTGGCGCCACGCACCAATATCTTGTCCGGATAAACCTTGTTCATCGTCTGCCTATTGTTTGCGACCTCAAAATTAGCGAAATATTGTCATATGTCAAGGATTACAGCAAGCTTATGGGTATCGCGCCAAGGAGGAAATGCCGGAGAAGTTCCGAGATGCTCTACCGGACATTGAGGAGTTGAAAAAACTCTTGTGGGGAATTTATCCCAGCACCACATCCAGTACCATCATCAGGGCAAATCCGAGTGCGAAACCTATCGTGCCGATATTGGAGTGCTCTCCCTGGGAATATTCAGGGACCAGTTCTTCGACCACTACATAGAGCATGGCTCCGGCTGCGAACGCCAGCATATAAGGCATGATGCCCAGAATGGATGTCGCCAAAAACAATACTAGACCGCCGCCTATCGGTTCCACGATTCCGCTCAATGACCCCAGGCAGAATGATTTCCAACGGGAGTTGCCCGCAGCGCGCAAAGGCATTGACACAATCGCTCCTTCCGGGATATTCTGGATCGCGATTCCCAGGGCGAGAGCCAGGGCGCCGGCCAGATTGAAATCCGCCGAGATCGCACCGGCCAGCGCGACACCGACCGCCATTCCCTCCGGGAAATTATGGATTGTTACTGCCAATGCCAGTTTGGTGGTGCGGGACAGGCGGCTTTGTGGACCCTCCGCTTCTCCGCTGATATGAATGTGCGGGGTGATGTAGTCGATAATCAACAGAAATGCGAAACCTGCCAGCAGACCGATGGTAGGAGGCACTACGGCATACGGCCCTTCTCCCATGTCGATGGCCGGAATTATCAATGACCAGACTGAGGCCGCTACCATCACGCCGGAAGCGAACCCCAGCAGAATTTTTTGTGTCAATGCCGGCATGTCGCGTTTCATAAGGAATACGAAAGCAGCGCCTAAAGTCGTACCGAGAAACGGTATCAGGAGTGTCGCCAAAACAGGATTCATGATTTTATTCTCTTTAAGGGGTTTGTCAATGCAAAAGTACAAAGTTTTGAACACTTTGTCAATCATGATTTTTTGTGAATGGCCGTCAAACTCTCCGTAAAGAATGATGGTCCTGTCATCGAAGTCGTGTGCGGGGTAAGAGAAACAGCCGGCCATCTCTGTTACTTTTGAGGAAAGAGATAGTTTCGGCAAACTTGAGTTCCACTTTGCATATAATTGTGGTTATCATTATATTTGTCATCAAGTAAGGGGCTCTTACGTTAGAAGAAATAGCATTATGGAATACAATGTTAAGGACAAGATAGAATGGACGGTGATATTTCTTGCCGAATTTGGAAAGCGTCACAGACTGACGCTCAAACAATCATTCAACTACCTGTTGCGATATAAAGGCATAAACTTCGTGGAACAACACTACGATTATCTGCATACACAATCATTTGTGTCTGCAGTGGACGACATCACACAGTACTGTCATAAATTGGGAGGAGGCATAGCATGAAACTATATCACGGGAACAATATTGTATTCGACAAGATAGACCTGCAGAAATCAAAGCCGAACAAAGACTTCGGTCAAGGTTTTTACTTATCACCTGACTATGATCAGGCGCTAAATATGGCTAATATTAAGACCGAGCAACTGCAGGAAGGAGAACCGACAGTTATGGAATTCGAAGTAGAGGCAAGAGATATCTGGAGTTTGCATACGCTCGTATTTGACGATTACAGCGAGAACTGGGCCGAGTTTATTCTTGCCAATCGCAACAATTCAGCCGGTACGCCAATCCATAACTATGACATCGTGATAGGTCCAATAGCCAACGATCGTGTAGGAGTGCAACTATGGAAATTCGAGAACCAGCTTATAGACATGCCTACGCTAGTACGCAAGCTGAAATATATGAAAGGACTTACCATACAGTATTTCTTTGGCACTGAAACAGCATTGTCTATACTTAAAAGAGTTAAATGATGATGGATGAGAGACAATTGATGAAAGACAGCATGGTGACTAAACTCGCCATGCTGCTCATAGACGACGGCAAGGCCACGTCCATGACTGAAGCGCTTGATGTCGTGATAAATTCCGAAACTTACCAGCGTCTCATTGATGACAAGGCTGCACTATATTATCAGAGTCCGCGCTATGTCTATGAGTTTTTAAAGAATGAACTTCTCACTGGAAAAGCAGAATAATATAGCGCAGACATTTTTCGTCATGCGGAAATAAGACAAGATTGAACGATTTCCTAAGGGAACGTCAATGACAAGCGCCCGATGTCATATGTTTATTTGAAATTATGGCATCGAAATTCTCGATTGCCCATTTATCGCCAATGCGGGCGAGTATGTTGCGATGAAACATACTTGCCCGGTCCTATGAAAAATAGTATAACCTGGCGGTGATTGAATTGCTTGTAGTTGCTGTAATTGACTGAATGTTAAAGGACTACAAGTTCTGTATGTGTCGTGGTGACCTGCCCGGTTGTCTGACGGCAGAATCATAGCGGGCGAAGACGCCCCTATGTCATACGAGAACGGTACGCGGCCACTCGGCATCCACAGCGGAAGTGCCTATACGAAGGCAATAGTTGCAATTGAGTAATTTGTTTGTCAGAAAGACTTTTTTTAATGAATATGGGAAGAACGGCTCGCAATTTGCGGGCCGTTCTTCTTATGAACTTACTGGTATATACCAGGTTAGCGCTCTGGTATATGTTCAGTTTTTAACCACATGATTTATGAAGCATTTATCGATTCTTACCGCCATCATTCTGGCCGCAGCGGCCTTGATGGCATCATTCCAGAACTGCTATGCCTGTACAGGCATCACCCTCAAAGCCAAGGACGGAAGCACCGTAGTGGCGCGCACGATCGAGTGGGCCGCCTCCGACAATGACTGCCGTTGGGTTGTCGTGCCTCGCGGACACATATGGAAATCCTTCATCCCGGGAGGAGGGACTGGCAGAAGTTTTACCAATGAATATGGTTACGTGGGCGTCTCGGTGGTCCAAGACGAGCTGATGATGGAGGGCATGAATGAGAAAGGCCTTTCCGCCGGCCTCTTCTATTTCCCTGACTACGGAAAGTACGAGGAGTATTCAGAAGCGAATTATGAGACTAACATCTCTGATTTCCAGCTGGTCTCCTACATTCTCGGGCGCTGCGCCACCGTCGATGAGGTTAAGGCCGAAATTGCAAGGGTACATATCCATGGATTCGATCCGCGTTCCTCGACCGTACATTGGAGGTTCGCCGAGCCGTCCGGCCGCCAGATTGTGCTGGAGATCATCGACGGGAAATGTGTTTTCTATGAGAACAAACTAGGCGTACTGACCAACTCGCCATCCTTCGACTGGCAGCTCACCAATCTCAACAACTATGTAAACCTTCTGCCTGGCCGTACCGAGCCACATACGATTGGAAATATGTCCCTGTCATCTTTCGGAGGAGGAAGCGCGATGATTGGTCTGCCGGGGGATTTCACCCCGCCTTCAAGGTTTGTACGCGCGGCCTTCTTCCAGAGCACAGCACCGCAGAAACCTGACGCAGAGGGCTCCGTGTTCACTGCCTTTCACATTCTCGGCTCAATGGAGATTCCAATCGGGGCGCAGTTCCCGGTTGACGAAACGCCGGCTGACATCCCGTCTGCAACCCAATGCACCTGTGTCACCGACATGTCAGGTTTGAAGTTCTATTATCGCTCCATGTATGATGGAGGCATCAGATGCATTGACCTTAAAGAGATTGACTTCAAGAAGATAGGCTTGAAGTCCGAGCCGCTCGTTCCGTCAAAGAAGGAATTCGTCCATCACATCAGATTTTAACATTTGATAATCAGGGTTTGTCGTTTATTGTTTTCAATCTGGAGGGTGAGATGGAAAGTGCTGAACTGTTCGTAAGCGCCCAGTTTACGAGCGAGTCAATATGAGGAATCAACGTCCTGCCAAGTTCTGTCAATGTATATTCAACACGTGGAGGAATCTCCGGGTAGGAAACCCTACGGACCAGGTTCATCCTGACCAGTGTCTTGAGAGTTATGGTCAGCATACGCTGTGATATTTCTCCAATCGATTTCTGAATCTCGGTAAAACGCATGGTCCCATTTGCAGAAAGTGATACCAGGACCAGCATCGACCATTTGTCTCCGAACAATGAAATGACATCCCTTATCGGGCATATGCCCTCGTGTAAAGAAATGGCAAAGAATTATTCAATCAAATCATTCGGAGGATGGTCCTCCGTTGAAGGCAAAGTCTTCCTTGATGGCGAACTTGCTCTTGTAGGCTCAATTGCATCTGTCCAGAAACTGGACGCTCACGCTGATGCTCCATTCCTGCACTCCCACAAAGAACACGAAGAACTTTACATCATTGTGTCCGGAAGTGGGGAATTCCAGGTAGACGGCGAGATTTTCCCTGTAAGCGAAGGAAGTTTCATACGTGTAGCACCGGAAGGGATACGTGCTCTTAGGAATACCAGTGACACAGAGATGGTGATGATTTGCGTACAGTATCAGGCAAAACCTATTTCCGGCGTTATGGAGGACGGCGTAATTTTAAAAGAGCCGGTTCGCTGGTAGTTTTCCAAGCAGCAATAACCAATGCTGGAGCGGCAGAGGTCTTTTTGCCTTCAACTTCCAGTCCCCCTAAGGAAACTGCGTTTTTCGCAAATGGGACAGTTGCAGAGACACTTGAACTCATTACGGATGAATTCAAGTGTCTCTGAATTTAGTATAGGTTTAATTATCAGCGGCATTCTTCAGCGGTTCGGTGGCGTTGCCCATGGCGATTCCGATACCTGCTTTCTTGATAATGGATATGTCGTTGCCTCCGTCTCCAAAAGCCATCGTTTCTTCTGGTTTGATGCCATGACGGGCAATGATTGCAGAAAGCCCCATACAGATGGTCTTCAATATTTTCGTTCCATCAATCACAAAATTTATATCCTAACACAGATACCAGAAATAATTCCACCAAATCTTCTTCATCGTGGGCATAATTTAACTTGCGACAGGCTCCTAATGCTGCCCGGAACTATTACCGGACCTATTGTTGTTCAGCAATAAAAACATATCTTTGCTTATTGGAAAGCATCCATAACTAAAACAACAGAAAAAGATCATGGCAAAGAGCAAAATAGACTTTATACTACTTCTCCTTGCGACTCTCTGCTGTTCAATGGCTCACGCACAAAAGCAAGTTTCTGCAGAACTGAGAGATTCCACTGAGAGCGGAAGCGACATCATAAAGATAGTTGGAAATCACTCCAGCAAAGGAGCGGTCAATAACGCCCTTGACATATTGAGCGGTCAGGCAGCCGGTGTCAACGTGACATCCAACGGTCTGGACCGGATGGCTATGCTCAATAGCGTGCGGGTGCGTGGTACGACATCCATTATCGGTGGCAATGATCCTTTGGTGCTGATTGACGGGGTCACTTCTGACGTGCTCACCCTTTCAACCATCTACCCTGCAGACATCGAGAGCTTCCGGATATTGAAGAATGCCACGGAGACAGCAATGTACGGTTCACGTGGAGCGTCAGGTGTGATTGAAGTCAAAACGAAAAAAGGAACAGGACGTGGTTTTCAGATATCCTATGAAGGAAATGTAGGTTTCGAACGGATGTACAAACATCTGGAAATGCTCAATTCCACAGAATATGTTGCCACCGCAAAGGCTTTGGGCGTCTATTGCAATAACGGAGGGTTCAACACGGACACTTATAAGGTCATTACCCGCACAGGACTTGTGAATAATCACTATCTCGCATTCAGCGGGGGCACACCTCAGTCAAACTATCGTGCCTCATTCGGCTTGATGGACCACAACACAATCATCAAGAAGATGGACTATGGCGTTTTTGTCGCAAAAGTTGACGTGACCCAGAAAGCCTTCAACAATAGACTTACTGGAGAGTTCGGAGTATTCGGATCGTCGTTCAAGAACCATGATATCTTTGACACGCAGATGCTGTTCTATTCCGCAGCATGCCAGAATCCAACTTTCCCTGCCGGAACTGACGAAAATGGGAACTGGCTAAAAAACGAATCTGCAACGCACATCAACCCGCCAGGAATAGTGCTTGAAGAGAAAAACGACTCCAAGGATTTGAACTTTGATGCCCACATTAAGCTGAGCTACGATATCAATGCTGACTGGCGGGTCTCCGCCTTCGGTTCCTACCTCTACGGTTCTACCGAGAACGGACAATTCTGCCCGACATGGGTATGGGCACAAGGCAACGTGTACCGTGGCGAGTTCAAGAAAGAGGAGTGGCTCGGCAATATATCTCTGGATTTCAATAAGCAGTTCGGCTCACATAAGGTCTCTGCCGGAGTAAGCGGCGAATACCGCAAGCTGCGAAAGACGGCTTTCTGGGTATATGCCAAGGGCATACCCACAAATAACTTTCATTACGACAATCTGGGCGCGGCTGCTGTCAGACCATATGGCGGAACGGAAAGCACATATGAAGACCAATCTCTGGCTTCGTTAATGGGGAGCATCACATATAGTCTGCTTGACAGATACACTTTGGCGTTGAATGCACGCGGTGACGGATCGTCAATGGTAGGCGCCAGCAACACATGGGGATTCTTCCCTTCCATATCATTTACATGGGATTTGAAAAAGGAAAGGTTTCTCATCAATGTAAAACCGCTATCCATGCTCAAACTTCGTGCTGGCGCAGGACAGGCAGGCAACCTTGGAGGCATCTCTGCATATACCACCATGAACACCGTAAGGCAGACCGGCATTGTCCCTATCAATAGTTCGCCGACAGTAACACTTGGCATGGTGAGAAACAACAATCCCGATTTAAAGTGGGAAACGAAGACGACATTCAACATCGGTGCGGACATGGGGCTCTTTGCCAACGGTCTTATACTTACGGCGGAGTATTACTTTTCCAAGACTACCGACATGCTCTATGCCTACGAAGTCCCGGTTCCGCCATTTGCATACAACACATTGCTCGCAAACATCGGTTCCATGTCAAACAGCGGATTGGAATTCGGCCTGTCCGGGCAGCCGATAAGAAAGAAAGACATAGAACTTAACGTTAATATGAACCTGTCGTTTCAAAGCAACAGGCTAATCTCGCTGAGTGGAAAGTACAAAGGAATGAGCATGTCCGCGGCGAATGTCACCGCCATCGGGGCCTTGGACGGAGCGGGACAGAACGGCGGCGACAACAATGTGGTTTATCAGATAGTCGGACAACCACTTGGCGTTTTCTATCTGCCACATTGCAAGGAACTGGTAAAAAATGAGAACGGCAGTTATTTCTACGACATAGAGGATCTGGATCATAACGGCAAGGTAGATATAAGCGACGGCGGCGACCGGTACGTCGCAGGACAAGCCACACCAAAGGTAATCCTCGGCTCAAACATCAGTTTCAGATACAAGAATTTCTATGTCTCCATACAGATGAACGGAGCATTCGGGCACAAGATCTTCAATGGAACGGGATTATCATTTACAAGTATGGCTTGCTTCCCGGACTACAATGTGCTTAAGGATGCTCCTCAGAAGAACATCGCAGATCAGAGAGTCTCCGACTATTGGCTTGAAAAAGGTGACTATCTGAACTTTGAGCATTTGACATTAGGATATAACGTGCCCTTGAAAAGCAAGACGTTACGTTCATTGCGCATATCTGGCAACGTAAGCAACCTTGGAACAATTACGGGCTACAGAGGTTTGACGCCAATGATAAACAGCTACGTGGTGAACAGTACTATGGGTATTGATGACAAACGTAACTATCCTTTGTTCCGCACATATTCGTTGGGGTTGAGCATACAGTTTTAACACGGAAAAAGCATGAAGAAGATTATTGAATACATATTGGCAGTACCATTGATGCTTTGCTTCTGCAGCTGTCTGGATGAACATCCAAAAGACCAGCTGGACCAAGAGGAAATTTACAACAACGCAGATAATATATACAAAAATGCAGTAGCTTCCCTGTACAACTACATTGGGAGCAATCAGGAGTCCGAAGGACTTCAAGGAACCTGCAGGGGAATCTACGACTACAATACCTTGACAACAGATGAGGCAATGATTCCGATCCGTGGAGGAGACTGGTATGATGGCGGCCTGTGGGAAAACATGTATCAGCACAACTGGAACGCCAATGATATCAGTTTATATAATGTATGGAAATATCTCTTCAAGGTAATAGTCATATCCAACCAGTCGCTTTCCGTCATTGATAACCACAAGAGTCTGCTTTCGGCTGAACAGGCCCGTGATTTCACGGCAGAGGTAAGAGCTGTGCGGGCATTGTTCTACTACTATGCGATGGATATGTTCGGACGTGTTCCTATCGTTACATCATACGACATGAAATTGGAGCAGGTAACGCAAAGCGAGAGACGCGAGGTCTTCGATTTTATTTTCAATGAACTGCGGGATGTCGCGCCGTTGCTTGCTGACGAACATTCCAACAAGGAGGGAGACTACTACGGACGAGTGACACGGCCTGTAGTCAACTTTTTGCTTGCAAAACTGGCGCTTAATGCTGAAATATACACCGATGACAACTGGACAGACGGAAAGCGCCTTGATGGCAATGACATCTTCTTTAATGTGAATGGAGAGAAGATGAACGCTTGGAGTACCTGCATTTGGTATTGCGAGCAACTTGACAAAGAAGGGTATCAGCTGGAAAGCGATTACGCCTCGAACTTCGCTGTTCACAACGAATACTCCATGGAGAACATTTTCACTATACCACTGGACAAGAACTTATATTTGAACGAATACCACTATCTTTTCCGCTCACGCCACTACAAACATGGCGGGGCCTATGGCGGTTCATCCGAAAATGGAACATGTGCGACGATCTCAACCGTCAAGGCTTTCGGTTACGGCACAGACCATGTCGACAATAGATTCAAGACAAACTTCTATGCAGACACCGTTTTTGTTGACGGCAAGAAGATATATCTGGACAACGGAAAGCCATTGGTATATATGCCAATGGAATTGAAGCTGAATCTTAGTGACAGTCCATATAAGCAGACAGCAGGTGCCCGTGCCGGCAAATATGAAGTTGACAGGACCGCATATTCGGACGGCAGACAAGTTGACAACGATATAGTTCTATTCAGATACGCCGATGCCATATTGATGAAGGCCGAGGCTAAAGTCCGTAATGGAGAAGATGGCTCAAAAGAATTGAATGCAATTAGGGACAGAGCAGGCATGCCGCATGTAAAGGCCA
>UREV01000020.1 GCA_900546925.1 uncultured Bacteroides sp.
ATCCTGCTGCTCTTTAACATTGTCAACGCAATAGGATACTTCGTTAATGAGCACAGAAACGCCCATCCCAGCGAGATGAAAGTCAAAGTGGACACCTTGTTCGTTTATGACACCATCTTCATAGAAAAGCCCGTAATCAAGAAAGTGGAGACAATAGATACTCTCCTGCTACCGGTGCCAACCACCGACACTCTGATGCTGCACGACACGGTCCTAATTCACCTGCCCATAGAACAACGCCAATACTCAGACCCTCGCTACACCGCCTGGGTCTCCGGCTACCGGCCCCAGCTCGACAGCATCCGGATCTACCAGCAAACGGAATACATCACCAAAGAAATCAAGATGGTCACAAAACCCAAGCGCTGGGGAATAGGACTTCAGGCAGGGTATGGAGTCAGTTTCAGCAACAAGCAAATTAATGCGACACCTTACATCGGAATCGGAATCAGTTACAACATACTAACCTGGTAAGCCAACTCTATCGGGCTATATACAGTATGCCGATAAAAAATCCCCAACTTTCCATTCGGAAGGCTGGGGAATTTTCTTTCATTCTGACTTTTGCCGGATTTTCGTGCTTTTTGAGTTTCCTTCGGTTTAATACACATAACCCTAAAAATTCGTGTATATTTTTGTGTATTTAACACATAACTCATTGATACACAATGTAAATTGTGGAGATGGGCGGGGTCGAACCGCCGTCCAAACATCGCACCAGATAGCTTTCTACACGTTTATCCGTCCTTTGATTGTCGGCTCGGGCCTGCCGGATGGCGGGCTAACCTGAGCTTATCCTTTAAGTCTTGGCGGAGTTTAAAGGAGTCCCTCCGTGCATCCGGTTTGAATGATACCCCGAACTCAGAACATAACCGGCTTAAAGTCTGCGGGATACTCGTCAGTGCCGCAACCTTGGCGGCCCGATTAAGGTGATCAACCTAGTTGATTACGCAGCGAGTGCATAGTTGTTGTTAGCAACTGAATTTATGGCCGCTGAGATTTACGAGCAAACGTGCCATACGCTCGACGTGCTTACCACCCGACATCAATGCTGTCAAAACCAATACATCCCCGGGTAGAATTGCAAATATAGTAAAAAATCGTCAATTACCAATATTTTGTAGACCCTACGTGTGTTTTAAATCTGTTAATTTGATATCCGGTTCGGATTAATTTAAATCCATACGGAAAAATCCGAGCCGTTCTCCCATTCCTTGATTTCTACGCCGGCCAACAAGCCGGCATAGTTTATATAGATTTCCAAGTCATTCAGATTCTTGCAGGTCCAGTCATATCTGCTTTCAGTTATAATCTCGTTCAAGTCATATTCTTTCTCGACTTCGCCTGAACGCTTGTTCATTATGGTCAGTTTCAGGTCACAGTCTTCGTTGAACTGCCTTGGGAGATTAGTCTTGAATTCATCTTTGTCAGGAACTGTTTTGACAGCCTTGTGTCTGAATTTGCCCCTTACAGGCGTCATGGAAAAGGCATCGAAACCGTTGATCTCGCCTGAAATCACAAACTCATAGGGATATTCCCCGCCGCCGGGATTCTCATATTTTATGGTCAATGTAGACCAATTCTTGAGGAAGGTGGCCTTAGCTTTAGCCTGTTCCTGAAAGCAATCGATAACATCGCAGTATGCCATTACTCTGTCAGAGTCATCTCCTTCATTTATAATGACATTACGACCAATAATCTTGTTGCGTTCCAATCCTTGGACAGCGGAAATCTCTATCTCGCATTTAGTTACTTTTTTAGTGAAAGAGTCAGCTCTTCCCGTTATGGGAATCTCCTCAGAACAGAACATCTCTGAAAGCCCCCAAATCGACACCTGAGCCGGACCATGGACTTCCGATGCATCCGAAAGATCCACGGTGAGTTGGCATGGACATAGGGAACGTTCTTCCTTTACTGTACATGAAATCGTTGAAACTGTCAGAATTGACAGGATTATTGACCGTAATGACATAATTATTATAGATTTAGATTTGGATGTCTCCGCTGAATCCTATTTCCCAGTCTTCCACTCTAATGTTGAAATCACAATCCTCAACAGATATTTTGGAATCAGGGTCGCTGCTTCCAGGACGTGTCAATGTCAGGTTGTTGATGGTGTAAGTCTTGTTCGCTTCCAACTTTTCGAAAGTGACAGGGTAGTAACATGTTTTTCCGTCGATAGTGAACTCTGCGATGAGTCTGGTCTTTCTTGGACCGAACTCGATTGCAAATGAATCATCTGTGGTAGTGTTCGGATATACATAAAGATATGCACCTACAGATGTGGTGGAACCATTGGCAATATCCTTTTTGTTGATGGCTCTGAATGCTAGATCGCTGATCTTTGCAGGACTCTCGTTTTTGCGTTTATTGTACCAAATGGTCGGTTTGGAAGTTAGGTCATATGAGATGTCTCCGCAGATATTGACCGCATAAATGCTGACCAGATCCATCTTTTTTGCTGCCAATGCCGGTGAGGTGAATTGTCTGATTACGTTGTCAAGAACGATTCTCGCTGCGATACGTTTCACCGGAATGGAAACTGTAGAAGAAGCATTGACCTCTTTGTTCACTGAACCGACCATGATGTATTTCTGGTCAGCATTGTCCTCCATGCGCGATACAGTCTTCTTCAGCTGCTCTTCAGTCTCTACAACCTCATTCGGAGCGTTCACCAATGCGTAAACATGTTTCTTTCCGGGAGAACAACGCACTTTTACCGTTGCCGGATTAGTCTCTTCTGAAGTGTAGCCGTCGATGGCTCCATCCTCGTTGAAAACGAAAATCTGCAGGCTTTTGACTACGACCTCGTTCTCTTTTGGGCTTACTGTCGATTTTGTCGGCAGTCCTGAGACGATCTGTGCATTGATTTCGATTTCCCTTTTTCCGGATGTGTCAGGGTTAGCGTCATCCATGTTGCATGCTGTAGGGATAACAGCAAGGCTTGCCACTAGTGTGGCAAAAAATGAAAATTTGTTCATAATGTATTGATTTATAAAATTATATGGTTATTTTTATATCGTCACGTTTATTCCAGACGCCTATTTTGTAATCGACTCCGTTTATTGTGTAAGAGGTCTCTCCATATGGGTCAGAAGCTGGAATACTTTTAAGCGTTAACTCCTTAATGTCCAATTCGCAATTCCATGGTTCCGGGAATGAAAGCGGAATGTTATACCAGCCGGGGAGTCCTTCAGGCCCAGTCACTTCCAGGATTAATGTGACGTTGTATTTCCCGTCGGAACTGATCTCCGGAATGGGGTAAAGACTTATCCCTGTAAATAATGTGTTTCCCGATGGCAGCAGGGGAGAGGAACTGTTTCTGAACTCATCACTGAGCATTCCGGGATGACTGGTGAATTCCGTACTCCAATAGTCGCGGACAGTCCCCGTTTCAGCATAGCTGACACATG
Source organism: uncultured Bacteroides sp. (assembly GCA_900546925.1). Classification (GTDB taxonomy): domain Bacteria; phylum Bacteroidota; class Bacteroidia; order Bacteroidales; family UBA932; genus Cryptobacteroides. Next base: position 3,414 of record UREV01000020.1, read on the forward strand.
CCTCGTCATACAGTTTTTTCCAGTCATCAGAACTTCTGTCAGATGTGTTTGTCTTGGTCCGTGCATCAGAAATGAACTTTCCTCCGTCCCATCGTATATACTCAGGGCAGCCGGGTACGAACATTCGTTTGACAGTAAGTTCCAGGCCTGTCTGATTATGGATGTTCATCACATGGATTTTGTCTATCAGCCTGGAAACAGGCACCTCTACCGTGCATCTGTTCTCGATCTTTCGCTTGGTGCTCCCCGCCATGAACAGCGTGCCTGAGCATTGGTCGGAATAAGCGAACCAGTCGTTGGAAGATGCGTCCGAAAGAATGTCACTGATGAACCTGCCTTCAGGATTCGGGATTTCCCGGATATTCACGAGAGCATAGACATAGTATTCTACCGAAGAACTGTACTCGATATCCATCTCCAAGTCTGTAATCCCGGCGAAGTACTTGCTGTGTATGACCTCGTCGTTCGCGCAGATGAAAAACTGTACTGTCTTCGCGAGTGATTCGTTCTGTTCAGCTTTAGTGATATTCATTCCGGCGTTTGTCAATGTTAATTTCACGGGTCCTGTTTCAAGTTCCTGTTTGGAAGATGTGCATCCTGCCAAACTGATAGTCAACAGGGTTATTATAAGCTTTATAGTTTTCATGATGTCAGTCAATTAGTTCTCTTTAGCCAGTCCATATTTCTTTATCAGCATGGAAATCTCAGGATCCAAATTTCCCCTGTGAACGAATCTCGGATTCATTTCGCATGAAATCTTGTAGTGTTCCACTGCTTGTTCGAATTGCCCTGCACGACTATACAGTATGGCTAGCATGTAATGGACTTTGTCCGTCTTCTCTAACTTTTGGAGAATATCCAGAGCGCTCGCATTGTAATCCATTGCACAATAGGCGACTGCCAAGTTGTAATCTCCGTAAGGCCTGAGCAGCGATATGGCTTTCGCATAGTCTCTGTCGGCTAAAGCTTTCACGCCGTTCATATATGTCGTGTCCAGTACTGTTGTCCTCATGGTATCCTGTACCATACCTTTTCGATGCAAGTAAAAATTAAATTTGACGGTTCTCAGTTTGGGGTAAATCTGTTCTCTCAAATACCTGTAATATGATTGTGTGCTCAATGCTGCTTCACGTCTGTCCAGGTCGTTAATGGAGGCGGTTTCGAAGTAAGCGTCCTTGTCAGCTCGGGTCAATACCGTATCCTGTCTTATGAGAGCATCCATCATCGGCCAGTTCTCGCCTGCGCTTTTGGAGATGAAAGTTACCTTAGGCATATCGTTTGCGACTGATATGGCTCCAGTCGTATCCATTTGAAAACCAAGTTCTCCGATAAGAGAATCCCTTATTTCTGTCAATGTCTTTCCTAAGTATGCCGATATGGATTTTGCTCTTTTTTCGGATAAGGTCTTGTTGTATTTCACAAGACCTTCGGGCGAGCTCGAGGCTGTCACTATAATGGAATCCATCTCAAATACTGTGTCTGCCGCGAGCGAAATCAGGTTCTTCCGGATTCTGCCGATTTCCGACCGGTTATTCCCCAGGTTTATGTCAATGTCCGAACTTGCGGATAAGAAGTCCACATAGCAGGCAGTGGAAGCATCTACTTTTCTGGAAATGATTTTGGTCAGATATCTTTCCTCCATGTCAGTGAAAGCACTTAGCGAACTGATATAGAAAGTCAGAGGCTGTCCGGGTGGAATATTTATGACTTCCTTTCCATCTTCAAGTATGGAACCGGATAGTTTTATGTCAGCTTTCCTCAACTTCGGGCAGGTCGCTATGGTCTGTGTATAGTCATATATGAAATCGCCTTCCGGGGATACGATTACCGTATCTAATCTTATACCTTCCTTTACAATGGGCGCTTTCACGTACTTCTGGTACATTTTGTCTTTTTTCGATATTCTTCTTTGGTTGATGTTGATTTTTAAATTGCTCGTATAGTGCTCTATGGCAGCTTGTTCCGTGACTCCGTAAACCGAAGCGAATTCCTCTTCGGACACGAAGGAAGTGTCTTTTCTGAACTGATACAGCAACGGTATGTTACGCTTGATGAAAACTTCCAGTTGATGCACATCGATGAATTTGTCCTGGTCGGATACTATCGAATCTAAAAACCTCTGATATCGTTCATATCCTTTCAGCTGACGCTTTCTGTAATCTGCACCTGTTATTATGACAGGTTCCAGTCGGGTGCTGTCTTCCAGTATGAACATGTCGGGGTTCAGACGCAACTGCCATTTGCTGTCCTGAAGAGCATGAGGAACCCTTACTTGAAACTGTAAATCGACTTTGCCATGTCGTTCGGCTACGTTCCTGAATCTTGCCGTAACCGTTGACGCTCTGATGACGTCTGTAGCTGTCATCTCTCCATTCTCATCCCTCACAGCATTCATTATCAGCACATCTGAGGTGTCTCTTACTTCCAATGTGTCTTTGTCGGCATACGTCGGTATGGGTATGGACGGTATGGACGGCTCCGCAGGCAATGAAAGCTCTGCGCAGACAGGATTATCCCTCAAATTGCTGATTTTATGTTGTAGGCTGCAGGCGCCTAGAAGAGTGCCAACGGCCAGTAGCAAGACTTTTCTTTTCATCGTTGTACCGAATGTGGCGTTATTATTGTCCGAAGGACGGTTGTACAGGTTCGTCAGTGTTCATTATGACGATTTTGTTGGCAAGCACTTCGTAAAAGCTCTTGTCTACGCCATCAGCACCTTCAAATTTCTGGCATCTCACGCGCCCGTTTACGTGTACTAACGCGCCCTTGGTTATCAGACGCAGATCTGGCATACCCTTACCTGGCCACGCGGTAATGTTGTGCCAGGTCGTCTCGATTACCGGATTACCGTCTTTTCCTTTGAATGCATAGTTAGTGGCAAGTGAAAACCTGATCACTTCGGAGTTACCCACGTTCTGGAGTTTAACGTTCCCTACGTTTCCTCTCAGCTCAATTCTGTTAATCTGTTCCATAATTCTGTTGTTTTATTTCGGCAACAGGATGCGCGCTTCCGATTGTCCGGGGGCAAAGTAAGAGTGAAAAAATGACTGAAAAAAGGAAATTTAAAGTGGACAATGCACATTTTTACGTTTCTTAAATTTCGGTCAAAAAGGTGGTAATTTAAGAAACGTAAATTAGGCCTATAAATTCTCGTGTGGCAAAATCCGGTTTTTCGGGCATAATTGAGAAAACATTTAAGAATCATAAAAAACCAATGGGTGAAAGTCCACTTTTGATAGTCTTTGACAGAAAAATGACGCATCTTGCATGCCTGACCAAAAACATTGTTATCATGACAGGATATAAAATACTGGATCGATTGCATGAAAGAGGAACATGCTTGGAATGTGGAGAAACTTATTATGGCCGTCCCAACCAAAAGTTTTGCTGTGAGACTTGCAAAAACAGGTTCAACAACAAGAAAGCACAGGATATCCGAAACACAAAGTTGAGGATCAACACGATTCTTGAGAGGAACTATGCCATACTTTCGAGTCTGATAAAGGAAAACCGTTATTCCATATCATTATTTGATTTGTCTGCGATGGGATACAAAATCGATTATATGACATTCAATTGCAAACTGAATCGTCATGACCAATGCGGTTGCTACGATATCTCATACATCAGGGCTCCTACACGTATATATAATATAAGAAGGGTGAAATATGATAAAAGTTATATCTTTGTGCCATGAATAATCCTTTGTTGACAAAATCGCTCCTTCCATATGGAGCTCCTCAGTTCGACAAAATACGGACTGAGCATTATCTTCCGGCATTTGAAACCGGCATAGAAGAAGCTATGGCTGAAATAGATAGAATCGCTGAGAATCCAGAGATTCCATCTTTTGCCAATACGATTGAAGCCCTTGAGTATTCCGGTAAAACGCTCAGCGGAGTTTCTGATATATTTTACAATATATTGGAAGCAGATGCTGATGATGAACTCCAGGAAATTGCGGAGAAAGTGTCTCCGATGATGACACGCTATTCTATGTATGTATCTCTGAATGAGAAACTTTTCGCCAGAGTTAAAGCAGTGTACGAAGCGAAAGATCAGCTGAATTTGGCGCAAGATCAGAAGCGTTTGCTGGAGCAGACCTATAAGTCTTTTGCACGTCAGGGAGCTAATCTTTCGGGGGAAGACAAGAAGATCTATAGCGAAAAAATGGAGAGATTGTCCCTCCTTTCACTCCAGTTCGGAAAGAATGTGTTGGCGGCGACCAATGCTTTTGTCCTGAATATCACCGACGAGAAAGATTTGGAAGGACTGCCTTCTTCGCTTAAAGAGCAGGCTCGGGAGACGGCAGAAGAGAAGGGCATGGAAGGCTGGGCTTTCACTTTGGACAGACCGATGTATGCTCCGTTCATGCAGAATTGCAGGAATCGTGAACTCAGGCACAAAATGTACTTCGCTTATAACACCAGAGCAGTTGGGGGCGTAAATGACAATACGTCCATCGTCCGTGAAATAGCTCAGTTGAGGCTGGAAGTGGCAAATCTTCTCGGTTATGAGACGTGGGCGGACTATGTGCTGGAGGAAAACATGGCAAAAAGCCGGACGGCAGCATTGACCTTCCTTAACGAACTTATGGATAAGAGTTTGCCGTTTGGGCGACGGGACGTCGAGGCGGTGCGGACCTACGCATTGGCGAACGGCTTCGAGGGCGACGAACTCATGGCGTGGGATTTCAGTTTCTGGGCTGAACGGTATAAGGAGAGCGAGTATGCGTTGAACGAGGAGAAGCTAAAGCCGTATTTCCGTCTGGAAAACTGTATCGATGCCGTGTTTGGACTTGCGACGAAATTATATGGAATTACGTTCGAGCCGCGTATGGATATTCCTGTGTATCATAAAGATGTGAAAGTCTATGATGTGAAGGATCAGGATGGTCGCCATCTTGCGTTGTTCTACGCTGACTTTTTCCCGCGCCCGACCAAGCGCGGAGGAGCGTGGATGACTGAGTTTAGGGGTCAATGCATAAGAAACGGGGTGGAGGAACGTCCGTTCATCAGCATTGTCACGAACTTTACCAAGCCGACCGGGAGTACGCCGTCATTGATAACTCATGATGAACTCACGACACTTTTGCATGAGTTCGGGCATTCGCTGCACGGGATGTTGGCTGAGGGAAGATACCCTTCTTTGTGTGGGACCAATGTTGCCAGAGATTTCGTGGAACTTCCGTCGCAGATAATGGAAAACTGGGCATTTGAGCCGGAATTCCTGGATAATTTTGCGAAAGATTATAAGACAGGGGAAGTGATTCCGACAGAATTGGTAAACAAGATTGTCAGGGCAAAGAATTATCTTTCAGGTTATTATCAGGTCCGTCAGTTGGACTTCGGAGAATTGGATATGGCTTGGCATACGTTGGGCACCATGACGCAAGACAGTACGTTGGAATTTGAGAAAAAAACATTGGCAGACTATCGCACATTGCCTTACGTTGAAGGTACAGCGATTTCCACGTCATTCAACCATATATTCGCAGGAGGATATTCTGCCGGATATTATTCTTACAAATGGGCTGAAGTTCTGGAGGCTGATGCGTTCTCTCTGTTTGCTGAAAAGGGGATATTCGACAAGTCGGTCGCAGCGTCATTCCGTAGGGAGATACTCTCTAAAGGAGATTCGGAAGATCCGGCTGTCCTGTATAAGAATTTCAGGGGACATAACCCTGATTCTCAGGCATTAATGAAAAAACTTGGGCTCGTGTAGAACCCAAGTTTTTTAAAAATGTATGTAGCCGGATTTAAGCGGCTTCCTGTTTCTTCGGATCCTTGAACAGAATCATGAAAAGCACTGCTACCACCAGAGCGTAAGCGGCGAAAATGTACCATGCCGTACTCCATGACGGGTTGGCTGATTCGAAAACGAACTTGTTTACAATTACCTGAGCACCAAGTGTTCCGATAGTGGCGCCGATACCGTTGGTCATAAGCATGAACAGTCCCTGTGCACTTGAACGTATCTTCTCATCGGTCTTCATATTCACGTAAAGAGAACCTGAAATGTTGAAGAAGTCGAAAGCGACACCATAGACAAGGCATGAGAGAATGAACATCCAGACTCCTGAACCAGGGTTACCTGCTCCGAAAAGACCAAATCTGAATACCCAAGCTGTCATGGCGATCAGCATCACTTTCTTGATGCCGAAAAACTTCATCGCTATCGGAATGAGAAGAATGCACAATGTCTCTGAAATCTGAGATATTGAGATCAATGCATTGGCGTTCTGTGCTCCCCATGAATCAGCATACTCCGGAATGGAAGCGAAACTCGTGATGAACGGGTTTGCGAATCCGTTGGTAATCTGAAGTGACACTCCGAGAAGCATGGAGAAAATGAAGAAAATCGCCATGTCCTTTTTCTTGAACAGTGAGAAAGCCCTCAGACCGAACACGTCCACGAAAGAAGTGCCTTCATTTGTCTTGCTGACTGGGCACGGGGGCAGGGTCAGTGCATAAGCGCAGAGTGCAAGTCCGATAATACCAGATGTAAAGAACTGGTTATAAGAATGTTGGAACTGTACGCCATCGATAGTCATGAAGTTTACGAAAAGCATGCTGCAGATAAAACCGACGGTTCCGAATACTCTGATAGGAGGGAAGTCCTTCACGGTGTCGAGACCGTATCTTTCCAGACCGGAATATGCCACTGAGTTGGAAAGAGCGATAGTAGGCATATAGAATGCTACACTGAGGCTATATAATCCAAAAAGGTGACCGAAAGCAACATTCTCTCCTGCTGACATTCCATACCATCCTGCTGCGATCATAAACAATCCTGCGAGACCATGGCATATGCTGAGCACTTTCTGCGCTGGTATATATTTATCAGCGATGATACCCACTATAGCCGGCATGAAAATAGAGACGATTCCTTGCATTGCATAGAAAATGCCGATCTTGGCACTCATTCCGATTCCTGCGAGGTAACTGCCCATGGAAGTCAGATACGCTCCCCAGATGGCATATTGCAGGAAATTCATAATTATCAGCCTCATGCTGATTCCGTTGTTCTTCATATTACTATGACTTTGTTTGTTTTTGTTGAAGTTGTTCTAGTGAATTTCGAAACCGAAATCAGGCAAATGTACAAGTTTTTATCGTATTTTTACTAACTTTGAAAGTTGAAACTTGAAAAATTAATGAAATTCGAAAAGATAGCTTCAGATCCGCAGTCATCTGCACGATGTGGTGTGATAACCACTGACCATGGTCAGATAGAGACACCTATCTTCATGCCGGTAGGAACTGTAGGTTCTGTAAAGGGTGTATATCACAGAGATTTGAAAGAGGATATTAAAGCGCAGATTATCCTCGGAAATACTTATCATTTGTACCTTCGTCCAGGTCTGGATACATTGAAAGCAGCCGGAGGGCTTCATAAATTCATATCATGGGACAGACCGATATTGACCGACAGCGGCGGTTTCCAGGTATTCTCACTTACGGGAATCAGAAAGCTTACACCTGACGGCTGTACGTTTTCTTCGCATATAGATGGCTCCAGACATACTTTTACACCTGAAAATAATGTTGATACTCAGCGTATTATCGGCGCTGATATCATGATGGCGCTGGATGAGTGCTGTCCGGGAGACGCAGACTACGACTATGCGAAAAAATCATTGAAAATGACCCAAAACTGGCTCGAAAGATATCTGAAGAGATTCGATGAGACAGAGCCTCTTTACGGTTACAGCCAGACAGTGTTCCCGATTATCCAGGGGTGCGTTTATCCTGAACTTAGGAAAATGGCGGTGGATCATGCGGTATCGTTCGACAGGGAAGGATATGCCATCGGAGGACTTGCGGTCGGAGAACCTACGGAGAAAATGTATGAGATGCTGGAACTTGTGTGCCCGCTCCTTCCGGACGACAGGCCTCGTTATCTCATGGGGGTAGGAACACCTGCCAACTTGCTGGAAGGTATCGCCAGGGGAGTGGATATGTTCGACTGCGTCATGCCGACAAGAAACGGACGTAACGGCATGTTGTTCACCTGGAACGGAATAATGAACATGCGCAACAAAAAGTGGGAGAATGACTTCTCTCTCATTGACCCGGACGGGGCATCTTTCGTGGACAGAACTTACACGAAGGCCTATTTGAGGCATCTTTTTGTCGCAGGTGAGATGTTTGCTGCTATGATTGCGAGTGAACATAATCTCGCGTTCTATCTGGATTTGGTCCGTACTGCGCGCCGGCACATTCTGGCCGGAGATTTCAAATCCTGGAAAGACGTGACGGTAAAACGGATAATGACAAGGCTTTAGACTATGTTTCCAAAGAAACTTGATCTCTACATAATAAAGAAGTTCATGTTTACCTTCTTTATCGCGATTCTGCTTATTATCGGAATCGTGATAATCTTCGACATCAGCGAGAAGGTGGACGATTTCGTGTCCAGACAGGCACCGATAGAGTCCATTATCTTCGATTATTATTTGAACTTCATACCTTATTTCATGAATATGTTCAGTCCTCTGTTCGTATTCATTACGGTCATTTTCTTTACCTCGAGGATGGCGGCGAATTCGGAGATAATCGGTATATTGTCCTGCGGAATCAGTTTCCACAGAATGATGGTGCCATATATCTTTTCCGCAACCGTAATCGCCTTATTGTCATTGGCCTTGAACCTCTTTGTGATTCCGCGGTCCAATGTCGAACGGCATAGATTTGAGGCTGTTTATACGAAGAAGAAAGCTCAGGCATCGGAAAGAAACATCCATTACCAGATAGCTCCGGGAGAGTTCGTGTATGTGGAGCAGTTCAGCAAATATAACAACACGGCTTATAAGTTCACGCTGGAGACTATAAAAGATAATCAGCTGGTTTCCAAATTGTCCGCAGAACGTGCGGTATGGGACAGTACTTTCGGTGGATGGACACTCAAGAAGTATTTTATCAGAGATTATAACGACGAGGGGCTTGAAGACAAGGTCAAGTGCGGTGAACAGTTGGATACGGTAATCAGTCTGACTGTCACGGATATGGTAAGAAAGAAAAATACCGTGGAAGACCTTCCGTATCAAGACCTTAACGAACTTATCGAGACGCAGAAGCAGCGAGGTGACCCGAATGTGAAATACTCGCTCATCGAAAAACAACAGAGATTCTCATTGCCGTTTTCCGCTTTCATCCTCACGATTATGGGTGTGGCATTGTCCTCACGTAAAAAGAGGGGAGGCATCGGATGGAACCTTGCGATCGGAATCGCACTCAGTTTCTCTTACATTTTGTTCATGAGGTTCAGTCAAATGTTTGTCTACACAGGTGTCATGCCGCCGTGGCTTGCAATTTGGCTTCCTAATATGATATTTGCGCTCATCGCCGGCGTATTGTATAAGATAGCGCCGAAATAGTCTGTAAACCAACAACTTATAATAATTATTACAATGGCTGAACATTCGTTGTCTCCTATGAAGCGCACCATCGTCGGTGTGCAATTCATGTTTGTGGCATTCGGCTCTACCGTGCTTGTCCCGATTCTCTGTAATCTCGATCCGGCTGTGGCCCTGCTTGCTGCCGGTCTCGGTACTTTACTGTTCCATTTAGTTACTGGTGGTAAAGTTCCTATTTATCTCGGCAGTAGTTTTGCGTTCATCGCCCCTATCATTAAGGCGACAGAACTTTACGGACTTTCAGGCATGTTCTGCGGACTTGTTTCCGTAGGTTTAGTCTATATGCTTATGAGCTTGCTGGTCAAGACCTTCGGAATAGAATTCATAAAGAAATTGTTCCCGCCGATTGTTATCGGTCCGGTAATTATCCTCATCGGTCTCTCACTTGCAAGTACAGGTGTAAACATGGCTAAGGCCAACTGGATTTTGGCCCTTGTGTCTCTGGCTGTTGCAGTGGCAGCTTCCATCTGGGGTAAAGGCATTGTGAAACTAATTCCTGTAGTATTCGGCGCTGTAGCCGGCTACATAGTATCTTTATTATTCTTCAGAGAATCCATGGATTTCTCACCAGTGGCACAGGCCTCATGGTTTGCCATCCCTAAACTTTCCCATATGTCATTCTCATGGCAGGCAATCCTGTTCATGGCCCCTGTCGCCATCGCCCCGATAATCGAACACGTGGGAGATATGTACGCCATCAGCTCCATCGCAGGCAAGGACTTCATCAAAGACCCTGGACTTCACAGAACACTCCTCGGAGATGGTCTCTCATGCTGCTTGGCTGCATTCCTCGGAGGTGCTCCAATCACTACTTATTCTGAGGTTACAGGTGCGGTATCACTTACAAAAGTCACTGACCCGTCAGTACTGAGAATCGCCGGTGTCTCTGCCGTTGTATTGGCTCTCATCGGAAAAGTAGGTGCCGTCATCCAGACGATACCTCAGGCCGTTCTCGGCGGCATCATGTTGCTCCTCTTCGGCTCCATCGCTTCAGTCGGCATCAGCAATATGATCGAATCCAAACTGAATATGGGATCGACAAGAAACCTCATCATATCATCATTGATCCTGACCATAGGCATCGGAGGCGCGGTAATCGACTTCGGCAGTTTTTCTCTTGCAGGAATCGGACTCGCATCGATCGTCGGTGTGGTGCTGAACCTCATTTTGCCTCACGACAAGGAAGTTTCTGAAACATTGGAATCGAAATGAAAGTTAAAATTGTAAACAAATCATCGAACCCTTCTCCTGCTTACGCGACACTTCAGTCGGCAGGTATGGATATCCGTGCGAACTTGCAGGAACCTGTGACACTGGCCCCGCTCCAGCGAGCCCTCATTCCGACCGGTATTTACATCGCATTGCCGGAAGGCTTTGAGTGTCAGGCTCGTCCACGTAGCGGCCTGGCTGTAAAACACGGCATCACAGTTCTCAATTCACCAGGTACCATCGACGCGGATTATCGCGGTGAACTGAAGATTCTGCTCGTGAATCTCTCTGATACTCCGTTTGTTATCGAAAATGGAGAACGTATTGCACAGCTTGTGGTTGCACGCCACGAGCATGTGGAATGGGAAGAAGTCGAAGTCCTCGATGAGACCGGAAGGGGAGAGGGCGGTTTTGGAAGTACAGGCGTAAAATAATGGAAATTAAAGAATTATATTCTATTTTTTGTCAATGCGGATGTGTCGCTACCGATAGTCGTAAGATTAGCGGCGGGGAGTTGTTCATCGCGTTGAAAGGCGAAAATTTCGACGGAAACGAATACGCCGAAAAAGCGTTGAATTCAGGTGCTGCCTATGTTGTAGTGACCTCTGGTTCAGTTGTTTGCGATAAAAGTTCTGCGTATTTGGATTCGGATGGACGTAGCAGGATTATTCCTGTAAGCGATACTTTGCAGACACTTCAGGAACTTGCGAGGTATCATCGCGAACACGTTCTGTCAGACGGGAAACATCTTGACATAATCGGCATCACCGGAACAAACGGCAAAACCACTACGAAGGAACTCATAAAGACCGTTCTATCAGCTAAATACAACGTTGTCGCCACAGAAGGCAACCTGAACAACGACATCGGAGTTCCGCTCTCGCTGCTGAAAATCACCCCGTCGACCGAACTCGCCGTAATCGAAATGGGCGCCAGTCACCCTGATGACATTTTCAAACTTGTGCGCGTCTCAGAGCCCGATTTCGGCATAATCACCAATGTCGGCAAGGCCCACCTCCAGGGGTTCGGAAGTTTCGAGGGCGTAAAAAAAGCCAAGGGCTGCCTCTATGATTATGTCAATGCCTTCGGCACTTCGGTTTTTGTCAATGCCGATGACCCCGTTTTGGTGTCCATGACGGAGGAGCGTAACTGTAAGTCAGTCATCTCCTACGGATTGCATCATGATGGTTGCGTCATCATGGATACGACTCCTGAAGAACCATTTTTGCGCATTATGATGCCAGGTGGAGTAGTCGTGAAGACAAAACTTGTCGGAGCATATAATTCGGCAAATGTCTTGGCTGCGTTATGTATAGGAAAGCATTTCGGTGTATCTGAGGAGGAAGCGATTTCAGCTATAGAATCATATACACCATCCAACAGCAGGTCTCAGATGGTCAAGACCGAGCATAATGTGCTCGTAGTCGATGCTTATAATGCAAATCCGTCCAGCATGTCAGCTGCCCTTAATAATTTCTCCGGGATGAAAGCAGCCCATAAGGCCGCCCTCCTAGGTGATATGAGGGAACTGGGTCCTACTTCAGTATCGGAACATATTGCTATAGTGGAACTTGCGATGAAGTCTGGTATGGACGTGATTTGTTTCGTAGGAGAAGAATTCGGAAAGGCATTGACCCAAATAGGCATAGTTCCGGCTGAGAATTCGGGCATCAGATGGTACGGGACATCGGAAGAATTGGCCGACGCGCTGGCGAAAAAGCCTCTGCATGGGTATGCGATACTCGTGAAAGGCTCTCGCGGAATTATGATGGAGAAAGCGATTCCGGCACTGTAGCCTTCACCGGAAACTAAAATTTGCGTTCCGTTCCCTTTCCCGGGAGCGGAATTGCTTTTTTATCGATGTATTTGGCAAATATAAATTTTGCGAATGTCGCTGTCAATGCGCCGTAGCCACTGCCGATGATGGCACCGACAAGAACGTCTCCAAGATAATGTTTTCCGACAAATATCCTGCTCATGGACAAGCAGATAGCCCAAACGAATATCGTGTTGATGTAGGCCTTGTATCTATGTTCCAAATCATAGCGGAACAACATTGACGTACACATTGCAAAGCCGAAGGCATTGGCAGCGTGGGCGGAAAAAAAACCGAACAGGCTGCCGCGGGTTTCGAGCACATGCAGGCCGCCGAAGAGCATGTAGGAACTGTAGCATGGGCGCAGTCTGGCGACCGAATATTTCAGCAAGTTTGCGGTTTGGTCGCATGCGAGTAGAGTCAATGCTACACATACGATGGATATCAGGCCTTTTTTCCAACCGAGACGCCAGACGAGGCAAAATGCGACGAATGCGTACATCGGAAACCAAGCGGCTCTGTCCGACATGAAAACCATGAATTGATCTGTCGCCGGATTATGAATCTGGTTAAGAAAAAGGGTCAAAATCTGATCCCATCGGTGTTGTAGGTCCCAAAAGTGCATAATTATCAAACTTCTGCATGTAATGCTTTCCAGAGTTCATCTTTCAGTTCAGACAAGTTTTCACCTGTTACTGAAGAAATGAAGACTGTAGGAATGTCTGCCGGAAGAGTTTTCTTGATTTTTTTCTCTGCCTTCGCATCGATAAGGTCACATTTCGTTACTGCGAGAACGCGTTCCTTGTCGAGCAGTTCAGGGTTATACATTTCTAGCTCATTCAGCAGAATTTCATATCCCTTTTCGATGTCTTGCTCTTCCGCTGATACCATGAAGAGCAGCACGGAGTTACGTTCGATGTGTCTGAGGAATCTCAGTCCGATACCCTTACCTTCATGTGCGCCTTCGATGATTCCCGGGATGTCGGCCATTACGAATGATTTGTCATCGTGATATCTGACGATTCCGAGGTTTGGTTCCAAAGTCGTAAATGCGTAGTTTGCAATCTTCGGTTTGGCTGAGGTGATTGCGGCCAAGAGTGTGGATTTTCCAGCATTAGGAAATCCCACAAGGCCTACATCTGCGAGAATCTTGAGCTCGAGAATAAACCAGCCTTCCTGCCCGTCTTCTCCGGGCTGGGCATAACGTGGCGTCTGCTGAGTGGCTGATTTGAAGTTATTGTTTCCAAGTCCGCCGCGTCCGCCTTTGCAGAGGATTTTTTCCTCATCTGGCTCCATCATGTCGAACAGGATTTCTCCAGTTTCTCCATCTTTTACGACTGTGCCTACAGGAACATCCAGAATGATATCCTGTCCCTGTTTTCCTTTGCAAAGTGCCGCTCCACCATGTTCTCCATTTTCAGCCTTGATAAACTTCTTGTATTTCAAATGGATAAGTGTCCAGAACTGAGGGTTCGCCCTTAATATAATATGTCCGCCGCGTCCGCCGTCGCCACCATCAGGTCCACCTTTAGGAACATACTTTGCCCTATGAAGATGAACTGATCCCGCACCGCCATGTCCTGATGCACAATATATCTTTACGTAGTCTATGAAATTGCTGTCTGCCATAATCGTCTAAATTACAAATTGCAAAGATAGCGAAAATCTCGTAGTTGAAGGGCTTTTTTATTATCCTTTCGTTGTGTTGATATTATCTTACCCTCTGTTTTTCTCGAGTTCTTTTTCCAGAAGACGGATACGGGCTTTAAGTTCTTCCACGGAAGGAAGTTGTTCCTGTAATCTCTTTACATTGTCGTATGAGGCAACGCCCATAGGGGTCGTGATTCCGTTGAATGCGTATTGGACTTCAGTTTCGTCCTTGTTGCTGCAAATCAGGAGGCCGATGGTTGGGTTCTGAGCCGGGGTCTTAATGATGTCATCAACAGCATTGACATAAAAATTCAGTTTACCGGCAAACTCTGGCTGGAATGGTACGGCTTTAAGTTCGATGACCACATAACAGTTGAGAGGGATGTGGAAGAAGAGCATATCAAGTTTGCGGGTCTTGCCTGCTATAATTAGTTGTTTCTGTCTTCCCATATATGCAAAGCCGGTTCCGAGTTCGAGTAGAAAGCGTGTGAGCTGCTTCTCAAGTTCGGTTTCGAGTGCTTCTTCCTTGTATCCATCTTCAAGCGATATAAAACCGAAGTCGTAGGTGTCTTTGGTTATGGCTTGTGCCAACTCGCTTTGTGGCGATGGTAGTTTATCTGCGAAGTTTGTAATGGCTCCGCCAAGATTTTCGTAGTAATGGCCCTTGATGCAATTCATCAGTGTATTACGGCTCCATCCTTCAGCAGCGCATTTCTTTACGTAGAAGAGAGCTTCTTCGATAGTCTTGCACTTGGCGATGATTTCGGCGTGATGACCCCATGGAACATATGCAAACAGAGGCGGAAAATCAGTGTGTTGAGATTCTCCTACAACCTGTGATAGTTTTATATTTGGCTGGTTTTCAGACTGTTTTAATTCTCCCACAAGTTGTGGGAGTTTTTGCTGAGCGATTTCTGATGAGTAGAATTCGTACCACTGTTTCATCCTCCATAGATTCGTGGTACTGAATCCTTTTGATTCAGGAAAGGCAGCCTGGAGATCCATACTGAGCTGTTCTACAACTCCTGAACCCCATTGTTCTTCGGCTTTACGAGTTACAAGATCCCTTCCCAACTGCCAGTTGAAGATCAGCTGCTCAGCGTTGACCTTTACGGCTGCCTTAATCTGGGCACTACGATAACGTGACTTAATATCGTTAAGCCACTGAATGTAATTGCTGTCAATTTTCACGTCGTGAGTTTTCACGACTCTTGTTCTCTCGCTTCTCATATTGCAAAGATAGCGAAAGTATTCATGGAATTTTATATATTTGTTGAAATATTACAGTGACCATTTAGAAACACTAACACATGAAAAAGATCCTTTTGTTGTTATTGACATTCTTGACAGCCTGCATCGTTTCGCATGCTCAGGAGTGGACTCCGGCCGGAGAGAATATCCGCACCAGATGGGCTTCCTCAGTAAGTCCGGACAATTGCCACACGGAATATCCAAGACCGCAGATGGTAAGACCGCAGTGGCAGAATCTCAATGGCCTTTGGGATTATGCCATCAGACCTGAAGATGCTGATTCAATGCCGGAAAACGCTGATGGCCAGATACTGGTTCCGTTCTGCGTAGAATCTTCACTCTCAGGCGTTTGTAAGCGCATAAGCGAAAATGAAATCTTGTGGTACAGAACATCAATCGTAAGACCGTCCAAATGGGATGGAAAGAAAATCCTCCTTCATTTCGATGCTGTGGATTGGCGTGCCGAGGTTTTTATCGACGGTAAACAGATTGCATCTCATACGGGAGGCTACACTGCTTTTTCGGTAGATGTGACTGATTATCTGAGCGATACCCCAGCTCAACTCGTTGTGAAGGTTTGGGACCCGACAGATGACCCAAAATATTCAATCCCACGCGGAAAGCAAGTTTCCGACCCGAATGGAATCTGGTACACACCTGTCACCGGTATCTGGCAGAGCGTGTGGATGGAGCCTGTCAATGCTGATGCACATATCGAAGACTACAATGTCACAACAGATATTGCCACAGGAGAAATTTCTGTCACTGCAACATGTGACGGAGCCGAAAGTGGAGACAAGATTCGCGTAGATATATTGCGCCCGAAGATAGGCTACGATACTGAGAAACCAGGTTGGAGCATCTTCCGCAAAGGACGTAAAACCGTTGCTGCCGGTGAAACGGCGACAATCAAGATTCGGAATCCAAAACTCTGGAGTACAGACAAACCATATCTTTACGGCGTTAAAATATCATTGATAAGAAACGGAAAAGTCATCGACAGAATTCAGGGATACACGGCGATGCGCAAGATTTCCGGGCAGAGGGATTCTGACGGCGTCAAAAGGTTGGCGCTGAACGACAAAATCCTCTTCCAGATCGGCCCTCTTGACCAGGGCTGGTGGCCGGACGGACTCTATACGGCTCCGAGTTCAGAGGCTCTCACTTGGGATATCAAGGCGACTAAAGATTTAGGATTCAATATGATACGCAAACATATCAAGGTGGAACCGGCGCAGTGGTACTATGCCTGTGACCGCTTAGGTATGATGGTATGGCAGGATATGCCGAGTATCGGATACTATAATGGCCGTAGCCAATGGGGGCAAGGGGAAGACTGTTATGGTGCCGGAACTGATTACTGGGCACGTAATGAGTCCAATATGGCAAATTACTATAAAGAGTGGGGTGAAATCATCGCTCAGCTCAAGAAGTTCCAGTCGATTGTAGTCTGGGTTCCGTTCAACGAAGCCTGGGGACAGTTCGATACTGAGGCTGTAGTCGCCTTCACCAGAAAAATGGATTCTACGCGTCTGGTCAATGCTGCCTCAGGTGGCAACTGGATCGAGGGAGCCGGCGATATTCTGGACTCACACACCTACCCGAACCCGAGAATGCGTATCCTCGATACTGCCAAGGTCAATGTTCTTGGCGAATATGGAGGCATCGGTCGTCCAATTGACGGCCACACGTGGGATATAGGCCGCAAATGGGGTTATATCCAATATGATACGGAAAAGAAAGTCACAGACACCTATTGTCTATATGCACGAGACCTTATCGATATCAAGCAGAGAGATATGTGCGCGGCAGCTGTCTATACTCAGACGACGGATGTGGAAGGCGAGGTCAATGGCCTGTACACCTATGACCGTGAGGTATTGAAAGTGAATGCCGCCCGCGTAAAAGAGGCAAATGAGGCTGTTGTCAATGCTCCTCTGCAGGCCTCTGTTCCAATCATCAGTCCTTCGGCATTCCATTATAAGGATGCGTCAGCAGGTGTGCGGAACCATATGAATCTGTACACGTTACGCAACGGGGACCTCACGATGCAGGTAACGGATTTCGGTGCTCGTATCATCAGTCTTTTTGCACCGGACAGAGACGGCAATATCGATGATATCATCGTCGGCTATGGAGACGGAAAGAGTTATGTACACAACTCTGGAGAAAGATTTCTCGGCGCCACAGTAGGCCGCGTTGCAAACCGTATCGGTGGAGGCAAATTCACCCTCGACGGAGTTACATATAATCTTCCGAAGAATAACAACGGGCAGACTTTGCACGGAGGACTTCTCGGCGTGGATATGGTAATGTGGTCTCTGAAAGAGAGAACAGATTCTTCGGTAACGCTCTCATACACAGTGCCTGACAGCCAAGACGGATTCCCCGGCAACCTCAGCATTGACCTTACCTATACAATCACTCGCGACAACAGTCTGGATATCGCGTACAGCGCCAGGACGGACAAGGCGACGCCGGTCAATCTCTCAAATCATGCATTCTATAACTTGCATGGCAGCAAAGGCGGTTCCATCTTGGATCATGTGTTGACTATCAATGCCGATTCCATTACTCCTGTCGACAAGGTACTCATTCCAACAGGCGAGCATCTGTCCGTGACAGGCACTCCATTTGATTTCCGCGAGCCACATACCATCGGGGAAAGAATCGCTGAAAATCATCCTCAACTGATTGTCGGAGGCGGATATGACCACAACTGGGAGCTTAACACTCCTGCGGATGGCAAGATTCATAGCGTATGTACGGTTTATGACCCTTCTACGGGACGTTTCATGGAAATCTTTACCGACCAGCCTGGACTTCAGTTCTACAGCGGCAACTTCTTCGACGGGTCCTACTGCGGAAAAGTCAAGGGACAGCCGATAGGTCATCGTGAAGCGTTGGCCTTGGAGACTCAGAAATGGCCAGACTCAATCAATCACCCTGGTTTTACGGATACGGTTCTCCGACCTGGAGAAGTTTATACTCAGCACACTGTATATAAATTCTCCGTGAAATAACTCGGATTTGAGAGATTATTAATAATTGCGTTCCGCTCCCGGGAAAGGGAACGGAACGCAAATTTTAGAGGCGAGTAATGCTTTTGGATAGATTCGCGACGGCAAAATCAATAAAATATTGATTTATATTCCTAAATTTGCAATCCGAAAACTCACGTCAGGTGACATGAGTGCCTAAATTTATATTTTTATGGAACATTTGCCGCAGAATGATATGCCGATGCTTGCTTCAGCAATCAACTTTCTTCTCCGAGACGAGGAGTTCGATAACCTTGACCAGATTTGTGATTATTATCACGAAGACCGTGCGGAACTTGAAAAGAAACTGGCTGCTGCCGGATTTACATATTCTGAAGAGCAGAAACGCTTTATATAGGCATTGACTTAAAAAGATGATAAAGAATATCATATTCGATTTCGGAGGTGTCCTTCTCGACTGGAATCCGCGTTATCTTTACAAATCATATTTCAATAACGACGAGGAGATGGAACATTTCCTCGCGGATATCTGTAATGGCGAATGGAATATCAGGCAGGATGCCGGACGACCTTTTGCTGAAGCAGTGAAAGAACTTCAGGCGAAGTTCCCTGAGTATGCGGAAGCGATTCAGATGTATGATGATGATTGGGAAAAGATGCTTAAATGCGAACTGCCTGAGAGCATTGACCTTCTCAAGGAACTGAAATTCATGGGTTATGGCATTTATGGCCTGACTAATTGGTCGGCGGAGAAAATAGGTTATGCCTTCGCGAACTATTCATTCTTCAGCCTGTTCGACGGTATCGTCGTCTCCGGTGTCGAAAAAGTTGTCAAACCTGATAGGAAAATCTATGAAATACTGCTTGAAAGATATTCTCTGAAGCCTGGAGAATGTGTCTTCATAGATGATAACCAGGATAATGTCGATATGGCTAAAGTGTTAGGAATCAATGCTATTCGCTTCGATAACATAGGCAATGTAAAAGAACATTTGGAAACCTTACTTAATAAACAGTTGTAATTTTTAGTATTATGAGACTTATACCTGTCTATACTTGGACTAAAGGAGTGCATAATTTCGACCATCGTCGAAAAACTTTCGCAAAACAACCATGGGCGCAAGGGGTCGTCCTTCTTGCCTGCGTAGTGGTCGCAATGTTGCTCGCCAACCTTCCCGCGACCAAGGATTTTTATCATAACCTCCTGGAAACCAATATTTCCCTGTTCTGTCAATTCCCTGACGGGCAGAGTATATTCTTCCCTCGCGGGATGACCGTAGAGTCTTTTATCAATGATATTTTGATGACGGTATTCTTCTTTACCGTAGGCTTGGAAATCCGTAGGGAAATGAAAGTCGGCGAACTGTCATCCGTAAAGAAAGCGATGCTCCCTGTCATAGCAGCGTTAGGAGGAGTCGTAGCACCGGCATTGATCTTCGCCATCATAAATCATGGTTCAGCCGCAGGCTCCGGATGGGGAATCCCGACGGCTACCGATATCGCGTTTGCGGTCGGAATTTTGTCGATTTTGGGGGACAGGGTGCCGGTTTCATTGAAAGTGTTCCTTACCGCACTTGCGATTGCCGATGACCTTATCGCGATTCTGGTCGTGGCGCTGTTCTATGGCGGAAAGATTAATTTCGTGCTTTTGGGAATTGCAGTCCTGGTAGTCATTTTCGTTTTGATAATGAATAAGTTAGGCGAGAAACGACAGTCGTTCTACATGGCTTGTGCCATTATAGTCTGGAGCTTGTTCTATTACGCCGGCATACATTCTACCATGTCAGGTGTCGTAATGGCATTCCTCGTTCCGATGGCTTCGCGTTATCCACGTGCATATTTCCATAGAAAAGAGGTACAGTATATACGTCGTATCGATGAATATGATTCGCTTTCATCAGAATCTGATGTGTTCCCGAACGGCCCTCAGAGGCATTGTCTCAGACGTATTTCGGCCATCTCCAAAGATACGATGGGTATGAGCTATCATCTGGAGCATGTGTTGGGTCCATGGGTTAACTTCCTGATTATGCCGATATTCGCTCTTGCCAATGCCGGTGTGGTGATTCCTGACCTTTCATACTTCAACGTCTTCCATTTCGATCCTTCGCTCGGCAGTGTAGGAATGGGTATCTTCTTCGGTCTGGTTATCGGCAAGCCGCTCGGCATTTCATTGGCCAGCTTCCTTGCGATCAAGTTCCACGCGGGAGAGATGCCGGCCAACGCTTCCTGGAAGATGCTTATCGCTGTCGCTTGCCTCGGCGGTATAGGCTTCACAATGTCCATTTTCGTGGATACATTGTCATTCGGCGACCAGTTGCCTGAAGTTACTGCGCAGCTCCGGGACATGGGTAAGGTTGCAGTCTTGCTCGGCTCTCTCTTTGCCGGTATCTTGGGCAGCGTGATTATTTCTATCGTTCATAAAGTAGAGAGTAAGTAAAAAATAGTGAGTTTCTACGTATAATTACGTATTTACAAAGCTATATGGTATTCATAAGAAGCTATCACTCATCGGATTAGTGGCAATGCTCGGGATGGCGTTGCTCACAGTCGGCTCCTGCAAAAAGGAGTCCAGGAATAACGCCGTGACCTGGTCATCCAATCCTCACTTGGCGATTGTCAAGTGGTACAAATTTAAATTCATCTCAGCCGACGAAGGAAGAGCCGCCATCAAGCCTGAAGCATATTCCCACTACCTGATTTACTTCAGGACAGTGGGCAAGTGCGTCATCAGAGTGCGAACAGCAATTTGTCCCCGTCGATGCGTGACAGGTTCGTCTGGAATCATTGTCAAAGAATACTTTACCATTTAGCTCCCTGTAGTTCTGGTCAATAAATGGGGACCAAGAGTATCATCTGTTTAGGTGATAGGCACGTGGAAATGAACTAGAGCATAAACGGAAATTGTCAGGATTTGTCCATGATTAAGTCTGCGGATATGGTTTTCGCTACGATGAACATGATGGCCAAAGATGATTTCAGGTCGTCCAATTTTGCCCCTGATGAGTTTTCTGTCATCATTCTGGATGAGTGCCATCGCTCAGGCTCAGAGAGTTATCAGAAAATCATTGACTATTTCACTCCTCAATTCCTGCTTGGTATGTCGGCCTCTCCGGACAGGACTGACGGTTTCGATGTTTATAGACTTTTCGACCATAATATCGCGTGCGAAATCAGACTTCAGACCGCTCTGGAAAATGACCTGCTGTGTCCGTTTCACTATTTCGGAATCCAAGATTTGAAGGTCAATGGTAGTCAGGTGGATGTGAATGATTTTAAGGATCTTACAAGTTCTGAACGAGTGAAGAATATCATAGATGTTGCTGAGTACTACGGCTATAGCGGTGATAGGGTAAGGGGACTTGTTTTCTGTAGCAGGACAGAAGAAGCAGAGACACTTTCGGCCATGTTCAACAGCATTGACAAGAAAAACAGCGGGCGGAAGTATAGGACATTGGCATTGACAGGGAAAGATAGCGAAGCTGCTCGCCGGAAGGCGGTGGAGATGCTGGCGGCGGATTCGGTCCATGACGAGGAGATTCTGGATTACATTTTTACCGTCGACATTTTCAATGAGGGCGTGGATATTCCGGAAATTAATCAGGTAATCATGCTCAGGCCTACAGAGTCGGCGATTATTTTCGTGCAGCAGCTTGGGCGAGGTCTCAGAAAAGCTAAAGGCAAGGAGTATGTCGTGGTGCTGGACTTTATTGCAAATTACGACAATAATTACCTGATACCTATTGCATTATCTGGTGATAGGACGGGTAATAAAGATAATATCCGTCGTTATCTTATCGAGGGGAATAACGTTATCAAGGGTGCTTCTACCATATATTTCGATGCGGTGACGAGGAAGCGGATTTTCGAGTCTATCGATGCTGCACGTATAAATACCAGGAAGATTATCCTCGACAGTTATCGTCAGTTCAAAGCGAAACTTGGGCGCAGGCCGACATTGACAGATTTCGATAAATTCGGCGAGATGGATCCGTTGAGAATTCTTTCGTATATGGATAAATCTTTCGGAGCTAAGAAACTTGCTTCATATCATGGTTTTATGGTCGCATTCGACGGATTGGACGAGACCCTTTCCGTGCAGGAGAATCACATCCTCGAGTTCGTTTCTCAGAAGTTCGCCTCCGGGAAGAGGCTCAATGAGGTGCTGATGCTGGAGGTTTTGTTATCTGCTTCGCCGGCTGCCGATGTCATCGATTTGTGGGAAAGGTCAATGCTGAAGAACGGTTTGAATAGCGGTGGTTTTGCAGTCCGTAATATTATTTCGCTGATGACAGGGGAGTATTATGATTGTGGTTCTGGAGGTCAACGATTCCGCGATTGTGTGCTTGTCGAAGAACGTGGTGGAGCATATAGGATTTCGTCTATGATGGAGTCTGCTCTGGCCAATCCGGATTTTCGCGCGGCTCTGACTGATGTATTGTCCTTTGCCAGAGGTCGTTATGATGCTATTTATAGATATGGAGAATCCTTTGTGGTGGGGCAGAAATACTCTTACGAAGATGTTTTCCGGCTTTTGAATTGGAAGAAAAATGAGGTGGCTCTCAATGTCGGCGGATATCGGTTCGATGCAGAGACTAAGACGTATCCTGTATTTGTGAATTATGATAAGTCTCTGGAAATCAATGATACTATCCGTTATGAGGATCGGTTTTTAGATTCGTCTACTCTTTTGGCGATTTCCAAGAGCAAGAAGACTTTGGAGTCTGCAGATGTCCGGACGGCTGCCGATAGTGAGCGTCTTGGGGTGAAGATGTATTTGTTCGTCCGCAAGAATAAAGATGACAAGGAATCGAAGGAATTTTATTATCTTGGCAGGATTCGACATGAGGCAGGTGGTATTCTTAAGCAGTTTGTGATGCCTAACACGGAAGTGTCGGCTGTCGAGATCGAGTATAAGTTGGAGACTCCGGTGGAGAAGAATTTGTATGATTATTTGACGTCAGAAAATATTTAAAGTGCTTATAATGAAAACAATAAATGTGGTTGCTGCTGTGATTTTTAAGGATGGCAGAGTGTTCGCGACGCAGCGTGGTTATGGTGAATTTAAAGATGGCTGGGAATTTCCGGGCGGGAAAATCGAGCCGGGGGAGAGTCCGGAGGATGCGCTCCGTCGTGAGATTCGTGAGGAACTTGAGGTTGAGGTCAATGTCGGAGAACTTATTGATATCATTGAGTATGACTACCCGGCTTTTCACCTGTCCATGAAATGCTATGCATGCACAATAGCTGATGGAAATCCTCATCTGTTGGAACATGAGGCTGCTAAATGGTTGTCTTCTACGCAATTGAACTCCGTGGACTGGCTCCCGGCAGATATAACATTGATTCCCAAAATCGCTAAACTTCTCGGTTGAGAATACACATTGCACTCAAGTTGGAAATAATGTTTAGGGGATGGATTCCTATGTGCTCCTGAGAGGTGTGGATGGTTAGCGTTTGAGTAAAATGTACTGCCTAAAACGTTTTCGCGGTACAAAATGTTCATCCGCCCCGTCCAAGTGCCCGTCCGAATCTCAGTCGCAAGGCTAATCTTCAAGGAAACGCCGACAATCCAGACTACCCCCACATAAAAAACAAGTGACCGAAACAAACGTCTCAGTCACCTTATTTTGTAGGCGGGGCCGTAAGCCGGTTTCTGTTATTATCCCTATCATTTATCTGCGCAACCTACCCCCTGACATCGGGCGGGCAGCCCTCATCTGTCAGTATATTTGGTTTTGCAGGCCCTGGTACCATACCCGCCCGGCATCGCTGACGGACGTCGTGAGCTCTTACCTCACGTTTTCACCCTCGCCATCCGGTATCGGACGGCAGTTATTTTCTGTTACGGTTTCAAAAGATTACTCCCATCTGCGCTTTCCGCAGCAGGGTGCCCTTTCCTGTCCGGACTTTCCTCACTGACCATAAAGATCAGCGCGATAGAGCGTCCCACCTATATATTTTGTTTTCTTCAGCGGAGACCACAAAGATACTATCTTTTTGTGAAATCAGAATATACTAATCCTTAAAAAAGTCGAAGAAAGACTATATCTTTGCACCCGATTTTAAGTCACATTAATTATGAAAAACACCTTTCTACGCATCATAATCACACTCTCAGCGATTATTGCCACAATAAACATATCCGCCCAAACTTACCCGACCCGTAAACTGCAAAGGCAGATGCATACAGAAGAACGCGAGTTTCTCTCGAACATGAAACCAGGTCTGCAACACACCCAGATGCTGGCCGTACGAGCCGCGATCCAAGGCGACGACACCGCTCTGCAGCAAATCCGCCAGAGCCGAAACCTCGCCCCGACCCTGCCCGAAACCATCGCCGCCACCTGCGTCACCCCCGATCTCTGCCTTTTTGTTCCTGTCAATGCTGCCTCTCGCAAGCGTCCGCTTTTGCTCTATCTACATGGAGGCGGATGGTGCTTCGGCAGCATAAACAGCTGTGCCCGTTTCTGTGCAGCATTGGCAGAAGCAGGGGACTGTTGCGTTGCAGCCTTGAACTATCGTCTGTCACCGAAATATCCATATCCGGGACCCCTAAATGACTGTGTGCGAGCATTTTCATATCTAAAACAACATGCGGAAGAATGGGGCTGTGACTCTACACAAATTTCAGTTGGAGGGGACAGCGCAGGAGGAAACCTCGCTTTAGCTACAGCGATGTCCATCGACGGAGTACATAAAGTTATCCCTATCTATCCGGTGACAAAACTCTTCACCGAAACCACCCCGTCATGGGAAAAATATGCGAAAGGCTATGGAAACGACGCCGAACTCCTAGAAGCGTTTAACGAAGCCTATGCACAGAAAGAAACGCATAACCCATTGGTCTCCGTTGGATTGGCAAGTGATGCAGCATTGACAAAACTCCCTCCGGTGCTCATCCTTTCAGCAGGTCACGACATCCTTTTCGACCAGACAGCAGAACTGGCCGTCAGACTCGAAAAACTGAATCATCCCCTTCAGTATCACGTCTTTCCGACAGCCACACACCTCTTCATCACAGTTCCCGGGCAGCCGACAGCATTCTCCGAAGCCGTGAAAATCATCGCCCGCTTCCTGAACGAGAATTAATTAGATTTACAATCTGCTGAACAAAAACACATTATATGCGACGTAGCATAAAAGCATCGCGGCGCCCTCCCGGCGGTCGATCCTGTTTTTGCGTCCTGTATACGCCCAAATCAGAAGCAAAACCGCGCTCAGCACCAGAGTTATAATGTCGACTATGGTCATGGACGCGAACGACAACGGAGTGATAACCGAAGACAGACCGAGAATCATCATCGCGTTGAACACGTTGGAACCCAATATATTACCGAGTGCCAACTGCTCCTTTCCCTTGATCGCCGCTACCAGACTCGTAGCAAGTTCAGGCAGAGAAGTACCGCCGGCGAGAATCGTGACCGCGATAAATTTGTCGCTCACCCCGATCTGCCGCGCAAGAGCTGTCGCGCTATCCACGAACAAGTCCCCACCGAAAATGAGTCCCGCCAGTCCGGTTAGGGTCAATGCTATTGATTTCGTGATGGACAGCGTAGCTTGCTGCGTCTCGGAAAACTCGTCTTTCGAATCTGATTTGAAACAATAAAAAAGATACGCGGAGAACACAAGCAGCATCAGGACGCCCTCCCAACGCGAAATGACAGGTCCTGACATAGAGCCGGTAATTCCGAGAATGATCAGCAGAATGGTAACGCCAAGGGTGATAGGGATATCTATACGCCTGTTCTTATCCGTCATTCCCACAGGAAGAACCATTGCAGTCAATCCCAAGATAAACAGCACATTAAAGATATTAGAGCCGACGACATTGCCGACAGAAATATCTGAATTGCCTTCGATTGCACCAGTAAGGCTCACGACGAGTTCAGGGCAGGAAGTTCCGAATCCGACAATCGTCAGTCCGATTACAAACTCACTGATACCGGTCCTTCTGGCGATAGAAGAGGCTCCATTTACAAGCCAGTCAGCCCCGAGAACTACAAGTCCGAGGCCGACGAGCAACAATAATATATTTACCATGATTTACTTTTTGAGCATGGAAATCAGCTTTTCTGCCTGCTTCGAGTGAAGTTCGGTCGTGCCGACAGCCGGCTCATAAGTATAATTCGAAAAAGTATAGAGCTGAGCATAAGCGAGTTCCGCAGCCTGATTAAAATAAACTTCCAAGCGCACCGGACCGCCCTTGCTGGCTTCGCCGAGGTTCAGGTCAATGCTTTTGCCACCTAAGAAGTCTTTCAGTGGTTGGAGGTAAGAAGCCGACATATCCATAGCGACCTTGGTCAAGACTTGTTCTTTTCCGTCAGCTTTGTATCCCTTCTTGAAGAAGCAGAGCATTAATATTCCGCAAGATGCGAGAGTTAAGCCGAGCGCAGGATTAAGGAAATAAGAGCCGATGCCCGCGAGAATTACTACTGTAGATATAATGATGTCTTTCGGTGTGTGAACCGATTTGAAATTTGTTTCCATGTTTTATTTTTAATTTAAGTTTCACAAGTGCGAAACTTGAGTTTTTAATATGTTGAATAACAGCCTCTTGCGTTTGAAGAAGCATAAAAGACTTACCTGCGCTCCAAGTGGCAACTGGCCAAAGAGTGCAAGAAATGACATTTTGGGAATAAGACTGTTACGCTACAATCTCAGGAAACAAATGGAATAAATAAACCTGTCTAAAGATAACTTCCCAGTCCATCCGGAGATCATTTCACCGATGGAAAAATCGAAGATACGAGGATTAATACACTTTCCGTTTCTGAAAAGACAATCATTATTTCTGAAAGTACGGAAAGTTCTCTGACACTCAGGCGTCGTCCTGACAGAGAGAATGTTACTGCTTTCGACCCCGAAAATATAATTAGTCTGAGGCGCAGATACATAACCGGTCTCCATTACGGAAACTGCCTGCTGTGAAACTACATCGCACAACTCATGCTTGTCGCACGCTAAGAACGACAAACAGAACAATAATATGACGATAATCCGTTTCACGCCCCCAAATATACAACTTTTTTCACTTTGTATTGTTAGCAGAAAGAAGTAAATTCGCATTGACAGAAAAAGCGAAACCTCAAATTTTGGAACCGACAGACGCGATAGTGCGGGTGACCTTGGGCAGCCCGCATCAGCGAGATCACTGAAGATGATACAGTTCTGATTATCGGAGCCGGACCGACAGGTATCTGTACGCTCCTCTGCGAGATGCTGAAGCACCTGAGCGAGCGGGCGCCGACTCCGCCGGCAGCCATTTGAATAGACCCCGACACCGGCGCCATGTTAACATCCACGTCTCTTTATAGGCTCTCCTTCAAGACTTGGATCACCTCGTCGCGGCTTAGAATATGGTATCCGCCCTTGCAGATTGGACATGCGTCAGCTATGCCTTCTAACAGCTCAGGTTTTGCGCCACATTCGGTAATGTTCATAGCCAATCCTAATTCGCGCATCCATTTCTCCATGGTCTCCAGCCCCTCCATTGCTACCTGTTCATCAGACTTGTCGGCTGCCGATACGTTCCATACATTGATGGCCAAGCGTTTGAATCTCGCTACCGCATCGGATGACTTGCTGATCAGCAGTCGGTAATAGGCTCCACTTACTGCTGAAAGCGTATGGCCGTGAGTTGCATCAGTGTATGCTGCTACAGCCTGTCCTAACATGTGGACCATCCAGTCAGTGGCCTTGCCTCTATCTATGAGTGAGTTCAATGCCCAAGTGGCTGTCCACATAATATTTGATCTCGCCTCGTAATCTTCGGCATTGACCAAAGCCTTGCGGGAACTTACTATGAGTGAGCGCATCAGACCTTCAGAGATATAGTCGCTGGTGTTGTCATCGTTGCCCGAAAGGTATTGCTCCAGGATGTGGCTCATGATGTCATAGATACCTGCCACCATCTGGTATTGAGGTACTGTGAAGGTGAATTTCGGATTTAAGATGGAGAAGTCAGGGTTGCGGAAATTGTAGTGCAACTTGAGATTCTCTTCGTGGTTTGAAATCACCGCACAGTCGTTCATCTCTGATCCTGTGCCAGCCATTGTAAGTACGCAACCTACTGGTATCCAGCGTGATGTAAATGGCTGCCAGTTTTTGAAGTAGTATTCCCAAGGGTCGCCGTCGAACCAGGCGCATCCAGATACGGCTTTACAGTAGTCGATAGTCGAGCCTCCTCCTACTCCGAGTATCAAGTCGACGTTCTCCTTCCTGGCGAGCTGTGCGCCTTCGATGACCTTTCCGATGGTCGGGTTCGGCATGACGCCTGACAGTTCCACCACTTCGCTGCCGGCTTTTTTCAGCTCAGCCATGACGAGGTCGTAGATGCCGAATCGCTTTATGCTGCCGCCGCCGTAAACCAGCATGACCTTCGGACCATAGTTTTTGAGTTCCCCTCTTAGTTTTGTCAATGAATCCTCACCGAAGATGAGTTTGGTGGGGTTATGAAATGTAAAGTTGCCTAACATGATTCGATATTTTGGTTCTTGTAAAGATAATAAATTCTCTATAATCTCCCACTGGTGTCCGCCCGCAATCATTCCTGGGATTGCCAGTATTGAAAGCAATAAACCAGTCATAATGTTGCAAATTATTTTTTAACGCACACTAAGATAAAAAATAAAATTGAAATCTATATCGTTATTTTTGTTTATAAATCTTTTTAAACTTATCTTTGCAGTTATAAAATAAAACAATTTATAAATAAAAATATAACACTTTACTATGAACGAAGAGAAATTCAGAATCGAATCTGATCTTCTTGGAGAACTTCAGGTTCCGGTTGATGCTTATTATGGCGTTCAGACACAGAGGGCTATCAACAATTATAAGATCTCCAACACCAAAATGAGTGACTACCCTGAGTATGTCATCGCTATGGCTTGCGTGAAGCTTGCTGCAGCACAGACAAACAAGGAACTCGGTGCTATGGATGGAAAAATTGCTGATGCTATCGTTGAGGCATGCCGTGAGATTATCGACGGAAAGTTCCACGATCAGTTCCCTGTGGACATGATGCAGGGTGGAGCCGGAACATCAGTAAATATGAACGCTAATGAGGTGATTGCGAACAGAGCCCTTGAAATTATGGGTCACAAGAAAGGCGAGTACCAGTTCTGCTCACCTAACGACCACGTGAACTGTGCGCAGTCTACCAACGACGCATATCCTTCAGCATTCCGCTATGCTTTCATCAGAATGAATAGAAATCTCGAGAAAGCACTTAAAGATCTTATCGAAGCATTCAAGGCTAAAGGTGAGGAATTCAAAGACGTTATCAAGATGGGCCGTACCCAGCTTCAGGACGCCGTTCCTATGACTTCAGGTCAGGAGTTCCACGCTTACGCCACCAACCTCGAAGAAGAGGTTCTCAACATTGAGAGAAACGTAAACCTCCTTTATGAAATCAACATGGGTGGTACAGCTATCGGAACAGGTCTGAATGCAAAACCGGGATTCCCTGAGTTGTGCGCGAAGAAGATGACCGAGCTTACAGGTGAGAAATTCATCGCTGCTCCGGACCTCGTGGAGGCTACTCCTGATACAGGTGCTTACGTAAGCTACTCAGGCGCTCTCAAGAGACTTGCAGTTAAACTTTCCAAGATTTGTAACGACCTCAGACTCATGGCTTCAGGTCCACGTTGCGGTTTGAAGGAAATTAACCTTCCTCCTATGGCTCCAGGTTCATCCATCATGCCGGGAAAGGTTAACCCGGTTATCCCTGAGGTAACTAACCAGGTTTGCTTCAAGGTTATCGGTAACGATACGACCGTTTCATTTGCGGCAGAGGCAGGACAGCTCCAGCTTAACGTTATGGAACCGGTTATCGCTGAATCTATTATGGAGAGCATTACATGGCTTACAAACGCTATGAACACTCTTCGTGAGAAATGTATAAATGGTATCACCGTAAACAAAGAGCGTTGCTACGAGATGGTTAAGAACAGCATCGGAATCGTAACAGCTTTGAACCCTATCATCGGTTATAAGGCCAGCACAAAGGTTGCAAAAGAGGCTCTCGAGACTAACCGCTCAGTTTACGACATCGTGCTCGAAAAAGGCATCCTTACCAAGGAAGAACTCGACAAGGTACTCGATCCTAAGAACATGATCGGATAAAATCCTTCATTTATATAGGTTTAAGGCCGGCGGAAGAAATTCCAGACCGGCCTTTTTCTTACTCTTTCAGTTTCGAGTCAATGATGATCGTAACCGGACCATCATTGACCAACGCCACCTTCATGTCTGCGCCGAACACACCGCGGCCGACCGGCTTGCCTAAAGTCTCAGCCAGCGAATCACAATACTTCTCATATAGCGGAACAGCCAGCTCATGACCCGCAGCGCGGATATACGACGGGCGGTTGCCCCTTCTCGTGGATGCTGTCAATGTGAACTGCGACACTGCAAGAGCCTCACCGTCAATATCTTGAATGCTCTTGTTCATCACACCGTTCTCGTCATCGAAAATCCTGAGCCCGGCAGTTTTGCCCACCAGCCACTTGACATCTTCCTCAGTATCACCTGTCTCCACACCGACCAGCACCAGCAGTCCCTTACCGATGGCCGATACCTTTTCTCCGTCAATGCTGACAGACGCTTCTTTTACTCTTTGTATAACTAATCTCATAAGTGTATCTGTTTTGTTCTACAAAGATAGTGTATGTAAAGTTAATTTACAGAGATGTAAAGTTTTTTTACAATGCCTGAAAGAAATGTTCAATATAATTATCAGAAAAACAATAAGTTACATATAATGGCACAGGAGTGGCAACTCTGACCTCTGACCGGATGACGAAATGTCCATGCCGAAGAACTCGGCCGATTGACATTGATGAAATCTCCGGGACAAAGCAGATGAACATTTTCAATTACATTGCCACGGCAGTCAGGACATTGCCGATGAAAGGACGCAGGAACGTCCTGAAAATCATGACTTTGGGCGTTGGTCTCGCAGTCGGCCTCGTGCTGGCATCCAAGGTCTGCTTCGAAAAGACATTCGACGACTTCTACAAGGATGCCGACAGGATATATTATCTGAACGAAGCCATAGAACTCAACGGCAGTTACAAGGTATATCCTCAAGTCGCGGGAGGAGTCGTCCCGAAAATGAAGGAATACTTCCCGCAGATAGAGGAGGCCACCAGATTTACGTATATGTTCGAGACTGCCTCCCTGTTAATGCCCGAATCGGACAAACGCGTGGATGTCGGGCTGACTTGTCTAAGCGATACGTCATTCTTCAGGGTGTTTGACCGGAAATGTCTAGCTGGAAACCTGACAGAACCTCTTGGCATTGAAGCGAATGTGGTGATTTCATCCAAGTTGGCGACCAAGATGGCAGCCGCATTGACCTCAGGCAAAAAAATGGACGAGAAGGCGGCCGCGGCAGCCGTTCTCGGACAGAAATTCACGATTGCCGGGGATACGCAGAAATATGAACTCACGGTCGGCGGCGTCTATGAAGAATTCCCGCTGAACTCATCTTACAGGCTGGACATGATAGTCTCCATGCCGAGCATCGGGCATTTCATGTACGACGGTTCGGAAAACATGGTAGGCAACGACCGCTATAAAGGATTCATAAAACTGAAGAAAGGCATTGACCCGGGCGAAATCGAAAACGGACTTTCTGGCTTCATGGACAAGCATATGCCGATGGACGAGTTGCGGGCAGCCGGATATGAAATGAAACTTCCGATAAAACCCTTCGTGAAATTCCATGAAGAGGATGAGACTCAGCGGAATATGACACTCGTGCTGGCCTTCGTAGCCTTCGCGCTTCTGCTCACGTCCATGCTGAATTACCTCCTGATCGTGCTTTCGTCCGCCGCCATCCGTGCACGCGAAATGGCCCTCCGCAAATGCCTGGGCAGCAGCGCAAAAGACATCTTCGGGATGATGTTCGCAGAGGCGCTCGTCCACACCGCTATCGCAGCCGCCGTCGCCGCAATCCTCATCTTTGCGTTCAGGTCAATGATAGAGACCATCCTCGGTGTCAATGTCATTGCGCTCTTCACCGGACGACCGCTCGCATTGGCATTGACAATAATAATCGTGCTTCTGGCATTGAACAGCCTCCTTCCCGCATTCTTCTTCAATCGGATTCCGGTGGCTGCGGCATTCAGGAATTATCGCTCCGGCAAGCGCATGTGGAAGCTCGGACTCCTCGCGGTGGAATTTGCGGCAGTCGTTTTCCTGGCTGTGGTCATGGGCGTGATCAATTTGCAATATGACAAGATGATGAACGCGGACCGTGGGTTCAAATATGATGACGTAGCGATGATAGACATGCCTGAAGCGACTCAGCCTCAGAAGAATACACTGATGAATGAGGTCCGTTCCCTCTCCGGAGTGGAAGACGCAAGTTTCGCTTATCAGAACCCTTTCACAGGCTATAGCGGTGACAATGTGAGTATTCCAGGCGAAGACCGTCAACTGTTCAACATCCGTGATGCATATTATGTGGATGAACATTATTTCAATGTCTTCGGCATCAAGATTCAGGAAGGACGTAATTTCGATCCGACTCTCAACAGCGATGCGGAAATGATTGTGGACAGGAATTTCGTGAAAATGATGAAGAACACTGCCGGATGGGACGAAGTCCTCGGACGCGAAGTGATGGTTACTTCGCATGAAGCTGGTCCAGTCAGGATATGCGGTATCATTGACGATATGCATACCGGTGGCTTTTCTGTGGTAGAAGCCGATTTCGGCGGGCGCCCGATGGGTATATTCTATTGTGACTCAGAGAAATATGCCGGAATGTTTAATTACATATTCGTGAAATATCACAAGATGTCCCCGGAAGAGCTTCAGAAAACCGATGAAATTACAGGAAAGATTCTGGACGGGCAATGGTATAGAATATATCCGTGCAATGAGCTCGCCGCCTCGAATTTCGTGGACACCCTCAATACAAGAAACTCCATCCTCGCGGGAGGCATAGTGACGCTCTTTATCGCGCTGATCGGCCTCATCGGCTACACGATTGACGAAGTCCGTCGCCGCAGCAAGGAAATCGCGGTCCGTCGCGTAAATGGCGCCCAGTTCTCCCAGATCAGGTCAATGTTTTTGCGCGATGTCATGGCAGTGGCTCTGCCGTCCGTGGCAGTCGGAGCGGTTCTGGCCTACATTGTCGCAGGGCGTTGGGAACAGAATTTCAGCCTTCAGGCGGGGCTTCCTTGGTGGATTTTCGTAGGCGCCATAGCCGCAGCGCTGGCTATAGTTGCCATCATATCAGACATTTACGTAATACGTACAGCGGGAACAAATCCTGCTGACAGCATAAAAACAGAATAATTAAAAATACATATATATCATGATCAAGATTACAAACATTTGCAAAGTCTTCAGGACTGAGGAAATCGAGACAGTTGCACTCGACAATGTATCATTTGAAATCAAGGACGGAGAATTCGTCTCCATCATGGGCCCTTCAGGATGCGGAAAATCTACGCTCCTGAATATCCTCGGCCTTCTGGACAACCCGACTTCCGGTAGTTACCAGCTTCTGGGACAGGAAGTTGCGCAGCTGAAGGAAAAGGACCGTACCAAGTTCCGCAAGGGAAACATCGGCTTCGTCTTCCAGAGCTTTAACCTGATCGATGAACTCAATGTGTTCGAAAACATTGAACTTCCACTCAGATATATGGATTTCAGCGCGGCTGAGCGCAAGGAAAAAGTGGAGGCGGTGATGGCGCGCATGAACATCAGCCACAGGGCAAAGCATTTCCCTCAGCAGCTCTCAGGCGGTCAGCAGCAGCGTGTTGCGATTGCACGTGCGGTAGTAGCAAACCCTAAACTGATTCTTGCCGATGAGCCTACCGGAAACCTCGACTCCAAGAACGGCAAGGAAGTCATGGACCTGCTCTGCGAACTGAACAGGGAGGGCACGACCATCGTGATGGTTACCCACTCACAGAAAGATGCGGCTATGGCACAACGCACCATCGACCTGTTCGACGGCCATATAGTAAGTGA
This sequence comes from uncultured Bacteroides sp., assembly GCA_900546925.1. GTDB lineage: Bacteria > Bacteroidota > Bacteroidia > Bacteroidales > UBA932 > Cryptobacteroides. The sequence goes on from UREV01000020.1 coordinate 37,756, forward strand.
TGTCAAGAATGAATTGTAATGAGATATATTTTCAATAATTTCCTGAACACCCTCAAGCGGTACAAGGTGTCCAGCCTGCTGAATATCATAGGAATGGCAGTGGCGTTCGCTGCCTTCTACGTGATAATGACGCAGGTCTGCTTCAACCTTGGCTACAACAAATCGCTGAAGGATGCGGACAGGACATTCGTATTGTCAGTTCCTTCGCAATATAATGAGGGAAAGTTCAGTATCTTCATAAACAGGCCGTTGGGAGAAGCCCTTGTCTCAGGATCTTCCATGTCTGAAGGAGGAGGGGTGTTCAGCATGTATGAAAAAGGTGATGTCTGCTACACGAGGCGGAATGATGTTCCGGTCAAGATGAATTTGGACCTCAAGCAGTATTCCGCAGGCGGACTGCGTGCCTTGAATTTTGAGGCGGCGGAAGGCTCACTTGATGAACTTTCCAAGCCTTCAACTATCGCCATATCAGAGTCTTCTGCCAAGAAATATGATCTAAAACTCGGAGACGGCATTTCATGGAGTGACCCGCAGGGCGAAAAAGGGTCGAGTGAAATAGTTCTCATATACAAGGACTTCCCAAAGAACAGCGACTTGGGTATGGTCAATGCCGTTTATGACCTGAAAGATTATTGTATTGACGATCGCAGTGAGTGGTCTTTTCCGTATTGCGTGAAACTCCAGAATGCCTCACTGAAGGAAGAATTCGAGAAGGAATCGAAGGCTATACTTCTCGATTACTTCAAGAAACTGTATGATGGCGCGGGTGAAACCCTCACTGACGAAGATATTGATGAAATCAATAACGAATTCAATGTCAGGCTGATACCTTTTTCAGAACTCTTTTATACGAAAGAACTTGACGGCAAGCCGGGACGCACCGGAAATCTCACCACGGACATGACATTGCTCGCAGTGGCGGTGCTCATCATCCTCATCGCATTGATAAATTTCATCAATTTCTTCTTTGCGCTTGTACCTGCGAGGTTGAGGTCCGTGAACACCTACAAGATTTTCGGAGTATCGCGTACTTCATTGATATTCAACTTTATATTCGAATCGGTAGGTCTTGTCGCCATAGCATTGGCATTGGCCGCGATTATAGTTATCCTGCTTCTTCGCACCAGCGTCGCAGGTATTCTTACCTCTTCGGCTGTTTTCGGGGACAATGTTCCTGTACTGGCAATGACTGTCGGCACTGCTGTCCTGACAGCGGTCTTCGGAAGCATCTATCCGGCATTCTACATCACGTCGTTCCAGCCGGCATTGGTACTGAAAGGCTCATTCAGCGGGTCAGTTTCGGGACGCAGGCTCCGCACGGCTCTCATCGGTTTCCAGTTCGTCATATCAATGTCATTGATTATCTGCGCCATGTTCATCAAGATGCAGCATACCTACATGATGAACTACGACATGGGCTTCAACAAGTCCTGCCTTCTCAGCGGCTACATTCCTTATGATGTCTGCTGGTATGGTTCCCAGAACGAGGCTTTCGAGGACAAGCTGCGCAGCAATCCTCAGATTCAGGACATTACGTGGGCTGACGGAAGGATTATCGATGTTTCAAGAATGGGCTGGGGACGAGAATATAAGGGAAAGACTATTAATTTCCAATGTTACCCTGTGGCGTACAATTTCTTGAAATTCATGGGGATAGATATAGTGGACGGCAGGGATTTCATGAAATCCGATGAGGTGTCTGAAGGTGGAGTGATGATCTTCAACGAGCAGGCGAAGAAAGACTTTGACGTGGATTTCGTCACTCCTGCGCCTGGACATGAGGACGGGACTGTGACTGCCGGTATCTGTAAGGACTTTAATTTCAGGCCTTTGCAGTATGGTCGTGGTGATTTCGCCTTCTACATATTCGGTAAAAACAGATGGCGTGACGGACTTCATCAGGTCTATATAAGGACCGCGCCGGGCGCAGATGTCCAGTCAGTCATCAAGTTCGTGCTTGCTACCGTGAAAGAGATGGTGCCTTATGCTGATGACGAGCTGTATAATATTGATTTCTTCGACAAGGAGCTTGGGGCCCAGTACAGGCAGGAGAGCCGATTGTCCACACTTATCAGCATATTCACATTGGTGGCAATCATCATTTCCCTTATGGGAGTCTTCGGTCTGGTGCTTTTCGACACCCAGCACAGAAGTCGTGAAATTGCAGTCCGGAGAGTGATGGGAGGAAGCGTCGGCGATATACTCAAGATGTTCAATGCCAAGTATATACGCATTGTACTGGCCAGCTTCGTAATCGCGGCGCCGCTCAGCTGGTGGGTCATCAACCGATACTTTGCGGGCTTTGCATATCACACGCCGATCCACTGGTGGGTATTTGCTTTGTCCCTGCTGATAGTGCTGGCGATTACAATGTTGATTGTTACGCTCCGCAGCTGGGATGCCGCGACTTCCAACCCTGTAGATTCGCTTAAGAATGATTAGTTTAACATTAACATAATAATACATTAACATAGATGTAAAGACCTACAGGGCTGTCAGCTGCGTCACACTTGCGAAAGGATGGCGCAGCTTTTTATGATTGCGCGGATTGTTCGCAAAAAAAATGTATTTTTGTAATCGGCTTCCGGAGAGGGGCCTTGACGATAAAAGACATTGACAATGAAAAGTGGAAAGATACTTGTCGTAGATGACAACAAGGGCATACGGGATGCCTTGAAAATCCTGCTTGGAGGCTGTTTTACGCAGGTTCTGACACTTTCGTCCCCTACATCGCTGACAAGCACCGTCGAACAGATGATGCCTGACGTGATTCTGCTGGACATGAATTTCAAGGCGGATATCAATTCCGGAAACGAGGGGCTGTTCTGGCTGTCTGAAATCAAGAAAAGATGGCCTGAGATGCCCGTGGTGCTGTTTACCGCCTACGCAGACATATCATTGGCAGTGGAAGGAATGAAACGGGGTGCGGCAGATTTTGTCGTCAAGCCGTGGGACAACGCCAAGCTGCTCGAGACATTGACAGGAATTCGGGACAGGAAATCCAAGCCTAAAAAAGGCGTCTCTGTCAATGAAGGGCCGCAGATGCTCTGGAGTTCAGGGATGCAGCAGCTCAGGCATGACGTGGAACGTATCGCCCCGACAGATGCCACAGTGCTCATTACCGGCGAAAACGGCACCGGCAAGGATGTCCTCGCGCACGAAATCCACAGACTTTCCGGACGGGCGGACAAGCCAATGGTCTGCGTGGACGCCGGCGCCATCACGGAAACGCTTTTCGAAAGTGAACTTTTCGGCCACGTGAAGGGAGCGTTCACGGATGCGAAATCCGACCATGCCGGCAAGTTCGAGCAGGCTGACGGAGGGACACTCTTCCTGGATGAAATCGCCAATATCCCGATGCAGTCCCAGGCCAAACTTCTGCGTGCCATCCAGAACCGATGCATCACGAGAGTCGGTGACACGAAAGCTATCCCTGTGGATATCAGGCTGATATGCGCGACCAATGCAGACATTCCGTCCATGATACGTGACGGACTTTTCCGTGAGGACTTGTATTACAGGCTGAATACCATAAGCGTGGAACTTCCGCCTTTGAGAAACAGAAAAGACGTAATCATCCCGCTTGCGATGCAGTTCCTGACAGAGTTTTCCGAAAAATACGGCAGGGATGCAGAGACATTGACCCCGATGGCGAAAGCCGAACTGGAGACTTACGCCTGGCCGGGCAACATCCGCGAGCTGCGCAACTGCATCGAAAAGGCTGTCATTCTCTCAGACGGAAAGGCCATAGACGGATTCGGGCTGGACATCTCCAAAGCGTCAGGAATGACTGAGATCAATGCCGGGGACACGATGGAAAATATGGAGGAGAAGACTATCCGTGCAGCAATGGCCCGCTATGACGGTAACATATCAATGGTAGCCAAGTCCTTGGATATCAGTCGCCCTACGCTTTACGCAAAGCTCAAGAAATACGGAATATGATGGGCGCGGAAACAAATATCGGCACGTTATGGATTGCGTTTGGCGGTGCCGTGATTGCGGCATTGACCTATATCGTGACGAGAGCGGCGACAAGACGGAAGATCATCGGCAAAATCGACTTCATGTCAGATGCGCTGGACAGTGGCGAGACTGCGTTCCGGTATTCTGAGAGCCGATGGCGGAACCGGCGGCTGAACAAGTCATTGAACCGTCTCCGGTCCATTTTCGAGGCTGAAAAGGCCGATATCCGTGAGCGTGAGCGGTATTTCGGGACAATGCTGGACCACGTCCAGAGCGGCGTCATCGTCATTGACGGAGAAAAAATCGATTATTCGAATACTGTGGCGAAAGGATTTTTGGGGATGGCGGAGATTTCGTCGGTGCGGCAGATCGCGCGGATTTCTCCGGACCTGGCCAATGCTTTCCGCGAGGCTTCTGAAATGGAGTCGAGGGCATCTTTCATTTCGGAGCGGGGTACGGTACAGTTTTCCATAAGTGCCTGTACAGCAAGGCTTCACGGCAAAGAAGTCAGCATCGTCACTTTCAATGACATTACCCGTGAGATGGAAAACAACGAGTCCGAGTCGTGGACCAGACTCATCCGCGTCCTCACGCATGAAATCATGAACACGGTCACGCCTGTCGCATCACTCAGTTCGGCATTGTCCCAGAACCTGGACAGCTACAGTGCTGAGGACATCCGTTCCGCGCTCGGGACCATCGCCTCATCATCCGAGGGCCTGATCAGTTTCGTGCAGTCCTACCGGTCGCTGACCCACATCGCTGCCCCAGTCCGCAAAGCGTTCTATCTGAAGGATTTGGTCAATGATTCTGTGACTATTGCGCAGACGAATTGGCCTTCGGCCAGTGTTTCTTATCATGAGCTTTCTGAGGATATTATTCTGTATGCGGATTTTGGACAGATTTCTCAGGTAATGAATAATCTCATAAAGAATGCGGTTCAGGCCGGGGCTTCTGAGATAGATATTACAGCCTCCATAGACAAGAGGGAGCGTACTGTAATCAACGTGGCCAATAACGGGGAACCTATCAGCGAAACCGGTAAGGAACAGATATTTGTGCCGTTCTATACGACCAAGGGGGATTCCGGTACGGGTGTCGGCCTGAGTCTGTGCCGTCAGATTATCCGTCTCAACGGCGGGACCATTAATCTGACTTCTTCTACTGCAGAGTCTACAGTGTTTACAATTGTGCTGTAAGTTGTGCTTTTTGTGCGCTGGATAGTTTGCAACTTGGTTGCGTGTCCGTTTGCATAACTTTGCAGCGTTTTCAAAATTGAAGTTATGAAACGGAAAATCACTCTTATTTCTGTAACGGCGGTCTTGCTCGTCTGCGCCGTCTGTATCGAGAAGTTTTGTCAACTTCCTGTGTGGCAGTTGCTTATCATATATCTTGTACCTTATCTGCTGATTGGTTTCGGAACTCTTAAGGAGGCGGCTGAGGGTATCTTTGAAGGGGATTTGTTCAATGAGGATTTTCTGATGTCGATAGCGACCATCGGAGCCCTGTGCATCGGATTTCTTCCTGGTGCTGAGACGGAATTTCCTGAGGCTGTGTTTGTTATGCTGTTTTTCCAGATAGGGGAACTGTTCGAAGAGTATGCTGAAGGAAAGAGTAGGGACAGCATTTCCCATCTTCTGGCGATAAGGCCTGATGTGGCTAATGTGGAAAGAGACGGAAAGGTGTCTGAGGTGTCTCCGGAGGATGTGGCAATAGGTGAAATTATTGTCGTCAAACCAGGTGAGAGAGTCCCGATAGACGGTAAGGTCATAGAGGGGGAAACTTCGCTGGATACGGCAGCATTGACAGGAGAAAGTCTTCCGCGTGATATTTCGGTGGGCGACAGTATCATGTCCGGCTGCATTAATCTTTCGGGTGTGGTCCGGGTGAAGACTACTAAAGGTTTCGGGGAGAGTACTGTCTCGAAAATCATTGATCTTGTGGAAAGTGCGGATAAGAACAAGTCGAAGAGCGAGTCGTTTATAACGAAGTTTGCGAGGGTTTATACGCCTGTCGTCGTTATGGCAGCATTGACCTTAGCCTTTATTCCTCCGGTGTTCGCGGGGTCGGGCTTTCTGGCGTCTTTCCCGATTTGGTTGCATCGGGCCCTCATTTTCCTGGTGGTGTCCTGCCCTTGTGCGCTGGTGATCAGTGTGCCTCTGTCATTTTTCGGCGGACTTGGTGCGGCGTCGCGGAGGGGAGTACTGATCAAGGGCAGCAATTATGTGGATGCGTTGGCGAATCTTGGTGTGGTGGTTTTCGATAAGACGGGGACGTTGACGTATGGCAAGTTCGAGGTGGAGGCTGTTCATCCTGATGATTTCGATGAGCATGAGTTGCTGCATCTGGCTGCGCATGTGGAGCATTTTTCGACTCATCCGATCGGTGCGGCTTTACGTAATGCTTTTCCTGCGGAAGCTACTGACGGATGCGAAGTTACTAATGTTGAGGAGATTGCCGGCCGAGGTGTCAGGGCCGAGGCTGCCGGGCGAACTGTCTGTGTGGGAAATTCGAAGATGATGGATGATCTGGGTATCGAATGGCATGACTGTCATCTTGCAGGCACGATTGTACATGTGGCGGTGGACGGCAAATATGCAGGTCATATAGTTATCAGTGATGTCGTGAAGAAGGATAGTGCTGAGGCGGTCAGGGGACTGAAGCGTCTTGGTGTGGAGCGGACGGTGATGCTGACCGGTGACAGGGAGGCTGTGGGCAAGGAGGTCGCGGAGAAGCTTGGTCTGGATGAGTATCATGCCGGTCTGCTTCCTGCCGACAAGGTGGCCCAGGTGGAGCGCCTGATTTCGGAAAAGCCTGCAGGTAAGGTGCTTGCGTTTGTTGGCGACGGTATTAATGATGCGCCTGTGCTGAAGCGTGCCGATGTCGGTATCGCCATGGGCGGTCTAGGCAGTGATGCGGCTATCGAGGCCGCGGATGTGGTTCTGATGGATGACAAGCCTTCCAAGATTGCGGAGGCGGTACGGATTTCGCGACGGACGATAGGTATTGCAAGACAGAATGTCTGGTTCGCCATCGGTGTCAAGGTATCCATCCTGGCTCTGGCAGCGTTCGGCCTTGGTACCATGTGGATGGCGGTTTTCGCCGACGTCGGTGTCACGGTGCTGGCGGTGTTCAATGCTATGCGTGCGCTAAGTGCGAGATAGTTGTGGCAGGGATTGGTGCACGCGGCCGACTGGCGGTGATTAATGGCGCCGGCGGACTGAGGTCCCGGCGGTGACCTTCGCTGGCGCTCATCCTCCTCACTATCGTGGGTCCCCTCTCACAAGGCCGCGGCCATGCCTTTCGATCGGCACCCGAGACCAGGGCTCTTCGCTCCACTGACATCTAATGCAAACAAATGGTGTAAATAATGACGCTTTTTTACACCGTTTGTTTCATTTGATTCATTTGGTGTAAAAAAGGGCACTT
>UREV01000021.1 GCA_900546925.1 uncultured Bacteroides sp.
CAGTTGGTAGAGCACAACCTTGCCAAGGTTGGGGTCGCGAGTTCAAGTCTCGTTTTCCGCTCCACGAAGCCACTCATTCGAGTGGCTTTTTTTTGTTTTTAACCATATGACGAATTAATGACAAAGATGAAGAAAATCTTGACAATTGCCATGCTGGCACTGCTGGCATGTACAGCCAAGGCAAAAGGTCCTGTAATCAATATCAGGACCGACAATGTTTCCATGATTATCCGGGTGGAGCAGGACGGGCGTCTGAAAACACTGCATTTCGGCGGTGTCATAGAAGATGCGTCTGCTTTTTCTGATTTCAAGAGCGGAATCCATGGCAATCATGGTGCTCCTTATGATACTTATCCTACACAGGGCTGGAGGGGCTTCAACGAACCTGCATTAGCAATCACCCATAAGAACGGGGATCTGAACACCGAACTCAGATATCTTTCTCATGAGACCATGACATTGACAGACAACAATATAACAGAGACGACCATACATCTGGCAGACAAGGCTGAAGGCGTGGAAGTCGATCTGGTCTATACTGCGTATAAGAAACAGAATGTGATCACGGCTCATTCTGTAATCAGAAACAATGAAAAAGGTGCCGTGACATTGCGCAACTACTATTCGTCAGCATTGCCGATAAGGGCAGACAAATATCTTCTTACACATCTGTATGGTTCCTGGGCTCATGAGGCACGTGTTGACAATACCTTGCTGACACACGGGATAAAGACCATAGAGAGCAAGAAGGGAACCCGTACCACACATACGGAAAATCCTGCGTTTATGATAAGCCTTGATACTGACACGTTCAGCGAGACCACAGGAGATGTGATTGCCGGAGCATTGGCCTGGAGCGGAAACTTCAGACTGAACTTTGAACTTACCGAGTTCAACATACTGAATATCCTTGCCGGAATCAATCCATACGCATCAGCATATACATTGGCCAAGGGCGAGTCTTTCTCTACTCCTGAGATGATCTGGACTTTCAGTGACAGGGGAGCGGGCCAGGCCAGCAGAAATCTCCACAGGTGGGCCCGCGATTATTGGATGCACAGTGGGTATGGAATGGTGCCGACTCTTCTGAACAGCTGGGAAGGCGCGTATTTCGATTTCAATGCCAAGACATTGACCGACATGATCGATGATGCGGCCGACATGGGGCTTGAGATGTTTGTCCTCGATGATGGCTGGTTTGCCAACAAATATCCACGCAACAATGACAAGGCCGGCCTGGGCGATTGGCAGGTCAATGTTGCCAAACTGCCTGAAGGCATTGACTTTATCGCATCCCATGCGCACGAGAAAGGCCTCAAGTTCGGCATCTGGATTGAGCCGGAGATGGTCAATCCTAAAAGCGAGCTTTATGAGAAGCATCCGGACTGGATTGTCAAGGACAATGTCCACGCTGCTACTGCGATGCGCAACCAGTACCTTCTGGACATGACAAATCCTAAGGTCCAGGACTTTGTCTATGGCGTTTTCGACGATGTGATGAAACTCTCGGACAAGATTGACTATATAAAGTGGGATGCCAACCGTCATGTGGAGAATGTGGGCTCGTCTTGGCTTCCGTCTGATGAACAGACGATGTTCTGGGTGAGGTATGCACAGGGATTGTACAATGTGATGGAGCGTGTGCGTGCAAAGTATCCTGATGTGATGATTCAGGCCTGTGCTTCAGGCGGCGGAAGGGTAGAGTATGGTGAACTGAAATATTTCGATGAATTCTGGACAAGTGACGATACGGAGGCATTGACAAGAACCGGCATCCAGTACGGTACAAGCCTGTTTTATCCTGCAAACCAGATGGGTTCCCACGTCTCGGCGGTTCCTAATCACCAGACCGGCAACATAACTCCGATAAAGTTCCGTTTCGATATCGCATGTGCCGGAAGACTCGGTATGGAACTTCAGCCTAAGTCAATGACAGACAGCGAGAAAGAGTTCGCCAAGAGGGCGATTGCCAGCTATAAGGAATATCGTGACATCATCATGACCGGAGATTTGTACAGAATAGGTTCTCCTTATGACAAGGCGGGTGCTTATGGGGTACTTTACGTTACTCCTGACAAGAAGCGCGCTGTATTCTTCGCTTATTGCATCAGTTATGATACTCGCAATTCGGCTCCGCAGTTCCGTCTGGACGGGCTTTCTGCCGACAAGAACTATCGTATTGCAGAGGTCAATGTCGACAAGTCTTCGAGCTGGTTTTCGGGAAAGGTCCTGTCTGGGTCAATGCTGATGAACAAAGGCGTGAATCCGCCTTTGAAAAAGGTGTATGACAGCGCTGTATTTGTGTTGGAATCAGAGGAATAGACGTTTCGTCGGTGATGAAATCTTGATAGTCTTCGAGGGAAAAGACGGTTGGTTGGATTTCAGCAAAAATGCTGATGATATGGTGTGCTATATCTTACTTACTTTTGGAAGCACGGATCTATATTATGAAATCACTCCAAAATGTATTTCTGACTTTTCCGGCAAAGCGTGGTTGCTTCCCGCTATTAATATTAATAAGGACGGAACTTTGAAACCAGAGTCCAAGTGGAAGCTTGGAAAACCTTGACGCATAAGCGTCTCCGCGGTCGCGGGGACGCGTATAATCTATTTCCCCTTAAGCACAGCAGAGACGCCGGAGGTGAGCATAGACCAGAAAGACCGGAAAGTGTTGTAATACGACACATCGAAATGCCTGGCCATCCAGCGGATATGTCCCACCAGAGACTTTGTCTTGCGATAAAGATATGGTTCCTTGTCGAAATCCCTGCCGGCATTGCGCTTCTTGCCGAAATTGCCGGATAACTTCATGGACTCCCAGACTTTCTCCACAACGCCCCCGCACTCAGCATCATAGAACGGCATCTCATCGGCAGGCAATCCCAGACGGTTCACCGCCAACCAGCCGAACACCTTCCACTCTTTCATCATGCCCAACTCGGTGAGACGATGCTCCAGCAGTTCCCTGTCTACATTATCAGCGAAGCGGTGAATATGCATGGTCCAGTCGCATATCTGCCTGAGACCCAGGCCTCCATGATAAAAATGCTGTATAAAATGCATGAAGATAAACAACGCATCGAAATCTATGGAAGGGAGCAGTACCTCAGTTCCGCCGCAATCCCATTTGCGGAAATCCTTCTTCCGGAACAAGTCAAACTGGATATTGTCCATGACTTCATTCACCCTCTTCCCGAAATCTACCCTCATAGTTCCGTGAAGTTCCACCTCGATATCACCGAAATGCATACCCAAGTGCTTCTTTGACGGATTTTCCTCATCCACTTTCGCGGCCTTAGGAGAAAGCAACGCTGACGCAGCCTGATAATTCTTGTCGTCCAGGAAAAAATCTATGTCTCCCGGCTGCCTGTGAGAAGGCTGGAGATAGTCCAATGCTACCCCTTGACCTTTCAGGACCAATGCACATATTCCATTTTCAGACAATACTTTGCAAAGATGAGATAACGTAGCGTTCATCTGTCTGTTTCGCATTTCGCTGCCCAATACAGTTTGCATAAAAGAGTTTTGGACTGCAGGAGAAACGGCCATGGCAGGATCCGCTTTCTTCATTACAGAAATACCATCTGCCACGAATCCGGCCACCGTCTGCTCTCTGGCAATACCATAAACAGATTCCCAGTCCACATCTCTTAGAGAAATATCTTCGGCTTTACCCCAAAGTCCTGCCCTAAGCAGAGCGAAGAAAACATCATCGGTCTTCATACTGATTTTATTTTTCTGTCTCTGCGCAACATATCTCCGCAGCCGCCTTGTCCGGCAGACATCCCATGCTGAGACATTTCACTGTCATAACTATTTGAGACATAATGGACATGACACCGTCCATCACTTTTTTGTCCCACTTCACATTGGAAGCCGAACTGATAACACCGGCGAACGCATCCAATCCCTTCACCTGTTTAACCTCATTCGCAGGAGCCTGATGCAGACGAACCAACGCTCTCACCGGAAGGTTTGCTTTTCTATAACAAGGAGTCTTGCCACTCCACGGCGTGCCATAGGCATTGACCTTACCCTCCTCTATGCGAAGTACAGGATTATCGTCGTTCAGGAGCTCCGCGCCTGGGATATTTTCGAGCCAGAGGCGGCTGTGGGTGCTCTTTCCGGTGCCGCTGGTGCCGAGGAACAGCACGGCCGAGCCGTTGTGCGCGATTACGGAAGAGTGCATGAGAACGGCCTTGTATTTCCACGAATTATAGGTGTACATTATTCGTAATGCGAAGCAAATCTGGAAGATAACAGAGTATGGGCGCATTTTTTCTCCCGCCCAGAAGAAGCCGGATTCTGCTCCATTTTCCACGAACAATGTGCTGTCGATTTTTCTATCTGCGCCTTCAAACTCGAAAACGGTGCCTTCTTTCCAGCGGTAGACGTAGTAGTATGGAAGGACCTCCGTTTCGCTCATCAGCTTAGTGACTTGACCCTCTTTCTGGGCCTGACGGAACTCATCAGGCTGACCGTTACAAACTGTAAGACAGAAATCTATCTTAGAAGATTCATCCGTCGCAAACGGCTCATATTGAGAGAAATCCAAGACATGCGGACCATAATCTTCAGGCAGTTCAACACGTTTCTGGACATAGGTCCTCGGCGGCTCACTGTCTCCTGCCCTCGTAGGCATGACGGGGATAATCCCGCCGGCAGAAGCGATCTTTATCCGCTCTGCAACCGGCTCAGTATAATGCATGAACGACCACGGCGCTTCCAGTTTTACCCCGAAAGTCACCCCGGCCACATCGTACAGGCGCTCACTTTCCGTCATTCGGCGATTCCATTTTTCACAAGTGTTTCACAAAGTTTCTCCGCATCTGTCAATGCCGTTTCGCGTGCGACTTCATATTGGCCGCAAAGCAGGTCTGCAAGACGCTCCGCCGTAAACTCAGAACTGCCCACAGATTCTATAAGGAAAGCCGCCGTATCATTCAGCTTTATTAATTTGCTCATATTCACATTCAACGAGCCTTCCTCAGAAAGCACTTTTTCTCCACAAATCTCGCGAAGGACAAATCCGTCTTTAATTTTCATTTTCAGTTATTCTTCTTAAAACCTTCTAATTTAACAAAATTTTTCCGTAAGTTTGTTTTCTGGAAGACAAAAAGAATTCCCATACAGACAAAATGGATAAGCTTACAGTAAACAACGATATATTTTTCGCCCAGACCATAGAGTTTCTTAAAGCCGGAAAGCAGGTCACGATACCGGTGCATGGTTACAGTATGATGCCTACTATCAGGAACTTACGGGACTCTGTCATACTGGAAGGCGTAGAGGGCGGCACCCCTGAAGGCGCGTCGCGCAGAAAAGTAAGAACCGGCGATATCGTCCTATTCCGCTTCCATGAACGTTATTTGCTGCACAGAATAATCCAGATTCGCGGCGATGTCGCTGAGATACAAGGAGATGGCGTCGCCGGCGGAAGAGAGCATTGCCACCTCGACGAAATTTATGCGAAGGCCACCACCATTCTGCGTAACGGTACCAGGCCCATAAATCCGTACTCCACCTGCTCTGCGCTTAAATTATCGCTCTGGAACATGTTCTCTCCAGTCAGACGTTACCTGCTCGCAATCCTCAGAAGATTACCATATTACAAAGATCCGGAGTAGGTCTACAGTCTCAGGACAGCATCACAATAGTCTAGCACGGCGTCGCGGTGAGTGATGAAGATAATCGTCTTGTTTCCATAGTTTTCCGACAGATTATTCAGCAACCGCCTCTCGGTTTCCTGATCGAGCGACGAACTGAACTCGTCCAGGAGCAGAATACTGCCAGGCCTGAGCAGTCCCCTCGCAATCGCAATCCGTTGAGCCTGACCCTCGCTGAGCCCCGCGCCGATTTCGCCGATCCTCGCATCCAGTCCTCCCGCAAGGCTTCGCACAAATCCCGCCTCCGCCACATCCAGAACCGCCCACATCTGCCGGTCGTCCGACTCCGGATCACCCATGAGAAGATTCTCGCGGACCGTCCCACTGAAGAGCGTATTCCCCTGAGGCACATAGACTAAGTTGTTTCGGGTCAATGCCGATGTAACTCTGGATTCGCTTTCGTTATAGATCCTGATTTCGCCCCCGTTCGGTTTCAGCAAGGAGAGTATGAGTCTTATCAATGTACTTTTACCGATTCCTGTTTCACCTACGATAGCAGTTCGCGAACCCGGTTTGAAATCATAACTGAAATCATTGAAAATCCATCCTTTTCCGTCAGGATATCTGAACGAAATATGGTCCACACTGATTCCGGCAGGCGCTTTAAGCATTATTTGCTCTCCGGATTCTTCTTTTTCGGAGTTCTCTATTTCCATAAGTCTGTCCATGGAAGCAGCCGCATAAATCAGGGATGGAATCTGACGTGTAAGCTGCATGGACGGGCCCTGGATTTGTCCTACGAGTTGCAGAAATGCTGTCATTACACCGAATGTAATGTCACCCTGCCATATTCCGAAAACTCCCCACAGCATGGCAGCGGAATATCCTAAACCGAAAGCGATACTTACGGCAGTACGTGAGAAAACATTGAACTTGGTTCTTTTTAGAACCTGATCATATTCAGTATCTTGCAACCCTCCAAGTTTCTCTTCCATGCTCAGTTCCTGTCCCATGGACTGCACTACAGTTTTATGTTGCAGGGTCTCCTGGATATGGCTCTGTACATTACTTTCTGATTCACGGATATCCTTGGTGAGTTTTCGCATGCGTCTGAAGAATATCTTTCCGAAGGCCGCGAAAGCTGGGGTTATAAGCAGCAGAATGATAGCGAGTTTCGCATCCATCGTACAAAGGAAGACGAACGCTGCAGCGAGTTGGATAATGGTTATTATCAATGCCGGCAAATCCTGGCAGATAACTTTGGAAACGACATCCACGTCTGTAAACAGTCTGCTGACTGCATCTCCGCTGTGGAATCGTTCTTTACCGCTCCATTGTTCACGGATAAGTCCTTCGAAGAGGTCTTTCCGGATGATGAACTGCATTTTGTAGACAGAATTACTCTCCAGGCGGGCTCTGGCAGCATTGACAAAAACCCTTACGAGCATCGTGGCGACCAGAATGGCGGCGAACAGCTTTAGGGTAGAGCCGGTGCGGGCTCCGGTGGCGATGTCGACGAGCGATTTGCTGAGCCAGATGAAAAACAGGTTCAGTCCGATGCTGATGCAAGCCAGCAATATATTCCAACTCACAGACCCTTTCGCGTCTCCGGCTCTATGCCATAACCATTTAATATACTTCATTTTACGCTAATCCGGTTTATCTTGTTCTATCCATATTCAGATTATTCAAATCGAATAATTTAGTTTGAATAATCAGTGAAGGTATAAGAGAGTTTTCAATATTGCTTTGGCGAGTCGGCCGTCGGGGTCGGAAAAGTGGTTTCCCGGATTCACTTCGAAGAAATGTGGTATTTCTTTGTCGGACAGGTAGTTAAGGACTTCATCTGTACAGTCGCCGACGCGGCTCATCACAGGATGCTTGGTGTTGCTTTCGTTGTCGCCCAATGACAGGTAGATATACTCAGGCACCGACAGCATCGGATGAGATTTCATGTAATCCGTAAAGCCCGGATACCAGAAAGAGGCTGATCCACAGGCGATTCGCTTGAACACGTCGGTATGCCATGCTGTCCAGAATGCGAATAGTCCGGCCAATGAATATCCAGCGATAATGCGATATGATGGCGGCGAGGTCAACATCGATTCTGCTTCAGGAATCACTTGATTTATAAGATATTCCAGGTGAGCATCGGCATTGCCCTTAAACAGGGGAAGTGATTTTCTCACTCCGGGAGCCGGCCACGGGGTCAGTTCGCCTTCGAAATCGAAATCGTAAACAGAGACGAGGTTAAACTGCGGCGCACCGTCCTGAGCCAGACAGCGTTTCCATACGTTTTCGCCGTTGCCGGCCACCGAATGAATATAGACCGTCGGAAGATTCTCGCCCAGGCCGGTCCAGACCTTGATTTTCGCCATTGTCAATGTTGTTTGAACCTCAAATTTAGTGATTTTATGTGAAAATAGGCGTTCGCCGTCACGATTATCGTGAGCAGGCGGACGCCTAAATTGTTGTCTGTCAGATTTGAGGCTGACTAGATATGTTCTCTTACCAGGTCGCCGAGTTCGTCCCAAGGAATGGTCACTTTAATGATTCCCAGGTAGTATGGACCGATCTCGTATTGACCGTAGATATAGGTGATACCTTCTTCAGAGAGTTTGAAATTTCCGTTCGGCTCGATGTCTTTTACGAAGAGGGCGTCATACGACTCCTGATCCGGAAGAGCATCGCGCAGATGAGATGAAAGGATGCCGGACAGTGCCTCGCGGTAGCCGGGAATGAAGAAATCTGCCTCATTCACGAGCTTGCCGGTATTCCTGTTCATATTCACTGCCACCTCAGTGGTAGTTCCGTGAGCCCCGCCACTATATATATAATTGTATACAGTGTAGGAAACGATATTCTCGTGGCGTCCGGAGAAATAACCGTTCAACTGATTTTCCCAGTTGAAAACACCCCCTGAAGGTTCACCTGATTCGAACTCTTTCGCGAATTCGAGATTTGTCTCCCTGTACTCTTTTACGTAGTCGGAAGACCATTTCTCGGCAGCTGCATGAATTTCCATGCCTGCGTAGTCCGAACCGAAGGCTGTCTCCACTATGGTTTCAGTTATCCTGGTCTTTACGCTGTCGGGCAGACCGGAAACCGGGAACTCCACCTCGGCATTGACAGAAACAGAATCTTTCTGCCCGTCCTGGAGCGCCTCCGTCAGGTCGACATTGACCTTATCGGTCACAACCTCGGAGTGGTCGCATGCGGCAGCAAAGGCGATGGCCAGTGCGCTTGCCGCAATAATTTTGATTGTTTTCTTCATCTTATATAAACTGTCAATCATTGTTCATTTCTTTGATATCCACCTCATTACGCTTGCTTGCGCCCATCAGCCACTCGCAATAGTAATCGGCCATGCGCCAGAAGAAATACTCATTCATGTCGCCGAAACCATGACGCTGTCCGGGGAGGATGAGCATATCGAACCGCTTGTTCGCACGAATGAGGGCATTGACTACTCGAATAGTGTTCGCAGGATGAACGTTATTGTCGATGTCGCCGTGCACGAGCATAAGGTGTCCTTTCAAGTTGGAAGCTATCTGCGGATTAGTCTCGATAGAGTAAACAAATGTGGTATCTCCTGCAGCTATCTTCTCCTGGATTCCGTGATGCTGCTCGCTCCACCATCTGTTATAAATGTTGTTGTCATGGTTTCCTGCGCATGAAACGGCAGCCTTGAAGAAGTCAGGATACTTGAGTATCGCAGCGGTAGACATGAATCCTCCACCTGAATGGCCATGTATTCCGACTCTGTCGAGGTCTATCCATGGATAGCGTGCGCCGAGCTGCTGGATAGCGTATTTCTGATCCTCGAGACCATAGTCACGAAGGTTTCCGTAGCCATAGTTATGATACCACTTGGATCTGTCCGGATGACCTCCTCTGTTACCTACGGTAATGACGATGAATCCGAGCTGGGCAAGTCTGTCGGTTCTGGTGAATCCTCTGCTCCAACTGATGTTGTTGGCCTCTACCTGAGGACCCGGATAAACGTAGTCGCAGATAGGGTAGACCTTTGTGGAATCGAAGTCAAATGGCTTATAGATAGCACCATACAAGTCGGTAACACCGTCTGCAGCCTTTACCTTGAAGCGCTCAGGGAATTTGTAACCGGCAGCGAAAAGCAGTGAGAAGTCAGCCTCGCCGAGATCGCATACTTTCTTTCCTGTAGCGTCGAAGAGAGCGGAAGCTGGTTTGTAATCCACACGTGAGTAGTTGGCTATGAAGTACTTGCCGTCTTCCAAAGCATAAGCGTCCACGTTCATGTCAGGCATATCGAGAAGCTTAGGCTCGCCGCCCTGGAGGCTGACTCTGTAGACGTGAAGCTGATATGGATTCTCGCCTTTCTCCTTACCGCAAGCACGGAAAAGAATGTAGCCTTCCTTCTCATTTACTGCCAATACATCATCTACATGATATGCGCCTTCAGTCAGATTTCTGATAACCTTTCCGTCTGCACTATACAAATATAGGTTAGCCCAGCCGTTTCTCTCTGACCAGTGGATAAGTTTCTTTCCGCCTTCGAGGATGCGAGTCTGCCTGCACTCTACATATGTGTTCATGCGGTCTGTAATCACAGTCCTTGTAGAATCGCTGTCTACACCTACATGGCAGATGTCCAGTCTCTTGAGGTCACGGCTCTGTCTGATTACGTAGAAGCCGTTGTTGTCTCCCAGCCATGTTCTTCCATAATAATCTGTAAACTCGTCATTTACAGTAGGTTCTGCTGTCTGGAATGAGAACTCCTGATCCTTGAAAGCGTTAATCTTCACTGTATGCGATGACCAGTCACCGGCATTGAAAATATACATATGTCCGTGAGGACCGGGCTCTCCCGGCATCTGGTACTTATAGGTCTCGAGAGTCGGGCGCGGGCTCGTCAGTGAATTGATAACCCAGAAATCCTTCAACGGTCTCATGTCCCAACGCATCACGGCGACGTGCTTCGAATCAGGTGACCATACGAGCTCTGAAGGGAACACTCTTTCGGTGGTATCTGTCACAGTGTTGCCGGCGTAATTGTCTGTGCCATAGCAGAATTCCTTGAATCCGTCAGAGGTAATTCTATGCTCGACGATGGTGCTGTCCTTCGGGTCCTTCGCCGCCTTGCGCATGTTCAGCGTATCCATATAGAAGAGGTTCGAGTTCTTCATATAAATACCTGTCAATCCGTCCGGCGAGACGTTCGCCCAACCAGGGTATTTGTCCTCGCGGTCGTTCGTGTCGTAGGTCAATGTCTTGTCGGCGATTTTGTATCTGAAGTGGTAAACCAGCTTTTCAGGTTTCGCATCTTTCGTGGTATCCACTTTCTCCTTTGTGCTGCGGATATCGAAAGTAAGATAATTGTCATCCTTCGGATCGATTCGCAACTCTTTGAATGGTATATGCTTAGCGTCGAACGGATCATTTACGATCTCCGTGATCTGCATGGCGAGTTTCTCCAAGTCGAACAATGGAGTAACCTTACCTGCCTTAGGGTCGGCGAGATAATACTGTATCCCGTCAGATGTCTTCCATGAATAGAAAAATCTGTAACCGTCTCTGAATCTGTGCGGCTGCACCGTAGTGCTGAATACCATCTGTCCGATACGCTTCTGCGAAAATCTTTCCGCCAGCGCGTAGTTCGGTGTACGCACATGATTGTCTGCCGGCTGCTGCGCCTTCGCGCTGAAGGTCGAGGTCAATGCCGCTGTGGCAGTTATAAGAAATAGTGTCTTAAGCGAGGCTCTCATCATAATATTTAGTTTGGTTTATTTATCCATAATATTTCCCATATCTTTCAAATTTAGCCAAATAAACCGAATAGTCAGCATTTTTTGTGACAAATGCATTAATTTATTGTCAATTAAAAAATTATGTGTAAATTTGTAGTCCCCAAATTTTGGGGAAAGTAACATAAATTAAAGATTTACAATCATTTATGCCAACAATTCAACAATTAGTTCGCAAAGGACGCGAGGTTCTTGCTGTGAAAAGCAAGTCTCGTGCGCTGGATGCTTGCCCTCAGAAGAGGGGTGTGTGCGTACGTGTGTATACAACTACACCTAAGAAACCTAACTCAGCAATGCGTAAGGTTGCCCGTGTACGTCTCACCAACACTAAAGAGGTCAACGCATACATTCCAGGCGAGGGTCACAACCTTCAGGAGCACTCAATCGTGCTCGTAAGAGGTGGTCGTGTCAAGGACCTCCCTGGTGTTCGTTACCACATCCTTAGAGGAGCTTTGGATACCGCTGGTGTAGAAGGCAGGACACAGTCCCGTTCTCTCTACGGAGCCAAGAGACCAAAGAAATCTAAGAAGTAATTTTTTACCAATTTTCACTTTAATTTTTCACAAAAATGAGAAAATCGAAGCCTAGAAAGAGGATTCTACTTCCTGATCCTAAGTTTCACGACGCTAACGTAACACGTTTCGTGAATAATCTTATGTTGCAGGGGAAGAAGAGTATCGCGTATTCTATTTTTTACGATGCCATCGATATGGTAGGCGAGAAGATGAAAGATTCTGACAAGGCTCCTCTAGATATCTGGAGGAAAGCTCTCGAGAACGTAACCCCGCAGATTGAGGTTAAGAGCCGCAGGGTTGGTGGAGCTAACTTCCAGGTGCCAACAGAGTTGAGACCGGAGAGAAAGATTTCACTTTCGATGAAGAACCTGATACTTTTTGCACGTAAGCGTTCCGGCCACTCAATGGCAGAAAAACTCTGTGCAGAGATTGTTGCTGCATATAACAACGAAGGTGGCGCATACAAGAGAAAAGAAGATATGCACAAAATGGCAGAGGCCAACAAGGCATTTGCTCACTTCCGTTTCTAATTCCCGTAGACAATGGCAAAAAGAGATCTTAGATTTACCAGAAACATCGGTATCATGGCTCACATCGATGCCGGTAAGACCACTACATCAGAGCGTATTCTTTTCTATACAGGAAAGACTCACAAAATCGGTGAGGTTCACGATGGTGGTGCTACAATGGACTGGATGGTTCAGGAGCAGGAGCGTGGTATCACCATCACTTCAGCTGCTACCACAGCCTTCTGGCATTATGACGGGAATGTTTATCAGCTGAACCTTATCGATACCCCGGGCCACGTGGACTTCACTGTAGAGGTGGAGCGTTCACTTCGTGTGCTCGACGGAACTATCGCTACATTCGATGCTGTAGGTAAAGTTCAGCCACAGTCAGAGACTGTATGGCGTCAGGCAGACAAATTCGGTGTTCCGAAGATTGCCTATGTAAACAAGATGGACCGTGTCGGAGCTGACTTCCTCGGTTGCGTAAAGGATATTAAGGATAAACTCGGAGCTACCGCAGTTCCTATTTCCCTTCCTATCGGTGCTGAGGATAAGTTCGTAGGTATCGTTGACCTTATCGACAGAAAAGCCATCGAGTACGAGGCAGACAACACTAAGCTCGTAAACTATCACGAGATTCCTATCCCTGAGGATATGAAGGGTGAAGTAGAGCTTTGGAGAGACAGGCTTATCGAGGCTGCTGCCGAGTGCGATGACGCTCTTATGGAGAAATACTTCGAAGACCCTGAGTCAGTTACAAAGGAGGAAATCATCGCTGCTATCCGTAAGGGTACCATCGCTATGAAGATCGTTCCTGCTACTTGCGGTTCTTCATATAAGGATAAAGGTGTTCAGTTCCTTTTGGACGCTGTTATCCGTTATCTGCCTTCACCTATCGATATCGGTGCTGTAAAGGGTACTGATCCTAAGACAGGTGAGAATGTAAAGGTAGAACCTGATGCAAGCAAACCATTTGCAGGTCTTGTCTTCAAGATTGCAACTGACCCATTTGTTGGTCGTCTTGCTTATATCAGAGCTTATCAGGGACATCTCGATGCTGGCTCTTACGTGCTTAACACACGTACCGGCAAGAAAGAGAGAGTTGCACGTCTCTATCAGATGCACTCAAATCACCAGAACCCTATCGAATTCGTAGAGGCAGGTGATATTTGCGCAGCTGTAGGTTTCAAGGACCTTCGTACAGGTGACTCTATCTGCGCTGAGGATCATCCTGTAACCCTCGAGGCTATGGAATTCCCTGATCCAGTTATCGGTATCGCAGTAGAGCCTAAGACTCAGGCTGACCTTGAGAAGCTCGGTGTCGCTCTCGGCAAACTTGCTGAGGAGGACCCTACCTTCGTAGTCAAGTCAGATCATGAGACTGGCCAGACCGTCATCAGCGGTATGGGTGAGCTCCACCTTGATATTATCGTAGACCGTCTCCGTCGTGAGTTCGGTGTAGAGATTAACCAGGGTGCACCTCAGGTTAACTACAAAGAGGCTATCACAGCTACAGTTCAGCATCGTGAGGTATTCAAGAAGCAGACTGGTGGTCGTGGTAAGTTCGCAGATATCATCGTCGAAATCGGCCCTGCAGACGAGGGCGTTACCGGACTTCAGTTCGAGAACGCTGTCAAGGGTGGTAACGTGCCTAAGGAATTCGTTCCTTGCGTACAGAAAGGATTCGAGTCCGCTATGGCAAATGGTGTTCTCGCCGGCTATGAGGTTCCTTCACTCAAGGTTACTCTCCTCGACGGTTCCTTCCATCCAGTCGATTCAGACCAGCTCTCATTCGAGATCTGCGCCCGCATGGCATTCCGTCACGCTTGCCCTAAAGCACATCCGGTTCTCCTCGAGCCTATCATGAGCCTAGAGGTTGTTACTCCGGAAGAGTACATGGGTGATATCGTGGGTGACCTTAACCGTCGTAGAGGTCAGATCAATGCTATGGATTCTACATCAAACGGTGCAAGAATCATCAAAGCATTCGTTCCGCTCTCTGAGCAGTTCGGTTATGTAACAGTTCTCCGTACACTTTCTTCAGGCCGTGCTGCCAGCACCATGACCTTTGACCATTACTCAGAGGTTCCTGCTAACTTGGCTAAGGAAGTTATCGAGAAGAGTGGTTACAAGTCATCTGAGGACGACGAATAATTATTAACGGTAAAGAAGAAAGTATTGATATGAGTCAGAAAATAAGAATAAAACTCAAATCATTCGATCATATGCTGCTTGACAAGTCAGCAAAGAAGATCGCTGAAACAGTGACTGCTACCGGTGCTAAAGTTTGCGGACCTATTCCTCTTCCTACAAGCACCAAGATTTTCACTGTGAACCGCTCGACCTTCGTCAACAAGAAGTCCCGCGAGCAGTTCGAACTCAACTCTTACTGCAGACTCTTGGACATCGAGGAATCTAATGCTAAGACTGTAGATTCACTCATGAAGCTCGAGTTGCCTTCAGGTGTTGAAGTTGAGATCAAAGTCTGATAGAAATCAGCATCCTGGGAACTTAATATTTTAGGAATTCAGGAAAAATACCTATATTTGCAAGACCGGTTCTTGCGACCGGTTTTGCAGTCTTGGTCCCATAGCTCAGTTGGTTAGTAGCATCTGACTCATAATCAGAGGGTCACAGGTTCAAGCCCTGTTGGGACCACCAAATAGATAAAGAGCCAGCGAATTTTCGCTGGCTCTTTATCTATTTGGTGGTCCCGGTGGGGACCTTTATTTCATTGGGACTCTGTCCCAAACCCTGTCGCTCCGCGCGGCCTTTCGTCCTTTCCGTATTTGCTATCGCAAATACCCGGACCCGGCCGGTCGTCTGACGACGACTTTCTCGCCCGCAGGGGAAATATTATTTCATCTAGAAACTTTATTGTAGTTACAACGTTTTTTATTACCTTTAAGGGATGTGCAATGCAGAACTTTCACTTTTTATTATTATTTTTGCATATCGTTGTATTTTGATAATATTTAACCTCGATTTATATGGCAAAAGTTGAAGAATTGAAAAAAATCGCATCTCAGGTCAGACGTGACATCGTAAGGATGGTCACAGATGCGAAGTCTGGACACCCGGGCGGATCACTGAGTAGTGCGGACGTGCTTACTGCATTGTATTTCAATGAAATGAAAATAGACCCTGCAAAATGGGAAAGAAACGGTAAGGGTGAAGACATGTTCATCCTTTCAGCAGGACACATCACACCTGTTTACTACTCTCTTCTCGCAAGACGCGGCTATTTCCCTGTAGCTGAACTCGCTACATTCAGAAAGTATGGTACACGCCTTCAGGGACACCCTTCAGTAGAAAAAGGACTTCCGGGAATTATACAGACGTCAGGATCACTTGGTCAGGGACTCTCTGCAGCAGCAGGATTGGCCCTCGGTAAGAAACTTGACGGTGAAGACAGATATGTTTATGTCCTCTGTGGTGACGGTGAAAGCGAGGAAGGTCAGATATGGGAAGCAGCCATGTTTGCAGCCCACCACGGACTCGATCACCTCATCGCCATGACCGACTGGAACCATCAGCAGATCGACGGAACAGTAGACGAAGTGGCAGGCGAGGGAGACCTCGAGGCTAAATGGAAAGCATTCGGCTGGAACGTCATCGTAGCAGACGGACACGACTTCGACTCTATCCTTTCTGCTTTCGCTGCGGCTCGTGAAAACAAGGGCAAACCTACCATGATCCTCTTCAAGACCGATATGGGACATGGCGTAGACTTTATGGCAGGCACATGCAAATGGCATGGAAAAGCACCTTCACAGGAACAGTGCCAGGCAGCTCTCGCTCAACTCGAAGAAACATTGGGGGACTATTAATATCTAAAGAATTATGACAAAGTATACAGATACAGGAAAGAAAGATACCCGTAGCGGCTTCGGTGCCGGTCTTTATGAGGCAGGAAAAGCAGATCCAAGGGTTGTTGCTCTTATTGCTGACCTGAAAGGCTCACTTAAGATGGAAGCCTTCGCTGACGAGTTCCCTGAAAGATTCATCCAGTGCGGAATCGCAGAGGCCAACATGATCGGTGTAGCTGCAGGTATGGCCATCACAGGAAAAGTTCCGTTCGCAGGATCATTCGCAGAGTTCGTTACAGGACGTGTTTACGACCAGATCCGTCAGGAAGTAGCTTATGGTGAGACTAATGTGAAAATCGCAGCTTCTCACGCCGGAATTACCCTCGGAGAAGACGGCGCTACCCACCAGACCATGGAAGACGTCGCTCTCATGCGTGCCCTCCCTGGCATGGTAGTCATCAACCCATGCGACTATAACCAGACAAAGGCTGCCACTATCGCTGCCGCTAAATATAACGGACCGGTATATCTCCGTTTCGGACGTCCTGCAGTCGCTAACTTCACTCCTGAAGACCAGGAGTTCGAAATCGGCAAAGCTTATGTGATGAATGAGGGTAAGGACGTTACCATCATCGCTACAGGCCACATGGTTTGGGAAGCGCTTAAGGCTGCTGAAGCACTCGAAGCAGAAGGAATATGCGCGGAAGTCATTGACATAGCCACTATTAAACCTCTCGACGAGGCTGCGGTGGTAGCGTCTGCTCTCAAAACTGGTGCAGTAGTTGTAGCTGAGGAGCACAACATGGCGGGCGGTCTTGGCGAACTTATCGCCGGCGTCTTGGCTGTAAAGGTTCCGACTCCGATGGAGTATATAAACGGTGGGGACAAGTTCGGCCAGTCCGGCACACCTGCTGAGTTGCTCGCTGCCTACGGTCTCGACGCCGCTCACATCGCAGAGGCTGCCAAAAAGGCTATCGCGCGCAAGTAACTAATGTTTCAGGTCAATGACAGATGACGATATCATCAGGCTTTATCGTGACGGTGAATGCGAAAAGGCGTTCACGGAAATCGTAAATGTCTACAGTGAACGGCTTTACTGGCATGTCCGCCGCTTTGTCTGTTCACATGAAGATGCCGACGACCTGGTACAAGAAATATTTATCAAAATATGGGCTGCACTTCCTTCCTTCCGGGAGGAAGCGCGGCTTTTTACGTGGTTATACAGAATCGCCACTAACGAAACGTTGAACTTCCTGCGAAAACAGAAAGTAAGGGCAGCATTGACCTTTAACAGCTTGGATAGCGAACTCGAGCGGAAGATAGATGACGACCCGTATTTCGACGGGGACGGAATTCAGCGCGCATTGATGAAAGAGATGCAGAAACTGCCTCAGAAGCAGCGTGTTGTATTCTCGTTGAGATATTTCGAGGATATGAAATACGAGGATATCGCTCAGATTACCGGGACTTCGGTGGGTGCGTTGAAGGCTTCATATCATATCGCTTACGAGAAAGTGAAAGAAGAGTTAAAAAATAAACTATAGGATTTTACTTTTTCTTGTCGGAGGTGTCTAATGTTTGAATGATAGCGAATTATTTGTGACTTATGAGCGTAGAAAAGAAACATAATATGCCGTATAAAGTTCCTGAGGGGTATTTCGGGAACCTGCAGGCCAGATTGTCGGAGATTCCATCCGGTAGTCGCGTGCCGTCGCGTATGGATGTTTTGAAACCATACCTCGCTATGGCTGCGGCATTTGCATTGATAATAACAGCCGGGACAGCCGTCCTCAGGCATACGTCAGGCGATTCCGGTCTGGAAGATATTTCCACGTTGGATGTGATTCGACTCGCGGATCTGGTTCCTGCGACTGACCCGTACCTGCTTTATACGACTGCTCAGACCGAGACGGAGATTTCCGATAGCGATATTTCCGAATATCTGATAGGCGCCGGGCTATCTCTCGACTATATAGAATATTGTGAAAAATAACTTGCTGAATATGAGTAATATAGGTAGAAAAATCATCGTTGTGGTCCTTATGCTGGCATCCATGATGTTAGTGTCTCCACAGAGTTCTTCTCAGACGCACGGTAAGGGAGGATGGCAAGATAAAATGAAAGCGGAGCGCGTGGCGTATCTTACTGACGTTATGGGAATTACGTCATCTGAAGCCGAGAAGTTCTGGCCTGTTTATAATGAAATGGCTGCTGAGCGCAAATCCTCTTTCGAGAAGGCGATGCGTTCGTTCAAGACGCTGAATGATGCGGTGAAAGCGGGAAAACCGGAGGCAGAAATATCCGTTCTTTTGAATAATTATTTGAAGGCCAATGCTGCTTCTCGGGCTGTCGAACTGAAGTATGTGCCTAGGTTTAACAAGATTCTGTCTGTGGAGAAGGTTGCCAAATTGTTTGTCGGTGAGGAGGAATTCCGCCGCCAGCAGATTCATCGTTGGAAAGAGAATTGCCCTAAGCCATAGGGAGTTAAGTAATTTTTTAACGCTTTCTAAGCGAAGAGGTAGAAATCTTTTACAAGGGAAATGTACTCGTCGGTATATTTCCCTTTATTCATTATCGTGAGTTGCTTTTCTGTTGGCGTAACAGTTTGGTTATCATGGATAAAGGTAATGATAATTCTGGAACTCGGCTTTCGCTCCACGGTCCGGATGCGTAATGTTTCCGCTAATTTCAGCCCGTTCATTCGTCCGTGTCTCAGGACCGAGGCCTCTTGGTCTGCCGGTAATACCATGGATACGATTCCTTCCTGCGCGAGATGTTTTCCCGCGAACTCCAGTACTTCCCGGAAGGAAAGTCCAGTCTCGGCGGTATGTCTCGCTGCGGTTTTCTTCGCGTCAGGATTTGTGAGTGAAGAATCGTAATATGGTGGGTTAGAGACGATTAAGTCGAAAACCCTGTCCACACTCAGTTCTGCCAATGCCTGCCGCCGCGCCTCGAGCGAACCCGCCCAAGCTGACGCCGCAAAATTCGCCCCAGCCTCTGCCGCCGCATCCTCGTCGATGTCTATCCCGATGATGTTCAGGTCAATGCTGCTGTCCGTCGTTTGGGTCAATGCCGATATTCTCTGTGCCAGCATCAGTGCGATGGTCCCCGTTCCTGTTCCGATATCGAGCACGTTTTTCATATCGGGTCTGACCGGACATGCTGCACCGAGGAGAACGCCATCAGTATTTACCTTCATGGCAGATTTCTCGTTGCGCACTTCGAACTTCTTGAAACGGAAGATGCTCATCTATACGGGGTTGTTTATGAAAACGCCGTCGCGCATAAACAGCGATCTGTCGCACATTTTGGCCAGGTCCGGGTCGTGTGTTACGATGACGATAGTCTGCCCGAATTCGTCCCGCAGCTGGAAGAAGAGTTTATGCAGTTCGCCCTTTGTGACGCTGTCCAGGTTTCCTGACGGCTCATCCGCGAATAATACGGAAGGGTGATTTATCAATGCCCTTGCTATGGCGACTCTCTGCTGTTCGCCTCCGGAAAGTTCAGATGGCTTATGAGTGATTCTTTCTGCAAGTCCAAGAGTCTCAAGCAGTTTCTTGGCTTCTGTCTTCGCTTCTTTTTCTTTCTTTCCTGCTATCAATGCCGGTATCATGACGTTTTCTATCGAGGTGAATTCCGGGAGGAGATGATGGAACTGGAAGACGAAGCCGATTTTCGTGTTGCGGAACTCGCTCATCTGCCTGCTGTTGAGATGCAAGACGTCTATACCGTCTATGACCAAAGAGCCGGCATCCGGGGTGGAAAGTGTTCCTAAAATCTGCAGCAGCGTAGACTTGCCGGCACCGGAAGCTCCCATAATGGAAACCACCTCCGACTTTTCTGCGCTGAAATCGACACCTTTCAGCACCTTCAATGTGCCGAATGACTTCTCGATACCTTTGGCTTCAATCATCATAATATCACCTGAATAGCTTGGTTTTATGCAAATTTAACAAGAATAAGATAGAAAACTGTAAAAAAGTTTGGAAATAAGAAAAAAGTACGTAACTTTGCAATCCCGTTTGAGGAATATTACTTAATGCGGGACCTGAGGGGAAAAACCAAAGGTTTGTTTTCGGGGTGTGGCGCAGTTGGCTAGCGCATCTGGTTTGGGACCAGAGGGTCCTGTGTTCGAGTCACAGTACCCCGACTTCTAAGGAGAGACTTTGTCGAGTCTCTCCTTTTTTTGTTGTACATAGTTCGATTCTCGGTGGCGCCTGGTGGTGCGGACCTGTCTGCGTCGACGGAAGCCCTGCCGGTTTCATTTGGGATGTTTTTTTATAGGAGACCGAGAAGTTGGCTACGTGAAAGCATACATGCTCCGATAGGGCCGCCTTTCTTTCCGAGTTTGGAGAATTTTAGGGCGGTATCCTTGCTTACTATGTTGAGGGAGTGACGGTTAATGGCACTCTTGATAGGAAGCATGAGGTAGTCTTTGGCGATGGAAAGTCTGCCTCCGATTACTACAAGTTCAGGGTTGAAGATGTTTATGAGGCCGGCTATTGCCTGTCCGAGAACTGAGCCGATTTCTTCTACACATTCAATGGCGAGCATATCCTCTTCCATCAGTGCTTCGAGAATGTCGTCCAGTCCGATGTCTTCAGGGTTCTTGAACTTGGCTGACAATGCGGACACTTTACCTTCCTTTAGTTTCTCTACGAAGATTCTGTGGAGGGCAGAACCGGATGCGCCGGTTTCGAGGCAGCCGATTTTTCCGCAATGACAAATCTTGCCATTGTCGAGCATCGGGAAATGTCCTATCTCTCCTGAGAATCCGGATTTTCCATAAGACAGTTTGCCTTCGATGATCATGCCCATTCCGAGTCCCCAGCTGAGGTTTATGAAGAGCATGTTTTTCTCGTTGTTCGCCTCACCGCAGATGTATTCTCCGTAGGCCATCGCTCTGGAATCATTTTCCAGGAATACGGGTGCATTCAGTTCTTTTTCAAGTACTTGCGAAAGAGGTTTATCTTCCCCTATGAAATATGAGAAACTGTAACCAGTCGTGTGATTTACACGGCCTGTGAGGTTTATTCCGTAAGCGAGCACTTTGTCCTGAGGGATTCCGAGTGCTGCCGTGTTTTCCTTTATGATATCGGAAAGCTTCTTGAGAGATTCTTCCGTGCCCTCAAGCGTGAACGGAATATCGTCTTTATAATCGACCAACTTTCCCTTAAAATTTGTTATGGCTATGCTGATATGACGTCTGCGTATGTCAGTCCCGACGAAGTATCCGGCTGCCTGATTAAGTCCATATATGCTTGGGCGTCTGCCTCCGGATGTCCCAGTTTTGCCCAAGTCTTCCAGGAATCCGTCTTCGATCAGTTCCCCGATAAGTCTTGTAACTGTAGGGATGCTGGCATTCAGTTCTTTACTGAATTCTGCAATGCTGAAATCTCCGTCGTTTATACAAAGACCGAGAATCTTCTGCTTCATAATAGCTCCCTTGCCCTCGATGTTGTCTAAAAATGAGTTCATAAGCCATAAGGTATTATTTGTCCAGTTTTGCTGCGAATCTGATGGCGCATATTGACGCAAGCATGACTGAGAATTCTGTCCTCATGTTGTGATTGTAATGATATCTATGTTAGTTGTAAATTACAAATATAATAAGATTAGTCCTCCAATTATGAGAAGATAACTAAAAATTTTTATTATTTCATGATATGAATCTAATAAAATACGAAAAAGAGGTGTCCCGATAAATTTCTATCCTTTCTTTTGAGTTCTAGTTTTGGCCCGGTAGTTTGCTGTTCAGCACTTTTGAAACAAAGATTTATTAGATGCTACAAATTACAAATTGCTATATAGATTATAAATAGTTTTAATAAATATGGTATTATTTAATAGAAATTTATAAATTTGTACTATTCTTATAAACAATAATAAAATTGACAATAAATGATTCATGTAGACTTTAAACAGATTTCTTCACGTTATAAGAGGGAACTTCTGGAAAACTGCCTTCCTTTCTGGCTTGAAAACTCTCAGGACAAAGAGTTCGGCGGATATTACTCATGTTTGAATCGTGACGGATCTGTTTATGACACTGACAAATTTATCTGGCTTCAGGGTAGAGAAGTGTGGATGTTCGCAATGCTTTACAATAATGTAGAGAAAAATCAGGAATGGCTCGACTGCGCTATCCAGGGCGCCGAGTTCTTGAAAAAATACGGACACGACGAAAACTGGGATTTCTATTTCTCTCTTAATCGCGAAGGACGCCCGCTCGTTCAGCCATACAATATATTCTCCAACACATTCGCCTGCATGGGTTTCGCCCAGCTCGCAAAGGCTACCGGCAACGAAGAGTACGCCCAGATCGCCCGTAAAACATTCACCAGGATTCTCGAAAGGCGTTCTAATCCTAAGGGGCAATGGTGCAAGGCATACCCGGGAACACGTCCGATGAAGGACTTCGCTCTTCCGATGATTATCTGCAACATGGCACTCGAAGTGGAAGATATTCTGGAAGACAAGTCCGTTTTGGAACAGACTATCGACACTTGCCTCCACGAGGTATTCGATGTCTTCTATCAGCCTGATCTTGGTTGCATGCTTGAGAACGTATCATCTGTGGATGGCAAACCTGTTGATTGCTTTGAGGGTCGTGAAATTAACCCTGGTCATGATCTGGAGGCCCTTTGGTTCATGATGAACCTCGGAATCCGCCGCGGTGACAAGGCATTGATCGAAAAATGCGTGGAAATAGCGCTCAAAGTCATTGACCTTGGCTGGGATAAGGAATATGGCGGGATTTTCTATTTTCTGGACGCGAAGGGTGCGCCTCAGCAGAAGCTGGAGTGGGACCAGAAGCTCTGGTGGGTACATATCGAATCGGCGATTGCGATGCTCAAGGGCTATCAGCTGACCGGCAACGAGAAATGCCTCGAGTGGTTCATGAAACTGGATGAGTATCTTTGGAATAACTTCAAGGATAAGGAGTATCCTGAGTGGTTCGGTTATCTGAACCGTCGCGGTGAGGTGCTTCTGCCGCTTAAAGGTGGTAAATGGAAGGGCTGTTTCCACGTGCCTAGAGGACTTTACCAGATATGGAAGTTGGCCGAAGAATGTGCTAAAAATGAATAATTGATAACGATATGACTGATAGAAGAGGTTTTTTGAAGACTATGGCGGCGGCTGCTTCTGCGGCGGCTGTCACGTCTGTGCTTCCGACAAGTTGCGGACGCGCTGAGAATAATGAAATTGCCGGAGGAAAGTTATCCGGATCAGGTCTCATAGTGCCGAAAGCTCAGGGCCTTCGTATCACGGGAACCTTCCTAGATGAAATCTCTCACGACATTCCTCACCAGAACTGGGGAGAAAAGGAGTGGGATGCGGATTTCCGTTATATGAAATCTATCGGTATCGATACGGTTATTTGTATACGTTCCGGCTATCGCAAGTTCATCACGTATCCTTCGCCATATCTTCTCAAGAAAGGCTGCTATATGCCGTCGATGGACCTCATCGACATGTTCCTGCGTCTGGCCGAGAAGTATGACATGAAGTTCTGGTTCGGTCTCTATGACTCCGGAAAGTATTGGGATACAGGCGATATGTCGTACGAAATCGAGGCCAACAAGTTCGTTATCGACGAGGTCTGGGAAATGTACGGACGTAAATACAAGAGTTTCGGAGGCTGGTACATAAGCGGTGAAATCAGCCGCAAGACCAAGGGCGCCATCGATGCTTTCCATGCTATGGGCAAGCAGTGCAAAGACGTTTCCGATGGACTTCCTACCTTCATCTCTCCGTGGATTGACGGCAAGAAAGCCGTTATGGGAACTACTCTCCTGAATCGTGACGATGCTGTTTCTGTCCAGGAGCATGAGAGAGAATGGAACGAAATTTTCGACGGAATCCATGACGTGGTAGACGCTTGTGCATTCCAGGACGGTCATATCGACTATGACGAACTGGACGCGTTCTTCTCTGTAAATAAGAAGCTTGCGGACAAATATGGAATGCAGTGCTGGACTAATGCGGAGACTTTCGACCGCGATATGCCTATCAGATTTTTTCCTATCAAGTTCGACAAACTTCGTCTGAAACTCGAAGCTGCAGCTCGTTGCGGTTACGATAAGGCGATTACCTTCGAGTTCTCACACTTTATGTCACCTCAGTCTGCATATCTGCAGGCAGGACATCTGTACGACCGCTACAGAGAATACTTTGATATATGAAAAAAGAAAACATCGGATATGTAGTATTCCTCTCGGTTGTAGCTGCAATCGGAGGAATACTTTTCGGATATGATACAGCGGTAATCTCCGGCACGACGTCGATCGTTTCGTCCCAATTCGGACTCGACACGATGCAGCTCGGCTGGTATGTCGGCTGTGCTCTAATCGGCTCCATCGCCGGAGTGGCTTCGGCAGGCGTCATCAGCGACCGTCTCGGCCGTAAGAAGGCTATGCTCTTCGCTGCATTCATGTTCAGCCTTTCGGCCATCGGTTGCGCCATCTGCAATTCTTTTACGGAACTTGTGATTTACCGTATCATAGGCGGCGTGGGTATCGGTGTGGTCTCTATCGTTTCTCCGATTTACATCTCGGAAATCGCTATGCCCGAAAGACGCGGAACGCTCGTATCTCTTTATCAATTAGCGATTACCGTAGGCTTTTTGTTCGCGTATTTCATTAACTGGTGGATACTTTCTGTCGCTGAAACTGCCGCGGCTGATTCGGCTGCACGCTTCGTTTCCGACTTTATGAACAGAACTATTGTAGACGAATATTGGAGAGGAATGCTCGGCTCTGAGACGATTCCTGCCCTGCTGTTCTTCTTCATCATTTTCCTGATTCCGGAAAGCCCGCGCTGGCTCATCGTCCGCGGTGAAGGCGCGAAGGCTTCAGCTGTCCTCCGGAGGATCTATCTCTCTGAGGATGAGGCTGCCCGCCAGAAATCGCTGACCGAGCAATCCATAAAGGGCGAGACCAAATCCGAGTGGCGCGCCCTGCTGTCGCCAGGAATCCTGAAAGCGGTTCTCATAGGCTCCGCCATCGCCATTTTAGGCCAGTTTATGGGGGTCAATGCCGTTTTGTATTATGGGCCTGAGATTTTCCAGAAGGCGGGTCTTGCATCCGGTGATGCTTTGTTCTCGCAAGTACTTGTGGGAGTGGTGAATATGTGCACGACTGTGATAGCGTTGCTGATTATCGACAAAGTCGGCAGAAAGAAGCTTGTCTATTGGGGTGTATCCGGAATGATCCTCTCGCTCCTCATGATAGGTTTCTATTTCATCTTCGCAGAACAGCTCGGAAGTATTTTTATGCTAGTGTTCTTCCTGTTCTACGTTTTCTGCTGTGCGATTTCCATCAGCGCAGTGGTCTTCGTTCTCCTCTCGGAGATGTATCCGAACAACGTAAGAGGTATAGCGATGTCTATAGCCGGTCTTGCTCTCTGGATAGGAACCTACCTCGTAGGTCAGCTCACTCCATGGCTCCTTGCGAACGTTCCTCCATTCGCCCCGGCCGGCACCTTCTTCCTCTTCGCCCTGATGTGTATTCCTTACCTTCTGATTATGTGGAAGTTAGTCCCGGAAACCACAGGCAAATCCCTCGAAGAAATAGAACGCTACTGGACGAAACAGTAATCCGCACGATTTTAGTACACACAATAAAAATCAAATCCCTCCTAATCAATCGATTAGAAGGGATTTTCTGTGCCCAAAGCCGGGCTCGAACCGGCACGTCTTTTAAAGGACATTGGATTTTGAGTCCAACGCGTCTACCAATTCCGCCATTCGGGCAATTCTGGAATCGGAATGGCAAAGTTAGGACTTTTTGGTGAATTACCAAATTTTTTCAGAAGAAGATGCTCCTCTTTTCGCTTCTGTGGACCCTTTTTTGCTGTTGACGAGAAAAATGACTATATTTACTCAAGTTTCGCAAGTGCGAAACACTGCTTATGGAGCCCGAGAGGGCGAAAGTAAGTCCCTTCCCCGAGGGGAGGGATTTAGGGTGAGGGTAACGTGCACGCAAAAAGTGCGTGGGGCTAAAGCCTTCGAACGAGTGATAACCCTCAAATAAGCGTTTGTGCTCAGCAAGTTTGACAACTTGCGAAACTTGACTAAATTTATGAGTTAATTATAACTTATCATGTACTACGTTAGCAAAAGATTCGAAGTTTCCGCCGCACACTATGTGACGACTGAACGGCGTACTAAATGTGAAGCCCTTCATGGACATAACTGGATAGTGATAGTCCACTGCAAATCAGAAACCCTGGATGAAGACGGAATGGTCACCGATTTTACCGTGATAAAACAGAACATCATGTCTAAAATAGACCACAAGAACCTGAACGAAGTTCTCCCGTTCAGCCCTACTGCTGAAAACCTTGCTAAATGGATGTGCGACGTGACCCCTAACTGTTATAAAGTCGAGATATGGGAATCGGAGAATAATAAAGCAGTATATGAGAAATAATTAGTAAATTTGTAGTTTACTGACGAGAAAAACCAAACTACTTGAGTAACATATAAAACACGCCATATATGAAACACTTTACATTGCCTAAGGAAGGCGGACTCATCGAGAAAGATATTCCTGCTGATATTCTCCACAGTTATGAGAAAATCAGAACAGAAATCTATGAGCAGTCTTCCGTAGCCAGCGACAAAATCGCTGATATTATTGTAAACGCAATAAACTCATGCAAAGATAGAAACTTCAAGCTCGGCCTTACGACCGGAAAGACACCGGCATCCCTCTATGCGCGCCTCACACAGCTGTATAAAGAAGGCAAGGTATCTTTCAAAAACGTGGAAGTATTCTCTATCGATGAATATTATCCATACGGCAGGAAAGCGCCTCAGAGCCGTAACCAGATTCTCCACACTTCTTTGCTGAACGCAGTAGACATCAAGGAAGAAAACATACACATTCCGGACGGCAGCATTGCCCCGGAAAAAGTATCTGAATATTGCGCGGAATTCGACAAACTCGCGCGCGGACTCGACCTTCTCGTGATCGGTATGGGCGAGCATGGTCAGGTGGGATTCAACGAGGCCGGCTCATCACCATCCAGCCGCACCCGCACCGTCCTCCTTTCATACCAGTCCCGCAAGCGCCAGGGCAAGAACTTCAACGGCGACTTCAAGCACACCCCTTCGGAGGCTATCACCCTCGGACTCGACACCATGCACAGCGCCAAGAAGATCATCCTTATGGCTTGGGGTGAGGATAAGGCCAATGCCGTTAAAAACGTGGTGGAGAACGCTGCCGACCTGAACTATCCGGCATCATTCCTCCAGACTCATCCGGATATCACATGCTATGTGGACGAGACAGCTGCATCACTTATGACAAGGGTTGTATCTCCTTGGCTCGTAGGACCTTGCGACTGGACTCGCAAATTCATCAGAAAAGCAGTTGTATGGCTCTGCCAGGAAGTGCACAAGCCTATTCTCAAGCTTACACTTAATGACTACTTGGAACATTCACTCGGTGAACTCATCGACAAGTTCGGTCCTTATGACAAGATTAACATCGAGGTATTCAACGACCTTCAGCATACCATTACCGGTTGGCCTGGCGGAAAACCTAATGCAGATGATAGCCAGAGACCTGTACCGGCATTGCCATTCCCTAAGACAGTCCTCATCTTCTCTCCACATCCTGACGATGATGTGATTTCCATGGGTGGAACCTTCATTCGTCTTGTGCATCAGGGACATAACGTTCATGTTGCTTACGAGACATCCGGAGACCTTGCCGTTCATGATGACGTGGTTCTTCAGCACATGGACGCTGCACACCAGCTCGGTTTTGCAGACGAATTCGACAGAATAAAAGCCATCATTGACTCGAAAAAACCTGGTGAGCCTGAGCCGAAAGAACTCCTGGCCATCAAGGGCGCGATCCGTCGAAGCGAGGCTCGCGGCGCGGACAGATCCTTCGGATTGAATGATAAGACCAATGTCCATTTCCTCAATTTGCCTTTCTATGAGTCAGGCGGCGTGAAGAAACTTCCTCGTACTCAGGCAGATCTGGACATCATCAAGGACTTGCTCAAGAAACTGCGTCCTGATCAGGTGTTCATGGCAGGAGACCTTGCTGACCCTCATGGAACACATAGAGTTTGTACTGAGGCAGCGCTTGAGGCTCTCGAACAGCTCAGAGAAGAGGGAGAGACATGGATCGAGAATACTCACGTATGGCTTTACCGTGGTGCTTGGATGGAGTGGGAACTTGGCCGCGTAGATATGGCAGTCCCTCTTAGCCCGGACGAGGTAGTAGAGAAACGTCACGCCATCTTCCGTCACTTGTCCCAGAAGGATATCGTGCCGTTCCCTGGTGACGACCCGAGAGAGTTCTGGCAGAGAGCTGAAGACAGAACCCAGAATACAGCACGTCTTTATGATGAGCTGGGAATGGCTGAGTATCAGGCTATTGAAGTATTCCTTAAATTGTACTAACAAAGTTGAGGCCCGGAAACGGGCTTCATCAAATAATACTAATTATTATGAAAGTCATTATCAGAGAAGATGTAAGCAAGAGCTCTATCTGGGCTGCACATTACATTGCCAAGAAGATCAACGAGAAGGCTGCCGTTACTGACAAGCCATTTGTAATCGGTCTTTGCACAGGTTCTACACCTATCGAGACTTACGCCGAACTTATCAGAATGGTAAAAGCCGGTGAAGTTTCTTTCAAGAATGTCATTTCTTTCAACATGGATGAGTATGTAGGACTTCCTGAGGAGCATCCTGAGAGCTACCACTCTTTCATGCACAAATATCTCTTCGACCATATCGATGAGCCGGCAGAAAACATCCATATTTTGAATGGCAATGCACCTGACCTCAAGGCAGAGTGCGAGAATTATGAGAAAGCCATTGTTGAGGCTGGCGGTATCGATTTGTTCCTGGGCGGAATCGGTGAGGACGGCCATATCGCATTCAACGAGCCATTCTCTTCTCTCGTATCCAGAACCAGAGTCATGACACTTACTTATGATACAAGAGTTGTGAACTCCCGTTTCTTCGAGAACGACGTGAACAAAGTTCCTAAGCAGGCTCTCTCAGTAGGAGTTGCTACTGTAATGGGTGCTAAAGAAGTAGTTATCCTCGCATTCGGCAGCAAGAAAGCTCGTGCAGTGAAAGATTCTGTAGAAGGACCTCTTACACACTATTGCACACTTTCATGCCTCCAGAATCACCCATGCGGTATCGTAGTTTGCGATGACCTCGCTGCAGGTGAGTTGAAGGTTAACTCTTACAGATATTTCAAAGCTGTAGAAGAGGCTGAGTCTATGTAATATTCTCGACTCTTTTCGATCAAATAAGGAGATGTCCGCCAGCCCCTGTGACTACGGACATCTCCTTATTTTTACATCATCATATTCATCCTGTCGAGAAATCTATACCCGACAGCTTCCATGATATGGCGAGGTTGGATATGTGGCCATGAGCAGTCATTTGCCAACTGCTCCTGGATATATTCTTCGTAGGAACCCTGCTTCTCACAAATCTCTCTGGCGACCTCCAAATCAGCAATAGTCCGTGAAAGTTTCAATATCCTGGTAAATGCCCTTGCCGATAATCCTAATCTGTTCGCCAGTTCCTCTATCAGAACCTTGCATTCGTCAGTCAGATTACAAAACCTATCCGTCATCTCCCCTGACATCTCGGCATTGACATGAATACTGCACCCCGCGAAGCGACAGGCCTGAATCTCTCTGGCGACACGGACCCTTGCGGCTATTGCGGAACTCGTTTCCGCGCGCTGCTTGTGGACAAGCTTAGATGGTGGTACTGGATTGACAGTCAGCTGAATATCTATTCTGTCCATTATAGGCCCCGATAGCCTGGAAATATAACTCTGCCGCTGAGCAGGAGTGCATGAACATCGTCCCCTAATGCCGAAATATCCGCATGGACAAGGGTTCGAAGCCGCTACGAGCATAAATGACGCAGGATAATCCACCTTCGACCTGAGCCGTGAAATAGTCACCTTCCTGTCTTCCAATGGACTTCTCAATGCCTCCATTACGCTTTTCGGAAGCAACGACATCTCATCCAGAAAAAGTATTCCATTTTCTGCGAGCGAAACCTCTCCCGGCAGTATATTGTCCCCATTTCCGCCGCCGATAATTGCTGCCAGAGATGCACTGTAATGCGGAGCCCTAAAAGGCCGTTCCCGGATAAGTCCTCGTGATGTATGATGCTGACCTGCAACTGAATATATCTTACTCGTCTCTATCGCTTCCTCCGTCGTCATCTGCGGCATTATGCCGATCATTGCCTTCGCCATGGACGTCTTTCCGGAGCCCGGGCTACCGATCATTATCGCATTATGCCCCCCAGCCGCAGCGATCTCCAGTCCGCGCTTCGCCTCTTCCTGTCCCACGATATCCGCGAAATCCATATAACTGTACTGGACCTTTTCGTCGTTAGTAACCGGCTTAGTCAGAAGGTCTTCCGCATTGTCAGGATCCTCGAGCACTCTCAGCACGTCTGTCAATGTGCTGACACCGAACACTTTAATTCCCTGCAGCTCCGACGCCTCCATCGCCGACTCTTTTGGCAGAATACACCCGTCCAGCCCCATCTTCGCCGAAAACTCCGCAATCGGAATCGCCCCAGCGACCGGTCTGACTGACGCATCCAACCCGAGTTCTCCCATAATAATGTATCGGGTCAATGCCGGCAGATTCCTTTGCCCTGACGCTGCGATGATACCCAATGCTATGGGCAGATCATATCCGCTGCCGTTTTTATGCATATCCGCAGGTGCCAGATTTATCACAATCTTTTTACCCGGGATATGAAATCCCAAACTCTGGAGAGCAGTCATTATCCTGAGCAGACTCTCCTTCACAGCTATATCAGCCAGCCCTACCAGATGAATTCCGATACCTGAGTTTATATCCACCTCTACATTTACAGGCACGGCCTGTATGCCTATGCATTTCGCACAATAAATATTAATCAGCATGTTCGTGATTTTTTCCGAAAGTTCGCTGAAATTACTGGTGGTCTATATTTGAAACATAAAAATGTGGCTTAAATTCCCTATATGTGGAAAAATTCTTAACTTCGCTGCTGTATGAGAGCGAATTTTTTCAAATCGATAGGCAACTATGCCATATTTCTCCGGCAAGTTTTCAGAAAACCGGAGAATAAACGTATGCTGAAAAAACAGTTTGTAATCGAAATCGACAGACTTATCATGTCATCCATAGTCATAACAGGCGTCATCTCACTCTTCATGGGAGGCGTCCTCGTGATACAAACAGCATCCAATATGTCTAACCCTCTGTTGGACAAGATGCTCATCGGCTATATGACCAGAGAGAGTATGATTCTGGAATTCAGTTCGACTATGGTAGCATTGATCCTGGCCGGAAAAATGGGGTCGAGCATCGCTTCGGAGATAGGCACCATGCGCATATCACAGCAGTTGGACGCCATCGATATGATGGGAATAAACAGCGCGTCGTTCGTTGCCAGACCTAAAATATTGGCAGCCACTGTAACAAGTCCGCTGCTTACTATATTGAGTATCGTCTTGGGACTTGTCGGAGGCGGTCTTATTACCTGGCTCACAGGAATGATACCTCTTGTCAAGTATTTGACCGGTCTCAGATTTGCGTTCAATGCATATTATGTCTTGTACAGTTGTGTGAAAACGGCAGTATTCTGCTTTATAATCACCTCAGTATCAGCATATCATGGATTCAATGCGAAAAATGGTTCTCTCGGAGTGGGACGTTCCAGCACAAAGGCCATCGTGACATCCAGTATCCTGATACTTGTGGCAGACCTGCTCCTGACCCAGCTCCTGTTATATTAAAAGCCGTTTGAGATGATTACAGTAAAGAACCTTACGAAAAGCTTTGAAGGCAAACAAGTTCTGAAAGATGTGTCCATGTCTTTCAGAGAAGGCGAGTGTAACATGCTCATCGGTGCCAGCGGTTCCGGA
The DNA here is from genome assembly GCA_900546925.1 of uncultured Bacteroides sp. Taxonomy (GTDB): domain Bacteria; phylum Bacteroidota; class Bacteroidia; order Bacteroidales; family UBA932; genus Cryptobacteroides. The sequence goes on from UREV01000021.1 coordinate 32,155, forward strand.
AAAACGGTACTGCTCAGTCTGTTGACGGGTCTCGCGGAACCTGATTCAGGAGAGATATGGTATGATAATGAGGAGTTTATACGCATGTCCCCTCTGGAAAAGAAACTTCTTCACCAGAAAATCGGCATTCTGTTCCAGGGAAGCGCGTTGTTTGATTTCCGTACTGTTCTCGGGAATATCATGTTCCCGATGGACTTCCTCACCGACTGGTCGGAGTCCGAAAAAAAGGAAAGAGCAAGATACCTTTTGGATAAGGTCAATGTAAAAGATTCTGAAGACAAGTATCCTGATGAATTGTCCGGAGGTATGCAGAAGCGTGTAGGTATCGCAAGAGCCATCGCCCTGAATCCGTCCTATCTGTTCTGTGACGAACCGAACTCGGGACTTGATCCTGAAACAGCCATTGTGATAGATAAGCTCATCAGCTCTATTACCAAGGAGTTCGGAATCACTACGGTGATGAATACACATGACCTTAATTCCATCTTGGAAATCGGTGACAATATAGGATATCTATATAAAGGTACCATCTTATGGGAAGGAGACAGGCATTCGATAATGAATTCCGGCTGTGAACAACTCGAAGAGTTCCTTTGTTCTAACATGTTGGCTCGTAGCATTATACAACAGAACAAGAAAAAAGTGGACATTTAAGAAACGTAAAAATGTGGTATAAATGCACCAGGCTTGGCGAAATTTTTTGCAGCCTGGTTTTTTCTTGCGTACTTGCCGAAAAAAGTCTATGCGTGTGTGTTTGTGTGTATTGTTTGCGATGATGATTACCGCATGCAATTTTTTCAGAACAGAAGTGGAGTTGGGGAGACCTCGCTTGGAAACAGGCGATTATTACACCGGAGGAAATCACTCCCACGGTAACGATGGACGGGACACTTCGTTATACGTTACCTGTGTGGAATTCCCGCCGGAATATCATTGGCAACAAGATTCGGCGGGGGAGGAGACTCCATTCAGAATCGTGGTGTACAAGGACGGGGAAGAGATTCTGGGCGTAGACGGCGGCCAGGGAGCCTTCGTCAGCCCGCATCCGGATATGCACAGATTCATTGACGGACATCTGTATACAGATTATTCCACAAATGCCGAGACGGTATTCATGAAAGACGGGGCGGAGATATTCCGCTATCAGGGTCGGGAAATGGTCTGCGGCTTTATTGTAAAAGACGGCGACGTGTATACCTTGGGCCAGAACAGATCAGGTAAGGGGCTGTCCATGAGAAAGAACGGCGTCCCATTGTTCTCCAATACCGCAGGGCAAGTCGTTGGAAACTATGCACATCCTTCCTGGCCTACAGGTGCCATTTCTGAAGATGGCAATAAGCTGGAATTCTTTTATAAGATCGTTACCGGAACATCGAAAAAAGAAACCATTTCATGTTATCAAGTGACAGATGGCGTGTCTTCCCAGATTAAGCTCGACAACAGGATCACTCAAGTCCATGATATCCGCACGATAAACGGAAAAAGATATATATTGGCCGATATGAGTGTGAAAGGAATGTCTCCTGTGCTGTTTTCCGGAGACGACGTGGTGTCTTATGCCATGTCTGCGTCGAATTGCCAACTGTTTTCCAGTCATCTGCTTTGGTCGGGTGACAATATCTACATCGCCTCCGAATATTCTTATGACAACTGGAAACGCATGATGTCCTCTTTATGGAAAGCTGGCGGAACCAGACCTTCTACTCTTGCAACAGCGGATACCGGTGACTATTATGTTGATGGTGAGGACTATGCGTATGCTTCCGTGTCAGGTGGTATAGTTACTGAGTTGGTGAAAGTCGACAAGGAATCAGGTAAAAATTCGTGCTGCATCGCCGGACGTTACACCATGATGTCGACAAACTGTGCCTCTCTTGTCGGGGAAAACTTTTATGCAGGACTCTCTTCCTTAGACAAGGGCGTACCTCCCGTTATCTTCAAGAATAACGTGATGACTAAACTGAAGATAAACGGCTATATATCCTCGATCAGCGTCGTGCCGTGAGATTAATCCTCCCAGGATATGGTCCTGGATTCGTCCGGATTTACAGAAATATAGACTTTCAATGTCTCTTCCGGCAGAATTTCCTCGATGTTCTCAGGCCACTCGATAAGACAGAGACATCCACTGTCCACATAGTCGAAGAAACCTATGTCGAAGGCCTCGGCGAGCTTGGAGATTCTGTAGAAATCGAAATGGAAAATAGAATCTCCTGAAGCGGTACGATACTCGTTTACAATAGAAAAGGTAGGTGAACTGACAGCATCTTCCTTTACTCCGAGTTTGTGGCAGATGGCTGTGGTAAAAGTCGTTTTTCCCGCGCCCATCGGTGCGAAAAAAGCTATTACATTATGACCTGCAGTCTCTTTAAGAAATTGCTCAGCAGCCTGCTGGATGGTACTGAGATCCTTTATGACGATTTCGTGCTTCATGATTCCGTTATATTTACTCTGCAAACTTACGTAAAGATTTTGCCTTTTGGAAATTATTGTCTTATTTTTGAAGATTGTAAAAGCTAACTTGAATATGATCACAAATCCTCCGGTAAAGATAAATCTCGGACTGAATGTCCTCCGAAAAAGAAGTGATGGTTACCACGACCTCGACACATTGTTCATCCCAAGTCATCAGATAACTGACACATTGGAAATCATTTCCGGGGACGATTACAGCAGGACATCTGCCAGACTGAACTCCATCTATGGAGGAAATTCCAGAATCGGAAACGACAGCCTGTCCGAAGATGAAGAAATACCGACATTGTCCCAGGCGATTTCGGAAGACGGCAAACTGATGATTACCGTCGCGAGGAAAGAAGGTGTGGACTGGCCCGTCCTGAAAGATCTTTGTGCTAAGGCGTATCTGCTTCTTAATGAGGATTATAACCTACCTTCGGCCAAAATCTTCTTGGAAAAGACATCTCCTGTAGGTGCAGGTCTCGGCGGCGGCTCTGCGGATGCTGCCTATACCCTCAAGATGCTTTCGGAAATGTTCGGTCTCGGCCTGGATAACGCTAAACTTGCAGAGTACGCATCCCGTCTCGGAAGCGATTGCGCCTTCTTCATCTGGGACCATCCAATGCGCGGAGAAGGTAGAGGTGAGATACTTACGCCGTTCGATTTGAACATAAACATTACAGATCCGGGCGAAAACCCGGAAAACGATGGGAAGCCGTCGTACGAACTCCAGATTCTGACCCCTGAAGGAGTGAGCGTCTCCACCGCAGAAGCCTATAGAGGAATCGTCCCTACCGTGCCTGAGCGAAGCCTCGCAGAGGTGCTCAGCCTTCCGGTATCTGAGTGGAAAGAGTTATTGGTCAATGATTTTGAGCAGACTGTGTTCAAGGCTCATCCTGAGTTGGCCGCCATCAAGAAATCCTTATATGACTCTGGGGCAGACTACGCCGCCATGTCAGGTAGCGGATCAGCTTTGTTTGCTTTATATAAACGTTAGTATCAGAGCTTTACTCTCATTCCCACTTCGAAGTTCATCATGAGTGGCTGCTGAGTGCGGATGCTGACTGGCTGATCGCAGTCGAAGTAGTAAGCTAAGCCGGGATTTATATATAATCCAAGCTGTTTTGCGACTGCGAACTCGATTCCGAATCCGGCATTTACAGATAATTGAACACCTTTCACATTCTCTCTGTAGATAACGTCTTTCGGCTGATTCTTTATGCGATAGACGTTTGCCAATGCCTTTTCTGCTTCACCGCCGGCGTATGCGTAGAGCTTAACCTTGGAACCGTCGATTATGTCGAAATAACCTTGCAGAGGAATTCCGATATAATGGATAGTGTGGCGGATATCGGAACTGATATTGGCGACAGTCTTTCCGTCAGTGATTTTGGTGTAAGTTCCTGCGAAGGTCCTCTGCAGCAGAGAGTACTTCAGTCCTGTGTTGAGTCCCCATCTTTTTCCGAGGGCTATTCTTGCTCCGACTCCAAAAGATACAGGGATGGAATAAGATGATTCCTTGCTGGTCTGCTCCACCCATTCAGCATTGACAAGCTGCTCAGGAGCTCTCAGACTATTGCTCCTCGACAGACCTGATGGATCACCGTTGCTGGAAACGTCACCGCCTACGGTCAATGATACGACTGAAGCCTGGCGAGTCTGGTCTTCCCATTCCATGAGAGCAAACGGATCGACCTGTGAATCATCTGAATCCTTCTTCTCTGATGCCTTCTCAGGAGTGTCTCCCGTTACCTCTTCTACTGTTGTAACTTCTTCTGTAATAGTTTTTTCTGTAAGTTTATCAGTGTCCTCTTCTATTCTGTTGTTATCCTCGGTACAGGCGTCGTTCTCTGTCTCCACAACAGCCTGTGGTCTGTACTTCACGGAAGTTTTTACAGACTCTTTGGCAGCCTCCTGAGAATTGTCTGCCAGAAGAATTTTCTCCGTTTCCGGCTTCGTCTCTTCGATGGTCATAGCTGTAATCTCTCCATCCTTCTCCACTACCGATATCTGCTCCGGCCACAATACAATAGCCAAAACCAGAGAAGCGGCAACAGCTAAACCTGCACCTATATATTTGAACCACAACGGAATGACTTTCTTTGTGGTCTTACCTTCCATAGCATCCAATCGGGCAAACACGTCATCAGCGAGGTGTTGAGGAACAGCCTCCTCAGCATCCGCCATCATAGACCTGATCTCCCGGTCGAATTCTTTATATTTTTTATCGTCCATGTCTTTTCATGTTTATCTTCTCCTGCAGCATCACCCTTGCGCGCTGTAACTGCGAACGCGATGTTACCGGACTGATTCCCAATGCCTCCGAGATTTCGTTATGTGAATATCCTTCGATCACATACATGTTGAACACCGTCCTGTATCCCGTGGGCAGCGAAGTAATCATCTTCAGGAGCTCCGCATATCCTATGTCTTCAAGTTGGGATGGAATGTCGCAATCCTCCATGTCTCTGATGGAATCCAAATCTTCGCTCATGGAAATCGCGTCTTTTTTTCTCAGTTCCATCAATGCCGTGTTCATGAAGACCCTTCTGGCCCATCCTTCGAAAGAACCTTGACCTGAGTAACTTTTAATTTTGGAAAACAGTGTCACGAATCCGTCTTGCAAAATATCTTCTGCAGCATCTCTATCTCCCATATATCGGATACATACAGCAAACATCTTGGCTGCCAAAGCGTTATAGAGTTCTCTCTGTGCTGCTCTGTCACCCTGTTTGCAATTTTTGATCACATTCTCCGATATTTCTTTACCCGTCATACAGGGTCCCTTCTTCCTTTTTCTAGTTAATAAGATGCAAATTGGACACGAAATGTTGCGTCATCATACGCAGAATCGTGTAGTTGATGCCAAAAATAATGATTTTTGTACTATTTTTGCATAGATCGGGTTTAGGAAAACATTGATATGAAATATAGATATATAATAATTTGTGCCTTGGCAGCATTGATCGCAGCCTTTTCCGGGGGAGATTCATCGGCTCAGGGTGTTAAACATGGCAGTCTCATCCAGTCCGCTCTGGTCGGGAATGGCGACGGTCTTCTCATCGATGCTGTTCAGAAATATGAAGACGGACAGTATCAGGAAGCCATAGCTTTGCTCGACCGCATCATAAAGAATTCTCCTGACAATGATGCCGCATGGTATTATAAAGGCTTGTGTGGTATTAAGTTAAAGAATGCATCCGTTGCAGAAGAGGGGCTTAAGAAAGCCGTTTCTCTCGATTCTGTCAACTACTGGTATCGCTATATGCTCGCAGGATTGTACGGAATGACAGGCCGCAACGACTTGACGATTTCCATGTACGAATCCCTGCTGAAAGATTTCCCGAAACGCGGTGAATTGTACTATAACCTTGCCAATCTGTACATTAACCAGAATCAGATGGACCAGGCGCTGAAGACCATCGACGATATCGAGACACAGTTCGGCAAGAGCGATGCCACCGTCATGACGAAATTTGACATTCTCCGTCATCAGAAACGTGACGAGGAGGCGTTCCGCGCGTTGGAAGAGTATAACAGCGAATATTCGTCACCTCAGGTGCTTACGCTTCTCGGTGATTATCAGATGAGTATGTACAACGACTCTACGGCATTGACCTACTACGAAGAGGCTCTCTCGATCGACAAGGACTACGCTCCGGCATTGCTCGGAACCGCCGAGGCATACAGGCTCACGAGGAAATATCCTCAGTATTTCGAGGTTATGTATGGTCTGATGCGCGACAGGAATGTGCGTGCTTCGGCGAAATCGGACTATTTGCAAGCGGTTGTCCGTCAGGCGGATCCGCGTTTCGTGCGCTCTTTTGGTCCGCAGTTCGACTCGACTATGAATATCGCGCTGGAAGTGCATCCTTCCGACACGGCGCTTCTGCAGACTGCCGGTCTGTATTACTTCGCTACAGGCCGCACCCAAAAAGCGGAGTCCATTTACAAGAATATGATGCTCCAGAATCCGAAAAGTGCTTCAGCAGCAGCTGGTTATATTCAGATGCTCCTTACTGCGCAGGATTGGAAACAAGCCGTGGAGGTGAGCGATTCCGTGTCTGCCAAGTTCCCGGCAATTCCAGATTTCATAGAGTATTCCAACATCGGAAAATATAATTTGAAAGACTATAACGGCATCATTTCCAACTGCGAAAAGATGTTGAAAGTGGCCCCCGGAGATAGCGCTGTGGCATTGTCCGCGTGGAGCACTATGGGCGACATGCATCATCAGCTAGGTGAGCAGGAGAAAGCTTACAAGGCGTATGACAATGCGTTGAAAGTAAATCCTGACTATGCGCCGGTTCTGAATAATTACGCGTATTTCCTCTCGGTTCAAGGCAAGAAACTGAAGAAGGCCTATCAGATGAGCAAGAAGACCGTCGAGGCAGAACCTGACAATGCGACGTATCTCGATACCTTCGGATGGATATTGTATCTGCAGGGTAAAGCGCTGGAAGCCAAGCCGTTCTTTAAACATGCCATGCTGTATGGAGGCAAGGAAAGCGCGACCATGCTCGAGCACTACGCCACCGTCCTCGATGCTCTCGGAGAGAAGGATCTCGCGAAGGTCTATCGCCAGCAGGCCAAAACTAAAGCCGCGGAGGGAAAGGAATGAAAAGGGTTCGGATCAATGCCGTTGTGTCGCGGATTTTCGCGTTGCTCCTGATGTTTCAGGTCAATGCCTTTGTTTCATTTGCTCAGGACACTCGTGCCCAGCAGAGTAAAAAATCACGTCTTGAAAAAGAGATCGCTGCTATTGATAAACAGTTGAAAGACAATGCTATGCAAAGCAAGAACGCCATGACGGCATTGACCCTGACAAGACAGAAAATCGAGGCCCGGAAAGCGTTGGTCGAAGACAGCGACAGGGAGATTGCGGTGCTGCGGGGAAAGATCGGCGAGAAACAGAAGGAGGTGGATCGGCTGCAGGGGAGACTCGACACGTTGTCGGTATATTACGGGAAACTGGTCAAGAGCGCGTACCGGAACAGGGATTCGAAGGTCTGGTATATGTACATTCTCGCTAGCGAAAATCTGGGGCAGGCGTTCCGGAGAGCCGGATATCTGAAGAATTTGTCTACGGAGATGAATCGGCAGGGTGAGAAGATTAAGGAGACCCGGGCCGCTCTTCAGGATGAGATGGATTCGTTGGCCGTGATGCGGAACCAGGCTCAGGCGTTGAGGGCTAAGAGGGCAGCTGACGTGGAGCTGCTACGTAAAGAGGAATTGCAGTCGCAAACGTATGTGGCTCAGCTGAAAAGGAATAGAAGCAAGTATCAGAAAGACCTTGCTGCCAAGAAGAAACAAGTGGAAGCATTGAACCGCGAAATAGAGAGAATTATCGCGGCGTCGATGCGCGGAAAGGGTACCGGGAAGATCAAGCAGCCGGTGGATATGAAGTTGGATTCCGAGTTTTCGAAGAATAAGGGACGTCTGCCTTGGCCGGCTGATGGACCTGTCGTGGACCATTTCGGACAGCATTATCATCCGGTGTTCAAGTCTGTGAAACTTCCGTTTAACAATGGCGTGAATATCGCTCTCCCGAAGGATGCACCTGTGAAGGCTGTGTTCGACGGGGTTGTGAAACAAATCGTGGTCATGCCGGGTTACAACAAGTGCGTCCTTGTCCAGCACGGAAATTACTTCTCCTTCTATTGTAAGCTCGGAAGCACAGCGGTCAAGCCTGGCGACAAGGTCAAGACGGGACAGATTGTCGGTACTGTGGATACTATCGACGGCATGAATCAGCTGCATTTCCAGATTTGGAAGGGAACTACTCCGCAGAACCCTGAATTGTGGCTTCGATAGCGTTTTTCCGGCTTGTATTTAAATTTTAATAATTCTAAAAGAGCGTTCTAGACGGCTCTGTTGCCGTTTTGTGAATAATCCCCGGATAATGTTGAAAACTTTAACATATATCCGGGGATAATTCTTCAGGTTTTCGCGTATATTTGTAATGTTTGTTACTGCTAAGTAACCGTTAAATAATAAATTTCGTATACAATAACACTAAGACAATACTATGGTCAAGCATGTAGTTAAACGCGACGGACGTCTCGTGGATTTTAACAATCAGAAAATTGTGGCAGCTATCCTGAAAGCTATGGATGTGACTGATGCTGGGGAAGATATAGTCCTCGCTGCCAAGATCGCAGATGCGATTTCCAAGATAGAGAAGGATCAGATGGGAGTGGAGGAAATCCAGGATTGCGTCGAGTTCGAGCTCATGAAGAGCCCGCGCAAAGAGGTCGCCAAAAAGTATATCGCTTACCGCAACCAGAGGAATCTCGCCAGAAAGGCCAAGACCCGCGAAATTTTCAAGGAGATTATCGATGCTCAGGCCAATGATATTACGCGTGAGAATGCGAACATGAATGCAGATACGCCTGCAGGTATGATGATGAAGTTCGCATCTGAGGCGACGAAGACTTATGTGGATGAGAGCCTGCTTTCGGATGATGTCCGCGAGGCTGTTTACAATGGATATATACATATTCATGACAAGGATTATTACCCTACGAAGAGTTTGACTTGTCTGCAGCATCCTCTCGACAAGATTCTTGATGAGGGATTCCATGCCGGTCATGGTGAGTCCCGTCCTGCCAAGAGAATCGAGACGGCAGCTGTGCTCGCATGTATTTCCATGGAAACCGTCCAGAATGAGATGCATGGAGGTCAGGCTATTCCTGCTTTCGATTTTTATCTTGCTCCTTATGTCAGGAAGACTTACAAAGAAGAAATCGGTAAACTCGAATTGCTGGAAGGCATTGACCTGACCGAACTTAAAGATGCTCCTATCGATGATTATATCAAGCGTGACCTTGTCGGGATAAAGGGCGAGGAGAGACTGAAACAGCACGCTGTCAATATGACGGTCAGTCGTGTACATCAGGCTATGGAGGCTTTTGTGCACAATATGAATACGATTCATTCTCGTGGCGGTAACCAGGTGGTGTTCAGTTCTATAAACTATGGTACTGATACTTCGGCTGAGGGAAGGTGTATTATCAGGGAGATTCTCAACACTACTTATGAGGGAGTGGGCAATGGTTCTACAGCTATTTTCCCTATCCAGATTTGGAAGAAGAAACGTGGTGTAAGTTATTTGCCGGAAGATCCTAACTATGATTTGTATAAATTCGCTTGTAAGGTCTCTGCCAGAAGGTTTTTCCCGAATTTCCTGAACTTGGATGCTACATTCAACAGAGATTCTGAGTGGCGTGAGGATGATCCTAAGCGTTATATCCATGAAGTTGCCACTATGGGATGTCGTACCAGGGTGTTTGAAAACAGGTTCGGTCCCAAGACTTCCATCGGTCGTGGCAATCTGAGCTTTACGACTGTGAATATCGTCCGTCTTGCTATCGAGTGCATGGACATTGACAATAAAAATGAGCGAATTACAGAATTTTTCCACAAGCTGGATCGGGTCTTGGATGTTACGGCTCAGCAGCTGTGCGAAAGGTATAATTTCCAGAAGACGGCGCTCGCGAAGCAGTTCCCTCTGCTGATGGGTAAGCTTTGGCTGGGCAGCGAGGATCTGAACCCGGATGATACGGTGGAGTCAGTGCTGAATCAGGGTACCCTCGGAATCGGTTTCATCGGTCTTGCGGAGTGTCTGATAGCATTGATAGGAAAACATCACGGAGAGTCGCAAGAGGCTCAGGATCTTGGACTTAGGATTGTGACATATTTCAGGGACAAGGCGAATGAGTATTCTGAGAAGTTTCAGCATAATTTCAGTGTGCTCGGAACTCCTGCAGAGGGATTGTCCGGAAGGTTTACCAAGATGGACAGGAAGAAGTATGGTGTTATAAAGGGTGTGACGGATAAGGATTACTATACGAATTCAAGTCATGTTCCGGTTTATTTCCATTGTACTCCGAAGCATAAGGCTGAAGTGGAGGCTCCTTATCATGATCTTGAGCGTGGCGGACATATTTTCTATGTGGAAATCGACGGGGATGCTACCCATAATCCTGAGGCTATCATGAATATTGTCGATCTTATGGATAAGTACAATATCGGTTACGGCAGTGTGAACCATAATCGCAACCGTTGTCTGGATTGTGGTTATGAGGATGCTACTGAGGGACTTACGGAATGTCCGCATTGTCATGGCCATAACATCGATACCCTTCAGAGAATTACGGGGTATCTTGTCGGAACGACTAACAGGTGGAATAGTGCCAAGTTGGCGGAGTTGAAGGACCGCGTGGTTCATAAGTAATTTTCAGGGTCTTGGTGGGAAGGACTTACATTCGTCATGACGGGCTCTATAAGTTGTGTTCTGCACTTGCGAAACTTGAGCTCTATTAATCTGAGAAGGTTTATTCAATAGTGGATAATCAAGAGTTATATATAATGGAGGTGATGGAGCAGACTATGGCTGACGGCCCTGGTCTGCGCACTTCCATTTATTGTGCCGGGTGTCGGCATCATTGTCCCGGATGTCATAATCCCCAATCCTGGGATTTCGGGAATGGCCACAAGATGAGTGTAGATGACCTTCTGCAGGTGATTAAGGATGATGATATCAGCAATGTGTCTTTCAGTGGGGGAGATCCGTTTTATCAGGTGGAAGGGTTCACTGAACTGGCCAGACGAATTAAGGCTGAGACGAACAAGACGATATGGTGCTGGACAGGATTTACCTATGAGGAGATTTTGGCTGACAGTAAGTTGTCTATGATGCTGCCTTATCTGGATGTCCTGGTAGACGGGCCTTATGTGGAATCTTTGCGTGATCCGCAATTGCATTTCAGAGGCAGCTCCAATCAAAGGATTATTCATCTGACTCCTGAAGTTGAGGATAAGACGCCTGGGGCGGTGGAGATTATTCCATTCAAGTGATATTATTACGAAATACCCCTGAAACATTCTTCCTGCATTCCCGACAATTACCTAACGAGTTAAATATAAATTGCTGATTTTTAAGA
>UREV01000022.1 GCA_900546925.1 uncultured Bacteroides sp.
GGAGGCGGAACTCAGGACGCGAATTGCGCAGCACCTGAGCGGACGAGTCCGACCTACTGACGCAGCCATGTTCATCACACTGACTCTAAAACTTTGTGCCACATAAAACGTTTTCTCTGTACAAAATGCAAAATTTAATACTCTTCGTGCACCTTAAAACGTTTTCTTGGTACCATTTGCAGCAAAACCGACTGACAATGTTCTCGTGGATGCCGGCGGTCTATGCCCACTCGCTCAGGTGCTGCGCAATTCGCTCGCTGGGCAACAGCCGCCGACCGGCCACGAGACAATACCCGAAGAGCATACTGTCGCGCAGCGGCAGGAGGCGGAACTCAGGACGCGAATTGCGCAGCACCTGAGCGGACGAGTCCGACCTCCTGACGCAGCCATGCAAAAGGAGCTGCTATGCAAAGAGAGTCGCGAAAGAGTTCACGCACCAAGCAGACACTCTTTATTTACCACCTTTGTAGTAAACTTCGGACACCTTCATGAATCCGCGGCGCATAAAAAACTCATGGGCATGGTGATTATTCTTGCCGGATTCGAGATAAACGTCCTTAAGACCTCTATGACGGAACCAATCTTCGGCTGCGGCAAACAAACGGCCTCCGACACCCCGGCCACGCGCAGCAGCATTGACAAGAATATCACAGAGGACACCGAAAGGAGCGCCGCCGTCGGAATCGGTTTCGAGGACACAGAAGCCGAGCAGCTTTCCTGCGGCATCTTCCGCCTTGAATACCGCTGCTCCATCCGTCGTCATGTGCTCCTCTAGGTATATAAGCCACAGATGACGGCTGTCCGCATCGAGTTGCGGCACATATTCCTCTCCATTGAAAACTAGATGTCCGATTCCCATCTGCATCTCGCCATGGGAAATATATTCCACATTCTCCGACAAATGCGCATAAAACAAATCCGCAAGCGCATCCTTGTCCTGAATAGTTGCAGGTGCAATGACAATATTATCCATATATATTATGCTATTATTTCCTTGATTTTGCCGATAATGGTGCGGATGGTCTTGGAAACGACCAGAAGTATACCGAAAATCGTGACGCATGCGACTACCATCACAACCACGGCCGCCAGATGACTGGACTGTATGCCGAAATAGGTCAGGAACGGCATCTCCGACTGCTGGAAGAAAAGCTCGAACGTGGAAGCGACTGAAATTATCGCCAGAATGAAATTCAGCACGAAGTCCGACTTCATCGACTTGAAATCGCTCAGGTTATGCAGACTGCTGTCCACCATCGACATCATCTCATTCAAGCGGTCGAGATCATTGTCCAGATTCAGACGCCTGGCAGTGCGGTCGAACATCACCTTGTGAGACGCGAACTTGGAATACTTCACCACGTCCAACTGCAGCACCATCCGGGAGAGCCTAATGCTGAGCTTGGCATTCTGACCGATCAAGTCCAGCGAAGATGTGCTGGAAGCGGACAATGTCGCATCGATAAGCACGTCATTGGCACGTCCGATAACGTATTTCTTCGCCAGAACCATCTGAAGGATAAGCAGATACTCTGGCCACGACACATGATAACGCGCGCGTTCCTTCAGATGTTCCGCCCAGTTCACGCCTTTCTTCTCCACCGTTCCGGCCGTGTCCTTCCCGTCGCCGCGACGCCCGTAAGTTCCCAGGACAATGCTCATGTTACTGTTTACCAGCACAAGGTCATCAGTGTCGATGGCAATGTTTTCGCCGCAGACCTCGTCATAAGCTGCCGCATCCCTGTACGGCCATTCGCCAGGATACAATGTCATAAGACCGATGAGTTCAGGCTTGTGCCAGTCACGGATATGGTTGACAATCTGCGCTTCGGTCAACCTGTCCGATCTGTCATTGCTGAACAAATCCGTACCGTCGGTAAGCGGATGACGGATGTCCTCCCACAAGTCCACCATCGCATAACGGGAATCATTGACCATAGTTATCGGCATGATTTTCATGCGTTTGCGGTACTTAGCCTTCTCCTCGCCGCTCAATGCTTTGCTGAACTTGGTGCAGCATCGGTAAATGAAGCGCTTATATCTGACTGCCACTTTCCCGAAACCGCGTTCGCTACTGCTCATCGGTAAAGTCTCGCCGACTTCCAGAGGCTCGCCTGATTCGCTGAAAAAGATATTGTCCACCCTGAAATCGCCCACGAGATTAATGTTCGTGCGAGACTCGCCGTCCCCGCAAGCTTCCGATTCATCGCGGCTCCAATATTCCGCCCCCAGCCAGGTCGAGAGCAATGCTATTATATGGTCAATGCCGACAGGCGCGGACAATGTTCCGGAATGTCCGTTAAAAAGAAAACGGTAAGTGAAGGACACGGTATTGCCGAAGAACAATGACATCTCCACATTGACATGACACCTGAGCAGACGCGGCTCGATTTCATCTTCCTCAGGCTCGATCGGCATCTCGAAGTCAAATCCTCGCAGTGAAAACCTCCTGACATTTTTCTCGTCAGGAGACGGGCCTTCGTTGCGCAGGACAAATATCTGTTTCTCGATGCTCCGCCCCATCGGCACGATCGGGATGGTCAATGCATCTGCTTTTTCTTCATAGACAAATTTCTCTTTATGGAAAACATAATCTTCATCGCCCGGAAGATGTTTGTCATATTCCTTCGGAAGAAAAAACTGTCTTTCCTGCTTTATGCTGAAAGTCTGTATGAATACCGCGGAGAATCCCGGAATCTCAAGTCCGTGTCCGTCCCGGGAGCAGCAATAGTCGTAAGTCATATGTCTAAGTCAATATGTTATTAGTTTCCACAAGTATACAAATATATAAAACCGGTTTCGGATTTCAAATAAAAAAAATCCCGCTCCGTGGGTGCGGAGCAGGACATAAATTAGTTTTGCCGTTATCGAATGCTTCGCAAAACGACAAAGCCCCGGAACAGCCATTACAGCGTTCCGAGGCTTAAATTTATATTGTGCGAAAAATTACATCATTCCGCCTTCAGGCATTGCAGGAGCAGCTGGAGCCGGTTCCGGGATGTCTACGATACCGCACTCGGTAGTCAAGAACATACCTGCTACAGACGCAGCGTTCTCGAGAGCCACACGGCTTACCTTGGTAGGGTCGATGACACCGGCCTCGAACATATTCACATACTCACCGGTACGTGCATTGTAACCGAAATCATCTTTACCCTCACGAATCTTCTGGATAATCACGCTGCCGTCAACGTCTGCATTCCTTGCAATCTGACGGAGAGGCTCCTCGATAGCACGAGCCACGATGTGAATACCAGTGGTCTGATCCTCGTTGTCACCCTTGAGATTCTTCAAAACCTCTGCAGCACGGATGTAAGCTACACCGCCACCAGGAAGATAACCTTCCTCCACTGCAGCACGAGTTGCGTTCAATGCATCCTCGACGCGGTCCTTCTTCTCTTTCATCTCTACCTCAGTAGTAGCACCTACATAAAGTACAGCTACACCGCCGGCGAGTTTTCCGAGACGCTCCTGAAGTTTCTCCTTATCGTAATCAGAAGTAGAAGTAGAAATCTGCTTTCTGATAAGCTCTACACGCTCTGCGATATCCTCTTTGTTACCTGCACCGCCTACGATAGTGGTGTTCTCCTTTGTGATGGTAACCTTCTCTGCTTTACCGAGCATCTCAGGAGTTGTGTTCTCAAGAGTAAATCCTCTTTCCTCTGAAACCAAAGTAGCACCAGTAAGAGTAGCAATATCCTGAAGCATCTCCTTACGACGGTCGCCGAATCCTGGAGCCTTTACGGCAGCAACCTTGATAGTTCCACGGAGTCTGTTCACAACCAATGTTGTAAGTGCCTCTCCATCAACATCCTCAGCGATGATAAGGAGTGACTTGCCATCCCTTGCGATAGGCTCGAGGATAGGAAGAAGATCCTTCATAGTAGAAATCTTCTTGTCCGTAATAAGAACATATGGGCTGTCGAGGCTAGCTTCCATCTTGTCAGAATTAGTCATAAAGTAAGGAGAGATATAACCTCTGTCGAACTGCATACCCTCTACGACCTTAACCTCAGTCGCGGTACCCTTAGCCTCTTCTACAGTGATGACACCATCTTTCTTTACTTTAGACATAGCGTCTGCGATAAGTTTACCGATAGTAGCATCGTTGTTGGCTGATACTGTACCTACCTGCTCTACCTTAGAGTAATCGTCACCGACTTCATGGCTGTGAGCCTTGAGCTCAGCAACAACAGCAGCGACTGCCTTGTCGATACCCTTCTTCAAATCCAGAGGACTTGCACCTGCAGTAACGTTCTTCAAACCGACATTGATAATAGCCTGAGCGAGAACAGTAGCTGTGGTAGTACCGTCACCGGCCTGCTCGTTAGTCTTGGAAGCGACTTCCTTGACCATCTGTGCACCCATATTGGCGAATCTGTCTTTCAACTCGATTTCCTTAGCGACAGTAACACCGTCCTTAGTTACCTGAGGAGCACCGAACTTCTTGTCGATAACGACGTTACGACCTTTAGGTCCAAGTGTAACCTTAACTGCATCTGCGAGAGCGTCAGCGCCCTGTTTCATTTTAGCGCGAACCTCAACATCGAATTTAATATCTTTAGCCATAATAATGTCCTCCTATGATTATAATATTGCCATAATGTCTGACTGACGGACGATAAGATATTTCTTATCCTCTACAGTCACCTCAGTTCCGGCATACTTGCCATAAAGAACCTCGTCACCGACTTTAACTTCCATCGGCTCATCCTTCTTGCCAGGTCCACAAGCTACAACCTTACCCTGCTGAGGTTTCTCCTTAGCTGTATCAGGAATATAAAGTCCTGAAGCTGTCTTTGTCTCAGCCTCTTTAGGCTCGAGAACAACTCTATCTGCTAATGGTCTAATCATGATTTTATAATTTTAATGTTTTTACTCAATGCCGACTTTCATCCGAAAGCCACTCCAGTAGAATCAACTGCCGTGCCACTCGCTCCTATCATGACAATTTGTCAGCGTTATGTCAATGCCGAAGAAACAGCCGCCGTCATAAAAATTTCTCCCCGGAACCGATAACTATTTATATAATAATTACTATATTGGTCAAATATGACAAAAATCTTCATGCCATGGACACTAAAAAAATCTGGCGCCGGTTCGCCATAATCGCGATCTCAGCATGGACCATAAACGGTTGTACGAATACCCCTGCAGTCCCTGACAGCAGTTTTGCAGAATATATCAGCGGTTACACAGGCGGGGTCCTCTCCGGTGACGACCATATCATAATCGAATTGGAGTCCCCGGTCAACGACTTGCAAGGCACTGAAACAGAAATAAATAAAGCCCTGACCAAACTATTCAGGTTCTCCCCTTCCATCGAAGGTTCTGTACAGTGTGCAAATTCCCGTAGAATCGAATTCATCCCCGAAAAAGGATCCCTGAAGGCCGGAAAAACCTACACCTGCCGATTCCTGCTCGGAAATATCGTCGAGACTGACAAGTCGCACAAAGAATTCGAGTTCAGTTTCAGGACTGCGCCCAAGGAAGCCCGCCTCGAGTCCGGCGGGATCAGGATTTCCGCTACGGATAGGGTCAATGCCGTCGTGACAGGAAAATTAACCCTGAGTGAAGGCATTGACATAGACAATCCGGCATCACTCATAGATTTTAAATGGAGCGGCGAAGGCGGAACTTTCGATGTTCAGGAAACAGACAGGAATACATTGACCTTCACAGCGACAGGACTGAAACGCGGACAGGCGGAGGAAGGACTGGATATCAGCTTCAAGCCGGGGAACACGGGATTTGCGAAATGCGAAGACCTGCATATCAGGATTCCGGCGGAAGGCGTTTTCACCGTCACCGACTCCAGACAAAACCTCGCGGACAACCGCATCGACGTGATTTTTTCAGAGCCGCTTCACAAGGGAATAAGCACGAAAGGCCTTGTGACATTGGACGGTACAGATGACAATGTACGAACTGCCATATTTGACAACGTGCTCAGCATCTGGTACGGCAACCAGGAAAGAGAGGCATTGACCCTGGAAATCAGTCAATACTTGAGGGATATCGACGGCAAGAGCCTGGGCGACAACTGGATACAGACATTCCGCACCGGTATTCCTAAGCCGGAAGTCAGATTCGCAGAAGAGGGAAACATTTTGCCGGACATGGAAAACCCGATAATCCCGTTCGTCGCGGAGAATCTTAAAGCCGTGGATATCAGCATAATAAAGATTTACCCGAACAATATTCTGTCATTCCTGCAGGAAAACGATATGCAAGGCGGTTCGGGAATCAGAAGAGCCGGAAGGATGATATACAAGACCACCATGAGGCTCGACAACGACCCGGCCAAGGACCTTTCCAAACCTAATATCTTCACAGTAGGCGTAAAGGGACTGTTCAAGAAAGACCCCTGCGCAATCTATCGTATGAGGCTGTCTTTCAAGCAAGAATACTATCTGAGAAACGGCAGCATTGACAAAACCGGAGAACTCATAAGGACCGGCGAAGGTGGGCTGACAGAGGAGGAAAATGCGGTCTGGGACGAGCCTAACCCGTATTACTATGACGGCAACTACGACTGGAGCAAATACAGATGGCAGGACAGAGACAACCCTCTAACTCCTTCATATTACATGGATTACAACTTCCCGGCTCGAAACTTCATGACATCCGCACTCGCATTGACAGCGAAATACGGAGACGGCAGTTCGCTTTGGGCAGGCGTGAGTGACATAAACTCTGCAGAACCGGTATCCGGCGCAGAGATAACAGTCTACAACTATCAGCTGCAGAAAATCGGTGAGGCCAAGAGCCAGAGTGACGGCATGACAGAAGTCAAGCTGAAGGGTAAGCCGTTCATTGTCAATGCAAAAAAGGCTGGATCGGAAGCATATCTGAAAGTAAACGACGGAAACGAAAAATCGCTGAGCAGATTCGATACCGGCGGCGAGACACTTCAGAAAGGCCTGAAAGCTTACGTTTATGGAGAACGCGGGGTCTGGAGACCAGGTGACACACTTCACCTTACGATGATTCTTCACAGCGACGAGAAGATTCCTGACAGCCACCCTGCTTCCATAGACGTCTATACGCCTCAAGGTCAGTTCTTTATGCGGAAGACCTGCTACAAGGCGACCAACGGATTCTACTCTTTCGAAATACCTACCGCACCTGACAGCCCGACAGGACTCTGGAACGCATACGTAAAAGTCGGCGGAGCGGCATTCCATAAGGCATTGAGAATAGAAAGCATCATGCCTAACAGACTGAAAGTGAATGTAAATTTCAGTCAGAACACTCTCCGTGGAGGTTCCCAGGCTAATGTCAATGTTTCCTCGACATGGCTGACCGGCATGGCTGCCTCAGGTCTGCAATCCAAAGTGGAACTGACACTTAAGCCAGGCAAACCAAGTTTCAAGGGATATGAAGGTTACATATTCAGAGACCCGGCAAGTAGTTTCGAAACATTCTCGACTACTCTTTTCGAAAAACGCCTGGACGGCAACGGAAAGACCTCTGCCACAGTTACTTTACCGAAAGTTCCACAGGCACCGGGCATGCTTTCAGCCAACGTTCTCGGCACCGTAATGGAAAACGGAGGAGACGAGAGCTATACGGCATTGACCCTGCCATACTCCCCTTTCAGCGCATACGTTGGGGTGCAACTTCCTGAGGGCGAAGGCTTTATGGAGACCGGCAAGACTCACGACATTCCGGTGGCACTGGTCGATTCCGAAGGCAGGACGGTCGCGGGGCACAGTCTCGAATGGAGAATTTTCAAGCTGAAATGGAGCTGGTGGTGGGAGTCGCGCAAAGAACCGCTGGACTCATATATCAACGCCTCCGCCGCGAGCGCCGAGAGTTCCGGTACCTTCGTTTCCGGCAAGGGCAAGATGTCTATCTCGTTCAGTGTCAATGATGAAGATTGGGGAAGATATCTCATATACGTAAAAGATCTCGACAGCGGACATGCATCAGGCGGCATCGTCTACGCTGACATGCCGTCATACCGCGGACGTGCTGACAGGAACGACCCGAGCGCTCCGGCCATGCTGAGCTTCTCGACTGACAAGAAGTCATACAAGGCAGGCGAAACTGCTACCGTTTATATCCCTGCAGCAGAAGGCGGACGCGCCCTCGTTTCCATCGAAAAGGGCGGCAGAGTGATGAAGAGCGAATGGGTACGAGTAAACGGCGAGACCCCATACAAGATAAAAATCAGCGGTGGCATGGCACCGAACTTCTATGTGCACATAACCCTCGTCCAGCCTTATGCAAATTCAGCTAACGACTTGCCGCTCAGGATGTACGGCGTGCAGCCTATCATGGTGGAAAACCCTGATTCCCACTTGGAACCGGTCATTTCCATGCCTGACAAACTGCATCCGGAAGAGACGTTCACGATAACTGTCAGCGAGAAAAGCCGCAAAAAGATGACATATACGTTGGCGATTGTGGATGAAGGCCTGCTGGACCTCACGGCATTCAGGACCCCGGACCCATGGAACTTCATGTTCCGCAGAGAAGCGCTAAGTGTCCGCACGTGGGACGGTTACGATGAAATATTCGGTTCATCCGGAGGCGCATTGTCAGCCATGCTCAGCATCGGCGGTGACGAAGGACTGGTAAAAGGCGCGCGTAAAGAGAACAGGTTTAACCCTGTGGTGAAATTCCTCGGACCATTCACACTGAATTCCGGCTCACAGACGCACAAGATAAAACTTCCGATGTATGTCGGCAGCGTGAGGGTAATGGTAGTCGCCGGAAGTGACAACTCCTACGGGAACGCATCGAAGACTGTACCTGTCACCTCCCCTGTGATGATCCTCCCGACCTTGCCTCGCTTCGCCGGCTGCGGAGAGAATTTCACGCTTCCTGTCAATGTCTTCGTGATGGAAGAAGGAATCGGTAAGGTCAATGTATCAGTACGTTGCGAAGGAGCATTGACCATAGACGGCGCCGCATCCGAGACTTTGACTTTCGAAAAGAAAGGCGACAAAATGGCACGTTTCGCTCTGAAATCTTCAGACAAAGGCGGCATGGCCAAAGTCACGGTATTTGCCGAAAGCGGCGGACATAAAATGACTGAAACTCTCAATATCGAGATACTTAACCGTGCCCCGAGAATCACATCAGCGGAAAGCGTACTGCTGAGCAGAAACGAAAGCAGAACGTTCCGCTTCCATCCGTTCAAGACGGAAGACGGAAACTGCGCATGGTTGGAAGCAAGTACTTATCCGTCAATCGGTTGGAACTCCCTGTTCAGTTACATGAAGAATTACCAGTACACCTGTACCGAGCAGCTGTCCGCCAAAGGGCTGACCATATTATACTCGATGCCGATGCTGTCCGAGGCCAATGCCGCTGAGGCGAAGAAGATGCTTCCTGAGATACTCACATCGCTGTATTCCAGACAGTTGTCCAACGGAGGATTCTCATATTGGCCAGGCAACACACATACTGACGAATGGGTAACTTCGATGGCAGGAGAACTTCTGGTCCAGGCAAAGGCGGAAGGTTTCGATGTCAACTCCGGTGTCATCAAGAACTGGCTGAGTTACCAGAAACAGTGCGTACGAAATTACCGCACGGCTAAAGTATACGAACTCAGCGACTTGACCCAGGCCTACAGACTATACACAATGGCATTGGCCCGAAACGCAGACGAGGCGGCGATGAACAGAATGAAAGAAAGCGGCAACCTGTCATGGCAGGCGACAATGATGCTCGGATCGGCTTATGCGCTTTGCGGCAAGAAGTCGACGGCGACTGCGATGGCGGAGGCTCTGACCGGCGAAGAAGTCGGTATGACAAGCCCGAGAACCTATGGTACCGGCCTGAGAGACAAGGCAATAGCATTGGAAACTTTCGTACGTTCGGGAAATCTTCAGGGCGCATTCGCTTACGCCGTGATGATGGGCCAGAATGAAAATGAGGGGCTGAAGCCATGGTCGATGTCCACCCAAGAGTCCATGTTCATGTCCAAGGCCATGAGTCTGCTGTCGAAGGATGCCGATGCCGGAGCTGTTTCGATCGAGGTCAATGATGGTGTGACAGGAGCGCGCAGCATTTCCGGTGAAAAACAGGTCAAAGCGGATCTGGAGACAACTGCCGGGACAGTGGAAGTGAAGAATAATGCTTCTGGTCCAGTTTATCTGCAGTTTATAACTGTTTCGCAGAATGCTCCGGGGGCTGTCGTAAACGCGAAGTCGTCAGGTATAAAATTGGATGTCAGATATTTGGGAGCTGACGGTTCTACAATATCGCCTGCATCGATACGCCAGGGAACATCATTCACCGCTTCCATAAAAGTCACGAATCTGAACCAGATGGACGATGTGTGGAACTTGGCGCTTACGGAAATGATTCCGTCGGGATGGGAAATCATGAATGAAAGAATGACCGGACAGGATGTCCCTTCATCCGGAAAATATGACTACCTGGATATCCGCGACGACCGTAACATATTCTATTTCAGCCTTCCTCGCGGAGAGAGCAAGGAGTTCAGAATAAAATTACGGGCGGCATACGAAGGTAAATTCATACTGCCGTCCGTGACTTGCGAGGCTATGTACAACCCATCTGTTTCAGCATGCACCGCCTCAGGTTATGCTGAAGTGACCCGATAGTGCTGTAAAGGTTACTTGATGTCTTTCTTGTAGAACTCCGCAAAGTTCCAACCTGCTGCCTGATAAATCGGTATCAGTGAGGACTGGAGACGCTGAAGAAAGTCCTGATAACCAGAAAGACTTGCCGGGGTAGACCAAGCCACTTCGGCAAGTGCAGCCATCCGCGGCAGATTCATGAAATATACCCTGTCCATGGAAGAGATATGCTCGGTCCATGTATTGCACTGGACACCAAGCACGTGCGATGCACTGGCATCATCCATTCCTCCGATAGGGTTATAGCTCCATACTTTCTCCAAAGGGATGTTGCGCTTATGTGCAAATAGTTCTCCCTCTCTGGTATCGGTCTGATAGCAGTCGAAATAGCAATGATACTTGTCAGTCATTATAACATCGTTGCCCAAGCCTGCCGCTTTCTGGCCGCCTACACTGCCTTTCAGCCATGACATAACCACACATTTTGTGGAAACGCCGCCTTCGAGGACCTCGTCCCAACCGATGATACGTTTGCCCTTGGTCGCAAGGTAATTTTCTACTTTAGTGGTGATCCAGCTCTGCAATTGCGCTTCTTCCGTCATGCCTTCCTTTTTCATAAGAGCCTGACAATCCGGACATTCCGACCATTTCTTACGAGGAGTTTCATCACCTCCGATGTGGATAAGTTCTCCAGGGAAAAGCTGGCAGACCTCATCCAGTACATCCCTTATGAACTGCCAAGTGGTTTCTTTTCCGATACACATGACATCTTCAGAAATGCCCCACTTTACACGTACCTTATATGGCCCGCCGGTACAGCCGAGCCACGGATAGCTGGCCAGAGCTGCGACACTATGTCCCGGAATCTCTATCTCAGGAATCGTAACGATATGCCTGTCCTGGGCATACTTCACGATTTCCCTGATATCATCCTGTGTATAGAATCCGCCATAAGGCTTGTCTACAAAAGAATCACATTGTTCGCCGGAATAGTTCGTCATGTATGTACTTTCTCTGACAGAACCGATTTCAGTCAAGCGAGGATACTTCTTAATTTCGATTCTCCAGCCCTGATCCTCAGTCAGATGCCAGTGGAATCTGTTCAACTTATGCACAGCCATCATGTCGATGAAGGACTTCACATCCTCCACTGAAAAGAAATGACGGCAGCAATCCAGCATCGCACCACGATAGCTGAAGCGCGGCTCATCCCTAATAACCATCTGACGGTCAACGCCCTGGGAAAGTAGTTGGGTCAATGTCTGTAGACCACACCAGAGGGCATCTTCGTCCGCAGCCTGGATCCTGATATCACGTTTTCCTACCTCTATAATATATTCACCCTCGCCTTTAATCTTCTTGGAAATGGAAAGTTTCACTGTAGAATTTCTTCCACCTTTTTTAAGTGCAACACCTTTAGTCTTAAGGATTTTCGAAGAAAGTTCGATATATGTGTCCACCATCTTTCCGTCACGGAAATCAGAAATGGTAACTTCAGAAGGGAGGGTGAACTTGCCGGAGTATTCGTGAATTTCTACCGGTTCAGGTACTATTTTCACAGAGGCCGATGCCACTACTGAAATGAGCATGAGCAATACGGCAAGAAGTGTTTTTCCTTTTTTCATCATCAAAAACGTGGTTATGTTAAACAATTAAATAACAAAGTTACGACATACTTCGACAGAATAAAAATCATTTACTTTTTATATTTTTGTATTTCGCATACAAATGAACGATTATGGGGAAAAGAAGAATAAAAAAATGGCAGGCGCTGGCGATAGCATTGTCGTCGGCACTTCTGCTATGGTATTTGTTCTGCCTTCCACGTAATCTGTTTCCGGATGCGGAATACTCCACGGTCGTAACCGATTGCAACGGAGAACTTTTGGGCGCAAGAATCGCCAAAGACGGACAGTGGAGATTCCGTATGGAAAAGGATGATGCCGGACGGGAAAAATATTACACTGCCCTTATAGAGTTCGAAGACCGCTGGTTCAGATGGCATCCTGGAGTGAATCCGGTATCCATTTGCAACGCATTGATTTCCAACATTAAAGCCGGACACATAGTAAGTGGAGGAAGCACTATTTCGATGCAGGTCATCCGCATGTCCAGAAACAGGGAGCGTTCATTAAAGCAGAAATTGGTCGAGGCGATTTTGGCCACAAGGTTAGAACTGAGATATTCCAAAGATGAAATCTTACGACTCTATGCAGGAAACGCCCCGTTCGGAGGAAACGTCATCGGACTGGATGCGGCAGCATGGAGATATTTCGGCAGACCTGCCGATGAGCTGTCATGGAGTGAGGCGGCCACGTTGGCGGTACTGCCCAACTCTCCGTCGAATATCAGGGTGGAAAAGAACCGCGACAGGCTCAGGGCGAAGCGCAACAGACTGCTGTCCAAACTGTTGAAACGCGGGCATATCAGTCAGAACGAGTATATGGATGCGTGTGAGGAACCTCTGCCTGACAAACCGGAGTCACTCCCGTCTTATTCATCACAACTTACTGATG
This sequence comes from uncultured Bacteroides sp., assembly GCA_900546925.1. Classification (GTDB taxonomy): domain Bacteria; phylum Bacteroidota; class Bacteroidia; order Bacteroidales; family UBA932; genus Cryptobacteroides. The sequence continues at coordinate 13,079 of UREV01000022.1, forward strand.
ACCTGGCCAACAACCAATATTGCAACGGATTGAATTTCAACGTCATCCTCTCCATAAACGGGGACGCGGCGAAGGCTGGAGACAAAACCGCGGGCAAAACCATACACACCAGCATTGACCTGAACCTTCAGCGGAAGCTGGAAGAAATTCTGCAGCGAAGGAGCGGCGAACTCGCGTTGGAGGGGATTCAGGACATGGCGGCGGTGGTGATGGAGGTCGAGTCCGGTCGGGTACTCGCCTATTGCGGAAATGCGGGTCCCGAAAGGAAAAGGGGTGGGGTCAATGTGAATGTGGCCAGGTCGCCGCGCAGTTCGGGAAGCATTCTCAAGCCGTTTCTCTATTGCGACGCTCTTTCTGACGGAATCATCCTCCCCTATTCGCTCGTGGCCGATACGCCTGTGAATATAAATGGCTTTGCTCCACAGAATTACAACAGGGAATATGAAGGCGCCGTCCCTGCTGCAGATGCATTGACCAGGTCACTGAACGTGCCTTGTGTGCATATTCTGAAGGATTATGGGGTGGCGAGATTTCTGGACGGTCTGAAGGAACGTGGGCTTACGACATTCCGTCGCAGTGCGGATGATTATGGGCTTTCACTGATTCTCGGAGGGGGAGAGTGCAGGCTGGATGAGGTGACGGCTGCTTATGCGGCTATGGCGAGGGCGTGCGTTCATGGCGAGGGTGATGCCACAGCTTTATATTATACGCTCGATGCACTGAAAGATGTAAATCGTCCGGATGAAATCGATTGGCACTTAATACGTTCCGTGAAGAAGGTAGCCTGGAAGACCGGCACAAGTTACGGTTACAGGGATGCCTGGGCGGTCGGTGTCACACCTTCTTATGCGGTGGGCGTTTGGGCTGGCAATGCATCGGGAGCAGGTGCTCAGGGGCTTGTCGGAGCGAGGACTGCCGGACCTGTAATGTTCGAGATTTTCAACATGTTGCCGAGTAGTTCTGCGGAGTGGTTTCCTGAGGCGGAAGATGGAGTCCGAGCTGAGGTCTGTAAAAAATCCGGGTTCTTGGCAGGGCCTTATTGTACTGAAAAAGACACGGTTACACTTCCTGAGGCTGCTCTGCACAGCAGGATTTGTCCTTATCATTATCGGGAAAATGGAGAGGATGTGTTCAGGCTGACACCTGCCATGGAATGGTTCTATAGGAGAAAACATCCTGAATATGAGGCTTTTGCAGGATACGGAAAGAATGAGTCGTCGGGATTTTCTGATTCCCCTATGGAGTTTATTTATCCTGAAAACGGAAGCGTGATTTCTCTGCCGAAACAGCTGGACGGGTCTCTCGGGGAAATGGTCCTGAATCTTGCCCACCATGACAGGAACGCTACGGTTTATTGGCATCTGGACCGGGAATATATCGGCGAGACGAGGTTTATACACCAAAAAAGAGTGCTCCCCGCTAAAGGAAAGCACTCTATAACTGTAACGGATAATCATGGTGACAGTATCACTGTCAGCATCACGGTCATCTAGCTCAAGTTTCGCAAGTTGATAGGATTATTTTACATTGACCTCGACCTTCTTGTGGGAAAGACGGCTCTTTTCTGCGCGGAATCCCATCACATGGCTCTCGATGGATGCGTCGATATCGCTTGTCAGCTTGCTTCCATCCTGCCAAGAAACGGCCTCCACGAAATCACATACCAGCGCCATATCTCCGCCGCCGTGTCCTGAGCCTTTGTACTCAGGGATGTCGGCCATCTTCTTGTCCCACACGATCTTCCTGTTGCTGCGGAATTCATAGAGAGTGAAAGTAGAACCGTCGCCCTCGATGTATCCTGTAGTACCCATGACACGTGTCCTGCGGCCTCCATAAGGTGTAAATGCTTCCATGGAGAAGGCTGCTGTAGTTCCGTCTTCGAATACCATTTCACTTACGAAATGATCCGGCTGGTTGTTGTCGCAATGGTATACGCAACGTCCCCAAACATTGTTCGGATCGGAAATCTTGCGCATAATTTCAGCTTCATCCTTATTATTTTTCAGGTCGAACACGCCGAGATGTGCTTTTCTCTTCACGTAAATGTCGATGGCTGAGAACGGACATGTGCTCTCATGAGGACAGCCGTCGGTACAACGCATCGGAGCACCCGCAGGTGCATTCTCCGGCTTGAACCAGGTCAATGAACCGTCAGCGACGATGGTCTTGCAATGTTTGCCTACGAACCAACGGAGGATGTCCAGGTCGTGGCAGCTCTTCGCGAGGATGATAGGGGTAGTTTCCTTGGAATCTCTCCAGTTTCCTCTTACATAAGAATGTGCCATGTGACGGCACTCGATAGGCTCCATGTGCTGGATACTGATGAGTTTGCCGATCATTCCGGTATGGATGGCCTGATACATCGCCCTGAAATATGGGCTATAGCGGAGCACATGGCAGACTGCTACGATGTGTCCGTATTTGTGAGCCTGCTTGGCGATATCTGTACACTCTTTTTCACTCTGGGCCACAGGTTTCTCAAGAAGGACATCATATCCCCACTCAAGAGCCTTCATACATGGTCCATAGTGGGTATCATCAGGTGTCGCGATGACTACTGCGTCAGCGAATTTAGGAACGGTAAAGACTTCACTCCAGTCACCGAAACGATGCTCCTCAGGCACATTGAACTTGTCTCCTGTAGCATTCTTTCTCGATTCGCGGATATCGGACACGCCGACAATCTGCATGCACTTAGGATATTTCTTCGCGTAATTGGAATAAGTACGTCCCCTGTTGCCGGCTCCGATGATGATAACCTTTACAGGACCATTCTTGACATTTGCTTTCAATCCCTTGACAGGGAAATCCACTTCCACATCTGTAGTCGCTGAACTGCCGGCAGATACGCCCAAAGCTTTGTCTGCTGCCTTGACTGTTTCCCCAGGTCCGAGGATTGTGGCCCCGGCTGTCAGTACGCCGAGACTCTTGAGAAAGTCTTTTCGATTCATGAATAGAGAAATTATGTGTTTCTTACTTAATCACGCTAATTTAATAGTTTTTTGCGGACTTTCGAGACGAAACACATATTTTTTCATCCCAAAACGACAAGAGGAGTGACTAAAACTGAATTTAGTCACTCCTCCGGGTAGCCCCGACAGGAATCGAACCTGTATTTAAAGTTTAGGAAACTTCCGTTCTATCCGTTGAACTACAGGGCCATTATGAGTAAAGGTGGCTTATTCAGCTACCTTCTTCTCAATAATCTGACGGCCTCTGTAGAAGCCACACTCAGGACATACTCTGTGATACATTACTGTAGCACCGCAATTAGGGCAAGTTGCGAGAGTAGGAACAGCTGCGAAGTCGTGTGTTCTTCTCTTGTCCCTTCTTTGCTTTGAAAGTTTGTGTTTCGGATGTGCCATTGTTATATTACTTTTAAAATTTATTCACTCCTGTGCTCTACTTATTGTCCATCAACCCTTTGAGCACTGCAAAAGGATTGCTGTCTGAAGCCTGCGCTTCCTCGTTTTTCACTTCAACTCCAGTTCCTGTCAAATACTTGACAGCGTCAGGATTACAAGCCCCTTCTCCATGGACTCTCTGCATCGGAAGAGCTAAACATGCGTAATCATAAATCACCTGACTCATGTCCAGTTCAGCACTGTCCTCCGGAAGATAAATGACTTCTCTTTCGTCAGTCACCACCACTTCGTCATCTGAAACCGGTTCAGGACCGAACTTCACACTCAACCTGATTTCAGATGATACCGGAAGTGTCAAATCTTCCAGACACCTGTCACAAGGGACTGTGAGTGTTCCTTCCATGTCACAATCGATGCCGATGTAACTCCCGGACTTTTCCACAGAGACCTCAGCAGTCAAGTCCGCATCCAATATGTCAGTATTTCCGAAATCCCGGAATAAATCTGTACCGACATGCCAGGAGGAACTCTTTTTTCCTGGTTTCAATCCATTCAAAGGTATGATAAATTCTTCTGTCATATTCCTGCAAACAGATTAGGGGATGCAAAGGTAAGAAAAACTTTTGGAATATCAATCAGTCTCACCGCTTTTTCTTTTCCTCTCGATCGGATCGAGGAGAATCTTGCGGATTCTGAGATGATTAGGTGTTACCTCAACAAGTTCATCTTCATTGATATACTCAAGCATTTCTTCGAGGGACATCTTGATGGCCGGAGGGAGGACAATCTTCTCATCACTTCCTGCCGCACGCACGTTGGTGAGCTTCTTGGTCTTGCAGATATTCACATTCAGGTCTCTGTCCCTAGTGTGCTCTCCCACAACCTCTCCAGCGTAAATTTCTTCACCCGGGTCCACGAAGAACTTGCCTCTGTCGAGGAGTTTGTTCATGGAGTATGCGATAGCCTCACCTGTTTCGAGGGAAACGAGAGAGCCATTGGTTCTGTGTTCGATATCGCCCTTATATGGCTGATAATCCTTAAATCTATGAGCCACAACTGCTTCACCCTGAGATGCTGTAAGAAGGTTACTTCTGAGTCCCATCAGGCCTCTGGTAGGGATTTCGAATTCGAGAAGCGTCCTGTCTCCCCTAGGTTCCATGTGGATGAGGGCAGCTTTTCTTCTGGTGGAGATTTCGATGGCTGCTCCTACGAACTGCTCAGGCACCTCGATGCTGAGTTCCTCGATAGGCTCGCATCTCTGTCCGTTGATAGTCTTGTCGAGCACCTTAGGCTGACCTACCTGAAGTTCGAAGCCCTCTCTTCTCATCTCTTCGATCAATACTGAGAGATGGAGGACACCACGTCCGAATACGACGAATGAATCAGCATTCAGACCAGGTTTCACGCGAAGGGCAAGGTTCTTTTCCAATTCCTTGTCCAGACGGTCCTTTATATGTCTTGAAGTGACGAACTTGCCATCCTTTCCGAAGAATGGTGAGTTGTTGATAGTGAAGAGCATACTCATGGTAGGCTCATCGATGGCGATCGGAGGAAGAGCCTCAGGATTCTCGAAATCCGCGATGGTATCACCTATTTCGAATCCGTCGATTCCTACCACAGCACAGATGTCACCGCACTGTACCTCAGGAACTTCTTTCTTTCCAAGTCCGTCAAATATAAGAAGCTGCTTGATCTTAGACTTCTCTATTCTGTCATATCTCTTGCACAGGCTGACATTCATTCCTGTCTTAAGGATACCTCTGGTCACTCTACCCACAGCGATTCGCCCTACGTAAGGAGAGTATTCGAGTGATGATATGAGCATCTGAGGGGTTCCTTCATTCTGCTTAGGAGCCGGAATAACTTCCAATATAGTATCCAGAAGCGGAGTAATGTTATCTGTAGGTTTCTTCCAGTCAAGAGACATCCATCCCTGTTTTGCACTTCCGAAAACAGTACGGAAATCCAGCTGGTCCTCAGTAGCATTGAGCGAGAACATCAGGTCGAAGACCTCTTCCTGGACCTCATCCGGACGGCAATTCGGCTTATCCACCTTATTCACGACAACTATAGGTTTCTTGCCCATGCTGAGGGCTTTCTGAAGCACGAATCTTGTCTGAGGCATACAGCCTTCGAATGCGTCTACCAGCAGCAATACGCCATCTGCCATATTCAGGACTCTTTCGACCTCACCGCCGAAATCACTATGTCCCGGAGTATCTATAATGTTGATTTTTACGCCTTTGTAAACGACTGATACGTTCTTTGCAAGGATAGTGATACCTCTTTCTCTTTCAATGTCATTGTTGTCGAGAATCAATTCACCGAGATCTTCAGGTTTTCTAACGAGATTAGCCTGATAAATCATACGGTCCACGAGTGTTGTCTTGCCGTGGTCGACATGTGCGATAATCGCAATGTTCCTAACGTCCATAGATCTATAAAACTTTTTTCTGCCTTCTGTCCAATACAGAAGTGCAAAATTACGCATTTCTTCTGTATTAATGAACTTTTTATATTAATTTTGCACTAGAAAAATTTTCAATTACCACCAATGACTGAAAAAATCATCATTCTCGATGCAGGTTCCCAGGTGACTCAGCTTATCGGTCGCCGACTCAGGGAACTGAATGTCTACTGTGAAATCTACCCTTACAACAAAATGCCGAATCCTGATCCGGCGATGAAGGGTGTAATCATTTCAGGAAGCCCGTGTTCTGTAAGGGATGCAAATGCCCCTCAGATCGATCTCGACGGGATAAAGGGAAAGCTTCCGCTTTTGGGAATTTGCTATGGCGCCCAGTATCTTGCAGCCAAGTTCGGAGGCAAAGTGGATGGTTCATTAGCCCGCGAGTACGGAAGAGCTACGCTGAATGTCGTCAAACCGGATTCACCGCTCTTGAAGGGTGTCTCCCTGAAGTCGCAAGTATGGATGTCACATGGTGACACCATTTCGGAATTGCCTGCCGGCACCGAAGTTATCGCTTCGACTGATGATGTTGTCAATGCTGCCTTCCATTTCAAGGATGAGCAGACTTACGCTGTACAGTTCCACCCTGAGGTTTTCCATTCTGTAGAAGGAACTAAGATGTTGTCCAACTTCGCTTTCGGAATTTGCGGATGCAAAGGTGAATGGACCCCGGCGTCTTTCATTGACACAACCGTAGAGGAGCTGCGCAAGCAGATTGGCGACGACAAGGTCATTCTCGGTTTGAGCGGCGGAGTCGATTCTACAGTGGCTGCGGTGCTGCTGAACAAGGCGATCGGCCATAATCTCACTTGCATTTTCGTGAACAACGGTCTTCTTAGGAAGAATGAGTTCGAGGATGTGATGGAGTCTTATAAGGATATGGGCCTCAACGTGATAGGTGCTGACGCTTCGAAGGAGTTTCTGGATGCGCTCGCAGGTGTGACCGACCCTGAGGGCAAGAGAAAAATTATCGGACGTCTGTTTGTGGAGACTTTCGACAAATATGCACATACGATAGAGAATGCGAAGTGGCTGGCACAGGGTACCATTTATCCTGACGTGATAGAGTCCGCAGGTATTCCGGGTATCGCTTCCAAGATCAAGTCCCATCATAACGTGGGAGGTCTTCCTGAGAAGATGAATCTGAAGATTGTGGAGCCGCTCAGGATGTTGTTCAAGGATGAGGTTCGCCGTGTAGGACGCTCTATGGGTATCAAGGAGGAGCTTGTAGGCAGGCATCCGTTCCCAGGTCCGTCTCTGGCTATCCGTATCATCGGCGATGTAACTGAGGAGAAGTTGCGCGTTCTGCGTGAGGCTGATGACATTTTCATCAAGGGTCTCCGCAATTACGACTGCACCGGCATGGGATTCCCATGTGCTTCGGATCCACGTGTTATGGCCACGAATCTGTACGATGCGATTTGGCAGGCCGGCGTGGTTCTGCTGCCTATCAAGAGTGTAGGTGTCATGGGTGATGAAAGGACTTATGAGAATCCTGTAGCGATCCGCGCAGTGGTTTCGACTGACGCCATGACAGCGGACTGGTTCCATTTCCCTTATGATTTCCTCGCCAAGGTGAGTGACAGCATAATAAACAAGGTCAAGGGAGTGAACCGAGTAGTCTACGACATCTCTTCCAAACCGCCTGCAACCATCGAGTGGGAATAGCCAATGACAGTTATTAGACTTGCAAGGAGATTGCTGAGATAGTTGGCAAGCTCAGTCTATAACAAAGATTTTCAATAGTTTAGACCATATTCTAGATGCAATGGTGTCTGGGATATGGTTTAATTGTTTGTAGGTGGTCAGGAATGTTTGACACCTATTTTCAACACCTTCCAGCACCTCTTTTGGCCCGGTTCGGTGAGCAATGTGGTGCACGCAGTAAGAGAAAGCATATATTTCAGACAACCTGGCGAGTGGCAAAAAGAATATAATACTGAGTATCAACGTGTTACAATAAATGTCAGCCGCCAGGTCGTCTGACATATAATCGCAACATCCAACTATAAAATAGTTTCTACCTGGTGTTTGCCATCGTGATTTCTTAACTCCCCTTCCATACAGTACGAATATGAGGCGTTGCATAATGTGCGTAAACTCGCGGAAAGTGCCAAAAAATTACACTTTCCGCGAGTTTACGCACATTTCAGAATTACACACAGAACAAATCGTCTAGTGTAACTTCATTCTGAACTTGGCCATATTGGTTATTATGAACAAGGCCTTCAGCTGTAATGATTACCGTATGCACGGCACTTCGTGTTCCAGTTACAGCAACAAAGACATTACGACGTCTCTCAAGTTCAAGCGCATATTCCTCGGAAATATGGAACGGATCTTTATAGTCCTTAATTTCACATAAATCAATGATGCCATCACTTCTGTCGATTAAAAGATCTATTTGAACGCCCTTTATACCTTTCTTTTTATCTCCAAGATATTTCCATGCATATTCGCTAGTGGCTATCCCAGTAATACCGAGTTTCATTTTTATCTGCTCAACGTGCCAAAGACACACTCGTTCAAAAGCGAGACCACACCAGGTATTATACCGGGGCGTACCAAGCATTGAAGACCAATAATTAGCCCCATGACTAGAGCCCTTTACGAAATCATAGTAGAATAATGTGAAATGATCTACCAACTGATATATCTTCATCTTTGCCTCATAACCTATCGTATTATAACTTCTAATAAATCCGCACCATTCGAGTTCTTCAAGAATTATCGAAAGGCTGCCATTATCCTCAAATTCACCAGAGTCGATAATATCCATTCTTGTGAGTCCTTTACGCTTTTCTGCCAATAATTCTATCACTTTAATATATTTCTGAGGCTGCTTAAAAAGTGCAGAATATAGCATCTCGAATTCGTCATGCATTTCACCATCTTCTGCAAAAATAAGTCTATCAATTTCTTGAGTCATGCTTGCTCCTCGCTGCAACAGGCTCCAATAATAAGGAACTCCGCCAAAAACCATATAAGCTTCAAGAATCTGTTTTCGCGTAAATTGTAAACCTCGTGAAACACATAGTTTTTCGCAAAGCCCTAAACTGAAAGGCTTAAGGGCAATCCTATGATTAAGCCTATTATGTAAACCTCCCTTATTCTTAATTATCTTCTTAACCATCCACGAAGTACTGCTTCCGCAGACAACGAACACGATATCTTTTCTGGCCGAAGCCCAACCATTCCAGAATGACTCCAATTCACTCAAAAAACCCGATCTCGGAGCATCCATCCAAGGTAATTCATCGAGGAAAACAACTTTCTTTCCTGCGGGCAAATTATTTATAAACATCTTTAGCTGATCAAAAGCCTCCCCCCAATTCGCAAGTACAGGAATTTCAGAATGGCCCTGTTCTTTAAGTGCCCGCCGGAATCTTGCGAGTTGTTTCCTGGACGAGGTGTTTGCCGCACCCGTGAATTGAAATCCAAACGTGTAATCAAAAGCCTCCCTTATCAGAAATGTCTTACCAACACGCCTCCTGCCATATACGGCTATAAATTGTGAATACTCTTCGGTTAAAGCACCTTGCAATAAACGACATTCTTTTTCTCTTCCTATCAGCATATGCCACAAATTATGATCCTCACAAATATAATAAAAATGTGCGTAAACTCGCGGAAAGTGCCAAAAAATCACACTTTCCGCGAGTTTACGCACATTTTACAGGATTAACCACGCTGAGATGGTCATTTTTACGACTTGCTTGCTGAATAGGCCGAAATCATAACCTCCGTCCGAGACTATAGTAAACCAAGAACATTTATTAGACCATATTCCGGAGACGGGATATGGTCTATTTGTATCTAATAGTTGAAGTAGGTGCAGAGGCCGTAGTAGGAGATGTAGTTGGAATAGCGCTGCAGGATACTCGGTTATGATTTCATCAATGTCAGCTGCAATAGGTTTATCAAAATCCTGGGCATCCGCATAGATAGGCACAAATACGGAAACCATTATGAATAACAGGACAGAACCCATAACGGAAGATATTGATTTGCAGTATTTCATAAGAAGACGTTTTTAGATGGATGAGACACACTTGGTAACAATTGCAAGTTATCGAAAAAATCATATCTTTGCAATAGAAATAAAAACATTGATTTGATGAAAATAACATTTCTAGATGCAGCGACAGTCGGAGAGACATCACTGTCGCCGATAGCGGCGTGCGGCGAGCTTACCGCATGGCCGACATCCAGCCCTGAAGAGGCGAAAGAGCGAGTTAAGGACTGCGAAGTGCTGATAGTGAACAAAGTGAAGGTTACTGATGATCTCTTGAGTGCAGCACCAAATGTAAAACTGGTATGCGAGGCGGGAACCGGTATCAACAATATCGACGTAAAGGCTTGCGAAAAACGTGGCATCATCGTAAGGAACGTCGCCGGATATTCGACCGAACCGGTTGTACAGCAGACATTTATGCACATACTGTCATTACTTGGCAACGGCCCTTATTTCGATGACGCCGTCAAATCTGGAGGATATTCCTCAAGCGGCATGTTCACCAATGTCATCAAACCGTTCATAGAAGTGTACGGCAAACAGATAGGAATCATCGGCATGGGAACTATCGGAAGCCGCGTGGCTGAAGTCGCAGAAGCATTCGGAATGAAGGTCGTATATTACTCGACATCAGGAACCGGCCACTGCACGAAGTATCCATGCCTTCCGTTGGAAGAACTGATGCGCACTTCAGACGTAATCTCCATCCATGCGCCATACAATGAGCGCACGGCCGGACTGATAAGAGAAAAGGAACTGCGTATGATGAAACCGACAGCCATCATCGTGAATATGGGCCGAGGCGGAATCATCGAAGAAGCAGCATTGGCAAAAATTATCAACGAGAATATCATCGGCGGAGCCGCACTGGATGTATTTGTAAATGAGCCGATTCCTTTCGACAATCCGCTTCTCCACACACACCATCCCGAGAAATTGCACTTTACCCCACACATAGGTTGGGCAAGCGTGGAAGCAAGAGACAGACTCGTGGCAGCCATTGCAGACAACATCGCAAAAGGCTGGTAAAGAATCAAATACAAACAAAAAATGGCTGACAAACATGTGATTTGTCAGCCATTTTTTGTTTGTGCGCGAGATGAGAGTCGAACTCACACGTCGCAATTGACACTAGCTCCTGAAACTAGCGCGTCTACCATTTCGCCACCCGCGCATCGGATAGGACTACAAAGGTACTTATTTTTTTCGAATAAACAAGTGAGTGTTATACAAAGATCATCAAATAACGACCTCGAACTCCACAGCCTTCTGCCATGGACCTATCTTGAAAGAAAGGAGCGAACGGGAATAATCTATTTCCATTTCGATATCTTTCAGATCAGGAGACGTCCAGTCGTAACCGCTTGCATCTATGTAGTTACCTATAGCGAAAGCCCTGTGAGTGTCATCCTCCGATATTATGTCCAGGATCAATGAGTTATCCACTTGACGGGGCACTTTTGCAGAACCGGACAAAGAGCGGGAAGATGATTCCACGGGAGCGATGAACAATCCGGGCAATGGATTTCCATACAAGTCATAACCGCAAATATTGCCACGCAATTCCATTCTGTATGGAAAATCATCACCGGAACTATTCCTCACTGATATAGTCAGTTCACTATAGTTCTTATGCAACGAAACCTCCACCGAACGATTCTCACAATCCGTGGACATAGTCTCGGAGTACATCCATACTTCCGGACAATCATGTCCTTCTGGAATACGGACAACCGCATCCTTATCTGAAGACGAAGCCTCAGGAGGCCAGACAGTTACAACACTGAGTTTCGTTCTGGGCACAGGGACAGACCACAACGGGACATGCACAGTATCGGCAATATGTAACTCTCCACCTTTTGTAGAATTAATCCTCGTAACCACACCGCCTTTCAAACGGTCCTGCCCACAACCACTATAATCAAGCTCCAAGGTGCAGGGGCATAAATCCCTGTCCTCCATGACAGAACAGCTCGAGGCGGATAATAGGAGCTGGAGGACTGCCTGGAGAACAAGGAAATGAGGTAACTTCTTATATCTAAAACACATAACTCAACGCAACTAAGACCTCTGACGGAAGGAAAAAGAACTTCTGGCCCGAAGACTCGGTCAGACCACATACGGGACAGGAGTACACTGCGTATTTGTCGAAACCTCCCCAGACACCGAGACCAAACTCCAGGTTCAGATGCTTGCCCAACATATACGCATAACCTCCTGACACACCGAAGCCATACCTGTCTCCCTCTGTTGTCTTTCTAGACACTATCCCTCCATGATTATATTCCTGATACTGCAATTTGCCTGCAAGCCACCAACCCGAGAACACGTGCCAAGGCCAGAATCTTACGCCGGCAGCGAACGTCTTCTGTTTATTCCTCGCGTCTTCCTTTCCTTCACCGAGGTCGAACGTGAACGGATTATATCTCACACCCGCATTCACACTCCAGCACCTGGAAATAGGATAAGATGCCTCCACATTCATCGTGGCGAAATTAAGATAACTCACCAAGTCGGTCGAAATCGACACATTCTGAGCCCCGGATGTCGCCTGCAAAGAAAGCAGCAGGACTACAGGAATCATCAAATATTTCAACTTACGTTTCATAACTCCATAATACTATCTATGTAACCTTCAAACAATACCCCTTAGATCTATCCACAAAGCCCCCTACTCCGAATACCTTTCAAACACCTGGCGTATCACCGCGGACTTGGAAGGATAAAGCGACAGAAGCTTCGCCTTCAATGCCGCACGGCTATGCACATCCTTCTGCAACGCCGCGAAAATCTGCGACTTGCTGATACCGCGTTCCTCCAGATACCTGAAGATTTGCGGATGGAACCAATACGAAGATCCGGAATTAGGCATATTGCCTCCGTAGCGGTCATGCCACATGGAATTCTGCATGAAATAACCCCACATCTCCCCCACTTCACAATATCCTGCATCCTTTTCCTTGCCGGTGCCGTAAGTAGTGCCACCTGTGGTGACGTATGATGACATGATAAATCCGATATACTTGTCCCAGTAGCTCTTCCCCACTTGGGCGAAATGACTCGCGTGAGCCAACTCATGACACGTCTCGGAGTACAATGTCTTATATGACGTTTTCCCCTGTACTCCTAAAGTCACATCGGGCAGAAACAATTTGATTATGGATGCATAAAAGTCCAAATATTTGCGTATCAACTCGTTATCTATGAAAGCACCCTGCCTCATCATAACGGCACTGCTGGAGGTCAATTTCTGGAATATCCATATCCTCAGCCCCTTAGGCGGACGCTTGATATCCATATCAGCCGCCTCACATCTCTTGATGTAGTCATACGCCGCATTGTTCACGACACACCTCGTCCACAACTTTCTGTCTGAATTTACCGTAACGGTATAATCCAATCCCTCTGAAGGCCCTTTCCCCAGTGTGGATGAAGATGCCGCAATCAAAATTTTGTTAAACCCTATGGCGAAGTTTTCCTTATTTTTAAACCGCAGTCTATAACGAGGCTTGGTCGAATATTTCTTCTTTATCTTATAATACCCGTCCCGGTCCGTATATGTGGAAGAGAACTTCACAAATACATTGCACACCACCTTCACACAGGCTACGCCGAAAGGTTTTCCACCATTTGCCGATTCATCCACGATGGTGATACGCCCCTCCGGAGAAGTCGCTCCCCCTTTAGTCAGAGGCTCCAGCAAATCACTGTTCCCGGTAATGCGATATGCCTCCCTTTCCACTTCTGCCCAATCGATTCCGTCATCAGACTTGGTTCCGCCATCAGGTATAAAGCACTCGTCCAAGACCTCATGACGGATATCGGAAGGCAATTCCGTTCCCTTCGGGAGAACAGCATACTGCCAAGTAATCCCCTCTTCATCCACCTCCGGATCATGATAATAGTCACCATCCTTTACTATCTGATAATCAAGAGGATGGTCCATAAGATCATACCCTTGGTCCACCAGATATTGATACTGCTGTTCATCTTCCGGAAGAAATCGCACATAGATATCCGTAGGCGTCACATCTACGCGGTTCGCCTTCGTCGGATAAAGGTTAGCTATCGCCTTGGTGACATTCCCTACCGAATAGGGGTCTTCCAACTGCTTACCCAAGACAATCATCTCATGGGACACGACATCAGTAGAACTCTCATCTTCACGGATATCATCCATTCCCTTTTCATTACACGCAACGGCCATAAATCCCATGACCGCCAACACAAATTTCAGAATCCCTTTCATGGCTTATTCGTTTACATGGTTTCTGCTGCAAAATTACCGGCACGAATCCGTTTTCAGAAAATGAATACGGATTATTTACATTTTCGCCATTTGTTGATATTGCAAGGTGGATTTATTAACTTTGTGCGATCTAATTTTAACATAAAAATATGCATCTCTGTAACAAAATTTTAACAACTCTGGTTGTTCTGCCTCTTCTCGCGCTATCCCTTAACGCGCAGAACTATGTAGATATGGTGAAACAGAACAAAGAAGTGGCTGCCGGCGTATATCATCCTTACGTAATAGGAAATCTCACCGACACCCCTGCGCCGAAAGGCTACCATCCGTTCTACATCTCACATTTCGGAAGGCATGGATCCAGATATCACACTACCACCAAATACCTTTCCGCCGGCACAGAAGGCTTGGAAAAGGCTATGAAAGAAGGTCTTCTCAACGAAAAAGGCAAACAGCTATATTCTGAATTCCACGCTATCCTGAAGGAACACGAGGGTATGGAAGGCCAGCTCTCACCCCTCGGAGCCAGAGAGCATAGAGGAGTAGCATCGAGAATGTACCACAGATTCCCTGAAGTTTTCAACAACAAGTCCCGCAACGAAGTGGACAGCAAAGCCAGTGTCGTCCAAAGATGCATCATCAGCATGGCGAATTTCACGACATCACTGAAAGACGAAAAACCGTCACTCCAGTTCACCTTCGACACAGGCGACAGATACATGAATTACCTGGCAAAAAGCGTGAAATGTGACACGCTGTTCAAGTCCTGCAGCCACTTTGAGGATTCACTCAGAGCCACTTGCAAATACGACAAACTCATGGCCGAGATATTCACCGACCCGCAGAAAGGAATCGAAGCCGTAGGAAATCCGCAAAAATTCATCAAATCCATCTACTTCGCCGCAGTAATCTGCCCGGATTTGGACTTCTTAGGCATTGACCTATTCAAATATTTCGACCCGGAAGAGCTTGCGCAGCAATGGATTTGCCGCAGCGACAAGATGTACGGCGAGTTCGGCAACAGCCGCGAGTGGGGAGCCATCAGCTCCGCCGCAGCCAAGGGTTTGGTCAATGATTTCGTGACGAAGGCTGATGAGGCGTTGAAAGACGGCAGCCACAGAGCCGCCGACCTGAGATTCGGTCATGATACCGGAATCCTTCCTTTGTATGGACTCATCGGCATCAAGGGCATGGACGAGCGATATCCTATGGCGAGAGGTCATGAATACTGGAACACCTATAAGAATATACCTATGTGTTCGAACTTCCAGATGATATTCTACAAGAACAAGAAGGGCGATGTACTTGTAAAACTTCTTGTCAATGAGGAAGAAACGGTAATTCCGGCACTCGCCACCGCCACCGGTCCATACTACAAATGGGAAGACCTCAGAAATTATCTCACATCAGTAGCAAAGTAACACTTCCATATATCACAAAAGAGAGGACGCCTACCAAGACGCCCTCTCTTTTATCTATATGTAAAATAATTAGAAGAACACTACGGTCTTCTGCTCGATAGCTGACAACAAACTGTTCGCAAGACGGCTTACACCGAAACGGAACAAATCCTTATTCAACCACTCCTTGCCGAGGATAGCGGAAACGATAGAGTAGTAACTTACAGCATCACCTACTGTGGAGATTCCGCCGGCAGCCTTAAAACCAACCTTACGACCAGTCTTCGCATAGAACTTAGCAATGCACTCGCACATCACGTAAGCAGCTGCTGGAGTAGCATTTACGTCTACTTTACCTGTAGATGTCTTGATAAAGTCAGCACCTGCCTCCATAGCGAGGAAAGATGCATCTGCAATTCTCTCAGGAGTAGAAAGCAGACCGCTCTCGATGATGACCTTGAGGACAATCTTGCGACCTACACGCTCACCTGCACGGTCGATAGCCTCGCGGCATGCACGGATTTCAGCGGCAGCGCCCTCATAGTCACCGGCCATGAACTTGTTCAATGCCAATACAATATCGATTTCGTCCGCACCAGCCTCTACAGCAAGCTCACACTCGCGAGTTTTGATTTCGATGAAGCTCTGTGATGTAGGGAAACAACCTGCCACCGCAGTAGCGTGCAACTCCTTGTCTTTACGAGACTCTGCAACAACGTTTACGAGGTTAGGGTAAACACAAACGGATGCAGGAAGCGGAAACTCCGGATAAGTCTCACGATAGGAGTTTACTTTTTCCATAAGTTTAGTGATAGAAGCAACTGTGTCCGCATTATGCAGAGAAGTCAAATCCATGAAAGAAAAGCAGTCCTTCAGTACAGTCTCAGAAATAACGTTCTCCAAATTGGAGGCGATAATTTCGAGGCTTCTGTCAATAGCTTCTCTGTCTGGCGTATAGCCATAATTCTTGTATATTTCGCTCATAGTATTAATATATTTCTGATTGTTATCATTTAATCTGAATCTTGAATCCTTCCTGCATCAACGGTTTCACAGCTTCGGTCATCTCCTCGACGGAAAGCTTCACAAGGCCTTCTGCCGGAGCGGGTCTGTCCAAAGTGTAAACCATAATCTCGCGAGGTTTAACCTCACGCACAATATTCATCCATGCCGCAAGAGCCTGAGGATCAGTAGAATCAAATCCATCAAACTTCAGGAACATCGTCTGGAGCACGAAGTCTCCGTTAAAAAGTTTGAGGCCTTCCACCACCGATTTCACTGAATACGCACCCGAAGGCTGGTTAATCTTTTTCACCATCTCGTCGGTAGGAGCATCCAATTTGAGGATCGGATTGTTTACTTTCATCAATGCTGCCCTCACCTTCTCATCTCCAATTCTGGTAGCATTGGAAAGAACAGAAACTACCGAATTCGGATAGTATTTGTCCCTGAGTTCCAAGGTAATATCTATCATTTCCGGGAAATGAGGATTCAATGTAGGCTCTCCGTCTCCTGAGAACGTGATCGAATCGATAACTATCCCTTCGGATTTGCATTGACTCAACTTAGCCTCAAGTGCCTCATGCAATTCTTTCGGAAGCGGCAACCTGTGGTCATCCCTTCCGTCACGATTCCATCCACATTCACAATAGACGCAGTCGAAATTACATATTTTCCCATTCTCAGGCAACAGATTCACCCCTAAAGATGAACCGAGACGCCTGCTGAATATCGGCCCGAAAACAATTTTTTCGCGTAACATAATTCTATATAATTCTTTGTGAAACACTTGCCGTCGTAAGGTAGCCATTTTCACTCAAATGGTCAATAAAAACCAGACCAGGTTTCATTCCCGGTAGCATTTTTCCGTAAACATCGCCTTTTCCGAGGAAATCCGCGCCGTTGGCGGTAGCCCAGAAAATCATCTCCCCGAGAGGCACCTGTGGGAAATTCTCCTGAAGGCAGAACAACTCCCTCACCATATCCAAGTCATCGTTACTTGACAGGGAATCGGTACCGACAGTTATCTTGATGCCTGAACGGCGAATCATATCTACAGGAGGCAACGCATTATGTATGAAGATATTGGAACATGGGCACAAAGCCACATAAGGATGATTCATCACTTTTTTCACAGCTTCAGTCCCCTCCTCCGTCATACAACACTCGTGAACCAGGAGGATATGTTCGTCGAAAGGAGCAGCATGTGCCTTTTCGAGTCTGTCAATGAAATACATCAGGGATGACTCGCCTGTCACAGGAGGTACGCTCATACCGGCACTCACTCTGTTCTCATACATGGCACCCATTCCGGAAATCATCATATCTTCCTCTTCCTGTGTCTCTTCACTATGGAAAGAAAGGAATCCGGACTTAAGACCTTCCTTCGACACTGCCGTAAGAAGTTCAGGACTCATAGTATAGCAGGCATGAGGGGTCGGCGCTGCGTCTATCCCGAAAGAGTCCGCTGTTTTCTTCAGCTCACGCACACCGTCCATAACAGCGTCACAGTCTTCAGGTTCCGTTCCGAACACCTCCAAAAATGTACGAGTATACATCGGAGACGTAGATTTCTCTGCGAACGTATCACTGCAGTTGCTGATGTCCGCCATAGCGGAAACGCCTCTGTTCCAAAGAGTTTTCATCCAATATGAAATCTCTTCAAGTTTCTGTTCATGCGTAGTGGAATCTCTCAACTCATTGATCTGGTCGATAAATCCTGCCATGCCTGTGCCTTTTCTGAATTTTCCCCTCATGGAAGAAAGTTCCAGATGGCAATGCGCATTCACAAATCCCGGAACTACGGCTCCGTCATAATACTCCTTCTCC
Source organism: uncultured Bacteroides sp. (assembly GCA_900546925.1). Taxonomy (GTDB): domain Bacteria; phylum Bacteroidota; class Bacteroidia; order Bacteroidales; family UBA932; genus Cryptobacteroides. The sequence goes on from UREV01000022.1 coordinate 31,407, forward strand.
GAAGAAATATCTTCCGACTTACCGGTTTTCAGAACGACGCCGTTATCATCCAACTCCACGAACCCATCATGAATCGGCGTGAAATCAGCATTGACATACAAATATTTAGCTGCTATTCTTCTCATAATTTATTTCTTTATCGAACGGAACTTGGCGGGCTTCGGCAGCTCAGGCATCTTCAGCTTCAGGGCGTTCGAAACCTTTTCGGCCTTCACCTCAGGCTTTTTCCCCTCAGGCTTTTTCGCCTCGGCAGCGACATCATTGGCCTGCTGCAGCGAATCCACATCGGCCTTAACCACAAAACGCGGTCCGTAATAAAGCGTGTCAGGCCTGATGCGTTCCCAGGAGAAAATGCCGTTGGAATCCAATTCGACGGACACGGTATCCAGCCTTATGGAATCGCGCGCTATGTCACGATAAATCGGAGGGCGGAGAAAAGTCATTGACGCATAAACTCTTGCAAGACTGTCCTGCTTAGCCACACGTCTCTTTTCCGCAGTAAGTTCGAAGATGTGATCATCCAGAATCTTCTTGGATTCCTTAAAGATATCCGCGAACTTTTCAGGGTCCTCCATATATTTCCCGACGCTCTTCACATAATCAGCCTTAGTATATCCGTATTCCTCCAGAATCGGCTCATAGAACAACGTCGTATCCGCAATCAGCGACATATTCGGATCCGCATCATATCTCACCTGCTGGTCAGCGAGAAGCATCCGCGCAAAGACCTCTGAAAAAGTTTTGCGCGGAATAACCCGTGCCCTGCCGCATGAAACAAACACGAGCAGAGCAGTCAGCAAAGCGATATGAGATCTTTTCACCACTTATCTCAATGTCGCACCGAACGAATTCTCATATGTAGCAAGAAGACGGGACATCGCCTTTTCCACTTCGACGTCTGTCAATGTCTTCTCAGGGTCCTGCAACACGAAGTTAAGCGCGTACTGCTTCTTTCCCTCAGGAATCTTGTCGCCCCTGTACACATCGAAGAGGGTCACCTGCTTAAGAATCTTCTTGACAGACTTGTGCGCTGCTCTTGAAAGGTCCGCATATGAAACTGACTCGTCTATAAGAAGCGCAAGGTCACGTCTGACCTCCGGGAACTTAGGCATTTCCTGGAATTTCACCTTCACTCTCGCGATGAGTTTGAGGAGCACCTGCCAGGTGATTTCCGCCGCAAATACCGGCTGTCGCACGTCGAATTTTTTGGCCAATGCCGGAGAAACGGTTCCGATGGTCGCAAATACTTCATGTGTTCCAGGAAGCTTATAAACAATACCTTCGCTGAAAATATCTGAAGGAGCCGCCTCGGTCTCCATAGTGTAAAGGTCTATAGCATAACGTCTGCAGAGCTGCTCGAAATAACCCTTCAACTGATAGTAACTTCCTTTCTGCTCTCCAAGACGCCATGACTTGGCAGTAGGTCCGGAAATGAACAGAGTAAAGCACTGGTGCTCCTCATAAGATGCGAGAGTCTTACCATCAGTTCCCGGAATATGCTGATATACAGAGCCATACTCGAACATTCTGAGAGAATTGATCTGACGGTTGGCATTATAAGCCACAACCTCAAGACCATTCAGGATCAATGTCTGTCTCATGACGTTAAGGTCAGAGCTGAGAGGGTTCACGATTCTCACGCATTTCTCCTCAGGGAATGTAGTAAGTCCCGTATAATAAGCACTCTTGGTAAGAGAGTTGTTCATGGTCTCCACGAAACCGTCTGCCACGAGGAAGTTCGAAATGTAATTTCTGGTAGCCTCCGGATCAGGATCAGGAGTAGTTCCGACAGACATCTTCATATTCTGCGGAATCTCGATATTGTTATAACTGTAGATACGGAGAATCTCCTCTACAACATCGCACTCACGATAAACATCGATCATGTATGAAGGAGCCGCCACCTTCGCGCCGCCTTCCCTCTTCTCGACAAATTCGTACGCGAGATTCGTCAGGATTTTCTCTATGACTTCGTGACCTATTTTCTTGCCAATGAAATTTTCGATCCTGTTATAGTCCAGGTCAATGATTTTCTTTTCTATCGGCTTCGGATAGGAAATCTGCGTCTTGCCCTCGATATGTCCACCGGCAACTTCCAGAATAAGGAGAGCCGCTCTCTTGGCTGCAAACGGAATGATACCGGGATCTGCACCTCTTTCATAACGGAACGATGCATCTGTCTGAATACCCTGAGTCTTGGATGTCTTCCTTACTGAACCCGGATCGAAATATGCACTTTCCACGAAAACATTTACTGTAGAATCGGTTACGCCTGATTTCTCTCCGCCGAATACACCTGCGATGCACATCGGGCCATCAGCATTGGCAATAACCATATCATGGCTGTGGAGCGTGTGCTCGGCACCATCGAGGGTGACGATCTTCTCTCCTTCAGCGGCACGGCGCACGATTACTTTTCCTCCGGTGATCTGGTCAGCATCGAAGGTGTGCAACGGCTGGCCGACCTCGAAGAGGACGAAGTTGGAGATGTCCACAATATTGTTCACAGGGTGAAGTCCGATAGCGAAAAGCTTCTTCTGGAGCCATTCCGGAGACGGACCCACTTTCACGTCCTTAATGGTAATTCCTTCATACTCAGGAGCTCCGTCAGTATCCAAAACTTCTACAGGGATAGCACCTTCGCCCTCTCCTTCCTTGAATGCTGAAACATCAGGATAAGAGAATTTGCAAGGGATATCATTCAGTCGGAGATAAGCATACAAGTCTCTGGCCACACCGATATGTGAAGCGGCGTCCACTCTGTTGGCTGTGATTTCATATTCGATTACAGCATCAGATTTGAGATGGAGATACTCCTTGGCCGTAGTTCCTGGAACAGCATCGGCAGGAAGAACCTTGATACCGTCATGGCTGGTTCCGATACCAAGTTCGTCTTCGGCGCAAATCATACCGAATGATTCCACACCGCGGATCTTGGATTTCTTTATCTTGAAATCTCCAGGGAGAACAGCACCGAGTCTTGCGAAAAGGACTTTCTGGCCGGCAGCCACGTTAGGAGCGCCACAAACCACTGTCAGGAGTTCACCTGTTCCGTCATTCACTTTAGTAATATGGAGATGATCTGAATTAGGATGCGACTCGCATTCTACAACCTCTGCCACAACCACTCCGGCCAATCCGCCGGGAATCTCTTCTTCCTCTGAAACTGAATCCACCTCGATTCCGATGGATGTCATCGCTTCAGCCACTTGCTGCGGCGTAAGGTCGCACTCAAGATAATCTTTTAGCCAGCTATACGAAAGTTTCATATTTATATTTTGTTAATTTCGATTACTTTTCAATATCCTCAGGGTTAAAGAGTGAGGAAACAAACTCTTTCTTGTCGAACACTTTAAGGTCATCTATGCCCTCTCCGATTCCTATGAACTTGATAGGAATCTGCAGCTGGTCCACGATTCCGATAACCACGCCTCCCTTGGCAGATCCGTCCAATTTGGTGACGGCCAATGAAGTGACGTCAGTCGCTTTGGAGAATTCCTGAGCCTGATGATAAGCATTCTGTCCGGTGGAGCCATCCAGAACAAGCATCACCTCGTGAGGAGCATCCGGAATGACTTTCCTGATGACATTCCTGATCTTGGTAAGCTCGTTCATCAGGTTCACCCTGTTATGAAGACGACCTGCGGTATCGATAATCACCACGTCAGCACCTTTTGCTACTGCAGAAGAAACAGAATCGTATGCAACGGAAGCAGGGTCAGAACCCATCTCCTGTTTTACGATAGCCACACCTGCACGGTCAGCCCAGATCTGAAGCTGTTCTACGGCTGCTGCCCTAAAAGTGTCGGCTGCACCCAGAACCACATTCTTTCCTTCCGCTTTCAGACGTGAAGCAAGCTTGCCGATCGTAGTGGTTTTACCCACACCATTCACTCCTACAACGAGAATCACAAGCGGTTTCTTGGAAAAATCGAAAGGCAATGAACCATTGGCTACCTGAGAAGAATCTCCCACCTCCAGCAGACTGGCTATCTCCTCCCTGAGCATTCCGACAAGCTCGTCCATCGACATATACTTGTCCTTTCCCACACGCTCTTCGAGACGGTCAATGATTTCAAGTGTGGTATCCACACCCATATCTGAAGAAATGAGAGCCTCTTCAATAGCATCCAGAACCGAATCATCGACCTTGGATTTGCCGACGATTGCCCTTGAAAGCCTTTTGAAAAAGCCTTCATTAGTCTTTTTCACTCCTTTATCGAAAATACCCATAAAAACCCATGTAATTATTCACGCAAAGATAATGAAAATAAGGGCTAAAACAAAAAGGACGCAGCACGTATTTGCGTACTGCGTCCAACAAAATATTGAGAAATTAATTATTTCTTCTCGAAGAAACTTTTTTCGTTACCAGCCTCAAGGAACTGCTCAACGAAAACATAAGCACCAGTCTTAGGAGACTTGTCCATACGGATGCATTTTACGATACTCTTTGCGCCAGCTTTGGCTGCGAAGGTTGCGACTGCTTTCTTTGCCATAAATCGTTCTCCTTAATTATTTAATCTCACGATGAAGAGTCACCTTATGGAGGTAAGGGTTATACTTCCTACGCTCAAGACGCTCTGTTGTGTTCTTCTTGTTCTTTGTGGTAATGTACCTTGACATTCCAGGAACACCGCTTTCTTTCTGCTCAGTGCACTCCAGGATGACCTGCACCCTGTTTCCTTTAGCTTTCTTTGCCATAATTTCCTACTAATTAAACAAGGTTAATAAATCCTTTCTTCTGAGCATCTCTGAGTACATTCTCGATACCATTCTTCTCGATGGTTCTGATGCCTTTGCAAGATACCTTAAGTGTGACGAACCTCTGCTCTGACTCAAGCCAGAACTTCTTGTGCTTGAGGTTCAAAGAGAACTCTCTCTTTGTGCGAAGCTTAGAGTGAGCGACGTTGTTGCCGATCATTCTCTTTCTTCCTGTTACTTGACAAACCTTTGCCATATTATTTTACTTTTTTAATTTTCTCTAACAAAATATTTTACGCGGGCTGCAAATATCGCGAAAAATTTTCTAGAATCCAAGAAAACTACACAAATTTCAAGAAACGGCGCCACCTGATGTTGGCAGGGAACGATTTGTTTCTATCTGTTGAAAGCCAAATCAATGCTGGCCTTCCGACGATGTGGTCTTCCGGGACAAATCCCCAATATCTGGAGTCTAGAGAATTGTGGCGATTGTCACCCATCATAAAGTAATAATCCTGCTTGAAAGTATACTCATCGGTCTGAACCCCGTTTATGAGAATCTTGCCGTCCGCTCCGATTTTCAAGTCATTGTGCTCATATACTCTGATGATTCTCTCATAGAGAGGCAAATTCTCAGAAGTGAGCTTAACTGTGACACCGGCTTCAGGAATCCAAATCGGACCGTAATTGTCTCGGGTCCAACGGAAACTTTCCTTATAAGGGAACAGCATCAGATACGAATCCGGATAATCCGGCGGATAAACATCGATATCTTCCTGTATATCTGTAACATTGGTGCAGGACTCCACCTCCTTGAGCATCTCTGCTGTAAGCGGCATTTCCGGATATCCCGGCAATGTTTCGTCGTACTGAAGTTCGGAAATGTTCAGTCCGAGCTTTTCAAGCTTTTTCAAATTAATTCGTGTCCCGTCAGTCGTGACTGTATAAGTAGTCTGAATTCCCGGCCATACTGTCTGCGCAAATGAGTTTATGTAGACCTGTCCGTTCACAACCGAGAGAGTGTCTCCGGCTACTGCCACGCATCTCTTCACATAGTGATCCTTCTTGTCAGAAGGGCGGACAATGATAGGTCCATATGACTTTATCGCGTAATCTCTTCCATAGAATCTGCAAACAGAATAGTAATCATCTGCAGGTGCTTTGGTCAAGACAGTATCACCATCAGGAAAACCGAATACCACATAGTCACCTCTTTCGACATGCCTGAATCCCTTCAGCCTTCTGTATTTGTTCTGGATAAGCGTCGAATAAGACTCTTTTCCGAAAATCACATTATGCGTAAACGGAATGGTCAGCGGTGTCTCCGGTATACGGGGACCGAATGTCAGTTTGCTCACGAAAAGATGATCTCCGGTGAGCAATGAGCTTTCCATCGATGAGGAAGGAATCTTAAATGCCTGGAAAAAGAAAATATTGATGAATGTCACGAACACGACAGCGAAGATGACTGCATCCAGCCAGTCGAGAAGTGAATTACGCTTTTCACCTTCCTTGTAGTATTTCTTCCAGAACAACCACTTCACTTTCTTGGTGATGTGATGGTCGAAGATGACAACAAGTCCGAAAAGCCACCAAAAGTTCCCAAGCCAGATCACCCACAACAGATAGAGGATGGACCAAAAAGTCATCCTGACCCATTTGTTATGGTAGAGATCCTTCCAGAACATCATCAACCTATTTTACCTGATTGACGATGGCCTCGAAAGCCTTCGGATTATTCATGGCGAGGTCTGCAAGGACTTTGCGGTTAAGACCTACGTTCTGCTTTGCAAGCTTGCCCATGAACTGAGAGTAAGACATACCATACTGACGTGCAGCAGCATTGATACGCTGAATCCACAATGCGCGGAACTCGCGTTTCTTTGCCTTACGGTCACGATAAGCGTAGGTAAGACCTTTCTCGTAGGTGTTCTTGGCTACGGTCCAAACGTTCTTCCTGGAGAGGAAATAGCCGCGTGTTCTCTTAAGAATCTTCTTGCGGCGAGCCCTTGAGGCTACTGAATTTACTGATC
>UREV01000023.1 GCA_900546925.1 uncultured Bacteroides sp.
AAGTGCCCTTTTTTACACCAAATGAATCAAATGAAACAAACGGTGTAAAAAAGCGCCTTTATTTACACCATTTGTTTGCATTAGTGTCAGTGGAGCGAAGAGCCCTTGGGGCGTGTGCCGATCGAAAGGCATGGCCGTCCGCGGCCTTGTGAGCGGAGGGGGATCCACGATAGTGGGAAGGATGAGCGCCAGCGAACCTTTCGACGGCACCCGGGGCCAGGGCGGTGATAACCACTGCGCTGACATTTAATGTCCACGATAACATTACGCAAGCGGCAAGAGTCGGAACTCAGGCCGCGAATTGCAAAGCACCTGAGCGGACGAGTCCGAACTCCTGCCGCGACCACGCCAGTTTCGGACAACTTGACGGATTGTAAAAGAGTTATATGATTGGATACCAACATGTTGCGACGAATCGCGCCTGTCAGCTCCTATGAAAAAACATACAACCTGGCTGGTATTCTGACCTCGCTATGCTGTCGCAACACGCTGAATATCAGCATTTCGCGGCCTTTCAGAGAGATCTAACTATCTGCCAAGTAGTCTGACATATTTCCGTGGATTTGAGCCCTTGGGCCGTGTGCCGATCGAAAGGCATGGCCGGCCGCGGCCTTGTGAGCGGAGGGGGCTCACGATAGTGGGGAGGATGAGCGCCAGCGAACCTTTCGACGGCAGCACGGTACAAGGGCGACGCTATGAAAATGTTCTGTAATTTGAGGAGACTTTCGACGCGAAAGGTATGTTTTGTTGTGGTTTCAAGACGAAAGCGAATCGATTCCGTTGTGTTCTAATTTACGATTTGTAAGCAAAATGCCTATTTTACTTACAAATTTTACTTGAATGTTCCAGTGTAATCGTTTTTTGCGAAAACGATGTGCCGTGTAAACGTTTTAGGGCTATGTTTTAAATTTGCAAATTTTTTGCAAAAAATTTAATTACGTTTTAAATTGTTGGATATCAGCATTTAGAATAAAAGTAATGAAAAAAGTGCAAAAAAATGTAAGAAAAAGTTTGCAGATATTAAAAAATGATGTACCTTTGTATTCGAGTTGATGACGGGGTTCTCCCTCATACGACTCGTTGGTTATTAGTTTTAGTGTTATTAATTATGTGGTTAGTGTGAGTTTTTGCGCGTGATGCGTCATTACTCAACGGTTTAAAAAGGTCCTTATTTAATAAGGCCTTTTTTTACAATGCAATTATAAAACGTTTAACGAATAATTGTCGACGGTTTTAATCCTGATATTTCTGGTGGTAGAATCTTTATAAATAGTTGAGTTACTCGCCTTTGAGCTGTATTTTTCGCCACTTGCCCGGACGACACCCTATCATTGGGCTCAACGTAAAATCGGCTCAATGTAATATCGGCTCAACGTAAAATCCCGGTTGATTTACATTTCATAGTGCGTCTGAGGCACAAAGCATTGTCGGAACGTGTTGTGACATGTCATTGCCGCCCAGCCGGATAGCGGCGGTGCCCGGCGAGCGAATTGCGCAGCACCTGAGTGAGCGAACTGATATGGAGCTTCGGCCACTGATTGCCGTTCTTATCCGTAATGCGAAGAATACCTTCCCCTTTGCCAGTGTTCTCTACCGTATACTTTCTGACAAGTGACTCTACTATGTAGTAATTCTTGTCAGACTTGTTGTCCAGGGACTTCAATGCGAAGTTTACTGTCGATTTGGCGCTGTTGAACTGGATAACCAGATCCTCTGAGCCGCTTCCCGCTTCATCCGGAAGAAGCGTCCACCATTCGCCGGAAATCATGACATCAGATTTTGAGCAGGAGATGAGGAACAGTACCGAAATGACTGTCAGCACGAATAATATGGCTTTTTTCATAATATATTGGTTTTGATTATTTTCATGTGTCGTATGCAAAGTAAAGGAATATATTCTGCTAAAGTAATAGGTAATTTTACGTATATTTGATATTTTTATACGTACTAACGCCCCATAATGGCGACAAAAACAACAAAATATGAGCAAGAAACCGAATAAAGCGGGACAGTACAAGATCGCGAATGAGAAATTCCTCGAAGCCAAGGCGCAGGAGGAAGGCGTGAAAGTGCTCGAAAGCGGAATCATCCTGCGGCAGATTGAAGCTGGAACCGGCGACAAGTGCCCGACGCTGAACAGCATAGTGTTTGTGAATTATACCGGCAAACTTATAGATGGAACCGTTTTCGATACGACTGACGGTGAGCCGCTTCCGGCATGTTTCCGTGTCCGTGAACTGATAGTCGGCTGGCAGGCCGCGCTTACCAGAATGCACGTCGGCGACAAATACGAGATATTTATCCCGGCCAAATATGGGTATGGTTCCATGAAAATGGACGGCATCCCTGCGCATAGTACCTTAATATTCACCCTAGAACTTTTGAAAATTCAGTAATGGAAAACACTTACGATATCGAAACTTACGCCGATAAGCTTGAGAGCGAACTAGTTCGCATCTGCCGCCAATGCGGGTTCCCCGTTACCTCCGCCCCAAAGGAGGGTTTTGTCAATGCCGGTGTCTCATCTGCGCCGTCCATGTTGCTGTCCAGTCCCGACATCGACGAGCATTGGCAGAAACTGGGAGGCGACTATATAGCCGATGCGATGCCTCAAATAGCTGATTATCCTACAGTTGCGGTGGCGTGGGCGTCCTATTTGGGGATGGCGGTAGCCTGTGGCTGGGATTCCGACTGGTCTGTGTGTGCGAATATGCCTTATACTGCTTATTATGGAAATCAAGGTTTTGACAACATGGATGACCATATCATAAAAGACATTATCGGCATCGGTCTGGACTCTCCGGAAGCTGAATCCCTCAGGGAACTTTTCCGTAAATGTGCAGATGCGACGATTTCTCTGATACGTCACGATCATATTGAGCCTCAGAGTATTGCCGCATATCAGGTTTTTGTGGCCTCCTGCCAGGAAATGTACCGCATCGGAGCAGCCGTCGAACTCTTCCGTCTCGGATATAAATTCGAAAAACTCTGAGGAAAATAGGGTGACGCTATGAGTAGATTTGATACATGTTTTTTCGAAAGATATGCCAGAGTTTCGTTGGAAAAGCTTCTGGATGAGGGTTTTGCGGCATTGCTGAATAAGGACCGGCCTGATCTCCAGTCTGCAGATGGACGGAGCATCGGCATTGAAGTAACCCGTGCGATGCCGGAAACTAAAGAAGCGGCTGATACGATGCTGAAAGAAATGGCGGGGATTCGGCCTGTGAAGTCGGCAGGCGTCGAGTCGGGAGACCTCGACAGCATGTTGGCATCTGGTTATGGTTACGGACTTGATGACGGACAGTATGTCGGTTCCAGGGAATACGACTATTGGTCCCTTGCATTGCCAATGAGGAGGATTATCGAGAATAAGGTGTCGAAGGCCGGGAACGGATTCTACGGAGAGTTCGAATCGTTGGCCCTCTACGTGTTCAGCAAAGATGCTCTTTCGGATAGCGAAGTGGCTGATATCATGGATTTTACCATGAATCTTCAGTCCGAAAACAAAATCCGGTACGACTTTCTGTATCTCTCTGAGATTAATAACCTTAATGTCTGCGATTTGCGATCTGCCCAAATGGTCTGCCACCCGATTTCACGCGTCCAGCGCCGCGACTTCTTCCTCGCGTCGCTTGAACATTGACAAAAACCTGGACTATACTTGTTTTACGGATAGTTTTTTGTATTTTTGCAATGATTACATAAAACATGTAACATAATATATGTAGTATAAAAAATGTAATGATTGATAATATGGGACAACTTAGGAATCCATTCGTTATTTACGGATATAAGGGCGCTGAGTATTTTTGCGACAGAAAAAAAGAGACGAAAACTATTTGTACAGCTTTATCAAATGAGCGTAATGTCGTGCTGATTTCTCCACGACGTATCGGAAAAACGGGACTTATACATCATGTTTTTGAACAATTGAAAAAGAGTGAGCCCGAGACTAAGTGTTTTTACATGGACATAAACGCCACCAGAAATGTAAACCAGTTTATTCAATTGCTGGCTAAAACTGTTGTGGGGCAAGTCGATACTTTTTCTCAATCAGCATTCAGAAAAATCCTTACTCTTTTTTCAAGTTATCGGCCGACTGTTTCATTCGATGAGTTTACCGGCATTCCTACATTTTCAATCACTATCTCACAAGAGCAGCAAGAAGAGTCCCTTAAACATATATTCGATTACCTCAAACAATCCGGCAAACGAATTTATATTGCCATTGATGAGTTTCAGCAAATTTCTGAATATCCGGAGAATAGCACTGAAGCGCTTCTGAGGTCACATATTCAGTTCCTGCCAAACGTCTACTTTATATTCGCAGGAAGCAGTCAGCACATGATGTCTGAAATGTTCCTGTCTGCCCAGCGGCCATTTTATCAGAGTTCGCAAATGGTTAATCTTTTTCCTATAGACGTTCACGAATACTGTGAGTTTGCGAACCGGTGGCTATCAAAGGAAGGTATAGGAATGGAAGACGCCGATTTTATTTACTTGTATGACATGCTTGACGGTCAGACGTGGTATATCCAAAACATCCTTAATCGCCTCTATGCCAATGGAGACTTAATCGACAAGACGACTATAGCCAGAACTGTAGACGATGTGGTAAACGAACAGGAAGAATCGTTCATTACCTATTGCAAGTCGCTGACAGACAATCAACTTGATCTTCTTATAGCTATTGCTAAAGAAGATGGAGTCGTCTCCGCTCTATCTCAAGAGTTTCTTCTTAAATATAGTTTACCGGCGGCCAGCAGTGTCAGTCTTGCGTTAAAAGCATTGCAAAAGAAAGATTTCGTTCACGAATTTAACGGAAGAATAGTCGTGTATGACCGTTTTTTCGGGATGTGGCTTAAGCGCGGATAAAACTACCCGACAGTCATTATATGGTCTATGTCGGTCAGGTAGTTGGGAGTGAGATGGTCCCGCTTGGTCCTCCATTCTTCGTTTTCGCGCCCTTCGATGGCGAGCCCCACCGTTTTGACACCATATTGGTGATTCATTTTGTCTATCGTTTTCGACAATTCGAGGCGCTCGTCACGCTTTTCCATGGTGTCGAACAATACTGGTTGCACGCAACCCGGAACGATCCGCGAAAGTATGACGCCCGACTTTTTGAAAAGTATTCCGGGACGGTAAATCTCGTCTACCAGTTTCATCGCCAACTCAGTGATTTCCAATGTGTCTGCCGACGGAATGCTCAGTGTGGCCGAGGCTATGTTTCCATATTGCGGAAGATCTTCCCGGAAGCGGTTGCTGCACGCAAAGACATTGACACATCCCGCGGCGGAATCCTGGCCTCTGAGGGTATTGCAGCAACTTGCGGCGAAGCTCGCGACCGAAGATTTGAGCTGTTCTTTGGAGGAAATCATTTTTCCGAAACTCCGCGACGTCGTGATGCTCTGCTGCTGCCGGATTTCGGAGGTTTCTATACATGGATGGCCATTGAGTTCCAGCCATGTCTGGTAACCGGGCTTATGAAAAAAGCGCTGCACCCAGTCTCCCGATTTGTCGGCAAACTCCATAGGAGTACTTACACCGAGAGCTGCCAGTTTAGCGTAAGTCCTTGGTCCAATGCCCCATACGTCGGCGAGGTCAAACATCGAAAGTGCCTTCCGCCGCTTCTCTTCAGTGTCGATCATGCAAACGCCGCGATAACCTTTAAAGTTCTTCGCAAACTTGCTCGCGACTTTCGCCAGGGTCTTGGTGCGGGCAATGCCGATGCTGACAGGAATATCTGTGTACAATGCGATTTTCCTCACCATCCCGCGCATCAGTTCCACCAGGTCGTAGTTCTTTTCGTATCCGTCCAAGTAAAGAAACTGCTCGTCGATGGAATAACTCTCGGTATGTGCTACAGTGTTGCGCATAATGCTCTGCACCCGCTTCGACATGGCGGAATAAAGCATAATGTTACTGGAAAAAACCGCGACATTATTCTTCTCTAGGATGCCCTTCACTTGAAAGAAAGGCGCTCCTCGCTTGATACCCAATGCTTTAGCTTCTGCCGTAAGAGCTATGACATTACCGTCATTACTGGAGAGCACGCATACTGGTTTTCCTTTCAAGCCAGGATGAAGAGCTCTTTCCACAGAAGCAAAAAAGGTATTGCAGTCGGCAAGGGCGATCATGTTAATCTCGCGCTTTATGTATGATGAAAGTTACCGTTCCCCAGACGCTGAAGTCATCCTCAGGGCTGATTCTAATGCGCGGATAATCAGGATTTGCCGGTACCAGCCAGCCCTGTCCATCCTCCTTCACGAAGTGCTTGAGCGTATATTCTCCATTAAGTTCGCACATCGCGATTTCACGTGGCGAAGGGTTCCTGTTACTCTTATCCACGATTACGATATCCCCACTTAGTACACCCGCATCGATCATCGAATCGCCGTTCACACGTATGAGGTATGACGCTTCCGGATGCGGACAGAGCATACGTATCAGGTCGATATCCTGCGCCTTCTCATCATTGTCCAGCGGCACAGGAAATCCCGCCACTACGCGAATGTCGAAAAAAGGAATACTGACGTGCGGCGCCTCTCCTGCCGGCACCATGCCTTCGATCCAACCGATGCCGGACTCCCGCTCTCTAAGGGCTTTGTCAATGCTGCTTTTTATGAATTCGGTACGGTTTTCTATCTCATCCAGTTTATCTGCCAATGCTCCCGGAGCGCGGAATGAAATCATTCTGCTGTCACCTTTAGGCCGCCCGGCACCGGGGCGCGCACCACCTCTTTTCTTTATGTTGTCTTCCATGGCTTTGTGAAATCCTCATATTCTTAAAAACTCTCCATCCACTTCTTACGAGAACAAAGATAGTAATAATTTTGATATCTGTAATACATTTATCAAAATTTTGAGGATGCCGGCGGCGGTCAGTGCCCACTCGCTCAGGTGCTGCGCAATTCGCTCGTTGGGCACTGCCGACAATCGGCCACGAAACGATATCCGGAGATGATACCGTCACGCAGGCGCCAGGAGTCGGAACTCAGGCCGCGAATTGCGCAGCACCTGAGCGGGCGAGTCCGAGCTCCTGACGCATCCACGTCACAAGAGCGCTGTTGCGCAAACTCATCATTGCACAAATCGTTTATTATACCTAAATTTGTTAGATAAAACTAACTATCAATAATAAGATGAAAACTTATTTGGAGCCGGCACGTGAACTACCGGTACGTGATGAGGTGGATGTCCTCGTGGTAGGCGCAGGTCCTGCCGGAATTATGGCTGCTCAAGCAGCTGCACTCGTAAAGGGAACCAAAGTCATGCTGATCGACAGCAGAGGCTACTTGGGCGGAAACATGACCATCGGTCTGCCACTCCTCGGTTTCCTGGGACGCAAAGGCAATGAAATCATCAAAGGCCTGCCGCTCCGTTTTGTGGAAAGACTCCGCGAAAGGGGACAGGCTACACACCATAGAGCATGCCCGCTGCATGTCAGCTTGACCATGGTGGATCCGGAAGGAACCAAACGACTCGCTTGGGAAATCATGGATGAAAACAATGTTGAGGTGCTCCTTTATGTATTTGCTACTGACGTGATTATGGAAGGCAACAAATGTAAGGGAGTAATCATCGACTCCAAGAAGGGCAGGGAAGTGATCTACGCCAAGAGCATCGTCGACTGTACTGGTGACGGCGACATCCTTTACCGCGCCGGAGCCGAAATGAAATACGGAAACGACCAGGGTATTCCTCAGCCTCCGACGCTCATGTTCTCCATGAGAGGAGTTGACAGCAGGAAACTTCGCGATGCTGTAGCCGACCATCCTGAAATCTACGACATTGACTACATTCCTAACGAATTCTTCCGTCCGATGGACAACTGCACGTTCGTGGGATTCAGAAACCAGATTCGCCAGGCCCGCGAGGCCGGATACCATCTGCCGGTCGAAAGAACCATCTTCATGACCGGTATGGCAGAAGACGAATGGTGGGTAAACATGAGCCGTGTGAACGGAATTGATGCTACTGATCCTCAGCAGTATACGCGTGGTGAGCACGAGTGCATGCTCCAGAACGAAGAAGTCGTGCGCTACCTCAAAGCCTATATCCCTGGATTCGAGAACGCTTATGTCGACAGAGTCGCCCCATTTATGGGAATCCGCGAAACCCGCAGACTCGTAGGTGAATACACTCTTACGGAGCAGGATATCTTCGACTGTGCACACTTCGACGACGTGATAGCCGTGGCAAGTTACCCTGTAGACCTGCACCATCCTGTAGGAGGGGACTGCTCACTCTGGTGGTGCCCTGACTGCTACGACGTGCCTTACCGCTGCCTCATTCCTAAGAAAGTCGACGGCGTGATTGCTGCCGGAAGAGACATCTCCGCCACACACCTCGCATTGGCTTCCGTCAGAGTGATGGGCCCTGCAATGTGTTTGGGTGAAGCCGCCGGAAAAGCTGCTGCCCTCGCGGTAAAGGATAACAAAGAACTCCGCGACTTGGATGTCACGGAGCTTCAGAATGCCCTTCGCAAAGAAGGCGTATGGTTCAGAGACAAGTAATCTTACATACTAGAATATAAACGGGAGAGGACGGGCGATAGTTTCGCGGTAAAGTTCCTCTCCTTTTTCATTTTTGAAAATAACCTCCACAGGAGAGTCTGTCTTGGACGCCTTCGCCTCGAACATATGAATGCAAGATACATTATTCCTGACAGCGTGATGCTTCACAGGATGCGCGAGCTGAGGTAAATCATATGTGAAGTTATTTACAGGATCCTCATGACGGGCAGCATTGACCTGCAACGCTTTACCATTCTCGAACATCTCGATGGTGCATCCCGGGTACCAAGTCCACCAGTTTACGAAGATGCTGTTGCGGAACTTCCTGTTTGAATAATCTGCGCGTTCAGGAGCCTTTTTCCGCTGAATCTTTACCTCGGCAGAATTCTTGTACGCCTTGCCCACACTGTTCATGTCATAGATACTATAGTTTCGCTTGCCATGATCATATGTCTCGAAACTGAGTTCCATCGGAATCCCTGCCACACAAGTTCCGTTCATTAATCCTGCTTCGGAACCGTCGCTGCAATAAAGACTGTACTCCTCAGGCGTTTCCCACATCACCCCGGATGCACAAGGCAGTCCATATTGGAAAAATGACGGGTATTCCTTCTTGCTGAAGAAGTCGAACTTGTGAATATGTCCGGCGAAATTCAGTACTTTATGCTCAAAACGTGTACAGAGGCTGTCGATGAACGCTATCTGCTCTTCAGACAAAGCTGCCCTGCCTTCACTGATGTTGGAGCCATGGAAGAAAGGACAATGCGTGCAGATGTAGACATTGCATGAGTCCGGAACGTATGAAAGGTCCTTCTCAAGCCACGCCAACTGCTTGGGAGTGAATGACTCCAGATAGGAACGGTCTCCTCTGATTCCAGGTGCCTTTTTTCCTTTACCCTCTTCATTGACATAAATTATATTGTCCAGAAAAACCCAATGGTCGTTTCCGATATTGACCGAATAGCGGTCCGGTCCCCAAACTTTTCGGTATATCCAGGCGGAGCGGAAATCCACATCCTCTCCGACAATCGCTCCGTCGTGGTCATGATTACCAGTCACTGAATACATCTTCAGAGGTAACTCCAGCTCCGCCAGCATGTTATAAGCATCTGACTCGTTAAAGTCGAACTCGTACCAATATAGTTCATGTGTCAGGTCTCCCAAATTCATCAGATAAACTGGCCCTTCCATGTCGGATGCCTTTTCCCTGATATAAGGCGCAACTTTTTCCTGGAACCTCCTGATATCATTTCTGCGCGGGTCGTTGCTCAAGTGAATGTCCGGAAAAAACAGGACGTTATAGCGCTCCTGATTCTCGCTGACCAATTTGAAGTCATGTCTCTCCACCTTGTCAGGAGCTTCGGTAAGTGCCGCCCAGAATCCGGGACGGAGTCCATCTTCAGACACTGCTACGCTGCCGGACGGTGTCGTGATAAATACCACGCTGTCGGCTTTGTCGCTGATCATGAAGTACTTACCGTTCTTGTTGGTCTCCACGATTTGCGTCCCGTCGCTGACCAGCACCCCGGCCACCGGCCTCCCGTCGAGCGTCACCCGTCCTTCCAGGGTCGCGTCCGGTACGGGTCTACAACCTATAGCTGCAAGCAGCAAGGCTGTTATTGTCAATGTCCTTTTCATGTATAAGTAGTTGGTGTTTAAAGTTCGCAAGTGCGGGCCAGCAGTTCTCTGGCCTCTTCTATACGTGGCTGGTAGTAGTTCTTGAAATCATCCCAACGATAGTAATATTTAGTTCCTTTG
Organism: uncultured Bacteroides sp.; assembly: GCA_900546925.1. Taxonomy (GTDB): domain Bacteria; phylum Bacteroidota; class Bacteroidia; order Bacteroidales; family UBA932; genus Cryptobacteroides. The sequence continues at coordinate 10,278 of UREV01000023.1, forward strand.
TATGACTTGAAAGGCAGTTTGGTGTCGGCTTCGTTAAACAGCATGTGCACCAGAGTCGTACCCTCATCATTGACATAAAAAATAAACTGGATGTTGGACGCCATTTTAATTTTGGAGACGTCCCAGACATTTCTGAAGCGGGTAGGGTCGCTCTCTACACCATTCCAGCCGTCCAAACCCATCAGGGAGAAGAGTGCTACGATGCATCCGTCGTGTCCGAATCGGAGTCTTACTCGCGGCTCGCCTGCCATCATGTCCGAATCGGCCTTTGTGATGAAGTCGTTCAGCAGGCTTTCTGACAAGGAGTATCCTCTTCCGTTGGATTTAGGATGGTGTCCGAAGCGGACATACATGACGTAATTGTCTCCGAATGCCGCCAAATTCTCCAACTCGTCAGCAGTGAAGAAATCGAAGAATCCCTTGCTTTCGACCGGTACTCCCGGCATGTGGATACAGATGAAATAGAGGTCCAATTCGAATTTCTCTATGTCGCAGAGTTCGCTGGCCTTGTCCAAGTCTGTGAATATCCTGCTGCCGAAGCCTTTCCAGTCCACGTATTGTTGCAGATATTCTTCGAACTCCTTTCTCATAGGCGACTTGTTGTCTTTCCATTGAAGATCGGCCTCAGTTACGTTAGGATTCTTATTCGACTGAGGATTAAGATAATACATATCCTTTACGGAAACCTTGGCGCTGATTTCCAGCTTCGGATTATGTTCCAAAAGCATTGACTCGAACGCCTGCATACTCTTTTTGGTGCGCTGCAGGTTGGTCGAGAGGGCGATTGTGCGATGGCCGTCGAACAGGGGCTGGAAGTTCGTGTACATGCGGTCAGCGATGTCGCGGTGCTGCTTCTCGCCGAGCGGGGTTATCTTGCCGGCCTTGCCCTCGAGCTGAGGGAAAATGGACATGTAACGCTGGTGCAGTTCGAGTCCCTTCGGAGTGAGCAGACCGTCGTTGAACGCCTTTTCCAACACCTGTGCCACGTAGGTATATTGCGTGTCGTGAAGGATATAGCGCGAGCCATGACGGCCGTAGTGGCTGATGTAGACTGGCCTGAAGCCTTCGGGGACCGGCTCGGTTTCCGGAACCTCATCCCCATAGACCCCATAGACACCATATACGAATGGGTCAATGTCTTTACCATCTAATGTCGGGCCGTTGTTGCCGGCACGTCCGCAGCCTGCGATGATGAGGGCAAGGGTTGATATCAGTATAAATAAGCGTCTGTTCATTAGTTCTTTGCGATTTCTTTTGGTTTACCTGCGAGACAAACAAGGGTGGAGATGACACCGGCGATCGGGCACCACCAGCTCCATGCGATATATGTATGTCCGAAGAACTGCTTCTGGAACATGAGAGGGATGACGATGAGTGCGCCTATGATGATGGCAGCGATGACTGACTTGCTGTTGCCTCTCTTGGAGAAGATGGCTGTCAGGAAAACGCCGATCATACCGCCGTAAGCGAAACACATCACGCCTGTCGCGAAATCCACAAGGTTTAATCCGCTGGCTTCCTGCATGATAGCCGTGATGATGGCGAACGCTGTAAGGAGAACTCCCATAAGTCCGGCCATCCAGCGTGAAGAACTGATCTGTTCCTTGTCACTCTTGATGGCTCTGCCGAGCTCTTTGCGGATAGGAAGATAGAGGTCGTCCACGAAGCTGGATGCCATGGCGTTGATGGCGGAGTTGAAGCTGGAGAGCGCAGCTGCGAGAAGTCCAGTAATCATAAGTCCGCGTACGCCTGCAGGTATGTGATTCTTAATGTATTGCGGGAAAACGTCTCGTGCATCCTTGAAGAAGCCTGCGCTGATTTCTCCGTCGATGTGAGGGTCGTTGATGAACTTGACCCAGAGCAGAAGTCCGATGCAGAGGAAGGTGAGCACGATAGGAATAGCCAGAAGTTGTGACCATACGAGTGAAGATCCCGCCTTCTTTACGCTCTTGCAAGACAACTGGCGCTGAACGAATTCCTGGTCGGTAGTGTACTGGGCGATTTTGAAAAACGCGATGCCGATCATTCCACCTATAATAGTATATGGCTTGGAGAAGTCCAGGCTCCAGTCGAACATTTTCACCTTGCTGGACGGCTCCCAACCTTGGAGAGTGCCGTCTGCGAGCAACGCCGCGTCAGCGCCGGGAACCTTCACCATACCGCCTGTTGTAAGCTGCTCCCAAATGTCTGCGAAACTGAACCCTTCGAGCGAGCAGTATACCATCACCAATGCTACCACGCCGGTGAATGTCATAAGAAGTGTCTGGAATGTATCTATATACAGGAGTCCTTTTATACCACCCATCATGGTATAGAAGGTCGAGATGAGACCTAATATTATAATGGAGCAGAATATGAATGTGAATTCTATCTTTCCGAAAATGATGACGGAAACGGCTATCGCAGCGATGAAAAGTCTGGAACCGGAAGTGAAAAGCTGTCCGAGGAGGAACATGATACTGTTCGTCCGTTTGGCGCCTTCTCCGAAACGCTCGCCGATGAACCCGTAGATCGTGATGGTCTTCGCGTTGTAAAGTTTCGGCATGATCAATGCTGCCACGAGTATTCCTCCTACGATGGAGCCGAGCAGATTTATTACATAAGTGAGGTTCGTGTTGAAACCAAGTTCCGGAGATCCTACGAAAGTTCCGGCTGAAATTGTCGTTCCTGCAGCGGCTATCGCTACAATCCATCCCGGCATGGAGCGGCCGGCGACGAAATAATCCTCGATGTTCTTGTTTTTGTGCGAGAATAAATAACCGATGGTTATCAGAGCTCCAAGGAAGACGGCCACAATCAGCCAATCGATGATACTCATACTTGAATTAGTTAAATTAGTTTTATGTGATTTTAGTTAAATTTCCTTTTAACGACACAAAGGTAAAATATTTTTTCTTTTTGTTACTGTTTTTTTTGTTTGTTTTCATTCGATTTTATAATTTAGTGGCGGTTTTTTAATACTAGTAACCATTAGATATGGATAAGAATAATTCTGTAATGGCCCTTGCCACAAGGTTTAAGGATAAGGGCGATTGGACTGTGGAGCAGCAATTCGTGCTTCAGATGGGATCAAGTTATCTTTTCGCCCATGGTTTGGGAACACCCCTTGCCAAAGATGCAAAGACAGAAATCGAAATTCCTGAAGAAGGGGATTACCGTCTTTGGGTACGTACTAAGAATTGGACTGCGTTTTGGTCTGAGGGAAAAACTCCGGGTATTTTCCAGGTCCTGGTGGACGGGAAGGCTGATTCTGCAGAGTTCGGAATCGGCAAAATGCCTCTCGACGTGAAGGCCGGCATTGACCTGAACCACAGCATTGACACATCCCGCGAAGCTAGGGCTGCGAGGGCTCAGTGGTATTGGCAGAAGGGGGAGACCTATCATTTGGGCAAGGGCCGTCATAGTCTTGCTCTTCACGACCTTATGGGTCTGGACGGGCGTTGTGACGCGATTATTCTTACTCGGAGCGACGAGGTGCCGGGCGACAGCTTGGAGGAGTATAAAGCTTTGCGTGCGGAGTTGCTGGGACCGGAGAAGGCAGAGGATAAGGGACATTTCGATTTCGTTATCGTGGGTGCCGGAATGTCAGGACTTTGCGCTGCTATCGCGGCTGCACGTCTCGGACTGAAGGTGGCTCTTGTGCAGGACCGTTATATCCTCGGCGGCAATAATTCTTCAGAGGTCCGTGTGGGTCTCGGCGGACAGATTAATATGCCTCCTTATCCGTCATTGGGTTATATCTTGAATGAAATCGGACCTGACCGCATAGGCAATGCACGTGGCGCTCATCATTATCAGGATTGGAAGAAATGGGATGTCATCGCTGCTGAACCGAATATAAGTCTTTTCGCAGGTTATACTGTCGTGGATGCGGAAATGGCTAATGGAAAGATAGTTGCGGTTACTGCTGTGGAGGCTACCGAGCAGACTCGCATACGTATCAGCGGAGATTTGTTCTCTGATTGTACAGGTGATGCTCATTTGGCTGTTATGGCCGGTGCTGCCACTATGATGGGTCGTGAGGCGCGCAGTGAGTTCGGTGAGACGCTTGCGCCTGAGAAGGCAGATGATTTTACCATGGGTGTCAGCATCGAATGGTATTGTGAGGACTGGAATACGCCTTGCACCTTCCCGGATGCGTTGGATTGGGGATTGAAGCTGGATGAGGATACTGTGGAGCCTGTCCATCGTGCGAACTGGTACTGGGAAGTGGGTATGCGTGATGACCAGATAGCTGATGCGGAGAAGATTCGTGATTATGGTATGTATGTGGCTTACAGCACGTTCTCATATTGCAAGAACCGTCTCGCGAAGAAGGAAGACTGGGAGTGCACTCATCTGACATGGGTCAGCCATGTAAGCGGAAAGCGTGAGAGCCGCCGTATTGTAGGTGACCTGATTCTCCGCGAGCAGGATCTTACCAGACCTATTCCTTATGAGGACGGTACATGTACTACGACTTGGCGTATCGACCAGCATTATCCTATGGAGAAGAACTCTGCGGATTATCCTGGCGAGGAGTGGCTCAGCTACGGAAAACTGATGCCTATCGATCCGTATGCTATTCCTTACCGTTGCCTGTATTCACGTGACGTACCTAATCTTTTCATGGCGGGCCGTGATATCAGTGTGACACACGTAGCCCTTGGTTCTGTGAGAGTTATGCGTACTTGCGCGATGATGGGAGAGGTTGTGGGAATGGCCGCTGCTGTATGTCGCCGCAGGGAGGCTTTGCCACGCGATGTTTATACTACATGGTTCCAGGATCTCGTGGAACTGATGAAGAAGGGAACCGGACGTACTGATGTTCCTTATACTCAGTTCTATCATCAGGTCGACAGGACCGGACATCAGGCTGAAGACAGATAAGTAAGCATTACAAAATCTCAAATGTTTTGTAACGACACCGCCCGGTCAGTTTGTTTGAATAAATATACAAACTGACCGGGCGGGTCTTTGTTTCTGTTATGCCGAAGACGGCCGTCAAGAGTACCATTTTTTCCAAAAAATACTATATTTGCACTCGATTTTTTTGGGAAAATATATGTTGATAACGATTGCAAGACAATGCGGATGCCGCGCTCTTGACGTCGGTGAGATTCTCTCACGACATTATGGCATACCGCTTTACACGAGGAAAAGCCTTATGGCAAAGGCTGCCGAGATGGGAATCTTGGATGAGATGACGAGCTTCTTCGAAGAAAGGCCTGTGGATGAAATCATGTCTGCTATATCCGAATTGCCTTTCGAAAGAAGTGTAGTGAGAGAAAAATTCCGTAGCGCGTTCATGAAAATGATTGGTAATGAGGATTGTATAGTAATCGGACGTTGCGGTAATTTTATTTTCAAGGACAGAAAAGACCTCGTGACGGTGTTCTTACACGGCAGCCTTTCTGACAGGATTGCCAATGCTGCTGAGGAGGAGAATCTGAGCCTGTCCCAGGCGGAAGAGTTTGTTCACACGACTGATGACTGCCGTGTTTCATATCATAGTTTTTACACCGGACTTACGTGGGGATATGCACCGGAGTATGACTTGTGCATTGACACGTGCCGTGTCGGGACCGAAAGGACGGCGGCGATAATCGAGGATTATATTTCGAAGTTATGAAGTTCGTCATTCAGTTTCTGATAATCATCGGATTTTCCTTCGCGGGCGAGTTCCTTCATTATGTGATTCCGCTCCCGATTCCCGCGAGTATCTATGGAATAGTGCTCCTGTTTGTCGCGCTCGAGTGCAAGTTGTTGAAGGTCAATGATGTCCGCGACGTGAGTTCGTTTCTTATCGCGGTGATGCCGATGATGTTTATCCCTGCGGCTGTGGGGCTGATCACATCATGGGATATTATCAGCGGTTCGCTTGTGAAGTATGTCGTGGTCACGTTTGTCACTACGTTTGTGGTGATGGGGGTTTCCGGTCTTGTTACGCAAGGTATTATTCGTAGAGGAAAGAGCAAATGAAAGAGTTGTTTATGGATTCAGTGTTCTTCGGGGTGCTGATCAGTTTGGGTTCATATTTTATCGGAGTATGGCTGAAGGAAAAGACCAGGTGGTCTCTGATGAATCCGCTGTTGATATCGATAATAATGGTGATCGTAATACTTCTCTGTACAGGAGTGAGTTACGATTCCTATATGAAGGGGGCGAATTTCATCGGATATCTTCTTACTCCAGCGACGATTTGTCTTGCTGTTCCTTTGTATCAGCAGGTTGAGCTTTTGAAGAAGAATTATAAGGCTGTGGTAGCAGGAATCTGTTCAGGGGTTCTGTCCAGCATTCTGTCTGTAATAGCATTGGCCTTAACCTTCCATTTCGATCATGCTTCCTACGTCACTTTCCTCCCGAAATCCATCACGACAGCCATCGGCATCGGCGTGACGGAGGAGCTGGGCGGCTATGTTCCGGTAACGGTGGTGGTAATCATCATAACGGGTGTCATAGGTAATATTTTCGCAGAGAAGTTCCTGAAACTCATGCATATAGAAGAGCCGATCGCGAAAGGTATAGCCATAGGTTCGTCATCTCACGCGATAGGAACGACCAAAGCCATGGAAATGGGCGCCATAGAAGGCGCGATGAGCAGTCTCTCTATAGTCGTCAGCGGAATAATCACCGTCTTCGCGGCGTCACTCTTCGCTGGGGTGATATAGTCCATTATGAACTTTTAGTGGAGATGGGCGGACTATAACCCCACTATCTTTATAATCACTTAAAATAACCTTACAGCCTAATACACAATACATTAGCGTTTTATATAGTATAGTGCGATTTATTAGGATTTATCAAAATTTGTGTATAAATTTGTGTATAGAAATTTGGTAACCCTATAGTCGCTTATTCTATGTCAGTAAAGTTTTACCTCGTACCAAAACCACTCAAAACCGGCGAATACCCCGTCAGGGTATCCATCAATGTCAAGAAAGTCCGTTACATCACCACTCTAGGTTTCTCCGTAGACTTCGACGCCTGGCTTCCTAACGATAAGAGTGCATCCAAAAAGAAGACTACCAACTTTATCAGGAGTAAATATAAGAACAATTCGGGGATGTCAGCCGAAAGAATGAACACAATCATCAAGACGGTTGACGCTCACTTCTCCGAATATGAGAACGATTTGAGGTCTGCGGTTCCCACTGTTGATGACCTCCGCGCCGAGCTGCAGAAAGCACTGGGCAGAGACGAGCAGCCGGCAGAGGTCAAGAAAGCCCCAAAGGCTCCGTCAATATATGAACGACTTGAGGAATTCATAAAAGACCAGGGGGCGGTCAGTCAGTGGGCATACGCCACCCATCAGACTTGGAAAACTTTCTCCCATCACCTCGAACACTTCGGTCCGAGGGTCAAGTTCGAAGATTTCGATGAAGCAGGCCTCAACCGCTTTATCCGCTTCCTTCGCGTAACAGAAAACCTTGAAGAAAAGACAGTCTTGAAGCAGTACTCTCAGCTCAAATGGTTCGTCACCTGGGCTTTACGCAAAGGCTACACCAAGCAAGACTACATCTTAAAATACAAGGTCAAGTTCAAGATAGTGCAGAAGCCCGTCATATTCCTGACGAAAGAAGAACTGCTTAAAGTCTATAACTACGAGATTCCGGCAAACCAGACCATAGTGAAACTTCACACATTCGATGGCCGGGAATACGAGAAGAGAGTTATCGAGGCCGGTGCCATTGCCAAGACCAGAGACCTCTTCTGCTTCTGTGCCTTCACATCCCTGCGCTACTCCGATATGGCAAAACTCAAGCGCACCGACATTTCAGAAGGCAAGATCTACATCACCACCAAGAAGACCAATGACCGCCTGCCAATTGAGCTCAACTCCTTCGCCCAAGCCATACTTGACAAATACAAAGATTGTCAGTTCCCAGGTGGTCTCGCTCTCCCAGTCATCAGCAATCAAAAGATGAACTACTACCTGAAGGACCTCTGCGAACTATGCGAGATAAACGACCCCGTCACGAAAGTATTCTTCCGTGCCGGACAGCGGATCGAGGAAACCTTGCCGAAATACGAATACATCGGCACTCACGCAGGCCGCCGCACCTTCATCTGCTTCGCCCTCTCCTCAGGCATCCCTCCTCAGGTCGTGATGAAATGGACCGGTCACTCCGACTACAAGGCAATGAAGCCCTACATTGACATAGCCGAGAAGACGAAAGCCGAACAGATGGCGATATTTGAGAAAGGATTAATGGGATAGGGACACCTATTTTCCATAGCAACAATTCATTAGCCATTATCGAACTGTTGTACTCTACATACATCTTAATTGCGTCTTGTTGAAAATTATGCACAAGACGCAATTAACCAGTTGAATATAAACCACAATCTTTAAAAGAGAAAAGCATATGGAATCAATAAAAGACCATAACAGGAACCATATAATTCTTCATTGGCTCCTTAAAACAATTATCATTTCAGTGGTCTTGACTTTGTTTGCAGACACCCTTGTCATAATAGTCAATAAGACAGAACCTCTTTCGTTTTATATCCCTGTTTGGCGGAGAATTTTAATAGACTGCATATTTCCTGTCGTATACTTTGTTTGGTCCGGCATTGATTTAAACAAACAACTCGCAAAATACGACAAACAGGTTGCTATTCAACACAAATCTCAAGAACCACAAAATATTAGTCGCGAAGAAAAATTGGAAAAATATAGAAGCAAGGAGCCTATCGATTATCTTGAAGAACAAGCTGAAATATTCAGAATAGCCGTTATCAATGAGCAGAGCACTTTAGATATTGATTGGGATTATCTGAACGGGGAGAACAAAGAGAGGTTTACAAAGGAACTTGCCTCATTAAAAAATTTGGATGAGGAAAAGTATCAGAGAACAATATTGTATATCTGGGATAGACTTATTTCGACCTATAACAAAATTCAAGAGTATATTGAAGGCCTTGAAGATCAGAGGTCAAAAGAATACTGCGCTATGTTAACAATTGAACAACTGGTGTTCAGTTATCTTGCTGCAGCATATTTCAATTCCACTTTTAAAGATCCGAAGTTCTGCTATAGAACAATCTTGAACAAAATAGGGAAAGAGATTCAAGGAAATAATGGTACTGACCTTATAAGAAGATCCGCTGATTACTGCGGCATATCAGAGTCATTGATGCTGAGATATAGAAATGACCAATGCGTCAAATGCTCGGTCCGAGGATGTATGGGGCGCGTTGATGAAACACATGGAATTCTTGAATTGGTCGGTCCTTATTGTGATGACACAATCTTTGAAGATAATAGTGAACAACAGATTCATAATGAATTGATTCCAGTTCAAAAGAACGCATTGGAGTATTTCAAAACTAAATATGGTGAAGAATATGCCGGGAAATATGTTCATTCAGTAATAGCCATGATGGGATATTATCCTGAAATGACTTTCAGAAAGCTTAAGGAACCCTGGGAATGGTGCAAAGAAATATACTCTATGCCCTTTGATTTCAAATGGCAAACAGAAGATGAAGAACCGCTTATAGAATTGATATTCGAGAAGATAAAACAGGTAAAGGATGATGAGAAAGAGTTGGAAGCCGTTGTGTTTTCTCTCATTAGCCCATTTGACGGAATTTGCCATTCGCTGTTTCCAAAAGCTAACGACAAAATGTATGTAAACGGCGCCATCGCACTGCATACCTATTCTATTGATGACAGCTCTTCATTGGATGAATTTAAGGAAAAGTGGGTACAATCCATTGAGGAAACAAAGAGAATATCAAAGGAGCAGGACCTACCCGAATTAGGAAATATATGGGTGTTGGACCATGCAATTCGAGAAAAGAGAGGAATAGTAGGACTCGCTTTTGGCAATTCAGATATCACTAAAATTAGCGACATATTTGAGGAATTGCATTTTTATGCTACAATACTAGAGGCGGCATTGCTGAGGTATGGCATTAGTCGTGACATCTTCAGCTATATGCGTAACTCCAATGTGTTTTTGACAGATTATATTAGTGAATCGGAAATTGGCGCTGTAATGGATATGAATGACGATCAGGTTTCTACTTTGGTGGCTCGCTACGGACATACACTCTCAGCGACATCTGAAGATGTCTTTACCATTGCAATCGAAAATTTTGAACCAGACAGAAAAATTGATACAAGTTCGATTAAACAATCAAAATTAAAACAGCATATTCAAGATTTATTAGAAAGTATTGATGGAGAAATCGTTGTAGCGAAAGAACCAACGGAGGAGGACAATACAGTTACTAATGAGCATAAAGCACAAAACAATCAATCGCTGGATTCAGGCATCAACGATAGTAATAATATAAATAATGTTGTGATTACAAAAGAGTTAGATAATTACCTTTCCGCTTTTGCTCAGGAGGGATATCTTGACCAGAACTACCATTGGATTCGCGTAAAAGGACACACCATATACCATGCTGGATGGATGGCAAGGGTGATTAAGTCGAATGTTCCTGATATTACATACGGGAGAATTGAGAGTATTATAGGGTGTACAGGTTTGACCGATGCTGCTTCTAAGTGTGCAACACAAGGTAAAACAACAAAAATTGCAGAAATAGAAAAGGTTTGCATAGCACATGGTCTATCTAAAAAAACCTGTTAGAACAACATAGAAACGCATATATGCGTATTTGCCGCCTTGTGTAGTCTTATTTGTAGACAAACATAGGCGGCTTCTTTACTCTATTATATCCAACTTGCAGTCGCGAACCAAGAAGGAGGATTGACGCTAAATTCTTGGGGATAGCGATGGGCAGGCTGGGGCTGATCGTCAACTGTCTCCGAATGCCTTCACTTAATACCAATAAAAAAGATATGATAGGTATAAGTGAGGAGCCACTCTACGCTCTGACAGTAGAGCAATTCACACAACTTCTCGATGACCGCATTGCGGCGGCATTGGGTACTAATAACAAGGTTATCTCTGTGGATAAGCCTTCCGGCAACTATGTCTATGGTCTCAGAGGCATCCAGCAACTCTTTGGAGTCAGCCACAAGACTGCACAGGAATACAAGGACACATTCCTACGCCCAGCAGTAATGCAGAACGGGCGCAAGATCGTGGTTGATGCAGACCTGGCAATGGAACTCTTTAACAAAAAGAAGACATTATGAGCCAGCCAAAACACATTAGCGAAATCATGCACCAGCTCGTTCTGAACAACCCCAACGACCCCTGGGCAAAGATTCTTCGCCGCTGTCCATTCATACAGCGCGAGATGATCAAGAAAGGCTATATGTCACTCGATGACCTTTCAGATGAGGAACTCGACACACTTATCGAGTTCGACTGTGCAAACCCGGAAGAAAAGGAGGCAGACAATGACTAAAGACTACCTCCTCTCCAAGACCCTCTACGGTGTGGACATCATAACCCACATCGTCCGCCTTGAGTACCCCGACCACATCACCCATATCAAAGGTGATGACTGCGGAGAAGCACCCGACCCCATCCATCGTGACGGCACAATCATCACCATCACAGTGGAGAAGACTTTCACCCCCGGAGCTCAGCTGCCCAGCCGCTGCGCAAAGGCTCACTTCCTTGACGGCACAATCCCAGACTGCGATGCCATCGAGTTTGCAATGCTTTACTTCCAGAGCAAAGGCACTCCTAAAACCGAGGAAGAAACCATCGCAACTCTCGCTGCCGACCTCTACATCAAAGAGCCTCGCAGCATCCGAAAAGAGCCGGAAGACGATAAAAAAGGACACGAGGACAAAAATGTCACAGTGTCACACTCAATGCCTCCTGCTCCCAAGATGAGTTTCTATAGAAGACCCGTCAAGAACACCAAACCTTGCCGTGAAGCCAGCCCTCAGGACATCTTCAAGTACCTCATCAGCGACTATGCAAAAGCAACTACGGAGCGTTGCAGAGCCATCAAGGACCAGAAAGAGCGCAGCAAGTTCAAGGCATTCAACCTCGACTACATCACTCCCGGAGGCATCTTCCGCAGCCGAAACGAAAAGGACATAGTCAGGGAAAGCGGCTACATCGTCATCGACTTCGACCACATCCCTGACCCTGATGGTCTGATCGTCAAACTGGCGAAAGACGACAACTTCGAAACGGTCCTCGCCTTCCGCAGCCCTTCCGGAGACGGAGTCAAATGGATAGTCTCACGCCCGACACTGCTCCTCAAAGAGGATGGCAAACCCTACTCACATACGGAGTTCTTCACCATCCTCTCCAACTACGCACGAAAGTATTACGGAGTGGAAGCAGACCCATCCGGCAAAGACATATGCCGAGCCTGTTTCCTTCCACACGACCCCAACGCATTTCTTAATCCGCTATACTTAGAAGACAACTTTACATATGACATCACAAGATTTTTATAATGACCTTCTTAACGAAGTCAAGCAGCAACCTCAGCCGGCAAGGCCGGCAGTGGCTACAACCAACACGTCAGATTCCGACAGAGTGCAAGAACTCATCACCCTGCTTCATCAGTCAGGAACAGACATTACCAACGGCTACAACGACTGGCTAAAGGTGGGCTTCGCTCTCGCCGGTGCCTTCGGTGAGAGCGGTCGGTCCTACTTCCACGACATCAGCTCCATCTACAGTAGATACGATGCCCGGGAAGCCGACAAAAAGTACGACGAATGCCTCCGCTCAGAGAATGGACGTACTGACATCTCAACGCTCTTCTATCTGGCAAAGCAGGCCGGAGTGTCACTCCCCAAACACCAATACACGCCGTCCCAAGCCCCAAAGGGACACAGTGACAAAAATGTCCCCGTGTCACTTTGGACCGAAGAAGACGAAGAAGGAATGCCGAGCTTGCCTCTCTTCCCATCCACCGTGTACGACAATCTGCCATCCCTGCTCCAGTCTGTTGTCGCAAACCTCAACATCAGTCAGGAGAAAGACCTCGTACTAATTGGCTCCATCGTCACGCTCTCATCAGCCATTCTCCCTATGCAGACCAGGTACTTCGGCAAGACAATCTATCCGAACATCTACCTCTTTGTACCTGGCCCAGCAGGAGCAGGCAAAGGCCGTCTCGACTTCTGCTTCCGCCTCGTGAAACCCATCCATAAGGCAAAGCTCGACCGCTGGCTAGCAGCCAAAGAAGAGTACCGCAAGGAATATGCACGCTACAAGCGACAGAAGAAAGGAGAAAACATCGATCCACCGGTAAAACCTCCAATCGAACTGCTACGCATCCCGGCCAACAGCAGTGCCACGTCATTTGCCCAGGCAATGGCCGACAACGGCAACCTTCTTCTCTTCGAGACAGAGGGTGACACTGTGGTCAACACCTTCAACAGCGACTTCGGCAACTACTCCGACTCCTTCCGAAAAGCCTTTGCCCACGAATCCTTCGGCTACCTCCGAAGAGGCGATGACGGCGAGGAAAAGGAGATAGAAACGCCTCGACTCACAACAGTCCTTTCCGGCACTCCCGAGCAGGTCAAATCCCTCATCAAGGATGCCGAAAACGGCCTCCTCAGCCGCTTTCTGTTCTACTGTATCAACGCCACCCCGGAATGGCTTGACGGCTTTGACGGTTACGGAGAAGATAGCTCCCTTGAAGAAGAGTTCGACCAACTTGGCCAACGCTTCGAAGCATTCACGAAAGTGCTCGAGGAACGTTCAAAGGTTATGTTCCGCCTCTCAATGGTCCAGCAGCAGAAGTTCAACGACTACTTCAAGACCGAGAAAGACCGAATGCAGGAACTCAACGGAGACCTCTACTCCGCAAGTTCCCATCGTCTCGCCTGGGGCTTCCTCCGCATCGCAATGGTCCTCACCACTCTTCGAATGATGGACACAGGCAGATTCGCAGACACGGTAGAGTGTGCCGATGAAGATTTTGAGACCACGATTGGAATCATCAGCACATTGAGCCACCACAACGACTATATCTTCAATGTACTGAACAAAGAGCGTCCTGAAGGGATTGCGACTGCCGACTCCTACAGTGCAGCCACCCGCACAGTCATTCTCGATTCCCTTCCCGGTCAGTTCACCACGGATGATATGAAGGCTATTGCCGTCAAGGTGGGCAAGACCCTTCGCACCGTCCGACGTCAGATCAAACGGGCCATAGAATCAGGTGAAGTACAGATGATTCGGGCTGGGGAGTATAGGAAGTTGTAGAATTGGCCTTTTCTACTGTTATTCATCCAGATAGGATTTTGCATATACGCATTATCCTATCTGGTTTCATTATTTATTAACGCATTGCATCAGAAAATAGACTTGGAAAGGCATTATATACACAAAAAGTGCTAACTTTACCGTTAAAATTTCCAAAAACAGTGGCAAAACAAATAAAATCTAAACAAAGAGTCGCAGAACATGGCGAAGTCTTCACTGCTGAACGCGAAGTCAATGCTATGCTCGATTTGGTGAAGCCTGAATGCCTTCGCCCCGATTCTCGCTTCCTTGAGCCCGCCTGTGGAGATGGAAACTTCCTCTCAGCTATACTTGAACGTAAACTTAAAGAGATTCGCCGCAAATACAAATCATCAGTGCGAGACTACGAGTATTACTCCGTTATCGCTATCGGTAGTCTATATGGAGTAGATATCATGCAGGATAATGTTGAGATCTGCCGCCAGCGCCTTTTCAAAATTTGGGACAAGCAATACAAGTCAGTATGTAAATCGGACTGCTCCGAAGAAATGCGTGATGCTATCAGGTTTATTATTGCTCGTAATATCGTGTGCGGAAATGCACTAACCTTGATGTGTGTAGACGATAAGGGAAATGATACTGATGTGCCAATCGTGTTTTCAGAGTGGAGTCCAGTTATGAAGCCTATGGTTCAACGTCAAGATTTTACATTTGAAGAAATACTTCGCAAGAATCAAGAGGAGAATCCAAACGATGCAAAACTCATAGATGACAGCGAATTCACTGACTCTGAGGGTCACTTCATCGCAAGATACACAACCCATTATAAAAAAGTACAGCAGAATGGATAATGGTCTTTTCAATAGCGTCTACAACCCGGACGTACTTTCATGCATCGCAAATCTCAGTAATGATGAGGTATTCACCTCCCCTGAGATTGCAAACAAGATGCTTGACCTCCTTCCGCAGGAATTATTTGAGAATCCGGACACAACATTTCTTGACCCAGCATGCAAGAGTGGTGTCTTTCTTCGTGAAATAGCAAAACGTCTAATTGTGGGTCTTGAACCGCAAATTCCGAATCTTGAGAAACGCCTTGAGCATATTTTTACGAAACAGCTTTACGGAATCTCTATTACCGAGTTGACCAGTCTCCTTTCTCGCCGAAGTGTTTACTGTAGCAAATATCCGAGTAGTCAGTTCTCAGTATACCAGTTTCCAGAGAAAAAGCCACAAGGAAATATCATATTCCAAAAAATTAAACACACGTGGCAAAACGGTAAATGTCTTTTTTGCGGAGCAAGTCAGAGTGAATATGACCGCAGCTCAGATTTAGAGACATATGCATACCAGTTTATCCATATCAAGAACGCAGAAGATTTATTCAAGATGAAGTTTGATGTTATCATAAGCAACCCTCCATATCAACTGAGTGATGGCGGAAATAGTAAAAGTGCCAAACCAATCTATCACTTGTTTGTTAACCAGGCAAAAAAGCTAAAGCCTCGCTACATATCTATGATTATTCCTTCAAGATGGTTTGTTGGAGGTAAGGGACTGGACGATTTTAGAAAGGAAATGCTGAATGACCATCGTATTTCAAAATTAGTGGATTATGAAAACTTCAAGGATGTATTCCCTGGCGTTGACCTTGCTGGTGGTGCATGTTATTTCCTTTGGGAGAGAGACAGAAGAGAATCTGAAAAGAATTGCGAAGTTTATAATTTTGGCATTCAAGAACCTGTATCTCGTCCTTTAAATGAATTTGGTACATTTATTCGTCAAAATATGGCAATTGATATTGTCAAGAAGGTCCTGCAGAACTGTGGTACAAGTACTTTTCTTAACAAAAGAGTCTCAGCCAGAAAGCCATTTGGTCTTGATACTACATATCAGCCGAAAGAATCCGGAGTGCCATGCTATTTTATTCAGAAAATTGGAAAGAAATTTGCCGCACCATCCGATTTAATTGACAAAGGATATACGGATAAATGGAAGTTTTTAGCTCCAATGGCACCTATTGCAGGTCAGACTGACTTTTCAAGTGCTGTTGCATTTTACTCGGATAGGAATACAGTGATTGCAAAGCCTGGTGAAGTATCAACAGAATCATTTATCGTATTAGGCGCATTTAATACAGAAGAAGAAACGCGAAACTTTAAATCGTACATCTTCACAAAGACCGTACGTTTTTTGCTTCTTCAGGCAGTCGTATCACAGCACGTATCTAAGGATAATTTCTGCTTCATCCCTGATTTAGGGACCTACGATAGAATCTATACAGATGAATACCTTCGTGAACTTTGGGGTATAACAGACCCAGCAGAGTGCGAATACATAGACTCTCGAATCAGAGAAATAGAATAGACATGGCAATAACTGATTTCTTCCCTCAACGCCCAGACGCCGTTCCTACGATATACGCCTATCGTCTTGTCGGAGTTGATTCACATAAAGGCTATCTCAAGGTAGGATACACTGATCGTGATGTTGAGACCAGAGTAAAGGAACAAAGCAGTCAAATGCGTGTTCCTTATGAAATTGTTCTTAGGGAATCTGCAATGAGTAATGATGGTTCGTGCTTCACTGACCACGATGTTCATGCACTCCTTAAAAAGCAGGGCTGTCTTCAACTTTATGCTGGCGAGGATAAGAACGAATGGTTCAAGTGTTCCGTAAAGGATGTAAAGGCTGCAGTTGTGGCTCTCCAAACAGGTACTGCCAACATTGAAAAGCGCACCCAGTCGTTCAGTATGCGCCCAGAACAGGAACGGGCGGTGATGATGACTCAAAAATATTTCAATCAGCAAAAGATTGATGAGCCTGACCGTACTCCAAAATTCCTATGGAATGCAAAAATGCGCTTTGGAAAGACCTTTGCAAGTTATCAGTTGGCAAAGAGAATGGGCTTCAAGCGCATACTTATCCTTACTTTCAAACCGGCAGTGGAATCTGCATGGAGGGATGACCTTGTAAGCCACGTGGATTTTGAAGGTTGGCAGTTCATTTCCAATAAGGACGCAAAGAACAACAGCCTAAATATTGATCAAGAATATGCTCATGCCGACAAGTCTAAACCTATTGTAGTCTTCGGTTCATTCCAAGATATGCTTGGTACTGGCGATGGAGGTGGAATTAAGGCAAAGAACGAATTTATCCATACCGTATCTTGGGACCTTGTCATATTCGATGAATACCACTTCGGCGCTTGGCGAGAACGAGCAAAAGACTTGTTCGAGAAAGAAGATGAAGAGTCAGCTGTAGAGTTCGATGCAGAGAAATATCAGAAGGACGAGGCTGGTAACGCCATAAATGAATCATGGCTTCCTATCTCTACCAACCACTATCTATATCTTTCCGGTACTCCATTCCGCGCAATCAATAGTGGTGAGTTTATCGAGGAACAGATATTCAACTGGACATATTCAAACGAGCAAGAAGCAAAAGCCAATTGGAAGGGCAGCAATAATCCATATGCTGCTCTCCCACGAATGGTTATGCTCACCTATAGGATGCCGGACGAGATTCAGGATGTTGCCAAAAACACAGAGTTCGATGAATTCGATTTTAATGTGTTCTTCAGTGCAGAAGGGACTGGCCCAAAGGCAAAGTTTAAATATGAAAACGAGGTCCAGAAATGGCTCAATCTTATACGAGGAGGTTATCTTCCTTCAAGCATCGATGATTTGAAATTAGGTCAGGACAAACGTCCACCTATGCCGTTCTCTGACGTGCGACTTCTCAACGTTCTTTCGCACACACTCTGGTTCTTGCCGAATGTTGCATCGTGCCACGCGATGGCCAATCTTCTCGCACAGAAGCAGAATGCCTTCTATCACGATTACAAGGTAATTGTCTGTGCCGGCACTCAGGCTGGTATCGGTCTCGATGCCCTTATTCCGGTCCAGAATGCAATGGCCGACCCTCTCCAATCTAAAACCATCACACTTTCATGCGGTAAACTTACAACTGGTGTGACAGTAAAGCCGTGGACAGGTATTTTCATGCTCCGTAATCTCAAGAGCCCTGAAACATATTTCCAATCTGCATTCCGTGTTCAGAGCCCGTGGGAAGTGAAAGATGACAATGGTAACAATGTCATTGTCAAGAACGAATGCTACGTATTTGATTTTGCACTTGATAGAGCGCTTCGCCAGATATCAGACTACAGCTGCCGCCTTGACATCAAAGAGGGTAATCCTGAAAAGAAAGTCGCTGACTTCATCAACTTTCTTCCAGTTCTCGCTTATGATGGCAGTACAATGCGTCAGGTGGACGCTCAGGATATCCTTGATATCGCCCTCGCCGGAACTTCGGCTACACTCCTCGCAAAACGCTGGGAGTCAGCGCTTCTTGTAAATGTCGACAATGACACCCTGAAACGAATTCTCGACAATCCGGAGGCAATGAAGGCGCTCATGAATATTGAGGGTTTCCGCAGCCTTAATAGTGATATCACTACGATTATCAACAAGTCCGAAGCACTAAAGAAAGCAAAGGCTAAAGATAAGAAGCCAAGTGAAAAAGAGAAAAAAGAGCTTAGTGCTGAGGAAAAGGAGATCAAGAGCAAACGCAAGCAGATTCAGGAAAAACTCATCAAGTTTGCTACTCGTATTCCTATCTTTATGTACCTTACAGACTATCGTGAGCGTTGTCTGAAGGATGTTATCACGCAGCTTGAGCCTGGCCTCTTCAAAAAGGTGACTGGTCTTAGCGTTGCCGACTTCAATATGCTCTGTACTTTGGGTGTATTCAATGCTCCATTGATGAATGATGCAATCTTCAAGTTCAAGAGATACGAAGATGCTAGCCTTGTTTATACTGGCATTGACAAGCATAAAGGTGAGGAAGTAGGTGGTTGGGACACCAGTCTCCGCCGCGAAGAGTACGAAAAGTTGTTCTTCAACCAGCAGGCATCAATGGCTACCCCGACTTACGGCACATACATCGTAGAAGATAACGACAAGGAAGGTAGCGAACTGCAAGACAATAAAGTTGAGTATAAAAATGTATCCACTCCTGTTGCCACTCCGCCAACCAAGAAGCCAGTTGTATCTGGATATATGCCTTATGAAAAGAAGCCTTTACAGAAGACTAAATCAGAGGCAGAGAAATTGTTCGACAATGTGGGCGAAGGTACAGTTGTAACTCACAAGAAGTTCGGTATAGGTCAAATCACCAAGATTGATCGCAAAGCCCAGTATGTATTCGTAGCATTCAAAGATGGAGGCGAAAAGAAGTTCCTATTCCCAGGTGCTTTCACATCAGGATTCTTGAGTTTGTAACACCGAAAGTCTTTTACACTTACCAATCCTAACAAATTAAGAACAGGATATTATTCCTACTGTCGATGCCTAATATGAAATAAAGGGAAGGACTTATCGCCCCTCCCTTTATTTCTACTCCTCGACCTCTTTCCAAGCAAGATGTTTCTCAAGAGTCTCACGGGCATAGATTGGCCGCATATGAACATCTGAATCAAATTCACCTTCTGGTACATCCGTATTCTGATATACTGTCAATCCAGGTGTACATTCTGCAAGTCTCAGCACTTGCTCAGGAGTGAGATGCATCTTGAACTCAGTTGTCAAGACATCTACCATGTCGCAGAAATAACTTAATACTTCATGTCTACCATAGCCGATATTCACCCAGCTATCGTTTTCCGGCTCCCTTTCAAGGTCAATGTGCCACATTTGTCCTTTTTCGGAAAAATCTAGAAACCAAGTTTTATTTTCATTTACCATAATATTAGAATATTACACTTAATTTGTTACGAATTTAACATACTCCAATAGTAATACCAAATGGGAATATATGCCAATATGCCATTACTAACGATATACGTGCAGATGTTTCAGCAGATTAATCACTTCTTTCTGCGAAATTCAGAAAATAAAGGATAGCTAAGTGGATAATTATGCAGTGCCCGGCCTTGTTGGAGAGGATTGTGACGAGGTCCTCTTGAAGCATAGT
>UREV01000024.1 GCA_900546925.1 uncultured Bacteroides sp.
AACCCTCAAATAAGCGCTTGCGCTCAGCAAGTTTGACAACTTGCGAAACTTGAGTCAATAAGTTTGAATGCCGCGGTACGTCAGAGTCCGCAAAGCGAGTTAGGTTATATCGTGCCTGACTCGCTTTTTTGGTAATAAAGGTTATGGAATTCAGTTCGTCAAAAAATGGTGTAAATAATGGCGCTTTTTTACACCGTTTATTCATTTTGATGTGAATGGTGTAAAAAGAGGCCGTTTTTTACACCGAATAATAAATTAAGTAATAACTATGTCGACTTATAGAGAAAAAGAAAACTACTGTCTGCGTTCTTTTGGTGAAAATGGGCCATATTGGCATCTATACACCTCAGGAAAAGAAACTCCGTTAATGTTCCGGAGTCATGATGATTTTGTGTTTGCGATGAATGTTGTTGCTCAGATGTCACTTGAGTATCAAGACGTAAGAATCCTTACGTTTGAGATAATGGGTAATCATATCCACATTTTGGCAGAGGGACAGTCAGAACGACTTCTAACTGCATTCTCGTTTATAAAAAAACGTCTGTCGAGAGGTATGAAAAGCGGTTTCCCGGATGGACTTCCGGAAGGGTTTTCACCAACGTTGAAAGAAATCGCAGACATAGATGCTATTCGCAATACTATCGTATATATAAATAGAAATGGCTTTGTGTCCAACCATAATTACACCCCATATAGTTATCCATGGGGAGCGGGCCCTTATTTCTTCGGATATATGCTGGAAACGACATCGACTTTTCATGATGTTACAACTAAACAAGGTAGAAGTATGTTTCGTGGGCGTATCCCCGAGATTCCTGATAATTGGCCTGTCGTAGATGGTTATGTACTTCCTATTTCATATTGTGCAATTAAGTTTGCAAAAGCCTTGTTTAGACTGGATCTTGCACGTACTCTTCACTACGACTTTAGGTGTTCGAATGGGCAACTTCGTCGTGTTATCGGGCTTACGCAGTACGAAGTCGATGCATTGTTTTCGAAAAGTGCCACATCAAGTCTTTGTAATAATGAAATTATCATTTGACTTTTTTAAACTTTCAGGAACACGTTTTTCTTGTACATGAAGTACAGCATCAGCCAGGCGGCGGCAAAATAACCGATTTTGAGAATGACCACTCCCAATGCTTCCGGGACCAGTCCAGCTACTCCGCCGAGGAAGAAATTGCCGATCTGTTGAAAGTCAATGAATCTCTGCGCCAAGTAGATGGTAATCGAATTCATGCCGACTACCTGGAAGAATACGACACCTTTTCTCCAGCCTTTTACATCGATGAGATAATAGAAAATGGCGAAAATAGCCAGGGAATAAGAGGCCGCGGCAAGGACGAAAGTACTGGTCCATAGATTCTTGATGACAGGAAACCAGATGGACCACAATGCTGCCGCAACCCCAGTGATGACAGCCGCGCAGAGTAATTTCAATGTCATTTTCTCGCCGCTGTCGTCAGACTCTTTCACATATCTTCCCGTGAACATACCGAGAAGTGCCGTGACGATGGCCGGTATTGTACTGAGCAATCCCTCAGGGTCGCCATAAGGCTTATATGCATGATTCCCAAGAATGATTCTGTCAATGTAGTATGATATATTGCCCATCTTTGACAATGAATCGGATCCGGCAGGCGCATCTGGTGCGATGGTGAATTTCAACAAGAAAAAGTAGCCGATGAGGATTCCGGCAGCGATACCATACTGTGTCTTTCTACCTGTATAGCAGTAAATTATAGCGGCCAGTGCCCAAGCGATTCCGATTCTTCCCAATACGCTCATGAATCTCAGTGTTGAAAAGTGGAACTGGAAAAGCCCCTGGTAAACGAGCCCGAGAAAGAACAATATGCACGCCCGTTTGAGAACATCTTTAGTCAGATTCCCTTTAGACATCCCCTTTTCCAGTTTCTTTGCAGAAGAGAATGGAAATGTCATGCCCGATATGAACAGAAATAGCGCAAATATAGTGTCGTGGTGATGGAATCCCTCCCATTTCACATGCTTCATTTGCATGGCCAGCCATGAAGTGTCCCCGTCAGGAAATAGTGCACAAATACTTATGATGATTCCGCTCAGGTGCTTCTCAATTCGCGTCCTGAGTTCCGCTTCCTGACGCCCCGGCGCCGCCCCTCTACACCAGCCGCCACGCCGAAATCTCCCGGCTGAGCACCTCGTCAAGCGGCGGCAAACTCTTGTCCGTCAGCCACTTCTCATATTTGAGAGCATCCTGCGATCCCCAATCGATCAGCTGCTTGATATGCTGAAGACACATGAACTCCAGCAACTCATGAAAACGCACCCCGTGATTCGGCTCCTTCAAATGCGCCAACTCGTGCAAAATCACATAATCGCACAGCGGCTCCGGCAAACGGATCAGATTCAGATTCAAATTAATATTCCCAGCCCTCGAACAACTGCCCCAATTCGAAGAATTATGCTTCACAGTCAGCCGCTTGAACACAAATCCATAATCCTTGGCCAATAAATCCAACTTCTGCCCCAGCAGAATCTTCGCCTCCTCACGCAAAACATCCACCAAAATCTTTCTCAGCCCCACCTGAGAAGCACCCCTTGGAAAAGTGACAGTCTTGAGCACTATTGGCCTGTCCAGACTCAGCCACATGACCGCACCCTGCGAAGGATCGACATTCTCGCACTTTAACTTCGCGACCACACGACCCTCCTCAGCCTCACTGTCACCCTCGACAAATAATATCTTGGAAACCAACGTCTTGACACAAGTCCCGTCCACAATCTCACCGACTGCAGTACCCCCGAGCTCCGCATTATCTGCCTTCAAATCCTGCCGTTTCAGCGCCTCCCGAATCCAGTCCCGCCTCTTTTCCATGTAACTAATTCCGTCTTGGTAAGATACGCCCCATGGTACCGTAACCGAAATACGACTTCCATAACGATTACCCGAACCGCGCACCCGAATACTGATAGCCCGGCTTCGCGCATTCTTCCGCAGAATCACAATCCCGAACTCAGGATCTTTGTAAGCCCGCTCCGTCATTCCGAAACCGCCTCCCGGAAAATGCCTGTCGCCTGGGTTATGGTCAATGCTTTGGAAACTTCGAACCCTCCTGTCCTTGTCCTGCGAAGTCCGTCCAGATGAGCCCCGGAACCCAGAGCTTCACCCAGATCTCTTGCCAATGCTCTGATATATGTGCCTTTAGAACATGCTACACGGATATCAGCATGGGGCAAATGCAACGCCCTGTTATCTGTAACGTTAATCCTGCTGTTGCGGAGATTCACTGAGCCGTCGGGATTGTGAAGACTGGCGTCGCACTGCTCAAGACTGTCGGCGGGAATGCCGTCAGGACAGAAGCGGATAAGGTCAATGTCTATGATATTGATGAGTTGCCTGCTGAGCGTCTCCACGGCGGAATGGTCGAAGCCGACAGGTTCAGCTTTCTGCGCATGCATCCGTTTCCACGCCTTCCGTGCCAGCTCATACGCCCGCACACCATCCACCGACTTCGCCGAAAAAAGCGGCGCCACCTGCTCCTGCTCCCCAAGAAAACCCGGCAATGCCGCCCTTAGCGCAGCCTCGCTGACTCCGTCAGTAGGATAGGTCTGGTCAATGTCTTTTTCCAGGTCGTAAGACGGGGTAGTGGCCCCGAAAGTGATGCCCGCAATGTATTCTTTCTCATGCTTTTGCAACTCTTCAGCCATCTTCGTGGCCTTACCTATGCACACGAGAAGGACTCCTGTGGCCAGAGGGTCCAGCGTCCCTGCATGACCCACTTTCAGATTCTTCTTGTGGAAATGTCTGCATGCACACCACTTGACCTTACGGATGACATCTGCGGAAGTCCATCTGTAAGGCTTGTCTATCGGAACAATAATCCCCTCCGGATAATCATCGATGTTTCCGGAGAGGATCAGTTCTTTTATGTTTTCTTTATCTAAAACAAATGCCATTATTTGCAAGGGATTTTCTCGATGCGGCGCTCGTGTCTTCCGCCCTCGAATTCTGTCTCAAGCCATGTCTTGGTGATTTCCTGAACCATCTTATATGAGATGAAACGTGCAGGCATCACAAGCACATTCGCATTGTTGTGAGCCTTTACAAGCTTAGCTATCTCAGTACCCCAAGCGAGACCTGCACGGATTCCCTGGTGCTTGTTGAGAGTTATGGCCATGCCGTTTCCGGTTCCGCACATTGCGATTCCGCAGTCTACCTCACCTTTCTCCACTGCAATTGCAAGAGGGTGAGCTACATCCGGATAATCCATGCTCTCCTCGGAGTGTGTTCCGAAGTCTACCATTTCATATCCCTGTTTCTCGAGATAGGGGATAAGCTTGCTCTTGTACTCAAATCCAGCGTGATCGCTGCAAATTCCGATTTTCATTGTGTGTCAGTTATTTAGAGTTGTGTTATTGGGTTATTCTTTTCCAAGTCGCTCTCCTGCATAATCCATACGGGCTCTGAACTCCTCCTTTCCGATGAAAGAAAGAATGTCAGCGATTCCGAGACCGCTTGCAGCTCCTGTGATTGCAAGACGAATGCAGTTCATGACCTTGCCCATCGGCCAACCCTGTTCGCGGATGAAATCCTCCAGGCATGGTTCAATGTTCTCTTTCGTGAATGCACCGTCGAATCCGCACACATGCTCAGTAACCTGATATGCAGGCTGATAGCCCTCAGGTTTCCAGAACTTGTCAGCATCCTTTGCCAAGAACGGTGCTGTAAGACTGTCGTCGAATACCTTCGCGCGAGGGTCTGCCGCACGTCTAGGGTCAGAAGGTTTTGCCGCTTCAGCTGCCGCTCCGGACTTGATTCCGAACTGCTCATATTCTACAGGGGATACGAACAGGCAAGAAGCGTTCAGCCAAATATCTTTAACGAAAGAAGCTCTTTCCTTTACGAAAGCAACTACTTCGTGTACATATTCTTTAGTTACGATATGGTTCTTGAAATCCACACCCTTACCGGCGAACTGTGCGCCTGCTGTCAATGCACATTTAGGACAATCCACCACGTTTATTCCATGTTCTTCGAGAACCGGGATAAACAAGTCTGTGAGTTCGTCATCGGATTTCATCCTGAGATATTCCTTGTTGTACCATTTCGCTTTCTCAGGGTTGAATCTTGCTCCTGATTTTATCACGCGGTCCAGTGAGAAGACTTTTATGAGCTCATCCAAACTGAAGATTTCCTGATCGTTACCGGGGTTCCAGCCAAGCATGGCAAGCATGTTTACGAAAGCCTCAGGGAAATATCCGTCCTCACGATAGCCATGAGAAACCTCTCCTTCAGCATTGACCCATCTTAGAGGGAAAACCGGGAAGCCGAGACGGTCGCCGTCGCGCTTGCTGAGCTTGCCCTTTCCGTCAGGCTTGAGCAGCAGCGACAGGTGTGCGAAACGTGGCATGGTCTCCTCCCATCCGAAAGCCTTGTAAAGCATATAGTGCAGCGGCAGGGAAGGAAGCCATTCCTCACCTCTGATAACCTCGGTGATTTCCATAAGGTGGTCATCTACAATGTTTGCGAGGTGATATGTCGGGAGTTCGTCGGCTCTTTTCCAGAGAACTTTGTCATCCAAGGTGTCAGTGTTTACCTCGATGTGTCCACGGATGAGGTCATCCATCTTCACGATGGTGTTTACCGGCATCTTGAAGCGGATGGTCCAGCAGTCTGTGGTCTCCAACAGTTCCTTTACCTCGTCTTCCGGCAGGGTGAGGGAGTTGCGGAGCTCCATTCTGGTTTCCTGGTTATAGATGAATGTCTTTCCTGCAGCCTCTGCCTCAGCGCGTTTCGCTTCGAGCTCTTCTGCTGTATCGAATGCATAATAAGCATAACCGTTCTCTATGAGCTGGTCTGCATATTTGCGATAAATGCCTTTTCGCTGAGACTGACGATATGGAGCATGAGGATGTCTTTCTGAAGGAGTCTCCACTACGTTTCCGTTCTCGTCCACGCCTTCGTCAGCACGTATTCCGCACCAGTTGAGTGCTTCGATGATATATTTTTCGGCTCCGGGTACGAATCTGTGAGAATCTGTATCCTCTATTCTTATAATGAAGTCACCTCCGTTCTGCTTTGCGAACAGGTAGTTGTAAAGCGCCGTACGGACTCCACCCATGTGGAGAGGTCCGGTAGGTGATGGTGCAAATCTGACTCTTGTCTTTCTTTCCATAGTACTCTCTTTTGTGGCCGTTACTCGACCCGCTTATATATCTTGCAAAAATAACTCAATTTTCGCAAGATTACTAACTTCTTACGAAAATTGAGTTATTTGATATGCTTGGGCAAGCGCTGAATGCTTGCTAGTTTTGTTCCGGAGCCTGATGACGTACCACACGTCTGATGGCCGCAGTGTTCACCAGTTCGCTCTTGTCAGCGCGGCTGTCCACAAGCAGGACAGGCTTTGATTCGAAATGGAAATGAGGCATGTTCTCGGTCGTGTTGTAACTTATCTTGTTTATATAGGCATCCTCCAGAAGCGGAATCTCTCCGCTCGGATTCTTGAACTCGTCCCTATATGTAAAATCTTTGTTGATAACGATAAGCTTACCGTAATCCGTTCCCGTAAGTTCGGAGATGTTTGTGTGGAAACCTGTGGCTATCACTGTGATATGAATCGTGTCTCCCACATTCGGATCATCATCCCAGATAAGTCCGCGCTTGGATTTGTCCACGATTCCGGTATAGTCTGAAATAAGGTCACTTATCTGTCCGAACTCTTTCATCGTAAGACCCTGCTTATTCTTGCCTGCAGTGACATTGACAAGAAGATTCTTGGCGGTCTTCAGGTCGAAATCATTCAGGAGAGGCGACTCGAGAGCCTCCTTGACGGCCTGTTCCAGACGGTCTTTGCCGGTTCCTGTGCCGCAGCCCATCAGTGCCATTCCGCTGTTTTTCATCATGGTGATGACATCTTGGAAATCGACATTGATATAACCCGGCTTCTTTATAATCTCGATGATTCCTCTCACGGCGGTGGCGAGGACTTCGTCAGCCTTCGGCCAGGCGTCCTGCAGGAGCTCTTCGCCGAAGAACGAGTAGAGCTTCTGGTTGTTTATGATTAGCAGACTGTCCACATTGCGCTCCAGTTCGTGGATACCGTCGCTGGCTTTCGAAAGTGCCTGACGGCCTTCGTTCTGGAACGGAAGTGTCACGACAGCGACTGTGAGGATGCCGCGGTCCTTTGCCATTTTGGCGATTACCGGCGATGCTCCAGTGCCTGTTCCTCCTCCGAGTCCGGCAGTTATGAACAGCATCTTGGTTCCGGAGTCCAACACCTTTTCCGCGATGATGTCCTGCGATTCGAGGGCTGCTTTCCTTGCCTTAGAAGGTACGGTACCTGCTCCGAGGCCGTCTCCAAGCGGAACCTTAACCGGCACGTTGCTTTTTTCCAATGCCTGTGAGTCCGTGTTGCAGACGATGAAACTGCAACCCTGGATTTTCTGGTTGTACATGTATGTTACGGCGTTACATCCGCCGCCACCGACTCCGATGACTTTAATCATGGAATTTTCAGGCACCCAGTCTGAAGGGGTGACTATATCTGCGTTGTCTAAAAAATCCGTCATGATGTTCCTTCTCCCTTATATTGCAGTTTTATACTGTCTCGTTGTTTGCGTCTTCATAAATCTTGTTGACTTTCCAGATGAACTTCTTGAAAAGTCCCGGTTTCTTGGCCTTAGGCTCTTCCGGTTTCTTCTCGATTTTCTCGGGTTCCGGTTTTGCAGGTTCCTGGACTACAGGAAGTTCCGGTTCCTTAACCTCTGGCTGTTGAGGTGTTTCCGGTGCGGCTTCAGGCTCTTCTTTTACAGTTTTCTCTTTCGCCGGTTCTTCGCGGATGACTTCAGGTCCTTTTGCGGGTTCCTCGACTGACATGTCGTTGTTTATGCAGCAGTTAAGGTTCTCGTCCCTGGACATCATCACAAGTCCTACCGTAGATACAGCGTCTGTCCTGAGGATATCTTCGCAACCTGTGGCCACGAATCCGTTTCTCGGATATGCTATACGGACATTGTATCCTGAGATCTCCTTTATGTAGTTCGTGATGTTCAGAAGTTCAGCGCCGCCACCGGTGATTACGATACCCTTTCTGAGTCGCTCAGCCAGCTGGCTTTCCTGTATTTCATAGAGCATGGCATCTATGATTTCCTTTACGCGGGCAGTGATGATTTCTGAAAGGTAGCTGACAGGAATCTGCTTGTAGGAACTCATGTCATCGGTCTCTATCTGTATGATTTTCTCACCCAAATTCTGGAGTTTATCCGGCATACATCCTCCGAAAGCGCACTTGATACTTTCGGCCAACTTGTCCGAGATGCTGCACTCGTTTTTTATGTCGGTGCTGATGGAATTGCCTCCGAACGGGATAGAAGAATAGTAGGCGAGGACTTTCTTGTCATAGATGCTGACAGAAGTGGCTCCTGCTCCCAAGTCTATCAGTGCTACACCGTTACTGGTCTCTTCCTCTGTGAGGACAGCCTTAGCGGTCGCAAGTGGAGTGAAATACATTCTGGCTATGCCGATTCCCAAATCATTGAATACTTTGGTGATATTCCTGATCGGGAATTTCTTTCCGATGAACACCTTGAAATGTCCGGTGAACTCGTCACTGATCATTCCGATGATGTCATTTTCGATTATCTGGAAATAGTCACCTGTAGAGAAAGACTGGGCGATGGCGCCGTAAATCTTCTCATTGTCCGGATCCTTCAGGTCATGGGAGTCCTGCGCCATGATCTTCATAGCCTCCACCTCTTCGCGGGTGATGCAGTCATCCGGTTCTATTCTTTGTACGGTAGCCGAAGCGTCTTCCTGTCTGATGTTGCATCTCGGAAGTCCCACCACGGCCTGTAAAATCTTTATGTTCAGTTCTTCTTCAGCGTTGCGGATCAGCCCTCCGAGAACCTCTGCGGTCTTTTTCGGGTTGAAGACTTCGCTGTTGCGTATCCCGTCTGAAGGCGCTGACTTGTAGTACAATATCTGTGTATTGTTACCCTCGACCTTCGCCACGGCGAGACATGTCTTGTATGTGCCGAGATCCACGGCAGCTATCAGCTTCTCATCCATCTTTTTATCGTTGCCCATAACTCTGTATCTATATTTATTTTTGTCTGCATATTATCTGTCCGTCGATGGAGACATCCACATATTTGTAGAAGCCTTCCCCTTTTTCAGGAGCGATAAATTTATAATAATCTTCCATTTTTGCAAATTTCGATGCAAATTCCTCCGGCCTTCCGAAACGGAACCGTTCTTTTCCGTTTCTTGGCACCAGGACGAGTCTTCCGTCATTTTCCACATGAATCTGTACGATGGCATCTTCCCAACGTCTGTTGTGGTTAATGTAATTTATCAGTGAGAGAACACCTTCCACCCATTTCCTTTCTTTGGCGGTAACTGCCTTGCCCTTGTATCCTGGAGTGAAATTCACAGGTATGGAACCATCCACTATCGGAACACGGCAAGTGTAATTTTTCTGGAGAGGGAACAGGAAACCTTCCGAGTCTGCATACCATCCTCCTGACTGTGAAATGAACCTTACCGCCGGCTCTCTCTGGGAGATGAGAATGTGAAGCTTTCCGTCTCTCGTGGTGTAAGCCTCACTTTTCAGAATTGCACTTTTCCCGTCGAGAATCTCCTCTATGCGCGCGAGGTCTATTTCTTCCAGACGCTTTCCGGATATGTTTCCGTAATCCTTTGCTACATAGTTCTTTATATCTGCTCCCGTAACAAAGTCCAGTCCTCCCTGACTAGAGAATTCGACCTGCAGCCCGGTGCATGTCCTCTCTTTGCGCACGGAAGAACTCCTGACATCCAATATCGCGAGCAATACTGCGATGGCTGTCAAGATAGATGCGGCAATGATATATTTCCAGGCTGTTTTCATGTCTTGAATTATCCTCTGATGCGTTTTTCCAGCAATTCTGTTATCGGTGCGATAAAATCAGCTATGTTACCTGCACCGAATGTTATCAACACGTCCACAGGCTCCTTTTCGAGATATCCCATAAGTTCTTCCTTATGAAGCATAACTTTCTCTGGAGCAGTGACTTTATCGAATATTATCTCTGATGTGACTCCAGGAATCGGCTCCTCCCTTGCAGGATAGATGTCCAGCAAAATAAGCTTGTCTACTTTGCTGAGAGCCGCAGCGAAATCATCTGCGAAATCTCTGGTTCTCGTATAGAGATGAGGCTGGAATATCGCTGTGAGTTTCCTTCCCGGAAAAATATCTCTCATGGAACTTATTGCAGTAGAAAGCTCCTTCGGATGATGCGCGTAATCATCTATATATGAAATCTTTTCGGTATTTACATGAATGTCCAATCTTCGCTTTACGCCCTGGAATGTCCCGATGGCATGCTTGATGGCTTCCGGTTTCAGGCCATAGGTCAGGCAAATCGCAGCCGCAGCCACGCTATTTTCGACATTGACCCAACCCGGGGTGCCGCACTTCACGCCCTCGATCACTCCTCCCGGCCAGACGATGTCGAAAGAGAAATAGCCCAACTTGTCAGGCTGCGGATTGCGGGCATAGAAATCAGCCTTCGGGTCATTATAGTGATATCTCAGAATCTTTGCATTGGTGTCCTTCGATGTGATATCCAAGCCGAGCTTCGCGATAACGGTGCCGCTGACCTGCGATGCGAATGCCTTGAAGGCCTCATGCACATGCTCCAGGTCGCCATAAATATCCAAGTGGTCAGCATCCATCGCAGTAATGACCGCGATTTCCGGATGCAGCTGCAAGAACGACCTGTCGAATTCGTCGGCTTCCACCACGACTGTCGGCGTGTGGCTCATAAGAAGGTTCGTGTCGTAATTTTTCGAGATTCCGCCCAAAAATGCTGAGCAACCCTCGCCGCTTTCGTCCAATATGTGTGCTGTCAATGTACTTGTGGTGGTCTTGCCATGTGTTCCGGAGACAGCCAGACATCTTTCGCCGTCTGTAATCTCACCGAGAACCTTGGATCTCTTGAATACATTGTATCCATTGTCCATCACATATTTAAGCTCTTTCAGGTCGTGCGGAATGGCAGGTGTGTAGA
Organism: uncultured Bacteroides sp.; assembly: GCA_900546925.1. Classification (GTDB taxonomy): domain Bacteria; phylum Bacteroidota; class Bacteroidia; order Bacteroidales; family UBA932; genus Cryptobacteroides. The sequence continues at coordinate 11,032 of UREV01000024.1, forward strand.
CTACCAATGTGTTTTCGATGTCCTTCGGTATGAAGTCCACGTTATCCACATAGTGTACATCTATGCCTTCTTTCTGCAGAGTATCAGTAAGTTCTGACTCTGTCTTGTCATATCCTGCGACGTTCAGTCCCTTGAACTTGAAGTATCTGGCGATGGCGCTCATGCCGATACCGCCGATACCTATGAAATATGCGTTTTTATATTTAGTTGCCATGTCGTTTATTATTTACCTATAAGTTTATATGCCTCTTCTGCGATGGTCATCGCCGCGTCTGTCTTGGCCAACTTGGCGATGTTCTCCTGCATTGACCTGACCCTTTCCGAGTCTGCGAGCAGTTCGATAGCAGCCGGCAGGAGTTTTTCCTGAGCCTCGGAGTCCTTCACGAGAATCGCGGCATCTTTCCGCACGAGCGCCATTGCGTTGTGGGTCTGATGGTCCTCGGCGACATTCGGCGAAGGCACGAAAATGGCGGCCTTATGCGCGGCGCAAAGTTCCGAAACTGTGCTGGCTCCTGAGCGCGAAATAACCACGTCCGCTGCCGCGTAAGCCAGGTCCATGCGGCCGATAAAATCGCTGTGATGTATGTTGGTCAATGCTTTTCCGCTCTCTCGTGCTTGTTTCATGAAGGCGTCGACCCCTGACTTATAATATTTTCCGCATTGCCATAGAATTTCGATGTCGTCACCGCCGAGACAGCCGTCGGTTATCCATTTCTGCATGGCTCTGTTCAGGGTTCCGCTTCCCAGGCTTCCTCCGACGATGAGAATGTGCTTCTTGTTCGGATCCAGACTATAATACTGCAGTCCGTTTTCGCGCATTTTCTCCGTGGCAGGCACGATTTCTTTCCTGATAGGGTTGCCGCTCATCACGATTTTGTCCGCAGGGAAGAATCTGTCCATGTTCTCGTAGGCCACGCAGATGCAGCCGGCCTTCTTCCCGAGAATTTTGTTCGTGAGACCCGCGAATCCGTTCTGTTCTTGGATCAATGTCGGTACACCTTGTCTTTCAGCGGCCCAGAGCAGGGGAGCGCTGGCATATCCTCCCACACCGATGGCTATGTCCGGGCGGAAATCCTTTATTATCTTGCCTGCCTTGTGAATGCTTTGGAGTACCTTGAACGGTGCCTTCAAGTCATTGACGATATTGCGGAAATTCAGCTGGCGCTGGAGTCCCACAATCGGCAGTCCTATTATCTTGTATCCTGCTGAAGGTACCTTGTCCATTTCCATCTTGCCTTCAGCTCCGACGAACAGAATCTTGCTTTCCGGATTCAGTTCCATCATCTTGTTGGCGATGGATATGGCCGGGAAGATATGACCTCCCGTTCCGCCTCCGCTTATAATGATTCTCAGTGCTTTATAATTATCCATCTTTAACAATTTTTTATAATTCTTCCAGTGCGTCCAGATCGTTGAGGGAGTCTTTAACCTCATCCTGGGTGACGATGATAGGCTCAGCCTTGGCCGTCTCCTGGGCGATCTTCTTCTTGGCCATCTTACTGATACACAAAATGATACCGAATACCATGCTGAAGGCCAGCAGGGAACTGTTTCCGTGGCTGATCATCGGCAGCGTCTGGCCTGTCAGAGGTCCGAGGTCCACGTTTATGAACATGTGCATAAGTGCCTGTCCGGAAACGAGCAGAACCATTCCTGCGACCAAGGTCTTGGCGTAATGATTCTCGCAGTTTCTGACGATGATGGAACCCCTGGCCAGTAGGCTGCCATAAAGCATCAGTACCAATATAGCCCCGATTATGCCATATTCTTCCACGATGAAACTGAACATATAGTCTTCGTACATCACGGATACGATATATCTCTGCGTACTTTTTCCCGGTCCTTTTCCGAAGAAACCGCCTTCGCTCACCGCCACTTTTGCGCTGACCGGCTGACGGGTCTTGTCCAGGATTTCCTGAAATTCCAGTGTCCCTACCTTCGCATTGTGAAGCTTTTCCAGAGGATCATTGGAAGCGAGAGCTAAACGGTCTACCACCAGTCCGAGACGTTGGAATACGTGACCTCCGGACAGTTTGTAGGTTCCATAAATGGCACCTGCGCCAACCACCGCCAAAATACCGAGACTGGCTATGTATTTCATGTCCAGTCCGCCGATCAGGGCCGTAGCTATCATCACGAGTCCGATGAACATTGCGCTGGAGTTGCTTCCGAGAGCCAACATCATGACAGTCACTATGATAGGACCGACGACATAGAAAAACTTCTTTCCCATGTCAGTCTTCAGCCATTTCAGATGGTTCATCTTGCCCAACTCGTCAGCCATTTCAGTCCTGCCTGTCTTTATCGCATCCATCGCCCAAGCTATATACATGATCATCAGTACTTTGACGAACTCGAATACGTGTAGCTGGAATCCGAAGATGCTGATACATCGCCAAGCCTTGTTTATACTTACAGGCTTGAAAAACGGAATGCCCTGAAAATGCGATGCCAAAAACGCCAGCATGAAAAATGAAATCGCGAATCCGTACCTGGAAACCAATCTGAATAGTCCCACGTTGCCGAACTTGTAGAAAACTCCGATGATTCCAAGTCCTGCAACAGACATGATGACCTGCTCCATGGCGATGGAGATTCTCGAACTCTTCTGCTGGATGGCCAGCAACGAAGTAGACGAAGAAATCGCCAAGATGGAGAACATGATGAGCATGAAGACAATCATCCAGATGATCTTGTCTCCTTCAAGCTCCTCGGTCAAATTCCAGAACCCTGCTTTCTTTTTGGTTCTCGCGCTCATTCCGTTATGGTTTTTACAAGTTCTTTACAGCCGCTTTGAATTTCTCGCCCCTGTCCTCGTAACAAGTGAACAGATCGAAGCTTGCGCAGCACGGGCTGAGCAAAACCACGTCTCCGTCTGTCGCGAAAGCTGCCGCCGTTTTCACCGCCTCTTCCGCTGAGAGAGTGTCCTTAATCTTGTCTTTGCCGACAATGTCTTCGAAGGCTTCGTGAAATTTGTGATTGTCAATGCCCATGCACACGATGGCTTTCACTTTTTCTTTCACGAGGTCTTTAAGGACGTTGTAGTCATTTCCCTTGTCAGTACCGCCGACAATCCATACGACAGGCCTTTGCTGACACTCGAGTGCATACCAGGCAGCATCTACGTTAGTTGCCTTGGAATCATTGATATATAATACCCCACCCACGCTCAGCACCGGCTCCAGCCTATGCTCGATAGGTGCGAAGGTCTCGAGGGAATTGCGGATGATCTCGTTGTCGATTCCTGTAGCTTTTGCTGCCAATGCCGCTGCCATGGAGTTATATACGTTATGTTTTCCGCCTAGCGACAGCTCTTTGAGGAATATGTCGCATTCGTCGTCTTCGTACTTCACCACGATCTTGTCATTGTCCAGATAAGCTCCCTGCTTCACTTTGGTCTCCTGTGTGAAAGGAAGCTTTTTGGCCTCGGTCTCGATTTTGTTCAAGTGGTTGATGGTGATGGCGTCATCAGAATCGAAGATGAAACAGTCTTCAGGCCTGAGGTTTCTTGTGATTCTGAACTTGGCCTTCACATAGTTTTCCATTTCATAACCATATCTGTCGAGATGGTCAGGAGTGATGTTGGTTATAATCGCAATATCCGGGTGGAACTCATAACAGTTGTCCAGCTGGAAACTGCTGATTTCCAATACATAATAGTCGAAGTGCTCGGTCGCTACCTGATAAGCGTAACTCTTTCCGATATTGCCGCCTAGACCCACGTTCAGACCTGCCTCTTTCAGCAAATAATAGATGAGTGAAGTCGTGGTAGTCTTGCCGTTACTTCCGGTTATGCAGATTTTCTTCGCAGTGTCATATCTGCCTGCGAATTCAATTTCCGAAATAATATGTATGCCGCGCTCCATGATTTTCTGTATCATCGGAGCGGAAGTAGGGATTCCTGGACTTTTTACTATTTCATCTGCATTCAGTATGAGTTCCTCCGTGTGATATCCTTCTTCGAACGGAATCTCCCATTTTTTCAGCAGAGCAGCATGTTCTGCGGCGATTTTACCCCTGTCTGAGAGGAAAACGTCGAAACCTTTGACTTTCGCGAGGACCGCGGCACCTGCACCGCTTTCTCCTCCGCCCAAAACTACAATTCGCTTTTTGTTGTCCATGTTTGTATTCAATTATCTGATTTTCAGTAATGCCAATGTTGCCACGGCTAAAATAAGTCCCGTCAGCCAGAACCTTGTAACTATCTTCGCTTCAGGTACAGGATGCGTAGGCCACTGGATTTTTGCCGGAATATCTATCCTCTGGTAATGGTGATGCAGCGGCGCCATCCTGAATATCCTCTGACCTGTTCCTGTCTTGATTCTGGTATATTTGAAGTAGAACCGCTGAATAAGTACAGAGAGACTTTCCACGAAGAAAATACCGCACAAAATAGGCAGAAGCAGTTCCTTTCTGATAAGAATGGCACTGACTCCGATGATTCCTCCGATGGCCAGACTGCCGGTGTCACCCATAAATACCTGAGCCGGATAGGAGTTGTACCACAGGAATCCGAGCAGCGCTCCGATAAACGCCGACATGAATACGGCGATTTCTCCGGTACCTGGTATATACATGATGTTCAGGTAGTTGGAGTTTATGAGGTTACCGCTTAGCCATGCCAATATTCCTATTACTATGCCGACAATGGCCGATGTCCCCGCCGCCAATCCGTCCATTCCGTCCGTGAGATTGGTTCCGTTCGAGCAGGCCGTTATGACGATGACGATCATCAGCACATATATGGCCCATTTCGTATACCATCCCCATTTTCCCTGGAAAGGTGAAAGCCATTTGTAGTCGAACTCGTGGCTCTTTATGAATGGCAATGTCGTCTTGGTGCTCTTCACGATGTTCTCCATTTTCCAACTGTTGTCTGCTACAATGGTCTCGCTGTTCACATCTAAATTTGAACTGCCCTGAGGCAGATAAGTGGTACCGTTGTCAGCAGTTTCCACCCTCACTTTTTCCCTGACCACGATATCGTCGTTGAAGCATACCGTCAGTCCGACAATGAATCCGAGAACTATCTGGAGAATCAGTTTCCAGCGCTCGCTCATGCCTTCCTTGTTATGCTTGAACACCTTTATATAGTCGTCAGTGAATCCGATGCCGCCGCACCATAAAGTGGTGAAAATCAATAGCTGAGTATAGATGTTCGACAAGTCGCAGAACAACAGTGTGGAGACGGAGATGGCCAGCAGAATAATCACACCACCCATCGTAGGCGTGCCTTTTTTCTGCATCTGTCCCTCCAGTCCGAGGTCACGAATCGTCTCCCCGATTTGTTTTTTCTGGAGCCAATGTATAATCTTCCTTCCGACGAACAGCGAAAGCAACATCGCGGTCACACTCGCCAGCATCGCCCTGAAAGAAAGGTAGGTCATCAATCCCTGTCCCGGGATGTCATAATCTTCAAGCAGTTGGAAAAGATGATATATCATTTAGCGTCTCCCTCCATGCTTTTGAACACTTCAGCCACGACTTCACGTTCGTCGAAATGCCTGTGTTCGGTTCCTATTATCTGATATGTTTCGTGGCCCTTTCCGGCGAGCAGAATCACCGCTCCGTCAGGTGCCAGAGTTATCGCTGTCCTTATGGCCTCTTTTCTGTCCGCTATGAACAATGCCTTGACAAGTCCTTCGCGGCTGAATCCTTTACGGATATCTTCCAGAATGTCCTCAGTGTTCTCCGTCCTGCTGTTGTCGGAAGTGACGAAAATTCTGTCCGCATATTTTTCCGCCACTGCCGCCATTTCAGGACGTTTCGTCTTGTCCCTGTCTCCGCCGCATCCGAAAAGACAGATGATGTGGCTCTTCGGTCCGATGTCGCGCAGCGTCTTCAGCACATTCTCCAGCGCGTCCGGCGTATGCGCGTAATCTATAGCCACCGAAATCCCGCGCGGTCCCCGCAGAGTCTCCAGACGGCCTTTGGCCGATTTGAGTTTGCTTAGTTGGATCAATGCCTCTTCAGGTTTTGCTCCTACCAATGTCGCTGTGACGTAGATGGCCAGCAGGTTATATGCGTTATGCTGTCCGATGAGTCTTGTCCAGATATCCTGTCCGTCGATACGGAGCTGCATGCCGTCGAAACTCTCTTCGATGATACGGCAAGTATGGTCTGCCATGCTTCTGCAGGAATATGTAACTACTTTTGCCTTAGTGTTTTGCACCATAACCATGCCGTTTTTGTCGTCTATGTTTGTGATGGCATAGGCATCGGCAGGTAGTGTGTCGAAGAACAATTTCTTGCATCTCAAATACTCGGCGAAAGTCTTGTGATAATCCAAATGGTCATGAGTGAGATTTGAGAAAATCCCGGCCTTGAACTTCAGACCTGTCACACGTTCCTGTTCCATTCCGATGGAACTGACCTCCATGAAGCAATACTCACAGCCTTCATCTGCCATCTGGCGTAACAATGCGTTGATGGTAATCGGGTCTGCTGTCGTGTTTGTGGTCTCTATTTCCTTGTCTCCCACGTAGTTGGCTATCGTGGAAAGAAGTCCGCAATGGTATCCGAGGCCCCTGAAAAGATTATATAACAGGGTTACAGTAGTGGTCTTTCCGTTGGTTCCTGTGATGCCGACAAGTGTGAGTTCATGAGAAGGATTTCCGTAGAATGCAGCCGCGGCCATGGCTTCTGCGTGTCTGGAATTTTTCACCTCCACGAACGCGGTCTTTTCCACGTTTCCGCCATTAGCCTTATAGGCATTGATCTGAACCTCAAGCTCTTGCCTGTCCTCATACATTATGGCTGCAGCACCCTTTTCGAGGGCGGATGCGATGAATCTGTGGCCGTCGCCGGCGTAGCCTTTCACGGCGATGAACATAGCGCCTGGGGTGACTTTACGCGAATCGCTTGTGATGTTGGTGATTTCTATTCCGGCATCTCCGTCGATTCTTGTGAATCCGCATTCTTTTATAATCTCTTCCAGTTTCATTTCTTATTGTAGTTTTATCGATATGATGTTTCCCTCTGATAGTTTGGAACCTGCTGTAGGACTTTGGCTTACAACGTGTCCTACTCCGGAGTACGAGCATCGGTATCCGTCATTTTCTATGGCATATATGGCATCTGTCAGACCGAGTCCGATGAGGTTCGGAACCTTGCCGTTCTTGGCTGTTTTCGGGCTTTCGCCGCTCATGTCCGGCATTTTTCCCTTGGCTTCGATTATGTCTCCGTAACTATAGTCGAGGGCATATATTTTATCCACTATATCTCTGTAGGTCAATGCTGGGGTGGTACCGCCGAAGAACACTTCGTTACTTGGTTTTGAGTAGATTACGACGATGGCGGTGTATTTCGGCTGCTCTGCGGGGAAGAATCCCACGAAGGTGGCCTGATACTGGATCTGTCCCTTCTTGTTTTTGTAAGGGTTTCCGCGCATGGCATTTTTCGGTTCCTGTGCGATACGCGCGGTTCCGGTTTTTCCTGCGACTTTGAATTTCGCTCCCTTGAGTCTACGTGCCGCAGTACCTTCTTCGGTGATTTTCATAAGTCCCCGTGTGAGGCTGTCGGCGGTGGCTCTGGAACAGATGGATCCGTTCAGTACTGAAGGGCCGCGTTTTTCTTTTATAACTCCGTCTTTCTCAATGCTTTCCACGAGGTATGGTTTCATCATTTTCCCTTTATTCGCGATGGCGTTGTAGAAAGTAACTATGTGAAGCGGTGTTTCTGATACCGAGTAGCCGATGGCCATGGATCCGAGGTCAGTTGCGCTCCATTTCTTCACGTCTGAAGTAGGAAGTGTCGGCGCTGAGAAGCCTTGGAGATCGAAATCGTAAGCCTCACCGAGTTTGTACATGTACAGGTTATCCAGCAGTTTCTTAGGATTGTCGCCGTAATGGTCGATTGCGAGTTTCCTGAAAACGTAGTTGGATGATATCTCGAAGCCGTGCATGACGGTCATCTTGTCGGTTCCTTTCTGCCTTTCGTAGTCTGTTATGTGCACGTCCGGGGCGAAGTATTTGATTCGTCCGTGGTTGGTAGGCAATTCGTCTGAGAGTTTGACTTTCGCATCTTCCATCACGCTCATGAGAATCGCTGTCTTGAATACGGAACCAGGCTCTCCCGTACGTCCGATGGCCATGTTGTATGTTTCGCCCAAACGGTTGGTGGTGCTGTCGCGTTTCAGGTTTACCATGGCTCGGATGGCTCCGGTCTTCACGTCCATTACGATTACGCATCCGCCTTCAATATTGTCAATATCAGCGATTTGCTTGCGGAGGGCGTTGTCGGCGATGTCCTGTATATCGATGTTCAGAGTGGTCCTGAGATCCATTCCGTCCTGAGGTTCCACGACGAGACTGTCCTTGTTCAGAATCTTTTTCCTGCCGTCGGTCTGTTTAAGCCATTCGTAGCCGCCCTTGCCGTGCAATGTGTAGTCGAAGGCGCCTTCCAGTCCGATATGGTTGTTTCCGTTGGACCTGCTGTTGTCTTTTACGTAACCTATAACACGTCTTGCCAGTGAGCCGTAAGGGTATTGGCGGGTATCGATTTGCTCGGTTATGATTCCTCCTTTGTTCGGACCTTCGTTGAATAGCGGTAATTTCTTGACTTTCTGGAGTGTCTCGTGGTCTATAGGACCTCCGATTTTCAGGTATTTCGAGCCATTGTTCCTGCCGTTCATAATGGCTTTGAACCATTTGTCGGCGGATCTGTCACCATAGATAGTGGCCAGTCCTTTAGAGAGTTGCGCAGCCTTGTTCCTCCATTCTTCCTCTTTCTCTTTCGCCTTTTCCCTTGTCTTGCTCTTCTCGAATTCAGCCTGTCTTACCGTACAGTCCATGTATATCTGATACATAGGTGTGGAGATGGCCAGGAGACGTCCGTCAGATGCTATGATCGAACCTCTTACGGGATCCAGTTTCTTTCTGTTGTTCGGGGTACGATAGTATTTCAGATATGGGTCGCTGTCACGGAAGACGCATTGTATATATGCGATACGGCCTAGAATCACGAAAGCACAAAGCGTGAACCCGAGGTATAGATACCACAGGAAACGGCTCTCTTTATTGCGTTTATTATTTTCCGGCCTTTCGTCCATTTTCACTATCTGTTTTTCGTGTCGATTCTCATTGCAGGTTTTTCTGGGAAGGAAACCTGTGATCCTTTATCTTCCAACATTCTGTTTATTGTGGTGATTCTGTCCATGCTGACTATCTGCACTGTTTTTTCAGTGTGGTAGATTTTCAGTTCGTTCAGAATCTCCTTGTTCTTTTCCACTTTGCTCAAAGTGTTTTCTATCATCATGTCCATCAGGATCATAGCCCAGAAAAGCCCGAATGTGTACACGATGTGGAGAAAGAACCGGTCGAATCCGAGACGCATCAGGAGTTCTCCTCTGAAGAATGCGTTGAGGGCATTTTTCAATGATGCCGAAAATACAATCCATCTCATTTCTGTGCCTCCTTTTCTGCGACTCTGAGTTTGGCGCTTCGCGCGCGCGTGTTCTCCGCGATTTCGCTTTCCTGCGGAAGGATAGGTTTTCGGTTCAATGCCTTCAGAGGGGCGATGATGTTACCGTAGAAGTCTTTTTCCTGTTCTCCGTGGATATTTCCCGATTTGATGAAGTTCTTTACCATCCGGTCTTCCAGTGAATGATAAGTGATTACGGATAGTCTTCCTCCTTCTTTAAGGGATTCTGAGGCGCCGTACAGAAACTTTTCCAGTGACCTCATTTCGTGGTTTACTTCGATTCTGAGTGCCTGATAAACTTTTGCGAGAATTTTGTGGCTCGCAAATGAAGGCAGTACCGGTTCCAGGACTTTGTCGAGTTCCCCTGTAGTGGTGATCTTGGCGTTAGTTCGTGCGGATGTTATGAGCTGAGCCATTTTCCTGGCGTTGTCCACTTCACCATAGATGCGGAGGATTTTCTCGAGGTCTTCTTTCTCGTAGTCGTTTATGATGTCCGCTGCGGTAAGTGTGGCTTCTTTGTTCATTCTCATGTCCAACGGGGCGTCGAATCTGAAAGAGAAACCACGGTCTGCCGTGTCGAACTGATGTGAGGATACGCCGAGGTCTGCCAATATTCCGTCTACTTTGGCTTCTTTAAGCAGGGTTTCCACGTCACCTTCGCATTGACCTGACCTCTTAAACTCGGACATGACGAAGTTATGGACGTAGCGGAAGTCGGAGTGGACGAGGATCAGGCGGGGATCGTCGATTTTGTTTTCTATGGCGTCGCTGTCACGGTCGAAGGCGATGACTTTTCCTGACGGGGACAAGCGTGAAAGAATCTCCGCAGTGTGTCCACCGCCTCCGAATGTGGCATCGATGTAAGTTCCTGATGTATTTGTAATTAAAGCTGAGACGCTTTCGTATAGAAGGACTGGCGTATGATATTCTGACATTGCACCCTCCGTCTCTAAATGGAGAGTTTTCCGGCGATTGCGATATATTCTTCATCAGAAATCCTGTTGGCTTCGAATTTTTCCTTGGCCCAGATTTCGATTTTGTAATCGTTGCCGGAGAACACTACCTCTTTTGTTACACCTATTGATTCCAAGAGCTTTTTGGGGATGGAGAGGCGGCCGAGTTTACCGTCCGGGGTAACGACTGCGCGGTCTCTCATGTATTCTCTCCAGAAAGCCGCGTGTTCTCTGTTGAAAAAATTCAGTTTTTGCTTTACTTCGCCGCTTTGTTTTTCCCATTCTTCGAAGGTGTACATTTCGATGCAGTCTTCGAAGATGTCTTTTTTCAGGACGAAGCGCATGTCTCCATCGGTGGGCATGACGGCTTTGAACGCCGAAGGAAAGACGAGTCTTCCTTTGTCGTCCACTTTAGCAGTGTATTCGCCGATGAAGGTGGTCATGGTCAAAAATTTATAACAGGTTTCACGCTTTTGTCCCATGCCCTGTGTTTTCTGGTTTCTGGCGTACAGATACGTGTAGATAACATCATGGTACGGGACATCGCAAATATAGTGAAATTTTTACAATTTTTTCCACTTTGTGCCAATTATTTACACCTTGTTGCGGAGGTTTGCTTGTCTGGGGTTTTGTGGACGGGAATCTTGTGGTTTGTACGGAAAAAAGTATACCTTTGTGTTACTTCAGCATTGACAGAAGTGGCATTATTATACTCAAGTTTCGCAAGTTGTCGGACTTGCTTTCGCCCTCTCGGACTCCATATGCGGTGTCTCGCACCGGCGAAACTTAAGTTATTATAGACTTTAAAATAACGGAAATTATGGCGATTAGACTGACTTTGGAAAAGACGCAGAAATCTTTGTTTTGTGAGAGTAAGTGGTGGGGTGATCCCGATATGCCTGCGGATGCGTCGTATCCGATGATGAAGGTGTGTGAGATGCCTGACGGCAGTTCTTTTCTGGTTCGTCCTGGGGATGATGTTTCCGGTGGTGAGGTATATGATTATCCGTTGACATTTATTTGCCAGATCCGTTGTGAGGATATCGCGGAGTTGGATCCGGAGAACAGGTTGCCTCATGAGGGAATGTTGTATTTTTTCGCTGCTATGGATGAGTATACGGGTTATGATTCGCCGGTTCATATGGGCATGGGTGAGTGGCCAAAGGGTTCTGTATCAGTGAAGTACACCAAGTCTATCAATATGGAGACTTTCCAGGCGTGCATGATGGTGGATGAGGATGGCCAGTCGCTTACGGAGCCGGCTCTCGGTATTTCGTTCGAGGCTTGTGATGATGCGGCTGACGGGATTAAGTTGCTCGGCGCCCCGTTCTTTTGCGATGCGAGGGAGCAGTTCCCCGGTTATTCGAATCTTCTCCAGATAGATGAGAACGAGACGGCCGGCACCGCATTTTACGATACCGGCATGCTGAATTTCCTGGTGTCCGACGCCGATTTCGCAAAGGGTCTTCTGAAGCGACCTATCGGTGTGCTCTGCTCGTTGTAGTCCAGACGCGACCGCGACGGGAACTTTTCTGTACGGTCGCTCTTGACGCTGGCGGAATTTGGGGTTGTGGTTACGTAGTATATGGACACCGGCGGTCGAAGGTCCCGGCGGAGACCTTCCGCTTCGCTCCATCCCTCCAGCGGACTCTGTCCGCCGGCGCCTCCCATTTACGGAATCATGGGTGATTACGGGTCTCCGCCGTGACCTTCGCCCGCCTCATTCCTTCTCAGTATTTTGTTCAGGTTTTGAAAAATGTACCATCTAAAACGTTTTCCTAGTACGAAACTAATCTGCAAATGCATTTGGTACCATCTAAAACGTTTCTTGTGCACCGAATTGGTACACTGACCATCGGGAGGTGATTAATGACGACGTCGAACCATGATGTAAGCCGTCTTTGCCATTACGTGGAATTTTTACCCCTTTTTGCGACATTCGGGGCAGAGTCCCTTCAGGAGGTACTCGACCTCGTGGAGCTCGTAGCCTTCAGGGACTTTTACCGGAGGGATGTGCGTATGATCCAGACAGAAAGTCTTGTGACATGACTCGCAGTAGAAATGGCAATGCATTTCTTCGGGACCGCAGACGTGGCCGCTATGGCAGACGCAATACTTGCGTGCTCCGCTGCCATCTTCGGTCTCGTGAATCACATGATGCTCTGCGAAAACCTCTAACGTCCTGAATATCGTGGATTTATCCACCGTGTCTAAGACTTCCTCCAAATCAGATAGACTAAAGGTGTCAGTGAACCCCAGCATTGACTTATATATCATAAGCCTGATCGCTGTGGGCCTGACTCCGTGGAGATCCAATATTTCCGCTGCGTCATTCATAATATATTGCTACTCCGATGCCGGCTTGTCCAACTCCATCTCAGGGTGCTTGTCGGATGCCTTCGCGTAGCAAATCGAAACGATGATCGCCGCTGTGGACAATGCGATAAACACAAACTCTGAATGTATTGCCGCGCTCAACTCCTGCGCCTGGTTGCCGGCTGTCAGTACCTCGCTCTTGAAAATCAGACCGATAACAATAGGAACCGTAAGCATTCCCATGTTCTGAATCCAATAGATCAGCGAATATGCCGTTCCGAGATTCTTCTCAGGGACGATCTTGGACACCGTCGGCCAGAGCGCTGCCGGCACGAGCGAATAGCCCACGCCGAGCATTGCGATCGCTATATATCCGTAAGTCTGAACACCTTGAGGCGCGAAAGCTATCATCAGATGCGAGATGAGTACTAAGATCGAACCTGTAATCATCCACCTTGTACCTTTGCCGACCTTATCCACAAGCGAGCCGAATAGAGGCGCGAAAATCACCGTGAAGAATGGGATCATGGATACCATGATGCTTGCGTTTTCCATAGGAAGATCGAACCTCGGTATCAGGATGGAAGTTGCAAATTTCTTGAACGAAATGATACTGCAGTAGAAGAAGACGCAGAGCAGCGCGGACATGATAAAGTATTTGTTGCCCAACACTTTAAAGATATCCGAGAACTTGAACTTGTCCTCCTCCGAAGTCTCTTTCTTGTCGGTCGTACCAGATTTGGAATCGAATCTCGCATCCATCGCGACGAAAACTGCCCATAGGATCGTGCCTGCCAAAAGGAGGACGAGCGCCGCAAATGCTGGTCTGGCCGTCTCCTGGAGGGTATAGAACGAACCTGCTGGTTTCGCCGATACCAGTATAGGGGAGAGGATTAAGGCCAATGCCGTTCCGAGTCGTGCAATGGCGAGTTGAAGTCCCATGGCCAGAGCCATACTCTTGCCTTTGAACCACTTGGCGATGGAGCGTGTAACAGCTACGCCCGCGATTTCACTTCCGAGACCGAACATCATACATCCCGCATAAGCGACGATAAGAGATGTCTCAGGAGATAGACCTGAGGTAATTGCGACAGTAACTGTGGCTGCACCTGCAGTCATCAGTCCCACGAATATGGAACCGGTCAGTCTTACGCCCCATTTGTCCAGAAGCATTCCGCAGATTATCAGGCCTCCCCATACGCATAAGAAAGAATATCCTCCTGCGTAGAAGCCATAATCGGCAGAATCCCATCCGAGTTCCAGCAGTTCCGGGTTACGGAAAAGCTGGGACACAGATGAGAACATATCGTCGAAGAAGTAAGATGCAAACATTGGCACGACTAAGCATGCCAATGCGATCCAACGTGATATGTCTGAAATTTTGTTCTTTTCAGTCATTTATTATTTCTCTATATTAGGAAGTTCAAGTCCAAGATTACGTTTTTTGTCAAGCACCTTGAGGTAAATGGCGATGAGGAGGGCCATTACTCCGAAGCCTGCGAAGATAATCAGAGGAATGGTATAGTCATAAGGAATGAACTCTGCACCTGCCGCTTTCGCTGCGATGACAGCCGGATTATCGGCATTGACACTAGCCAAAACACTGCCGATAAGCTTCGGAACGAAGCAGAGGCCGATATTCTGAACCCAGAAAATCAAGCAGTAAGCTGAGCCGAGGATCTTCTCGTCGATGATCTTAGGAACTGATGGCCAGAGGGCTGCAGGAACGAGTGAGAAGCTGATTCCGAGGACAACGATGGTGGCCAATGCTATGAACTGACTGTGTGTTGCAGGGAGAATAAATGCGAATACGAGGTGGCATACGATCAGGAGAAGTGCACCCCACATGAGCATGGAGGCACCTTTACCTTTTGTATCCAGGAATCTTCCGAGGAATGGGGTAATCAATGCTGCGCCGATAGGGAACCATCTGAAGATATTTGCGGCAGTTTCAGGTGAAATGCCGTCGAGGTTACACTGAAGCATGTTGGCGCCATATCTCTGGAATGGGAAAATTGCAGAATAGTAAAGTACGCATAACAATGCCACTACCCAGAAGCTCTGTGAAGAGAAAATCTTTCCGAGGTCGCTCATCTTGAACTCATCCTCTGAGGCGTCTTCAGATTTGATACCGGCAGCTACGAGCTCTCCGTCGAACTTCTTGTCCATTACGCTGAATACTATGAAGTTGATAAGACCGATGAGGAGAAGTACCGTGCAGAATCCTACAGGTCCCTGTACGCCACCAAGTTTGGAAGCCAGGATAGGGCTGATGGAGAATACGGAGAATACACCGACACGTGCGATCGCCATCTCGATACCCATGGCCATTGCCATTTCCTTACCTTTGAACCATTTGGCGATAGCTTTGGATACTGTAGTTCCGGCCATTTCACATCCGCAGCCGAAAATCATGAATCCGAGACAAGCCATCTTCGCGCTGCCAGGGAGAGCAACCCACCAGCTGTCGAGCCATCCGCAGAATGCTGTAGTCTGGAACCAGTCAGTGATTCCGACATACTTGATGGATGCTCCTATGAACATCATGGATGCGGAGAGGATACCGGTGAATCTTACACCCATCTTGTCGAGGATGATACCTGCGAGGATGAGGAATCCGCAGACATTCAATATGTACTCAGAGCTAGCGTATGTACCGAATGTGTCAGGGTCCCATCCCCTCTGCTGCTCGATAAGAGACTGCAAAGGAGACATCACATCCACGAACATGTAGCCGAAGAACATCATCAGTGCTATCAACACCAGCACTGTCCAGCGGGCTACCGCACTGTCATTCATTAGTTTTTGTACTTTTGTCATATCTATAATTTTTGTGTTCAATTTTTTAGCCATCAACAAAAATAGGCAATTAAAAAGGTAACTGCAAGATTAAAGACTAATTTTGGAAACTATTTGAAATATTTGTATCTTGCAAATCCTTTCATGAATCGTGGATATGTTGGAAAGTATAAATAGCCCTGCGGATCTCAAGAACCTTAGTAAGGCTCAGCTTAAAGACCTTTGCGGGGAAATCAGAAAGTATATAATAGATTGTTGTGCGGTGAATCCCGGTCACTTGGGATCGAGTTTGGGTGCGGTAGAACTTATTGTCGGATTGCACTATGTGTTCGATACGCCGCATGATAAAATTGTGTATGATGTTGGACATCAGGCATATGCGCATAAAATTTTAACAGGCCGCCGGGAAGCGTTCAAGAAGAACCGCATGAAAGACGGCTTGAGCGGTTTCCCGAAAATCGACGAGAGCGTATATGATGCTTTCGGTGCCGGACATTCATCTACATCCATTTCTGCCGCTTTGGGTTTGTCTTATGCGGCCAAATTGCAAGGTGTCCGGGAGAAGGTCGTTGCCCTCATCGGTGATGGCGCCCTGACCGGAGGCCTCGCCTTGGAGGGTTTGAACAATGCCGGTACATCCAAAAGTGATATCCTTATAATATTGAATGACAACAACTGCTCCATCGACAAGAATATCGGCGGATTGCATGAGTATCTTCTTCGTGTCACCACGGACCCACGTTACATGAAACTGAAGAATAAAATCTGGGAAGGCATAGGAGACGGATGGTTGAGGGACAGCATGCAGAAAGTAGTGAGGACGACCAAGTCTTCGCTGGTTGAGGGCTATGGCGGAGCACTTTTCGAGGCGTTGGGCTTCCGTTACTTCGGCCCGGTCGACGGGAACGATATCGCGGCTGTCGTAGATGCATTGACAAGACTTAAAGATATTAAGGGCCCTCGCATCCTTCATACTCTCACGAAAAAGGGTAAGGGCTACGCGCCGGCTGAGGCGGATCCGACGGTCTGGCATGCGCCCGGCAAGTTCGATGCTGCTACGGGCTGTCGCGTCCAGTCGGCCCATGTCGTGGACCGGTACCAGGACGTGTTCGGCGAGGTTCTGACTGATTTGGCCAGGGTCAATGCCAAAGTAGTCGGGGTAACTCCTGCGATGGCTACCGGGTGTGGTATGATTACATTCGCCCATGAGTTTCCTGACAGGTTTTTCGATGTCGGAATCGAAGAGGAACATGCTGTGACATTTTCGGCTGGCATGGCTGCAGGCGGTCTCAAGCCTTTCTGTAACATATATTCGTCTTTTTCACAGAGGGCTTATGATGAAATTATCCATGATGTGGCATTGCAGAATCTGCCTGTCGTGCTGTGTTTCGATCGTGCAGGACTCGTAGGTGAAGATGGCGCTACTCATAACGGATGCTATGATATGGCTGCATACAGGTCTATCCCTAATGCTGTGATTTCTGCTCCGAGAAATGAAGAAGAACTGAAAAATCTGATGTATACTGCTTCTTTATATAAAGGTGGTCCTTTTATTATAAGGTATCCGAGGGGTTGTGGTGAAGGTGTTGATTGGAGGAATGCGGAGTATCGTGAACTTGAACCTGGAAAGGGTGTATGTTTGAGGAAGGGGAGCGGAATGGCGATAATTGCTGCGGGACCGGAGGCTTGCAGGGCTTTGGAGGCTGCGGATTATATAGAAGAGTCGACGGGTATCAGTCCTTCCGTATATGATATAAGGTATATCAAGCCGATTGACGTGGATATTTTGGAGGAGGCTGCTGCAGAAGGCTGCGTTCTTACTGTGGAGGAAGGATGTATTAAAGGTGGACTGTTCGGTGCGGTCGCAGAATATATGGCATCGCAGGGACATCAAATAGTTTTGGATGGTTTGGGTATTCCTGATGTTTACCTGAGTCAGGACAAACAGGCCTCTCAGAGGGCTGAATGTGGACTTGACAAGGCAGGAATTGCGGAAAAAGCCCTATTTTTACTAAAAAATCGCAAAAAAGTCTGAAAAATATTTGCAGGTTTCGAAATTATGCCTAACTTTGCAATCCCTTACAAAAAGTAAGGCTGACAACATTGCCGATATAGCTCAGTTGGCCAGAGCACGTGATTTGTAATCTCGGGGTCGTGGGT
>UREV01000025.1 GCA_900546925.1 uncultured Bacteroides sp.
TGTCCAGGCACCAGAAAGCATAGCCTCGTTATGTATTGATGCGGGAATGTAGGATATACGAATTTGGGCCGCTCCGGCGACATTGACCTTAATGGCGCTGAAGGGATGGTTCATCGGGATGCAGAATAGTGTTATTCCTATGGCTACAGATTTGATAGTCAATGGGATGAATATCGCTGGCAGTATCATTTTAGCTATGGGGCTTCCGGCATTGGGATTCAGCGGAATAGGATTTCCGGGCATTTCTGTCGGAACCGTCGCCGCCCAATACTCAGGACTGCTTTTTGCTGTGTCAATGCTTATGCTGCGTTACCGTAAGAAGGTTTTCGCCGGGTTCTCGCTCAAGGATGCGCGAGAGTCTTTCACCGGTCACGAGATGAAGAGATTTTTTAATCTCAATGCCGATCTTTTCATTCGTTCTCTTGCGATAATGGGCATCTATGCCGGCATCACCGTGATATCAGCGCGCTATGGCGATATGATGTTGGCAGTCAGCTCAATCCTGGTTCAGCTTATGATGATTTTCTCGTATTTTACCGACGGATTCGCTTATGCAGGGGAAGCATTGACAGGAAAATTTATCGGAAGAAGGGACAAGCCGGCTGTGCGACAGACTGTCAGGAGTGTGTTCGCGTGGAGCATGGGCGTGGCTGCGGTCTTTATGGTGCTGTATGCGTTTTTCGCGAGGCCGATGCTTTATGTGCTGACGTCTGATACCGAGGTGGTTACGGCGTCCATGGAGTTTATCCCTTGGCTGATTCCGATGCCGATAATCGGTTGCGCGGCATTCACCTGGGACGGAATTTATGTCGGTGCTACTGCCTCGAAACCTATCCGCAATTCTACGTTATGGGCTGTGCTCGGTTTCTTCATAGTCTGGTTCGCCGGGTATTTCATTCTTCGCCCGAGTCCACATATCGCCGTGCATATTCTCATGGCCGGATTCCTGGTGCATCTGCTTATTCGAATGCTCTACGAGACAGTGCTTTATCGACGTAGTATTCTGTGGTAATAATCCATGTCCCGTGGCCGGTCGGCGGCTGTATCCATGATATGAGATATTGCTTTGGATTTGCTGCATTTGTCCCGTGGCCAGTCGGCGGATGCCCGGAGAGCGAATTGCGGAGCACCTGAGCGAACTGGCGCCGACCGACGCCGGCAACTACGATACTTTATCGCTGAACCAGAAAAACGTCCGGAAAAACCGGCCTTTGACCGGACAAAACGACCAAAATGGACATTTTGTCCGGCAGGAATCGTTTTAACCCGGATGAAATCCAGATTGAGGACGAGAAAACATAGAGCATAGGACCGCTGCAGATTTGTGGCCGGTCGCCGGCGACGACAAGCATGCCGACACGCAAAAACGACAATGTCCGGGAAAAATCTACCGATTCCCCGGACATAATATTCATCGCGACACCACTCTGCCTACAGCCCCATGACCTGCTCCGCGACGTGGCGCAGATACTCAGCCTTGTCGTGCGGGAGACCGCAATCGACTGAAGTCTTGGAATCCGGAGACGGAACCGACTGGAAACGGCTGCCGAAAATCATGAGGTAATTCACGCACGCCTTCAGATAAGAACCATAAACGGACTGATGCTTGCTATCATCCGTGTAGAGGTCAATGCCGGAGTCACCGTCACGTACCATCTTGAAAGCCTGAGCGATAGGAGACACCTCGAAAGTATTGCCAGGGAAAGCGAGCTCGGCATTGCGTACAAGCCTGGAAGTACCGTCGGCCATAAGACGGTCGAACTCATCCATGCTTCCGAATCCGCCGAAATCCGAAGCCTCGTAAGCCCAAGTATCTTCCAAAACCAAATGACACTTAGGAGAACGAGCTACCACATTCGTTACCACACGCTGGAAATCAGCATTGACATAACTAAAAGAAGCTGAATCCTTTGCGAAATTTGCGGCAGCCTGACTCTGGTCCTGGAGGAACGCGTAATCGAATTTTCCGACACTCATCGCGTAGCGGGAGAGCGGCAGACCCATGTGCTGACCGAAGGTCTGGCCTCCTTTCAGGCTGGCCTTCACGCGAAGAAAGTGACCCTCATTCCAGGCGATTTCCTTCAGGAACGATGGCGCTGAACTGAAATATGTGAACGAGTTGCCGATACACAAGACATTCAGGGTATCCTTCGGCAAATCCTCTCCGAAATACTGGACATATTCACCGACATAGCCCTTGGACCTTAGCTCCATTCTAGGTCTAAGTCCCTCACGAGCAGAAGTATCCGCTTTTTCACGACCAGTAGGACGGAAACGGATTTCCAGCATATCCTTGATTCCTTCAGGCATGCGGAAAGTCTGCATGACCACGGACGGATGCTCACCATTGCCGGAAGCCATGAAAATATCTCCCGGGTACCAGGTCTTGCCGGCCCTGAATTCAGTTACGTAATATTTGCTGCATTCAGGCGAGGTATTCACGCTGACATTGAAGTCCACGACTCCGCCCTTAGGAATGTAACCAACTGGAATAGAAAACAATACAGTTCCATCCTCCTGCACCTTCAGGTCTGTGGAATCAGACGGGGCGTCAGATGAAAGCACATACTTTATAGGCAAAGTACTGACATCTGCCGTCTTAGGTGCACAACAATGAAAAGTAGTAGTTACCAATGCCGCAAGAACGGCCACAGAAATAATTCGTTTCATATTTTATACGTTTTTCTCCCAAATATAAATCTTGTCACCCCGGCGAAGACGCACCGGAATCTTGCCATCAGCATTGACCTTAACCTCGGCGGCAGCCTGGGATGCGGAGCCTTCGCTTGCAGGGTTCAGCTCGACCTGTCCATCGCGGACGCCGGCATTCTCCGGGACGATCGCGACTGAGCAACGGACGCCCTTGACAGCCTTTTCAGCAGGCTTGAGCGCCACACGCAAATCATTGACCTTAAACTCGATAACACCAGTAGTGGCACCGACAGCCATACACTTGTCACCCAACTTGAGCGTCTGCGATTCGACAGAGATTTCAGCCACGCCGATACGGTCGAACCAGTTCGTAACCTTGCCGCAGTAGACCTTTTTCAGGGTCGCCTGGCTGCCGTAGACACTGCTCCATTCGCCGAGTTTTGCACCCTGATAATAGCCGTCCCAGAATCCGCGGTTAAACACGTCCGAGAGCTCCGCCTTTAGAGACGCCGCAAATTCCTGATTATAAGTACCGTCACACACAGCATCAGCCGCCTTGCGATAACAAGCGGCACAACGCTTCACGTACTCTGCCGAGCGGGCACGGCCTTCGATCTTGAACACCTTCACGCCGGAATCTATGATCTTGTCCATAAACTCTATGGTACACAGATCCTTAGGCGACATTATATACTTATTATCTATATTCAGCTGATTACCAGTCTCCAAGTCCGTAACCTCATAACCGCGACGGCACAACTGATAGCAGGCTCCCCTGTTGGCCGAAGCGCCATAAGTCTGCAGGCTCAGATAGCATTTGCCGGAAATGGCCATACAGAGCGCTCCATGGGCGAACATCTCGATACGGACGAGCTCTCCGGAAGGCCCCTTGATGCCGTCGCGCTGAATCGTCTCGTAAATCTCCTTCACCTGATGCAGATTAAGTTCACGAGCAAGTACCACTACATCAGCGAATTGCGCATAAAACCTAAGTGCTTCCGCATTCGAGATGCTGAGCTGTGTGGAAATATGCACCTCCATCCCGATCTGACGGCAATACATAATCGCAGCCATGTCTGACGCGATGACCGCATCCACCCCAGCCGCTTTCGCCGCATCCAGAGCCTTATGGGCCGGGTCAATGTCTTCCTGGTATAGGACTATGTTCAGGGTCAAATAGGTCTTGACCCCGAACTTTCTGCAAATCCTTACTACTTCGGCCAAGTCTTCCGGTTGGAAATTGTTCGCGGAATGTGAGCGCATATTCAGGTTTCCGACACCGAAATAAACTGAATCCGCACCACCTTCTATGGCAGCCATAAGACATTCGAAGTTGCCCGCAGGCGCCATTATTTCAAGTTCTTTCTTATCCATTTAATGTTTCCCTTCTATTTATTTCTGCCGACGAGTTTATCCGCGAAACGCCTCAACATCTCAGAGCGCATCTTGGACAGTTTCAACATATCAGCACACTCGAGAGCCTCATCCGTAAGACGGACGATTTCCTGCTGGGCCAATTCATCCACTTTCAAGCGCTTGTAGATAGCCGTAACAGCCTGAATCTTAGCTTTTTTCTGTTCCTCCGTATCGACAGGCATAGCCATAGCCTCATCCATGGCAGGCTCATCCAATTCGGTAGCCTTTATCGTAAGCCAACACTTTTTCTTGTTTATGATATCTCCGCCGATAGGTTTTCCGAAGACCTTTTCATCACCGAAGGCGTCCAGCCAGTCATCAGCGATCTGGAATGCCAGTCCGAGAGCATAACCGTATCTGTAAAGATTTCCGGCATCCTCATCATCAGCGCCTCCGATAAGTGCACCCATCTTCGCGGCACATGCGATCAGCACCGCAGTCTTAAGGCCGATCATATGCATATAATCAGTCATAGACACCTTGTCCACAGACTCGAAATCCATGTCATACTGCTGACCCTCACACACTTGCGCAGCCGTATGATTAAAGAGCTTCAGCACTTTTCCCAACACCTGTTCCGGTGCCTGGGCGATACGCCTGTAACTGTCGATGCACATCACATCGCCCGACAAAATCGCACCATCCTCTCCCCATTTGGTCCAGACCGTAGGATTACCCCTGCGGAGCGGAGACTTGTCCATGATATCGTCGTGGATCAATGTAAATGTATGGAAGACTTCCAGTCCTGCCGCAGGCTGAAGAATCTCATCATTCAAATCATCCCTGAAAAGAGAATATGCGATAAGGCACAACCTCGGTCTCAACCTTTTTCCACCACCATCAATCATATATCGCAGAGGGTCATACAATCCGGCCGGTTCCTCAGAAAAACTGATTTCCGAGAACAATTTGCCGATACTCTCATCTATCTGAACTTCGCTGATCATATCTCAATAAGTTTTTTTGTCAATGCCTCTTTCAGTTGTTTGTCGTAGCGCAGACGTACACGGACGCCCGCCTCCTGGTAATAATATCTGACTGCTATTTCCTCTTCGATGAACGGAATGATCTCATCCTTTTTCATATTCAGGAAATCAGCCTTCTCGATATTTATGCACTTCTCCAGAGCATCCAACTGTTCTTTCATATTATTATCCATACCATCACGGACAAGTTCTTTCTTCATCTGGTCGAACAATGTCTTCGCGCCGGACCTGTAATCGAACTTCTTAGTCTTAGCAAACTCCACGAAATCAGCATAATCCGCATCACTGAAATGGAAATCCTCGAGTGCAGGAATACTCTCGTGTCTTCTCGCATAATCCAATGCATACTGGTCGATTATGCCATTCAGGACAAGTGAAAATACCAGACGGCTGTAACGTGTCGATGTAAGAGTGTCATCCGGCATGATTCCACCGCCGTCACGGACTGAACGTCCATGCGCAGTCTTGAATTCATGTGTCAGAGAATCAGGTATATGTCCTACACTTCCGTCTTCATTTCTGTGACTATAGTCGATAGCCTGGATACATCTTCCGCTAGGTGTATAATACTTGGCGGTAGTAATCTTCAGCTGTCCGTTATACGGCATTGGCCTTACACTCTGAACCAGACCCTTACCATAAGTCCTTGAGCCCATTATAGTGGCCCTGTCCAAATCCTGGAATGCTCCGGAAACGATTTCCGAAGATGAAGCGGAGCCGGAATCCACAAGCACGATAATAGGAATCTCAGTATCCACAGGATCGGTTACAGTACGGAATTCATGACGGGTATCATTGGCATTGCCCTTGGACGAAACCACCAGCGAACCTTTCGGCACGAACAGCGAAACTATGTTCACAGCCTCCTGCATAAGTCCGCCTCCGTTGCCTCTCAGGTCGAGGACGAGACGTTTCATACCCTGAGACTTGAGCTTGAAATATGCGTTGCGGATATCGCCTGACACATTCTCGGTAAAACCAGTCTGGAGGATATATCCTGTGGTGTCATTTATCATTCCGGCATATTCCACATCCGGAAGGTGAATCCTTTCTCTTATTACTGTAACTTTCACTGTATCACCAGCTTTCCAAGACTCTCCGCCACGAAGTTTCTTCACGTCGAATACCACTGAGGTACCTGGCTTTCCCTTCATCTTGGCAGTAGCATCGCCGGCTTCCAGTCCGACCACGCTTTTTCCGTCTATGGCCACGATTTCATCCCCGCACACAAGGCCCTGCTTATATGCCGGAGAATTCATATAAGGCTCATTTATAACCACATTGCTCTCCTTGGATGGCTTATATATGAGGGCTCCGATTCCTTCGTAGGTCTTGCCTATCATGAACTCAAAGTCCTCGTTATCTTCTTCCGGGACATACATGGTATAAGGGTCCAGATTTTCAAGCATCGCAGCGATACCCGCTTTTTCGATTCGGTCTATCGGCAATGAATCCACATAGGACCTGTTCAGTTCTTTCAAGATAGCATTCTGTATCTCGACCCACTGACCAAGTTTAAAACTTTTGGACTGTCCAAACGCAGGTGCGGCCGCCACACTCAACGCAACTGCCGCAATAATGATTCTAATATACTTCATAACAGCATCTATCCCACAATATTTATTCCAATTCAGGTTCCGCTCACAGTTCTGTTTTGCAAAACCCGAGACATTCTACAAATTTAACAAATTATTGGAGATTGTCGGCGGATTTGATACCTTTGCAGTTGTAATTAAGGTAAAAGAAAAGCAGTATGAAATTAGTATTTGCAACGGGCAATAGCGGAAAACTGCGTGAAGCATCGGAGATTTTAGGCGAGGGCTTTGAGCTCGTTACCCCCGCACAGGAAGGTATTACAGAAGAAATACCCGAGACAGGGAACACTCTTCGTGAAAATTCCCTGCAGAAGGCGAAGTATATTTTCGACCACACTGACGGGGCGGATTGCTTCGCGGACGACACCGGACTGGAAGTGGACATTCTCAAGGGCGCTCCCGGTGTCTATTCAGCCAGATACGCCGGACCATCCAAAAGTTTCGAGGCGAACATGGACAAGCTCCTGAAAGAGATGGCTTTACATGAATATGAAGCTTCAGTCGCCAGAGAGTTCGGCATAGCAACACCCAAGGCTACACGTCGTGCAAGGTTCAAGACCGTGGTAACTCTCATCCTGAACGGAGAGAAGCATTTTTTCGAGGGCACGATGGAAGGCAAGATTTCTTATGTAAAGGCAGGACATGGCGGATTCGGATATGATCCCGTATTTATCGCCGACGAATATCCTGACGTGACTGTAGCCGAAATCACAGAAGAACAGAAAAACGAGATTTCGCATAGGGGCAAGGCTCTGCGCGCGATGGCCGCATGGCTGCATGAACACGTCCAGCGCTAATGGAAGAGCAAGTTATAGTCCTGAATTTCACGAAGATAAAAGAGAATTCGATAGTTCTCCACACGCTCAGCCGCTCCTTCGGGCGGAGGAGTTTCGTCGTTCGGGTCAATGCCAAAACAGGCATGGCCTGGTTTCTGCCGCTCAACATCATTGACCTGAACCTGGCTGAGAATCAGAAGACTAGTCTTTGGGCTGCAAGGCCGGCATCTGCGCGTTATGCTCTGGCGGGAATCCGGAACAACATTTACAAGAATACGATGACGCTGTTCATGGCGGAAGTGCTTTATCGGACCATCAAGGATGGGGCGATGGAGGACGGGCTTTTCGACTGGTGCGAGCGGCAGATTCTGACTCTGGATGCATTGGAGGCAGATTTCAGCAATTATCATATAAGGTTTCTGCTGGAGTTGTGCGTGGCCCTGGGATTTCGGCCTGAGGCAAGTGACCTGGCACCTTTCTGCGGCGAGAATATGGATATTATCGAGCGGTTCATGGGTTGCGGATTGGCGGAGTCGATGCTGATTCCGATGAACGGCTCCTTGCGTAATGATGTAGCGCACAGTATAATACGTTATCTGGAATATCATACAGAATCCACGATAAACATCCGTTCGCTGCAAGTCTTGCGCGAACTCTACGGATGACACGTTACGTGGCCGGCCAGAATCGGTTGCCCAGAGAGCGAATTGCGAAGCACCTGAGCGAACGGGCTCCGATTCGGCCGGCAGCCATGTATATAAACCATCGAAGGGTACCTGGAGAATCCAAGTACCCTTCTTCAGAGTCGTATCATGAGTTACGCGAGATTTCACATCTGGCAGTAACTCTGACACTTAACTAAACACTACTAACTAACCATTATAATAACCAACCAATAATATTATTCACTTGCCTCGTTAATTTGCAGATATCGTGCCAAACTCAAAAATAGAGCATAAAAACAGAGGATAGCCGGACATTGGCCACCCTCTGACATTCAAATATATAGATTATCTCTACTTCTTAGGCGTGAAAACGATATCCAAGATGTCAGGATTATCGAACATTCTGTCAGCAAAATTATACAAAAAAAAATTACAATTTATAATTATCAACTCCATGATATTACCTAATAAAAAACGCAAAAACATTCTTTTATTTCATAGGAATTTACGTTATTTGCAACATGATAGAAACAAAAGTGAAAATAAGGTACATATTTGCATTGACCCTGACCGTGCTTTTTACTCATCAGAGCACCTGGGGCGCATCGGCGGATATTGACACTACCGGCACTCCAAAAAGCTCGGCCGCCTGGAGTGTGGAAATGAGCGGTATGTGCTCGAATAAGAAAGCGTTACCTTTCTGGAGCCATACAAATAAAGGCGGCATAGTTCCGGAAACTTGCGGCGGTCTCATTCATGGAGACATCTCCGGAACGACCGACCTCAAGCACAATTTCCGCTTCGGCTACGGAATAGGATTGGCAGGATATGCAGCCCTCCCGGGATACGAAGACGTGCACAATGTCGACGGGAGCAGCCTAAGAGGCATGATTCCTTCCTTATATGCAAATATAGGTTGGAAGAAACTGTCCCTCGACCTCGGAATAAGGCAGCGTGAGATGGAATTCGGAAATCTCTCTGTCACAGGCGGCGACCTGACATGGACAAACAACACCATGAGCCTGCCGGGCTACAACCTGAAGACGGATTGGATCAATGTCCCTTTCACCAAGGAACGCCTCGCAATAAAATTCAACATCGGCGACTACGGAATGTGGGACAACCGGTTCGTAAAGCACACGCTTCTTCACAGCCAATCACTCTACTTCAAGGTAGCATTGACCCGGAAACTCTCCTTCACCGGAGGTATGGAGGCTTGGGCGCAGTGGGCCGGGAACTCTCCTCTTTATGGCGTACAGCCGCATGGATTCGGCGACTACCTGAAAATCATGGTGGGTGCCGGCGGCGACTCCAGTGCGACTGAGAGCGACCAGATCAACGCGCTCGGCAACCATCTCGGGCGCGAACTGATCAGGTTCGACTGGGAGGATGAGACCTGGCATCTGGTTTTCCAGCACGACAGGCCGTTCGATGACGGTTCGGGCATCGGATTCCAGAATTTCCCCGACGCCGTGAACACGCTGTACTTGAACCTGAAGGATAAGGACAGGTGGGTCAATGAATTCCTGGTGGAGTTCATCTACACCAAATGGCAGTCAGGAACCAGACACGACCGCCCGGCCACACCTGCCGAACTAAAGAAAAATCCTAACAAAACACGCTATGTAATAGGCGGTTGCGACGACTACTTCAACAACGGAGAGTACCGTTCCGGATGGACATACAACGGAAGAACCATCGGACTGCCCCTCTTCTTCCCGTACCCTAAAGACATGAACGGCATAACATACGGAGTAATAAACAACAGGATAGTCGCCTGGAATGCCGGCATCGGAGGAAAAATAGCCAGGCGGATACCTTATAATGTCAAAATAACCTACAGTCGTAATTTCGGAAGATACAACACTTCGCAAACGCAGATGTATCAGCAGGTTTCAGGCGCATTCGAATGTTCTCTTCCCGAACCGGTTTTCCACAAGACCACCGGCATAAGTTTAGGACTTTACGCGGACAAGGGATCCATCTATCCTGACACAGCAGGAATAACTATAAAACTATATTGGGGAGGATACCTAGGTCATAATAAATAGGTATTTCCCCACAGAATTGTTACAATCCGGATGCGTTTTTCAAAAAATATACGTAAATTGTGAAGTTTTGAAAAATGATATTGGACTATGACAAGTGAAATAAGAAATCCGGAACTGTGGAAGGATGGAGAATTGAAGATCGAGTGGGTACGCAGACATATGCCTTTGCTCGCAGGTCTGGAAAAAGAATTCAAAGAGACCAAACCATTTAAGGGCAAGAAGATAGCGCTGTCAGTGCATCTCGAAGCCAAGACAGCTCACCTCTGCGAAATACTTGCGGAAGGCGGAGCTGAAATGTATATCACAGGCAGCAATCCCCTCTCCACACAGGACGACATCGCAGCAGCACTCGTGCACGAGGGTCTGAACGTATTCGCCGTACATGGAGCGACTGAGGAAGAGTACATGCATGGCATACGTAAGGTCATCGAAGCCGGCCCGAACATCATTATCGACGACGGAGGCGACCTCGTAAACATGATTCACACAGAATATAGAGAGCTGATTCCCAATGTCATAGGCGGATGCGAAGAAACCACGACCGGTATCCTTCGTCTCGAAGCCATGAACAAGGCGGGCGAACTCGAATTTCCGATGATGCTCGTGAATGACGCCGACTGCAAGCACCTGTTCGACAACCGCTACGGCACCGGCCAGTCCGTCTGGGACGGCATAAACAGGACCACCAACCTGATCGTCGCAGGCAAAAATGTCGTAGTCGCTGGTTACGGCTGGTGCGGAAAAGGAGTTTCGATGCGCGCGAAAGGCTTGGGCGCCGACGTGATCGTCACCGAAGTGGACCCGATCCGCGCGATGGAAGCCGTAATGGACGGATTCAAGGTTATGTCAATGCAGGAGGCAGCACCTTTGGGAGACATCTTCGTAACCGTCACCGGATGCAACGATGTCATAACGGCAGAACATTTCCTCAAGATGAAAGACGGCGCAATCTGCTGTAATGCAGGACATTTCGATGTAGAAGTAGCAGTAGCCGCATTGAAAGAAATGGCCGTAAGCCATGCTCCTGCAAGAAACAACATCGAAGCATACAAACTCGAAAACGGACATACCATATATATAATAGCGGAAGGACGTCTCGTAAACCTCGCTGCAGGAGACGGACACCCTGCTGAGATTATGGATATGTCATTCGCCATTCAGGCACTCAGCGCGAAATATCTGGCTGACAACGCTGCAGTCATCACACGCGAAAAGGGCAAAATGCTGAATGCAGTACCTAAAGCCATCGACAGAGAAGTGGCATTCCGAAAACTCGCTGACTGGGGCATCTGTATCGACAAACTCACACCGGAACAAAGCAAATATCTATACGGAAATTATCAGGATATAGGAAGTTAAAATATGTTTGACAAAAGTGTTTATGTAAGAAGGCGCAAGACGCTGCTTGCAAAGATGGCGAACAGCGCAGCCGAAGGAAAAAGGGGAATTGCCCTGTTTATTGGCAATGCTGAGGCTCCTGCCCAGTATAAGGACAACTGCTACAAATTCCGCCAGGACAGCACCTGGTTGTACTTGTTCGGTATCGACCAGCCACTTTATGCAGCTGTAATAGACCTCGACAACGGAGAGGAAACCATTTTCGCTGACGATGTGGCAATCGGAGATATCATCTGGATGGGTCCTCAACCAAGCGTCGCATCAGTAGCGGCAAGTGTAGGCGTAGAGAACTCTGCTCCATATAAGGCACTGGATACATTGGTAGCCAAAGCGGTAAATGGCGGACGTCCTGTACATTTCATCAAGCCTTCGAGATATTATAACACCATGCGTATCGCATCGCTCATAGGATGCGGAAACGACGAAGTCGCAGGCAAATTCTCATTGGCATTGACCAAAGCGATCATCTCCATGAGACTCGTGAAGGAAGATTGCGAAATTGAGGTGCTGGACGACGCAGCGAACCTGGGCTACAGGATGCACACAATGGCGCGAAACTGCATTGTCCCAGGCATTGTCGAGCAGGAAATTGTGGGCAAGATGGAGGCTGTCACACTGTCAGAAGGCTGGGGCGTTTCATTCCCTACCATTCTCACACAGCATGGAGAAACATTACATAACCATCTGCATGACAAGATTATAGAGCCAGATAAACTTATGGTTATCGATGCAGGTGCTGAGAACAATATGCACTATGCATCTGACTTCACGCGTACATATCCGACTGACGGCAAATACACTGCAAAACAGCGTGAGATTTACCAGATTGTCTGCGATTGTAACGAGTTGGCTTACAAGCTGACAAAACCTGGTATCACATATCGTGAGGTTCACCTGAAGACCATGCATCTGATGCTCGAGGAACTGAAAGCTCTGGATATCGTACGCGGAGATCTGGACAATATGTTGGAGTGCGGCATAGCAGGACTTTTCATGCCTCACGGACTCGGCCACAACATGGGTATGGACGTACACGACATGGAGGACTACGGAGAGGATTACGTAGGATACGATGATGACCAGAAACGTTCTCCACAGCTTGGACTCGGCAGCCTGAGAATGGCCCGCAAGCTTGTTCCAGGTAACGTAATCACCGATGAACCAGGTATTTACTTCATCCCTGCACTTATTGAGAAATGGAAAGCCGCTAATACTGACCAGGGCTTCGTGAACTACCAGAAACTGGAGTCTTACTATGACTTCGGAGGAATCAGACTGGAGGACGACGTTCTCGTGACTGCTGATGGTGCACGCAGACTCGGAAAAGAGAGGCTCCCTATCTTCCCTGATGATGTAGAAGAGGCTATGAAAGCCAATAAATAGAACTCAAGTTTCGCAAGGGCGAAACACCGCTTTTAGAGCCCGCGAGGGCGAAAGTAAGTCCCTTCCACGAGGGGAGGGATTTAGGGTGAGGGTAACGTGCACGCGAAAAGTGCGTGGGGCTTAAAACCTTCGAACGAGTGATAACCCTCAAATAAACGCTTGCGCTCAGCAAATTTGACGACTTACAAAACTTGAGTAAATAGAAAATTCTAATGGAAAAAGGAATAAAAGGACAAGGAGAAATCATTGTCAATGAAAGCAATACGGCACAGGCCCTGGGTAGCGGATCTATCGCGGTTCTCTCTACCCCATCGATGATCGCCCTGATGGAAAAAACTTCCAGACTCAGTGTGGCACCTTTCCTCGAAGAAGGACAGAGCACAGTGGGGACAGTCGTGAACGTAAAACACTTGGCGGCATCACCTGTAGGAATGAAGGTCACATGTCAGACAGAACTGATAGAAATCGACCGCAGACGCCTGGTATTCAAGGTGGCATGCTTCGATGATGCAGGCCTTATAGGAGAGGGTGAGCATGAGAGGTTCATTATCGATATAGATAAATTCCTCGCCAAGGCCAATGCCAAATTAGCAAAATAACTTATCCCGATTCATAACAACACAATGAAAATCAGGAAGATATATTTATCGTTGATCGCTGCTGCAGTCATGGCGCCAAACACCGGCGCAGCAGCGTCTTCATTCTCCAGGAGAATAAACGAACAAGACACAATAGGTACAGCAGCATTGACCCGAAACGGAATTATGGGGCGCGAAGCTATCGAGCGGGAGTTCGGGGTGAAAGATGCAATCGTGAAGTACGACACTCGAGCAGAAATGATGGCCGACATCAGCAAAGCTGGCGGCGAATACTGCGACTATCCTTTCGACAATCCGAAGATGACGCCGGCGCCTGCGGGTTATAAGCCGTTCTATATCAGCCATATCGGGCGACATGGGGCGAGATACGCCATCAGCGATGACATTTATGAGAAGATTCATAATGTACTGGCCGAAGCCCACGAGACCGGGAAATTGAATGCTGCCGGTGAAGATCTGCGTGACAGATTCGAAAGGCTCTACCCTATCGCGGCGCACAGAGGCGGAGATCTTACGAAAAAAGGACAGGCACAGCTTCATGAGATTGCTGCAGTGATGTATAGGAATTTCCCTGAGGTATTCAAGGGCAAGACACATGCGGAGGTGCTTTCCACGCCGATTCCACGTGTAATGCTCAGCATGGTGGCATTCCTGGACGAATTGAAAGACAGGGACAAGGATTTCAGTTTCGAAGTGGACGCCAGCCGCGCATTTTATCCGATAATGGAGCCGAACAAGACCATCAGCCCGATAAAGGTAAAAGTGCCGCTTTCACCTGAATCCGTCGAGTCCGCCAAGGAGTTCGAAAAGGGAAAAATCGATGCTAAAGGATTCTGTTCGAGATATTTCAATGATCTTGAATATCTTGAGTCCGCTTATGGCCTCTGGAAATTCGAGAGCGATTTGCGCAACGTGGTCTGCGCCATGACAGGACTGGATGACGTGGACAAGAATCTGTTCGACGGCATCTTCACTGACGAGGAACTTTTCAACATCTGGGATGTGCGTAATTACAACGGATATATCTACATGGGACGCACACCGCTTAGCGACGACATGAACAGCAACAATAACAGCAATATCCTGAAATACATGATTTTACAGGCGGATAAGGATATCGCTTCAGGAAATGTTCAGCTGAGTCTGCGATTCTCTCACGACACTGCTGTTCTGCCGATGATTTCGTTTATGAAATTGGACAATTTCGGGGCAGTAGTTAACGATCCCGAGGAAGTCAAGAATTACTGGAGAAGTGATCTTCTGACGATGGCTTCCAACGTACAGCTGATTTTCTTCCGCAGTAAGAAGAATCCGGAGATATTGGTCAAAGTGCTGTACAACGGACACGAGGCTTCTCTGCCGCTGCCGGAAGTGAAGAAGTCTTTCTACGCTTGGTCAGCCTTCCGTGCACATTATCTGACACGTATAGAGAAATCTCTGCCGGAAGCGCTTAAATAAATTACAACATCAGGACGTCCAAAGTCAGTTTCGGAACGTAATGAACATCGTCTTTCGTATACGGTGTCAAGTCTTCCGAAGATGACACAGGCTTAAGGAAAACGCTCTCGTCTTTCTTGCCTACGCAAAGGACGGCTACCGGTTCCAAATTAGCGGGCTCAGGGAATAATTCTCTAAGCCCGTTTTTGTCAATGTTGCCCTTTATCAGGCAGTTAAGTCCCAATTCCACAGCTTTTAGAGACATACTCTGCAACGAGATGCCCAGATCGATGTCCACATATCTTTCTTCAGGAATAGTGGAATATACTATTATATAAGCAGTTGCGGTGTAAGGTCTGATTTCCTCACGGAACAATAACTGTCTGAGAGCATTGACCATATCCGGAGAATCAGCGGCGGTGAGAGCGCGGAAACGGAGAACCTGGCGATTCATGGCCGAGGCGACATTCGCATTGACCCCGACAATGGTGCGGAGCTGGTCGGCCGTGGCGGCGAAATTCTGGCGCCAGCGGCGGATACTGCGGTTCTTTACGAGCAGGGTGTTGAGCGTCGGCGAGGTGTGACGGACAATCTTTTTCGACGCGCCGTCGCCGAAAACTTCCTCGTATCGTTTCTCCAAGTAATTGTCAGCCATGATTATATGAGAAAAATAAGGTAGCCTGCACCCATGAGAATCGAGAGGGCAAAAGTGGACAGAACCAGCTGAGGGAGCAACGGGTCGAGCGCGCGTTCGGTCCTCGTCCAGACGCCGTGCAGATTATATATGTATAATGGTAAGGTCAATGCGAATAGCCAGTGCCAAGGATCAGGGAAGCGCATAAGGTTGAACGCTATAAGGCAACTCCAACCTACGACGATCAGTATGGTATGGTAGATTCTGGCTCTCTTGAGTCCGAGTCTGATCGGCACTGTCACACGGATTCCGGCGTCAGTTTTCATGTCACGGATGTTGTTGACATTCAGCACGCCTACGCTGAAGGCTCCTATGGCTACTGCGGGAAGGATGACAATCCAAGACGGAATAGTGTGAGCTACAACGAAATACGATCCGAGGACAGCGACGATTCCGAAGAAGATGAATACGGAAATGTCGCCAAGTCCGCGATAGCCGTAAGGGTTTCTCCCGAGGGTGTATTTAATGGCCCCGCCGATGGCTGCAGCACCTAATGCTATCAGACATACCGGTTCCAGGGCAAAGAGCGTCCCGTATGAGGCCTGGAGCATCAAAAGTCCTGACAATGCGCAAATTACGGCCATGATTTTCACAAAGCGTTTCATCTCGGCGAAGGTCAGTCCGCCTTCTCCTATGGAATATTGAGGACCTTTACGGTCTGCTGTATCCACACCGCTCAAGGCATCGCCGAGTTCGTTGGAAATGTTGGAAAGTATCTGTAGGCAACATGTCGTAAGCATCACTAACAGAGCAACTTTCCAGCTTATACGATAATCCGAGGCTGCGAGCGCCATTCCGAGACAGACGCCTGCCAGGGACAGAGGCAGCGACCTCAGACGCATGGATTTTATATAATATAATATTTTCTTCATTTGTTACTTAATCATTGACCTGACTCTTCTTCGGAAAAAAGACTTTCATCGCGATGGACAGGCCGTGCATTATCGCGAAGATAAAGCCTTGACTGCGACAGTCATACAGAAACTGTTCCCGAGGCGGGCGTCCCTTCGGAGTGTGAAGGTAGCGCACTCTTTCTTTCAGGGAATACGACCTGTCGCGCCATTTCGGAATGCCGGGGTTACGGTCGCAGACACAAAGGATCCCGGGGGCCACGACACGGACAACATTTGCCTTGGCGGCACGTACTCCATAATCGTAATCTCCGAAACTATGATGGTAGCGCTCTTCCAGATTACCCAAAATCTTGAAAACATGGGCCGGAATCAGCACCAGGTTTCCGTTGAATGTCTCGCACGGCACCGGAATGACCGGGTCCGGAACGACTATCTTGCCGGACACCTTCCGACCGCCATAACTGATATTGCCCTGCGCATCTTCCGCCGTCCCGACGACTATCGCCCGGTCCCGAAGGAAAAGCGAGGTTTCCATAAGGCAGGCCAATGCCCCTTCTTTCATTATGGTATCGTCGTTCAGCCACAGGTAGAAGTCCTGGCCGTCCTCAGCCGCAGTTTTCCACGCGAGACGCATTCCCTGGTTCCAGAACAGATTTCCCTCGGAACGTATCACATGGGTCTGTGGGAACATTTCGGAAACAGCATCAGCTGTGCCGTCAGTACTCCCGTCATCTACCATGTACACGGAAAATGAATAATTCACGTCCGCCTTCATGGCATCTATCTGCTGATAGCAATTCTTCAGGCATTCGAGGGTTTTCACCTTCCTGTTGAACACTGTCAGAAGTATGGCAACTTTCTCCATTATGAATCCAGTTTAAGGACAGCCATAAACGCACTCTGCGGAACCTGCACGGTACCGATCTGACGCATACGTTTCTTTCCTTCCTTCTGCTTCTCCAAGAGCTTTCTCTTACGGGTGACGTCACCTCCGTAACACTTGGCAGTCACGTCTTTACGAACCTGGCGTACTGTCTCACGGGCGATGATTTTCGCACCGATTGCAGCCTGGATGGCGATATCGAACTGCTGACGAGGGATGAGATCTTTAAGTTTCAGACAAATCTTACGTCCGAAGTCATAAGCCCTGTCCTCATGGATAAGTGTAGAAAGCGCATCAGCAGGGTCGCCGTTAAGCAGGATATCCAGTTTTACGAGTCTTGCAGGTCTGTAGCCCTTTATGTGATAATCGAATGAGGCATATCCCTTGGAAATGGTCTTCAACTTGTCATAGAAGTCGAATACGATTTCCGAGAGCGGCATCTCGTATGTCAGCTCCACGCGGTCAGCTGTGATATAGTGCTCACCCATAAGGGTTCCGCGCTTTTCGATGCAGAGTTTCATCACCGGCCCATAGAATTCGGTATTGGTGATTATCTGCGCCCTGATATATGGTTCTTCGATATGGTCAATGAGAGTAGGCGCCGGAAGTCCGGAAGGGTTGTGAACATCGATAACCTCACCTTTCGAGGTGTACACCTTGTAGGAAACGTTCGGCACGGTCGTGATGACGTCCATGTTGAACTCTCTGAAGAGACGCTCCTGAACGATTTCCAGATGGAGAAGTCCGAGGAAACCGCAGCGGAAACCGAAACCGAGAGCCATGGAAGACTCCGGCTCATAGACAAACGACGCATCGTTCAGCTGGAATTTCTCCAAAGTAGAACGGAGTTCCTCGTATTTGTCCGCCTGCACAGGATACATACCGGCGAAAAGCATAGGCTTGACCTCCTCGAATCCCGCAATGGCTTCTTTACAAGGGTTTTCCACATGGGTGATGGTATCACCCACCTTTACCTCGGAGGCGGTTTTGATTCCGGAAATGATATATCCTACATTGCCACAGCTGATTTCATCAGTCGGGCTGAGTTTCATCTTCAGAACTCCGATTTCATCTGCCACATATTCCTGTCCTGTGTTGAAGAATTTAACCTTTTCTCCGGCACGGATGGAACCGTTCTTAATCTTGAAATATGCGATAATACCTCTGAATGAGTTAAATACAGAGTCGAAAATCAATGCCTGCAGCGGAGCATCAGGGTCTCCCTGAGGAGCAGGGATTTTCTCGACGATGGCATCCAGCAGAGGAGCTACACCGAAACCGGTTCTTGCAGAGACCTGGTATACCTCTTCAGGTTTGCATCCGAGAAGTTCGCAGACCTCGTCAGTCACCACATCAGGACGTGCGGCATCCATATCCACCTTATTCAGGACAGGGATGATTTCCAGACCATGCTCTATAGCCTGATACAGGTTGGAAATGGTCTGAGCCTGAACGCCTTGCGTAGCATCCACCACAAGCAGCGCACCCTCACAGGAAGCTATGGAACGGGACACCTCGTAAGAAAAATCCACATGTCCCGGAGTATCGATAAGATTCAGGACATATTTCTCTCCCTTATAGTTGTAATCCATCTGAATCGCATGGCTCTTGATAGTGATACCTTTCTCTCTTTCCAAGTCCATGTCATCCAGGACCTGGTTCTCCATCTCCCTCTCTCCAAGAGTCTGGGTAAGTTCTATCAACCTGTCCGCAAGAGTACTCTTGCCATGGTCGATATGTGCGATAATACAGAAATTCCTAATATTCTTCATATATTTTATTTGCTTGATGATGAATCCGTTACATCCTCATCTTCGTCGAGACCCGTATAGTCGAATCCTGCAGCCTTGGCTCCTGCCTGAAGCACATTGACAAGACCTGACTTTAACGCACCTGACACTTCCTTGTCTCCACCTTTCTCCAGTTCATCGATGAGATAGTAAAGGAACTGGCATGCAGTCTCGAAATCAGTGGAGTCATAATCGTAGAAATCCAAGTAGAAATCAGCGGTCTTAAGCAACTCTTCTCCGAGCTGTTTACCCAATGCCTTGGCTTTTTCCGGCTGACCGACAGCGAAATAGTCAGTCACCATATTCACTACCATATAGTCATTGCTGGTGAATGACAGCGGAATAGACTCAAGCGGCCAGACGTCTGAAGGCATTGACTCCTGACACTTGTCGAGGACTTTCAGAGCCCTTTCCTTGTCACCGGCCTTTATCAATGAATTGGCAGTGGAAACGAAAATCTCGCGCTGAGGCAGAACTCCGAGGAAGGTGTAATAGTTCTGATAATCCACATCATAGTCGTTTCTGCGGATATCATCCCATGTATAGACATTCATCACCTTGTTATACAACTCGTCCACATCCACGAGACCCGGTTCTGTAGAGCTGATCTTATTCTTGAACGGCACAAGTTTGCTCGAATATCCCTCATACATGAGGTAATTCTTTATGCCAATGTTAATGTCACCGCCCTGGCTCAAGAAGTTGATAGGCCTGTCCCACTGATAATTAGACAACAAATCCAGCAAGAACAGTTCGCACTTCGTAAGATAGCTCTTGTTCTTAGGTATTTCCAGAACTATCTGGTCAGGAACCATATCAGCAAACTTAGGACTTACTATGCCTGACTTGATGGCGTTTTCCTTGTTAACAGGAATGCTCATCTTCCTGGACATGATATAATCCACAGTATTTCCGTTCTCCAGTACAAGTTTCGCATCAGGATGCTTGAATACGCGCATTACATCGGCGATAGGCACGACCTTATTATCTGTATCATAAATATATATGATATCATTGGTACCATAAAGATACTGCTTCACACCGACAGTCAGAGGCAGCGGTTTGGACTCGTTGCAGGCATATTTCATCTGACCGATATGCCAGTCAGTACCGAGAAGCGAAGTGTTGCAGATGCGGACATCTGTACGTACGCTCTCCACTTCCTGGGCATACCAGAGAGGGAAGGTATCGTTGTCACCGTGAGTAATGAGGATGCCCTGTTCGCCCACAGAATTCAGATAGTTCTTCGCCATTTCGACGGCTGTCTTCCTGTTATGTCTGTTGTGGTCGTCCCAGTTTTCTTCCGCCATGAGGGCCGGTACGCAGAGGCAGGCCAATGCGAATACGCCGGCTGTGGCAGCAGGATATTTTTCCTTCATTTTTCCGCCAATCCACTCATACAGAGCCATCATTCCGAATCCAATCCATATCGCGAAGGCATAGAACGAACCCGCATAAGCGTAATCACGTTCACGTACCTGATAAGGAGACTGGTTCAGATACATCACGATAGCGATACCTGTCATGAAGAAGAACAGGAATGTAAGCCAACATCCCCTCTTGTCTCTTTCGAACTGGAAGAACAATCCCATAATTCCCAAGATGAGAGGCAGGAGATAGTAATGGTTCTTTCCCTTGTTGTTCTTCAGTACCTCAGGCGCTTTGCTCTGGTCACCGAGGCGAATTTCATCGATAGGTTTGATGCCGCACTCCCAGTTTCCATAGAAAATGTTGCCCGGGCTTGGGCTATGGATATCGTTCTGTCTTCCGGCGAAATTCCACATGAAATATCTCCAATACATCCAATTCATCTGGAAATCGAAGAAGAAATTCAAGTTCGCCCAGAAGGATGGTTTACGGGCATCCGCACCAGGTACGACACGTCCCTTTCCACCTGTATAAGACTCGTAGAATTTCACGAATCTCTGGTCCCCTCCGTTCCACATTCTCGGGAACAGCATCTTGCCTGAAGACTCATATACAGGCTCTGACGGAGCATCCACATGCTCATATTTTCCGTTCACAGGGGCCCAATATTTCTTGGTTTCCAAGTGATATGGCGCACCATAATACTGGCCGTATAAAATCGGCGTAGAACCATACTGCTCACGGGACAGATAACGCACGAGAGTAAAGGCATTGTCCGGCTGATACTCGTTGGTAGGAGGCATCACGTTAGAACGGATAATCACGATAGCGAATACCGAGAATCCAATAACGATAGTGGTGAAGCTCAGCAACACTGTGTTCCAGAATGCTTTACCGCGTTTGTAAGTCCAGAACGCTCCCCAGAAACAAAGTCCGAGAAGGGCGAGCATAAAGAATGTGGCGCCGGTGTTATATCCAAGTCCGAAGACATTGACAAACAACAAATCAGCGTAAGCGGCCCATTTCGGCAGGAACGGAATTATCACGAACAGCAACAACGCCAGGATAACCACCGAAACCATGAAGATTTTCACATACTCCGCGAAAGTATAATGTCCGTCCTCGCGTTTTCTGTAATAGAACATGAACACGAGCACCGGAATCGTAAGCAAGTTAAGCAGATGCACTCCGATGGAAAGTCCCATCAGGAATGAAATCAGCAGAATCCATCTGTTCGCATAAGGGCTGTCGGCCTGGTCATACCATTTCGTCATGGCCCAGACTACCAATGCGGTAAAGAGCGATGACATGGCATAAACTTCGCCTTCGACTGCCGAGAACCAGAAAGTATCTGAGAAGCAGTAGGCCAATGCTCCTACGCATCCGCTGCCTATGACTGCAATAGCTTCACCTACAGTGTAATCCGCAACATTTTTCTTTCCCGTAAGACGCTTTGCGAAGAAAATGATCGTAAGGTACAGCAGGAAGATAGTCGCCGCAGAGCACAACGCGCTCATGACATTGACAGAAACAGCGACATTCTCGGGTCCGACGAACATGGTGAAGAACCTCGCAATGAGCTGGAACACAGGGTTTCCTGGGGGATGGCCCACTTCCAGTTTGTATGACGATGCAATAAATTCTCCGCAGTCCCAGAACGAGGCTGTAGATTCGATAGTGGAAAGATATGTGAACGCCGCAATCACGAAAACCACGACGGACGCGATATTATTCCAAAGCCTGAATTTTTTCTTATCCATTCTTTTTTAATATTTCCTTATTTTTCCAATTCCCATAAAAAGACAAATATACGAAGAGATTCGCTATCTTTGCAAAAAAGAAGTGTCGAAAATGGCAGATAATGATTGGAAACAGCGTCTTGGAGTAGTGTATTCCACGAACCCGGACTTTAAATATGAGCAATCCGATGAGGCTGAGGCAGAGACCTTGGCTCCGGAGAAACAGAAACTGACGGTAACCATCGACAGACGTTGCCGTGCGGGAAAACAAGTCACATTGGTAACAGGTTTCGTCGGCAGCGAGGCTGATCTCAAAGAACTCGGCAAGACGCTGAAAGTCAAATGCGGAGTCGGAGGCACTGCCAAAGACGGCGAAATTACCATTCAGGGAGACCTGCGCGACAAAGTCACCGCCCTCCTGTGCTCCCTCGGATACAAGGCCAAACGCGGGAACTGACCATGCCTACCATCTCTTCAGAGCTGATTTCTGCGGACACCCTCCAAATCGGACGCGCCTGTGACGCCTTCGCGGAAGGGGACCTGCTCCTGCCTGTCGCCGGTTCGGATATTGCGGTTCAGGCCAATGCCGATGTATGGAGTACTTCCACGTTGAACACCGGCATGACTGCCCTGTGCATCATCCTTCTCATAATTTTTTTGAGAAGGCTAATCACTGTCATGCCGCATATTCTGACAGGGCTGCTCCGATACAAGAAACTGGTCAGTCTCGAAGACAACATGAGATTAAGCAGGGAACGTGACTCTGTGGCCACCATCTGCATCCCCACTATCATGATAAGCGTATCCCGGCTGGACATAATCCATGCGGACTTTCTCATGGAACTGACCCCGGGAATGAAGACATTGGCCATAATGGTCATGATAGCAGGTTTCATACTGCTCAGAAGTCTGCTCATCTTGTGTTTTCCGGAACGAAAATTCAGAAACGACTCATGCAGAATTAGCAACAAGGCAGGTTATGACTTCCTGATAGTCACCACTGTATGTTATTTGCTTCTAGTACTGCTCGGCTCTTTCTCACAAGGCTGTTTCGAGTTCGCACATAAGGCATCTTATTACGTCACAGGATTCCTTTGGGGACTTTATTTAATACGTAAAACACAGATAATGGACACAATCGATGGTCAATTCACCGCTTTTTTGTACCTTTGCACCGTTGAAATTATACCGGCAGGGTTGTTGGTTGCTTCGATTGTTTATTTGTAAAAGAGAATATGTCCATTAAAAAGATTTTGATCTCTCAGGAGACCCCGATGAACGTTGCTCCTTATGAGACCATTAAAGAGAAATTCGGCGTACAGATCGATTTCATGCCGTTTTTTCTTATCGAGCCTTTGACATCGAGAGAATTCAGAGCGCAGAGAATCAATATACTTGATTACACAGCGATAGTTTTTTCCGCCAGACA
Organism: uncultured Bacteroides sp.; assembly: GCA_900546925.1. Lineage (GTDB taxonomy): Bacteria > Bacteroidota > Bacteroidia > Bacteroidales > UBA932 > Cryptobacteroides. The sequence goes on from UREV01000025.1 coordinate 23,716, forward strand.
TACTATAGACGCTTTCTTCCAGTTGTGTGAAGAACTTAGGGTGAAAGTTCCTGAGACTATGAAATATTTCTGCACAAGCGAGGCTGTGGCCATGTACTTGCAGAAGCATATTGTCTTCAGGAAACGCAAGATTTTCTACGGCAACGGCACACCGTCTTCTGTCATTGAACAGATCGGGACCAAACATGCCGGCGAGAAATTCCTCTTGACGACATCAGACACGAATAACGATGCCCTCAAGAAATTGTTCGACGCACAGAAACTCGATTACACATCAGCCGTTTTCGTAAAATCTGTTCCACAGGATCTGAAAGGCATTGATCTCCAGTCTTATGACATGGCTGTAGTTTATAATCCGGCAGACATCAAGTCACTTTTCGAGAATTTCCCTGACTTCAAGCCGGAGAATCTCAAGTTCGTGACTTTCGGCAAGCTGATTGTAAATGCCATGGAGGAAGCAGGTCTGCCTATCGAAATCAAGGCACCTACACCAGAGGCTCCTTCAGTTGCAAGAGCACTGGAACTTTATCTCGAATCACACAACGGATAATATTCCCTTTTTATGGGAGACGAAGTTCGTAATACATTGAAAAAGCAGGAAAGGCTATCATCAGGAATAAGCCTTTCCCGCCTTTTTGCGTCCGGACATTACGGGACTTCCGATTTTATCCGATATTGTTTCTTCACGGGCAACGGACTGACATTCAACAGGATAGTGGTCTCCGTCCCGAAACGCATTTTCAAGCGGGCCGTAAAACGCAACTTGTTCAAGCGCCGTATCCGAGAGGCCTATCGTACATCCAAGACCTTATTGCCTGTTTCTGCCGAGAATGGCGGCACAGATATCCTGTTTATCTACAATACGAAGGAACTTAAAGATTTCCAGGCCGTTACAACCGCGGTTAGGGCAGCATTGACAAATATCGCAGCGAAGGTTGCGGTTCCTGCGGCGAACCCGATATCAGAAACAGCGACCGAAGAATGAAAGACGACAGCCCGCATAGTTTCAGAAGCATTTTAAAGAGAATCAGCATATTCCCTTTCGTCGTTCTCATCAAGTTCTACCGGGTCTGCATTTCACCTTACAAACCACCGACCTGCAGGTTCACTCCCACATGTTCCGAATATGCATTGGAGGCTTTCCGCAAATGGGGGCCATTCAAGGGGCTGTACCTAACTGTCAGACGACTTCTGCGTTGTCATCCGTGGGGCGGTTCCGGTTATGATCCAGTGCCTTAAGCTTACAGGTCCAAGTTTCGCAAGTTGTCAAACTTGCTGAGCGTAAGCGCTTATTTGAGGGTTATCACTCGTTCGAAAGCTTTAAGTCCCACGCACTTTTTGCGTGCACGTTGCCCTCATCCTAAATCCCTCCCCTCGGGGAAGGGACTTACTTTCGCCATCTCGGGCTCCATAAGCGGTGTTTCGCACTTGCAAAACTTGAGTCAACAAAAAAGTGCCCGGTTATTCGCCGGACACGTCTGTTTATGGTTGTATGTCTAAAGGGCATCGAAAGCGAAAACGTGAGCCTTCTCTGCGCCCCAAGTCGAATCCACGACAAGTCTGAGGGCATTGGCCTTAACAGGCTTCTCGAACTGGATCTTGCGAAGGCGGAGGTAGTTTCCTTTTCCCTCATAGACGGTGGTCCACTCGCCTTTTCCGGTCTTGGCCTCGATTCTGAAATCCTTGGTCATCATTCTCGGAACTTCCACGCGCTCAGTCGTAGCTTCGAGTTTTCTCATTCGCTTGCTTCTGTATTTAAACTCCGAATCGAAGATGATGCGAGCGCCGGAGATGGTGACAGGTTTCTTCCAGTTGTAGACGATGCTTTCCTCGCCCGGTGCGACCCAAACGCCATTGTCCGCGCCGTCCCACTGTCTGTCAATGCCGTTTCGCAGCACCATGTTGGCTTCGCTAGTGGTCGAGGTCAATGTCAATGCTGATGGTTTTCTCCATCTGTACGGAAGCATGCTGTCGTCGTCTTCGAGCATATCCTGGAGTTCACCTATATGGTCCTTGTGAACTTCCGCAGGGGTTGTGCCATACTTTATTACAAGAGCGGCTCCTGTTCCGGCTGCTTGGCCGAGGAGTGCTGTGGTGGCCATGACACGTGTAGAAGAGAGTCCCATGTGGGTGGCTGAGATGTCACGGCCTGCAAACATGAGGTTAGGGACATTCACAGAGTAGAGACATCCGAATGGGATACCGAAGCGCTCAGGAGTGGTAAATTCCACTGACATTCTTCCTTTGCTGTGGAATGCTTCAGGGTTATGGTTATCGAGGGTCCATCCGCCGTATGCGATAACGTCGTCGAAGTGGCCGCCTGACATGACGTCATTCTGGGTAAGGATGTGAGGTCCGACATAGCGAACGGATTCACGTTTTCCAGGAAGCGAGCCGATCCAGTCGAGGTCATAGTTTTTGCATCGTCCGTCAGGATGGTTTTTCATGTATTCCCAAACCCCGTATGCGATGCGTTTGAGTTCGAACTGAATGTCGTTGGCGTCTTTAATAGTGTTGATGGTTCCTCCATATTCAATCCACCAGAAGTTGTTGTCTTTAGGGAATGGTTTCTTATAGTTAAATTTCACTCCAGGGATAGTAGACTTCGGTTTGTCGTAGTTGAAATCGTCGTCTGTGAAGTGATATGCCCATTCAGGAGCGGTGAACGGATGGTCTTCTTCGGTTTTGCGCAACTGAAGGAGAATGGAGTTACCCATGGTCTTGGCATCTCCGCCGTTCTCACCTACGAATGATTCACCGAATTCATCTGCGAATTCACGTCCGATACGGTATTTGGCGCCAGATAGTCTGAGGATACCATCTCCTGTACAATCGAGGAAGAGTTTTCCTTTAATTAGGTAATTTGTATAGGCGTTGGTGTTCCACGCTTTCAGTGCGGCAATCTTTTCTCCGTCCATAACCACGTCCTCTACAGAGGTGTTGAGAAGGAGTGTAATGTTCTTCTCCATGATTACTGTAGAATATATGGCGTCATCCCAGAGGGTATATCTCATAAGAGGGTTGAAACGGAAGTTTCTAAGCTGAATTTCTTCAAGAAGTCCCGCTTCGGCGTTCTGGTCTCCTTTTGCGCCCACGATTCCCATACGGATTTCGCTGGATGCGTTTCCGCCGAGGACTGGACGATCCTGTACGAGGATAACGGTGCAGCCATGGCGTGCAGCAGAAACTGCAGCACAGACGCCTGCAAGTCCGCCTCCTGCAACGACTACATCGGCCTGGAGTTCTTTATCGTAACGAGTCTGGGAGTTTTTCTCAGTGAGAAGACCCTGAGCTTCTGCGACTTTTCCGGTCTGAGCGTTGAGTGATAATGCGCTCAACATGACGAGGAATGAAGAAATTAGAGTTTTTAATGATTTCATGAATTGGTTTAGTGTTGTAATAAATTAATCCTAACAAATGTAATACAATTTAGTGGGATTTTGTACCTATAAGTGGGCGAAATAAAGAACATGGATACGCCCGAGAGGTCGGACTCGTCCGCTCAGGTGCTTCGCAATTCGCGGCCTGAGTTCCGACTCACGGGCGCTACGCGAC
>UREV01000026.1 GCA_900546925.1 uncultured Bacteroides sp.
TACCTTCAAGTATATGTTTATGTCACATTATGCCACGGAAGTTTGCAAGTGTCCCCATTTTTTACACCAAATGAAATAAATGAAATAAATGAAATAAACGGTGTAAAAAAGCGCCTATATTTACACCATTTTGTTTGCAGCATCAGATCTCCGTGGAGCAGAGAGCCGGGGACGTCAGGTGCCGGTCGAAAGGCATGGCCATCCGCGGCCCTGTAAGAAGGGGCCCAGCTCTGCTGGGAAGGATGAGCGCCAGCGAACCTTTCGACGGCACCTGATGCCCAGGCGGCGTTAACAGATGACAAGAGTGCTTATTCAGGAGGCGACGTTACAAATATATGTCAGACTACTTGGCGGGTGATTATGCTCTTGTTGGGCGCTATAACACTCTGGTAGACAATCAGTTATGCCTTATTATGGAAGGCTAAACACCTGCCAGGTTGTATGTTTTTTCATAGGACCTGGCAGATGTGTTTTATCGCAATGTATTGATATTTAGGTAGATAACTCTTTTATAACCTGCCAGGTTGTCCGAAAGCTGTCCATAACGATGACTCTATAGCCGACTACCGGAGTGAAACGAAAAAATGTCCCGTGGCCGATCGGCGGCGGATGCCCGAAAAGCGAATTGCGGAGCACGTGAGCGATTGTGCGCCGACCGACGCCGGCAACCAGGATAAGCATGCCGTTACGCAGGCAGGTTAGCGTCAGTGTCCTGCAAATCGAATTGCGGAACGCTTGAGTGAATAGGACCTTGCCGACGTCGGCAGCTATGGTAAGAATGCTGTCTGGCACCTGAGCGGTGGGTCACTAAACGCCGGCAGCCACGACAAGCATGCCGTCAAAAACGTGAATCGAAAATCTATGTGAAGTTGTATGTTGCCGGCAGCGCCCATGCGATGTGAGTCGGTGCTTTATCGGCGTAGTGTTTGCCCTGCCTTTTTGTTCAGGCGGCGAAATGTAATACTAACCGCCGAACGATAGTGTCATTCTGGGCTAAAACAATCCGTAGAGCTCGGAGTCGATCTTGTCTGTGATGGTGGCGAAATCTTCGGGGCGATTCTGGAAATCCAGGCCGTCGGCATCGATCGTAAGAACCTTGCCCGGGTATTCGGAAATCCATTTTTCGTACCTTTCGTTCAGGCCCTCGAGATAATCCAGTTCAATGCCTTTTTCATACTCTCTGCCACGCTTCTGAATCTGCGCCACCAGATGCGGAACAGAAGAACGCAGATAAATAAGGAGATCAGGAGCCTTTACCAGAGACATCATCAGACGGAACAAATCCATGTACGTATCGTAGTCACGGTCAGTGAGATTCCCCATCGCCTTGTTGTTGGCCACGAAAATATTGACACCCTCGAAAATAGTTCTGTCCTGAATTATAACATCCTCGGAATTAGCGATTTCCAAGACATCCTTAAACCTTTGGGTCAGGAAATAAACCTCCAGATTGAACGACCACCTCTTGATATCCTTATAGTAATCCTCCAGATATGGGTTGTATGTGACCGCCTCGAATTTTGGGGTCCAGCCATAATGTTCTGCCAGCATGCGGGTCAATGTCGTTTTGCCGCTGCCTATATTTCCTGCTATTCCGATGTGCATTACAAGATTTCTTAATATGATTTGCAAAAGTACAAAGAAATATACAGATTCTTGATATCTTTGCAGTAACAAGAAATGAAAAAATATGCTTAAAATACTTACATTCCAGTTCAACATGTTTCAGGAGAACTGTTCCCTCGTATGGGATGAGACCAATGATGCAGCAATCATTGACCCTGGCTTTTATAATGAGGGCGAGGCATCGGCATTGTATAATAAAATTCAGGAAAAAGGCGTGAAGCCGGTGATGATTCTGCTGACACATGCACACTTCGACCATATCTTCGGCGTTAAGGAATGCGCTGACAAGTATGGCATACCGGTATACATGAATCAGGAAGACAACTTCATGTTGGCCAATAACTTCGGTTCTAAATTCGGACTTAGGGAACCGGATGCCTCATTCCAGACAAAGCCACTGGAAGACGGACAGGTAATCAAATTCGGAAACACAGAATTTAAAGTGATAACCACGCCTGGTCATACTCCCGGCTGTGTATGCTTCTATGACGAAAAAGAAAAGGTTATTTTCACAGGAGACACACTTTTCGCTGGAAGCATAGGAAGAACTGACCAAATCGGTGGTGACTATGACAAACTGATTGTCTCACTGATGGATAAGGTCATGGGTTTGCCTGGCGACGTGACGGTGTTCCCTGGACATGGACACAATACCAGCATTGCGAACGAAAGAACTCACAATCCGTTCCTGCAGCCGTTCAATGAACCAGACGAGGAAACAATGGATTGGGACGCCGACGGCATCGAACTCCACGGCATTGATTAATTCTTACTTACTCCCCGGCGACCTGCACCTTCATCCTCTTCCAGCCTAGAACCGGCAGCACGAAGGACAATAGGCAGGCTGAAATCCAGAAAATAGCGGCTGGGGTGAAGTCATAGACATCTGACGATGGGGCTGACGCTGAAACGGCTGAAGCCCCTTGTATCAGATACCCGCTGACGATATCTTGCACAGCAGCAGCTACATAACTGGAAATACCTACGATTCCGAGAGCGGCTCCGGTCGCCTTTCGCGGAACTATATCCACTGCCATCAGACCTGCCACCACGCAGTAAAGAACACCTATGAACAGACTGAAGAACGAAACATAGATGATGTTCATCATGTAACCGCCTTTCGTGAATAGGAAAAGAATCAGCGAAATCATACACAGAATGCCAGAAAGCAGGACTGGCTTCACGCGATTCCCCTTGAATACGGTATCGGAGAGCCAGCCGGCGAAAATAGTTCCAGCGACACCGAACGCCTCTGAAAACGCGATAATCTGCGTCGCCTCGGGAAGTGAAAAATCACGTGCCTTCTGAAGGAATAAGACACCCCAACCACTTATGGCATACTGAGTTATATATACAAATGCGCTTGACAGCGCGATTATCCAGATTCCGGGATGCCTGAGCACGATTTTCTGTAACTCTTTAGTCGGCATCGAATCAGCCTTTTTCGGCTTTTCTCCGGAAAGTTGCTGGACGGAAGGAAGTCCCTTGCTCTCAGGCGTATCGGAAACGAAGACAAGCACGATTATTCCTCCGATGATACCTGCTATGGCGGCGAAAATGAAGCCCCATTCCCATCCGAAAGCTCCTACTGTGACACCTATCAATATGAATGTCAGGAACTTTCCTAAATATGGGGTTGCGCTGAAAATACTATAATACGTCCCCCTTTTGGAGAGCGGAAACCATCTGGAAAGGTTAATGATGCCCGGAGGTGCACCCATGGACTGCACCCATCCGTTGATTCCCCACAGAAGGAAAAAGGCCACGAAAATCACTGCGCTGCCTATCCCTGCCAATGAAGAGAAAAGTCCGAATGCCCCCATTACCAGGTTTACGATGGCGGAGATGAAAAGACCTACAGCCATGAATCTGCGGATGTTGCAATAATCGGCGATAAATCCGTTGGTAAACTTTCCGAGTGCGTAAACGAAGAGAAGGGCGGAGCCTATAAGTCCAAGCTGACCTGCAGTGAGAACACCTCCGTCTATGAGAGGCTGCTTCACGACGCTGAGGGTCATTCGGCAGACATAATAAAGACTATATGACGCTGTAGCTCCCCAGAATGTACGGTTCCGAAGTTTTTTGTATGTTGTATCTATTTCTGCATCAGCTACTTTATATGCTGATGGCTTGCTTATCCTAAAATACGAGTATAGGCTCATCTGTCATTGCATTCCTGCACGGAAACATTGATCCGAACATTTGCGACGACAAAAATACGCATAAATGACATGATTTCCGACGAATATTCTGTAATTTTGCAAAGCAACACAAAACGACGAGAACTGAAACAGGTTATTTCATCAAAACATCAAGATATGAAAAATCGTATTGTCGTAGCAGCATTGGCTGCTGCATTTCTGTGCTTGGGAACAGTTTCCTTCGCGCAGACACCCAAAAATGTGAAGTTCGCATTTACTGAGGCATCTGACCTTACACTTATCGGAAAATTGTTTCCGGACACTCCTAACCCTTACCACCGCGTGGATACCGTAAAGTATAAGGGCTTTACGAAGAGCGAGAATCTTCAGGTCCGCCAATCTTCCGGAATCGCTGTCGTTTTCAAGACTAACTCTTCTGTTATTTCCGTAAAGACAGAATTCGGTTACGCAGGCTATGGCATCAACAGCTGTCCGTTCACATCGAGAGGATATGACCTTTACATAAAGAAAGACGGCAAATGGTTGTGGGCCGGTGCAGGCTGCGCACCCAACAATAAGGACAACGGCTATAACACCGTGCTGGTCAAGAATATGAACAAAGAAGAGAAAGAGTGTCTCTTGTATCTGCCTCTGTTCAGTGAAGAGTACTCCGTGAAAATCGGTGTTGAGGAAGGCGCCACCCTGGTAAAGGGAGAGGCTCCGTTCAGACATCGCGTCGGTATCTTCGGCTCCAGCTATACACATGGTACCAGCACCGGAAGAGCAGGTATGACATACCCTGCACAGTTTACCAGAATGACTGGTATCCAGCTCCTCAGCCTCGGTTGCAGCGGAAACTGCAAGATGCAGTCATACTTCGCTGATGCTCTCGTAGATGCGGATGTGGACGCCTTCATTTTCGATTCTTTCTCTAATCCTACACCGGAGCAGATTAAGGAAAGACTCTTCCCGTTCATCGAGAAACTTCAGGCGGCTCACCCTGGCAAACCGCTTATCTTCCAGCATACTATCTATAGAGAGAAGAGAAACTTCGACCAGTCGGTGGACAAGGCAGAGCAGGCCAAGATGGATATGGCCGACAGCCTCATGCACATCGCATGCAAGAAGTATAAGGATGTCTATTACATAGATTGCACCAATGCTACTGATCCTGTCCATGACAGCAGTATCGACGGCGTACACCCTGGCAACAACGGTTATACCCGTTGGGCGGAATCAGTAAAGAAACCTATTGTCAAGATTCTTAAAAAATATGGTATACAATAAATGCCATTAACCAGGCGACAACCATTGTATAGGCGCAACAAGCTATGGCCCAGCGCCATTTGCCAGTTTCATTCTTAATGGCTACAAAGGTTGCTATGCAAGGGAAATACAATAGAATGAATACCATGAAGGACATTGCAGCTGCGGGTGTGATGTCCTTTATTAATGCACTTTGCAGCTGAGTGTCTTCACTAAGATCTTCCCCGTCAGATACCTTCGCGCCTTCGGAATACATTACACCGAGTGTACTGACTACCAACTCTTTGGCGGCCATACCTGTAAGAAGACCCACGTCCATTTTCCAGTTGAAACCGAGCGGTTCCAGGGCAGGGGAGACCAAGTGTCCCAGCTGGCCGATATAAGAATTCTCCTGCTGATAAGCGTAGAGCGAATCTATCCTCGTAGACAGGACATCCAGCGTCGCCTTATCCGGAGAAACACCGGCATTGACCTTACCCGAAGTCATTTCGGCATACTCTTCCTGGGCGGCGACAAGCTCCTGATTCTTAGGGAAATAGCCGAGGAACCAGATGATTGTCGAGCACAGTAGGATGGTAGTGGCCATTTTTTGCAGGTACTGCTGGCCTTTCTCCCAAGTGTGGCGCCAGATAGCTTTGGCGGTCGGGATGCGGTAAGGCGGAAGTTCCATTACGAACGGAAGGTCGTCATCTTTCACGAATTTGCTGAGGATGATAGCCGAAATAATCGCCAAGACGATGCCGAGGAGGTAGATTCCAAGCAGCGCAAGTGCCGCATTCTGAGGGAAAAACGCTCCGGCGAGCAATACGAAAATCGGCAGTCTGCCGGCGCATGACATGAACGGGATGATGGCGATGGTGATCATGCGGCTCTTCCTGCTTTCGATTGCGCGCGTAGCCATGATGGCAGGCACGTTGCAGCCGAATCCCATGACCATAGGGATGAAAGACTTGCCGTGGAGACCGATTTTGTGCATCAGCTTATCCACGATGAAAGCCGCGCGGGACATGTAGCCGGAGTCCTCCATTATGGATATGAAGAAGTAGAGTATCAATATGTTAGGCAGGAATACGAGGACGCTGCCGACTCCGGAAATGATGCCGTCGACCACGAGATCTTTCAGCCATCCGTCCGCCATGACGCTCGCCACGAACTCGCCGAATTTACCCACGAACCAGTCGATCCATTGCATCGGGTAGTTCCCGACCGCGAATGTTGTCTGGAAAATCAGGTACAGAATCGCGATGAAAATCGGGAACGCAAGCAGCCGGTTCGTGACCACCGCGTCGATCTTGTCGGTGATGGTTTTTCTCGGGACCGCGTCCATGTGCGGCTTGTAGGTTTCTGCCAATGCCCCCTGAATGAAAGCGTATTTGGCGTCCACTATCGCGGATTCCGTGTTGGTGTGCATCAGCTCCTTGATTCGCCGCTCCTCTTCCACCCTCGCCGCGATGATCTCGTTCCTGTTCGGGAGTGTGTCAATGATTTTTTCTATGTCCTTGTCGTCTTCCAAGTATTTGATGGCCAGATACCTGGTAGAGTATTTATCTCTGAGTGACTTGTTTTCCTGGAGTAAAAGTTTGATTCTGTCAATGCTCTTTTCCAGTTCCACGCCATGGTTTATGTGAATATGTCTGGCCAGTTTCGGATCGCTCTGGGTGTAAATCTTTATTACAGTGTCGAAAAGTTCATGGATTCCTGTGCCGTCACGGCTGACGGTAGGGCATATCGGCATACCTAACAGATAACCCAACTGCTTGATATCCAGTTCGTCACCCTTGTCTTTCAACTCATCGTACATATTCAGCGCCATGACTACGCGCAGGTTCATGTCGATTACTTGGGCAGTCAGATAAAGGTTACGCTCGATGTTGGAGGCGTCCACGACATTTATGACGACGTCAGGTACATTTTCGATGAGGTTCTTCCTGACATAAAGTTCTTCAGGACTATAGGCTGAAAGTGAGTATGTCCCCGGAAGGTCCACGAGTACGAACTTGTAGCCTTTGTATTCGAAGCGTCCCTCTTTCGCGTCCACAGTCACGCCGCTGTAATTTCCGACATGTTCATGTGAGCCGGAGGCGATGTTGAAAAGTGAAGTTTTTCCGCAATTCGGATTACCCACGAGAGCCACACGGATTACGTGGCCGCGTTCTTCGGCGAGCTTGGCCATCATCTTGTTGAGTGACCAGTCATCGTCGCTGTCGTCGGCATAAATAGTATCGAAGGCATGGTCTTGTTTCATGACCTCCTTGGCTTCTTTTTCTCCGATTACCTCTATCTGGTCAGCTTCGCTACGGCGCAGCGAAAGTTTGTATCCCAAGATTTCATATTCTATAGGATCACGAAGCGGAGCGTTGAGTACGACCGTGACTTTCTTTCCTGAGATGAAACCCATCTCTATCAGTCGTTTACGGAAACTTCCATGTCCGTTTACCTTTACTATGACGCCCTGTTCTCCAGTTTTCAGATCCGACAATTTCATAATCTTTTCCTCCTTGTCGTTTTATTCCATGGAATTCATGTCTATCAGGTTGTTGAGCAGTGCGTATACCGTCAGACCGGCCACTGTCTTTATGCCTGTTTTTCTTGTTATGTGCTTTCTGTGAGTTATCACAGTATATATCGAAATGTTGTAATGGTCTGCTATCTCCTTGTTCAGCATACCTTTGGCTACGCATACGAGAATCTCTTTCTCTCTTGCTGACAACTCCTCGCTATCACCGCGGGTTTCATTGGCATTGACACTGACAGCAGCGGAAATCTTTTGCTCGACCTCGGCGGTCTTGTCCGACAGGTAAATCTGTCCTTCGTAGGCTTGGGTGAAACCGGCATCGGTGGCGGAAGTCAGGATCGCCAGCACAGGAACACCTGTGAGATTTTTAATAGTCTCGTGCAGCCCCAAGCGGCTCCGGATGTCGGCCATGGCTTTTACGTCGTTTTCCAAATTCGCCAAGGCGTTGCCGGTATAGAAATCGTGGGAATTATGCAAATAAGTCACGATGTCCCCGATGCTGTTCTTGGACAGTTCTTCTTCAGAAGGTACATAGTTGTCAGATATGTATATCTTGCAGATCAGCAGCAGAGTATTCGGGTTGATCTTATTTTCGGCGCAAACCTCACTGACTGTGCGCTCTCCGAATCCGAAGCGGATGCCAAGACGTCTCATGACGCCAAGAAGTCCGGAGTCGATGTCAGGAAGTTCAGCCATTTTCATAGAGGCGGAAAGTAGTTTTCCCGTGTGTATGTCTTTCATTGTCATAATCCTTTGCGTCACAAATATACTAATAATACTCATACGTTGGATTGCGCCTGCCAAAAAGCTAAAAGCGGCTGTCCTTCACAGGAGACCGCTTTTTACAACAATCAAAAAGGATTCACTTTAACTATATGGCTATAATCTCAATCCAACGATGCAAAGGTACGGCGCTGAAAAATTTCCGGCAATCCCTAAATATGGTTAAATTTGCGTCATGGGAAAGAAAAATCATACGTTGGAGATTAACCCTCCGGGCACTCGCATCTTGCTGCATGCGTGCTGTGCTCCATGCTCTTCTGCTATTGTGGAATGCCTTGTAAATCATGGCTTTAAGCCTGTCATATTTTACAGTAATTCCAATATTTTTCCCTACGAAGAATACCTCCACCGCGAAAACGAATGCATACGCTACGCCGCCGAAACCGGTCTGGAAATAGTCAATGATAGCTACGACCATGATGAGTGGCGCCGCATCGCAAAGGGGCTGGAACGCGAGCCCGAAAGAGGCGCCCGTTGCTCCCAATGCTTCCGCTTCCGCCTCGAAAGAGCCGCCCGTTACGCGCACGAGCACGGGTTCGACGTGCTGACCACCACCCTCGCCTCATCCCGCTGGAAGGATCTTGTTCAGGTCAATGCTGCCGGCACCTATGCGTGCAGCATATTCCCGGACGTTACCTGGTGGGACATGAACTGGAGAAAGGGTGGATTACAGGAAAGACGCAACGAAATTATCAGGACGCATGGCTTTTACAATCAGCTGTATTGCGGCTGTGAATTCAGTTTTGTCACGAAAGAAGTGTAAAAACGTTGTAATTCTAGATAAATGGCCTATCTTTGCGGAGATAACACGTAAAAAATGGTAACCAACAAACTCTGTGACACCAAATCATTGATGTCACTTCTGAATATTTTTAAGACATGGAAGTTCTGGAAAGAATTTCTGCTGATGAATGTCGCTATGTTCGTGGCGGCGACTGCCATTTATTATTTTCTTTTGCCGAGTAACCTCGTGGTAGGTTCTGTGACGGGACTTTCCATCGTGCTTTCCGGTGTTTTTGCCAAATTCGGGATGGTAGTGAAAGTTTCATTCCTCATCACTATAATAAATGCGATTTTGCTGGTGCTGGCGTGGTTTCTTATAGATCATGAATTCGGGGCAAAAACCGTGTATACGGCCATGGTTCTCGGACCATTCATGGAAATTGTCAGCAGGATTATGCCATACGAGGCTCTTATTGCGCCCGGTGAGACCACTGTAATGGGAAGTTTGTGGATGGATCTTCTCTGCTTTATTCTGATACTTAGTATTTCGCAAGCTATCTTGTTCAATATCAATGCTTCCACGGGGGGACTCGATATCCTTGCCAAGATTGTGAACAAATATCTTCATTTCGATATCGGTGCCTCCGTGACTATCGCCGGAGCATGTATCTGCTGCTCTGCGTTTGCGATAAACCCATTCAGACTTGTCGTTACAGGACTTATTGGAACATGGCTTAATGGCATCGTAATCGACTACTATACAGCGACATTGAACCGAAAAAAGAGGGTCTGCCTGATTACGGATGATTACGAGCGGATCAGGAAGTATATCATCGAAACGCTGAAAAGAGGTTGCAGCCTGTATGAACTTAAAGGTGGCTATACCTTGGAGAAGCACATGGAGATAGAGGCTATTCTCGCCACGGATGAATTCGCATCGCTCATGAGTTATATAAAGGATAACAACATAGATGCCTTCATAACAGCCGGTAATGTAAGTGAAATTTACGGCAAGTGGAAACCTACCGGCCGTTTCGCAAAATAACGGGAGAACTCGATTCCCCGATTTCAAGTCCCGGTTCCAGGTGAATATCCTGGCCGGGATTGTTGTTTTGTATCATGTCCACCAGCATGTTGAAAGCATCCACAGCGGTCTCTTTAGTGCTCTGTGTCAGCTGGGTAATGGTGGGTGTGACGATTCTGTAGGTGTCGCCGCCGTCGAATCCGATTATCGCAAGATCTTGAGGAATATGGAGCCCCAGGCGTTTTGCGGAACTGCATAGATGCAAGGCGAGGTAGCCCCTTGGGACAAATATGGCATCGGTGCCTCTTTCCATGGCTGCCTTCAGAGCATTGTCGAGGGATGCAGTGTCATTTTCGTCCACATAAGTGACCTTGGCGATATCACTCAGTCCCAGTTCATTCATCCTGTTTATGTAACTGTTCTCTCTGATTTTCAAGGTGGAGATATTTACCAGGTTGGAGAACATTTCGATATGTCTGTAGCCGTTGTCCATCAGATGTTTGATGCCTATCCTGACTGCCTTGTCGTTGTCCAGCATTACCTTTCCGACATCCTCCACTTCCATTTCACGGTTCATGAGGACGACTTTTATTCCGGCGGCCATGGCTTTGCGGATTTCCTCTTCGCATCCGTCACATGGACTTATCAGGATGCCGCCTACGCCATCTGCGCGGAAGGTCTCGATCAGTTTTCCTATTTTATCTGTGCGGTCGTCCGAACTTCCGAAGAGAACTGTATATCCGTTTTCGTAGGCGATATTCTCTATATTTCTGGAAATCACCGAGAAATAATGGTTTGACAAATCGGGTGTGATGACTCCGATGGTCTTTTTGTATCCTGAGCGGAGAGCCGAGGCCGTCTTGTTCGGAGTATAGTTCAGCCGTTTCACGACTTTCATTATCGCTTCCGCTGTCTTCGGGTTTACGCCGCTTTTTCCGTTCAATGTCATCGACACCAGGCCGACTGACACGCCCGCTTCACGTGCTATGTCTTTAATCGTATATTTTTCCATAATATCTCCGCAACTTGCTGTTCTTAGGGCTGATATCTTACTTAAAAGCGGTGTTTCGCGTTTGCTAAACTATGTACAAATATATGAAAAAAAAATAGAAAAAAAATCAGAAAAATTTGAACCGATTCAAAAAAAGTTTATACCTTTGTAGTGTCTTTGAATCGATTCAAAGAAATAATACCACATTAAAATGGATTCTAACAAATTCATAACTATCTCTAAATCAGCTAAATTGGCTGGTGATTACGATGTTGTCGTTTGCGGCGGAGGTCCTGCCGGATTCATAGCAGCCATCGCTGCCGCACGTGAAGGAGCCAAGACTGCCATTGTAGAACAATATGGTTTTTTCGGCGGAATGGCCACTGCCGGATTCGTAAATCCGATAAGTGTTTTTTCATATAACGGAGCTCTTGTGACAGGAGGAATTCCATGGGAGTTCGTGAACAGGCTCCAGAAAGCAGGAGGAGCGGAAATCGAAAGCCCGTTAGCCAATGTCGCTTTCGAGCCGGAGCATTATAAGCTCGTGGCACAGAGGATGATACTCGAAGCTGGAGTGGATATTTACATGCATTCTTATCTGACGGGATGTGTAAAAGACGGGAACAAGATTACGCACATAATCATTGACAATAAAAATGGTGCGGAAGCACTTTCGGCGAAGGTTTTCATCGACTGTACGGGGGATGCGGATCTGGCGGCGATGGCTGGTGTGCCGATGCAGGCGCAGGAGGGTCCTTTGCAGCCGCTTTCTTCCTATTTTATCCTGGGCGGCGTGGATACTTCGACTCCGATGATGCAGGATGCTGTCCATCATAACAAACAGGGGAAGAACTGTCATTGCCTTCCGGTGCGCGAGAAACTTTTGGCGCTTCAGGACAAGCTCCAGATTCCGGAGTTCGGCGGACCGTGGTTCTGTCTTACGGAGCAGCCTGGAGTAGTTACCGTGAATATGACCAGGACCGGGGCCAATGCTTGTGATAACCGCGATTATTCTTATGCGGAGTGCAGGCTCAGAGAGGATGCGTTCAGGATGGCGGCGATTCTCCGCGAGAATGTGGAGGAGTTTAGAAATAGTTGGCTGATAGCGGTTTCCACGCAGGCTGGCATTAGGGAAACCAGAAGAATCCAGGGACTTCATACGATTACCGGAGAGGAATATGTCAATTCGTTCCATTACCCGGACAGCGTTTCCAGATGCGCTCATCCTATCGATATACATGTGGCGAAAGGGGCTGCACAGAACATTACTTTCCTGAAAAATCCGGCCTATGTGCCGTATCGCGCGTTGATTTCGGAAGGCTTCCCGGACCTGATCGTCGCAGGCCGTTGCATCAGCGCCGGAAAGACCGCCTTCGCTTCCATCAGGGTTCAGTCCAGCTGTATGGATATGGGCCAGGCCGCCGGAGTCGCTGCCGCCATGAGCGCCCGTTCGGGAAAGGCTGTCCAGGAGGTTGAGGTCAATGCCTTGGTGGCGAGGTTGCGTGAGATAGGTGCGAAGATTTAGTAATTGAAACTTTTAGAATCACATAATGAATACACTTGATTATTTAGTAATACTGGCTTATTTCCTCGGACTTATAGCTGTGAGTGTCGTAATGTCACGAAAGATAAAGAGTTCTGAGGATATGTTCATCGCCGGACGTAACTCGTCATGGTGGCTTTCGGGAATATCTTCATATATGACCATATTCTCTGCCAGCACGTTCGTCGTGTGGGGTGGAGTGGCTTACAAATCCGGACTCGTGGCTGTAGTCGTGGCTCTTTGTCTGGGAGTTGCGTCTTTGATTGTGGGCAAATGGATATCCGGGAAGTGGCGCAGTCTGAGGATTAAATCTCCAGGGGAATTTCTGAACATAAGATTCGGTCACAGTTCCGTAAGTTTCTATACCATAGCAGGTATCGTGGCCAGGGCCGTACATACTGCCGTGGCTTTGTATGCTGTGGCAGTGGTTATGTGTGCATTGATAAAAGTACCTGACGGAAGCATTTTCGCATCGACCGGACTTCCTGGTGATACGGCTGCCGGGTATCTGAGTATCTGGTGGGCGCTGCTTATCTTAGGAACAATAGCATTGGTCTATACCGTGGTGGGCGGATTCCTGGCGGTCCTTATGACGGATGTCATCCAGTTCGGCGTACTCATTTCGGTAGTCATATTCATGATTCCTCTTTCATTCCATGCGGTCGGCGGAGTCGGCGCATTCATCGACGGGGCTTCGCAGATACCGGGATTTTTCTCCGGAACTTCTGAGACTTATACCTGGATGTGGCTGCTGCTTTGGGTGTTCCTGAACGTGGCTATGATCGGTGGTGACTGGCCGTTCGTTCAGCGTTACATCAGTGTGCCTACCAGGAAGGATGCCAAGACAAGTACTTATCTCATAGGTATTCTTTATTTCCTTACTCCGCTCATATGGTATTTGCCTACAATGATTTGCAGAGTTATGGAGCCTGGTCTTGCGCTCGATGCTGATGCTGCCACGATGACTTACAACGGCGAGCATGCTTATGTTAACATGAGCAAGATGGTGCTGATGAGCGGTATGGTCGGAATGATGCTCGCGGCGATGTTGTCCGCTACGCTCAGCAATGTGTCAGGCATCCTTAATGTTTATGCCAATGTCTATACTTACGACATCTGGAAACATCATGAGAAGAACAGAAATGCTGACGAAAAGCAGCTGATTAAGGTCGGCAGAATATTTACATTGGTGTTCGGTCTGGTCATTATAGGTCTGTCCATGCTGATTCCTTTCGCGGGTGGCGCGGAGAAGGTGGTAGTGATGCTTCTGACCATGATAATGTGTCCTCTTTATATTCCTTCGATCTGGGGTCTGTTCTCGAGAAGGCTTACCGGCAAGCAGCTGATTTTCGCCATGATACTTACTTGGGCAGTGGGCATTACAGCCAAGCTTACAGTTCCTGCTTCGGTGCTGAGCCAGAGTTTGATAGAGTCTATTTCAGGTTGTGTCCTGCCTGTGATTATCCTCGCCATTATGGAGATCTGGTCTCGCATGAAGGGTGTGGAAGATCCCGGTTATGAGGTGATTGCCGATTATACGGACCCTGAGGCTGACAAGGAACCGGATGCCAAGATGAAGAAGAGTGTGAAGAGTTATTCATTCATGGCGATTTCCTGCTTCTGCATCACCTTGGGCGTAATCGCTCTCCTGCTTCTCGGACTTATAATTGCCGGAGATCCTAAGACTTTGGCAGTCAAGAATATAGTGTGGTCATTCATCGCCTCTATCGCTGTTTTGATCACGTCATATATTGTTTACCGAGTTATCGATTCCAAAAAGACAACCGAGTAATGAAACGCATTTTGACATCATTGGCTTCGGCCGTTATTCTGCCTGCAGTCGCTTTGGCTCAGCTTTATGTGGAGCCTGAGCAGAATGTCGAGTGCTATGAATTTATAAAGAAAAACAGGAAGACGGGACCTCAGCAAGGCCTTGAAATCTGGGGCAACTATGTGTTCGTCCTGGAGGATGGCGGAAATGTGAATGTCTTTGATTTTCAGAAGGCTGCACCTGAGCCGATAACCTCGTTCGCCCTGGCTTCGTCTCATCCTGACAATCATGCGAACAATGCAAGTTTCGGAACGGAGACCAAGAAGGGGGCAAGTTTTCCTCTGCTCTACGTGTCCAACGGTAAGGTAGGATGTGATGCAGAATGGACCTGCGCCGTGGAAAGCATCACCAGGAAGGGACGCAAGTTTTCATCGGAACTCGCCCAGACTATTACCCTCGACATCGCCGGTTGGGAGGAAGAAGGATATGTGAAGATTTTCGGAGCTCCGTCCTGGATGGTGGACAGGACCCGCAATGAGCTGTGGGTTTTCTCCGCACGCAAACGCACCGTCAAAAAGATCACGGCCCATGCCTATGAGAACCAGTATGTTGCGACCAAATTCCGCGTTCCTACGCTATCTGAAGGAAAGGAAATTATTTTAGGGGTCAATGATATTGAAGACCAGGTGGTTTTCCCGTTCGATACATGGTTTACCCAGGCCGGATGTGTGCATGACGGAAAGATATATTACTGTTTCGGATTGGGTATACAGGATCCGTCACGCCCTTCCAGAATCAGGGTTTATGATACTGATACCAGAACGATTTCTGCACGTTATGAACTTCAGGACCAGATTCTTAATGAGATGGAAGACATCGCTATAGTGGGGGACTGGATGTATGTGAACACTAACACAAATCCTAAGAAGACCGACCGTATCCCTTCCATTTTCAAGGTTTCTCTTCCTAAGGCGAAACCGGCTCCGGCATCACCGTTGGACGAGATTCGTCAGATTCCTGAGAAGGCCGGAGGCGTGTACTACGTGGAAGACTTCTCGGACAGGAAGTCACCGGCAGCCCCGGCAGGATACAAGCCGTTCTATATCAATGGCTTCTTCCGTCACGGAGCACGTCAGGTGGATGACGATATCACCTATGCGTCAGTTTACGGCTCATTGGCATTGGCCGAATCGCAGTCCAATCTTACCGGACTCGGAAAGGCAGTGTATGAGCGCCTGAAGCCGTTCCGCAAGAATATCGAATACCGGGAAGCGGACCTCACCCAGCTGGGATGGAGACAGTCCGTGACGCTCGGAGAGAGGATGGTGGACAATTATCCGGAAGTGTTTGAAGGACAGCCGTATATGAGGACGCGCTCGACCAATGTCCTGCGCACTACAGCCACGATGATGGGGCTCGTGCAGGGTATCACTTCCCGCAGGCCGGACCTGAAATGGAATGAAGTGGATAACTCCAGAGCCTTCCTGCAGCAGCTCAATCCTTATGGCACAGTGTGTCCGGGACGTCTGAAAATCGACGCCGACATCATCAGCGGCAGAGGATTCTGGCGTGAGAAGTATGAGCACTTCAGAGACTCTCTCGTGGATGTGGATGCGTTCATGTCCCGTCTGTTCATCTCCCCGGAAAAAATCACGTCGGAATACGACCCGCATGATCTGGAATTCCGCTTCTATCTGATGGCCGGTACGATGCAATGCCTTGACAGACAGGTCCCTCTGTGGGATGTCTTCACGGAAGAGGAAATCCTTTCGATGGCGCAGATCGAGAACTATAAATACTATGCGCAGAAAGGTCCGGAACCGGTGACGCAGGGAAGAGGTTCAGGACTGGCAGCCAGGACATTGAAACACATATTGACACAAGCGAAGAACGACATTGACCTTGGTCGCACCGGCATTGACCTGAGTTTCGGACACGACGGCACCTTGCTCGGAATGATGGCGAATCTCGGTTCAGGGACTTGGGGAAAATCCACTTCTCGTCCTGAAGAGGCCATCCGGTATTGGCAGAACTGGAACATTCCGATGGGCACAAACCTTCAGCTGGTCTTCTACAGAAGTGCCGCAAATCCTGAAATTCTCGTGCGCATGATGCTGAATGAGAAGGATTTGCCGCTTCCTCTCACGCCGGTACAAGGCAATTACTATAAATGGAACGACGTCCTGCAGCATTATCTGGCACATTGTGATGCTGTGGAGAAATCACTTGAACAAACAAAGAACATCAATTACTAATAACCCTAATTATGAATCTTAACAAGCTGTTTTGGGCAAGTACTGCCATTGTGGCGCTTGCTTCTTGTCAGACTGCGTCTGATCCGTATATGACGCTCGAGACAAAATCGCTTTCGTTGGAGGTAGATGGCGGTACTGCAACCGTGAAACTGTTCTCCAACGTGTATTACAGAGTCAATAATGACTGCACCGACGATGCAGGCAATTATTGGGCACGAATTACTGATACTGAAGTGGATGGCGATGCCACTACATTTCATATCAAGTATGACGCGAATGAAAAGTCAGTTGTCAGGACAGGCACTGTACGCTTTATCGGAGATGGTGTCACTCCGCTCAAATTGACATTGAACCAGAAGGCTGTGGCTCCTAAGGGCATCACTCCTAATTTCGTGGAGCTGCCGTTCACGGAGAACACCACTACGTTCACAGTGCTGGACGAAAGAGAGTGGATCGCCGAGTGCGAGGACAAGGGAGTCGTCATTTCTCCTGCGTCAGGAAAGGGAGTGACCAATGTGACAGTTACCCTGCCTGAAAACAGCACCATCAGCGGCAGGAAGATCAATGTCAATGTCGCTATCAAGGGCGACCAGACATATACTTTCGCGATCGACCAGAAGAAGTACGTCGGCATTCTTGCTGACTGGGCTTTCAAAGAGTCGCTTTCCGAAACTCAGAAGACGTTTGCCGATTCTGAGGATCAGTCTGTATTCCCTGGAACCAACGGAAAATATGTGGCTGCAAGTACAGGTGAAGGTAAACTTGAATATTATGCAGTGGAGAGGACAGGATATTCTGTTGCTGCCGGCAAGTCCAAGGCTGTCTGCAAACGTGGTGTCGGAGCCAAAGGCGGCGGAGACCCTTATGTCTCCGGAACAATCCCTGGAGATTACTGGCTCGTGACCGCTACTATGGGCGGAAAAGTCATTCCTGCCGGTACCAAGATCAAGTTCCGTTTCATCACCAAGATGGGTACGGCCTGCTCTACCAGATGGATGACTGAATACAAGTCAGGTGAAGAATGGCTGCCTACCGCTCCGGTTCAGGATTTTGCTGAAACCGCTGTCAAGGCACTTTCAGGTCAGGATGTGGAATACTCAGCAGTCGTAAAATACAATTTCGCCGCTACATTCCTCGATCCTTCAAACAATGGAGCATATATTCCGGTTGAAGGAACCTTCACCACAGCAGCCGACATGACCACATTCGCTTTCCGTTTCAGGGAAGCCGGTCATCTGGGGCTTGACGGAGCCAAATTCCAGGGACTGTACATCGACCAGACCCACACGAGCGGCCAGTCCCGTTTCTCAGGCCAGACTCCTAACAATCCTGAAACTGGCGAACAGGTGAAGGAATACGACGAGCACGCTACATTTACAATCGAAGAATAACATTATTATGAAAACCAAGATATTAGTCTTTCTGGCAGCATTGCTGCTCCCTGTAGGGGTTTTCGCTCAGAGCGAACTGAAAGGAACTGTCACTGATGCTTCCGGTCCTCTTGCCGGAGTCATGATTCTGAACAAGGACAATGGAAAGTGGGCATCTACCGACATTGACGGCAACTATACATTGCCAAACGTAAAAGAAGGCCAGAAGCTCGAATTCACGTGCATGGGCTTTGTCACCAGAGTGGAGGTGTGGAACGGCCGCAATCCGTTCAACGTGGTGATGAATCCGGATGCAGTCGAACTGGACGAAACAGTCGTGATCGGTTACGGCTCCGTAAAGAAGAAGGACCTCACCGGTGCGGTAGGTGTCGTAAATGACAGGATTATCGGCCAGCAGAGTACTTCCCAGCTCTCCCAGTCACTTCAGGGAGTTGTCCCTGGACTGAGCGTGACCCGTTCCAGCAGTATGCCTGGAGCAAGTGCCACGATCAAAGTCCGCGGTATCACCACAATGTCTGATTCCAGCCCGCTCATCCTCGTGGACGGTATGGCTGTCAGCAGTCTGGACCTGGTCCCTACTGAGGACGTGCGCCAGATCACAGTTCTGAAAGATGCCGCATCCGCTGCCATCTACGGTGCGAGAGCTGCATCCGGAGTGATTCTCATCACTACCAAGGATGCATCCGAAGGCCAGCTGCAAATCGGCTACAACGGAGAGGTGTCAGCCATCACTCCTACCGAACTGCCTTCATATATGACAGGTGTCCTGGACTATATGAACACATACAATGAATATACTTGGAATGATTCCGGCAACCCTGAAGGCGGAGAATACAATACATATTCCAAGGATTACATTGACAATTACATGCAGAACAATGCCTATGACCCGATTACTTACCCTAACTATGACTGGAAATCGGCCATATTGAAAAAGGCAAGTATGCGTCATAAGCACAATGTGACGATGACTTACGGAAACAAGACCATAAAGAGCCGTACATCAGCTTCTTACGAGAATACTGACGCCCTTTATAAAGGTCTTAACTACGAGCGCTTCTCACTGCGTTCCCGCAATACCATCAACTTCAGCAAGAAGTGGTCCGGTTCATTGGACTTCTCTTTCCGTCATGCCATAAAGAAGGACCCTCACTCTGGAAGCCCGATCAAGGCGGCCAACATGTATCCTTCAATCTATGCCGGTCTTTATCCTGACGGACGTATCGCTCCGGGTAAAGAAGGCTCGTTCTCCAATACGCTGGCAGCATGGCGCGAAGGCGGCAAGAAGAAGAGCGAGAATTCTATGGCGACTGCCAAGATTTCCCTCAGCTACAAGCCGATAGAAGGACTCGACATCACTGCCAATTTCACACCGACATTCACATATGCGAAGACCAAGGACATGGCCAAGGCCGTACCTGTCTATGACGCATATGATACCGACTTACTCCTCGGATATGTTTCAGGCTACAAGACCAATTCATTGACAGAAGCGAGATCGGAGTCCAAAACCTATGAGACTCAGGTGATTGCGACTTACGACAAGACCATCGCCAAGAAGCATAACCTGAATGTCATGGCCGGCTACGAGGACTATATGTACACGTTCGAGTCGCTTGCTGCCGCTTCCAACGATATGGAGATTGCTTCATTCCCGTACCTCGACCTTGCCAACAAGAACTCCCTGACAGTGGGCGGAAGCTCTTACCAGAACGCCTACAGGTCATTCTTCGGCCGCATCATGTACAACTATGACGGTCGTTACTATCTTCAGCTCAATGCCCGCGGCGACGCTTCTTCACGTTTCCACAAAGACCACAGATGGGGATTCTTCCCGAGTGCATCTCTCGGTTGGGTGATTTCCAATGAGAAGTTCATGGCCAATGTCGGCTGGCTCGACCATCTGAAACTCCGTGCATCAGTGGGAAGCCTCGGAAACGAGAGAATCGGCAACTATCCGTACCAGACCTACATCTCCTTCAACAAGGCATTGGTCTATGACACTCAGGGCAATGCTCCTACTTACGTGATGTCCGGAGCGCAGACAGAATACGCTTACCAGGATATCCACTGGGAGAAGACCTGGAGCTGGGATGTCGGTATCGACGCCACATTCCTCGGCAACCGTCTCGACTTGACTGCGGACTATTACTACAAGAAGACCACCGATATGCTGCTCGCAGTCGCAATCCCTTCATTCACAGGATATTCTGCACCTGACCGCAATGCCGGTACAATGAATACCCGCGGATGGGAAGTCAAACTCGGCTGGAGCGACTCCATCGGCGACTTCAACTACGGCATCAGTGTCAATGTCTCTGACTACAAGTCCATTATGGGAAATCTCGGCGGCAAGCAGGTATTCGGCAGCGGCACCATCATCACTGAAGGTGAGGAGTACAATTCATGGTACGGCCTCAAGGCGGCCGGCTTGTTCCAGTCTGCAGACGATGTTGCAGGCAGCCCTCAGCTCGTGGCTTCAAAACCTGGTGACATCAAATATATGGATATCAGCGGACCGGAAGGAACACCTGACGGCATTGTCAATGAAACCCACGACAGGACCATTCTCGGAAGTTCACTCCCGCACTACATCTATGGCGGCAACATAAACCTCGGATGGAAAGGCATCTCATTTTCCGTATTGTTCAACGGAGTCGGCAAGCAGAAGAGCAGACTGACCGAGGATATGGTAAGGGCGTTCCAGAACCAGTGGCTCCCGGTTCCTTCCGTCATGATGAATTCGGACGGCAGCAGAAACTACTGGAGCGTGTACAATACTGAGGAACAGAACCTCAAGGCACGTTATCCGAGACTCTCCTACACCGGTGGTGAATACAACAACTACAAGATGTCCGACTGGTGGCTCATGAACAGCGCTTTCCTGAGAATCAAGAACATAAACTTGGGCTACACATTCCCGAAAGCCATTGTCAGCAAGGTGAATCTGAAAGGACTCCGCGTTTATTTCAATGTGGATGACCCGTTCTGCTTCGACCATTTCCTGAAGGGATGGGATCCGGAGGCCGGCGCATCTACCTATATCGCAAGAACCTGGACATTCGGTCTTGATCTTAAATTCTGATGAAGTATGAAAAAGTTATTAAATATATTCGTTGCGGCGCTCGGAACCCTTTCCGTCGTTTCCTGCGCTGACCTGAATCTCAATCCGCTGTCTTCAGCCTCAAGCGGGAACTGGTATTCCACCCCGCAGGAGATTCGCATTTCTCTCAATGATTTTTACAGAGAGTCCTTCTTTATAATAGAACATAACCTGGCGATGGACCGTCAGACCGACGACTGGGCCCAGCGCAACAACATATATCCTGTAGCAGCCGGAACCATCGACGCTACCACCAACAAAGGTCAGATATATGTGGAAAAGACATGGAGCTATTCATACAAGAACGTGAGCAGGGCGAACCGTATCCTCGAGGCGCTGGACAAGATGTCCGGAAAAATGTCAGAGGACGACCTGAACAAGCTCCGCGCAGAAGCCAGGTTCTTCAGAGCATATGCCTATGCCCGGCTGATCACGTTGTGGGGCGACGTGCCGTTCTACCTGAAGGATATAACTCCAGAAGAAGCCTTCCTGATGGGCCGGACCGACAAGAAAGAAGTGCTCAAGCAGATTTACGAAGATTACGATTTCGCGGCAGAGCATCTTCCGCTGGACAATAATTCAGCCACGGCAGGATGCACCCGCGTGGACAAGGGCTGCGCACTGGCATTCAAGGCAAGAATCGCATTGTATCAGTATGATTATCAGACTGCTGCAGAGGCTGCGAAAGCTTGTATGGACCTGAACAAGTACTCTCTGTTCTATGCATCGGAGAAGGACAGCTATGGACGCGGCAGCTATGGCCAGTTGTTCCAGCAGACATCCATGACTTGCGAGACCATTTTCTCGATTCCTCACTCAAACGAACTTGAAATCGACGCGGACGGCAAGCCTATGACTCCTGCAGCCGGCTCGTTCATTCCTCGTTCAGCAGGCGGAACCCATAATGCCCAGCCTTCATGGGAACTCCTGGCAGTGTATGAAATGACCAACGGCAAGACCATTGACGAGCCGGGCAGCGGATTCGACCCGCACAACCCGTTTGCCGGAAGAGACCCACGCTGCTGCCAGACTTTCGTGGCTCCGGGAGAAAGAGTATGCAACATCGAGTGGAATCCTGCTCCTGACAAACTGGAGACTTACGATTATGAAGCAGGCAAGATGGTGACCAACAAGGACAGCAAGGGTGGCAGTGATGCCGCAAACTGCTCATATAACGGATGTTGCCTCGCAAAAGGCGTGCGTGACTCCTGGAGAAGCAGCCGCTTCAAGGACAACCCTGTAGTCCTCATGCGTTACGCGGACGTCCTGCTGATGTATGCCGAGGCCAAGATAGAACTGAATCAGATCGACGGCACTGTCCTCGACTGTATCAATGCTGTACGTGCACGCGCATACGATGTGAAACTGACCGATGTAAGTTCATATCCTGCGATTACCACGACTGACCAGGCTGAGTTGAGGAAAGTCCTCCGCAGAGAGCGTAGAGTGGAACTGGCATGGGAGAATCTCCGCTACTTCGACCTCGTCCGCTGGCGTCAGTTTGAGAATGCATTCTCCCACAACATGTTCGGCTTCTCCAGAAATGCAGCTGCGAACAAAGCCGGTTTCGCTGACGGAAAATGGTTCTGGCCTCAGGCACCGACATTCGATGAGGACGGTTTCCCTGAATTCGAGGCGATGGTGGACGGCAAGTTTATCGTGCAGAACGGCGAGCGCATGTTCAACGAGAAGGTCTATCTCTGGCCTTTGCCGAATGATGACGTGCAGATTATGAACGGTATTCTCAAACAGAATCCTGGTTATTAGAATTATTATTTAAGGGAAAAAAAGTAATGAGTGTAGATGAAATTCTTCTGAAAAGCAGATTCCAGCCGCTCGAAAGAATCCTGGCGTATGACGTTTTCAATACCGGATTCAATGGCTGGATGACGCTGATGCCCAATTTTACTGAATATCCTGACTTCGACGTTCCGGCAACCCTGGTCTGCAAAGACCAGTGGCCGCCGGTAATGCTCAGCTCAGCGACATATCGTTATCCCGGAACTCACGGGGCAATGTCCGGAACATACAGTCTGAAACTCTCGACCCGACCGGTGGCCGCCCCATATGTGGAAAAACCTGCAGAAGGCTCACTTGGCCACGCCATCAAGAGACTCTCGTTCTACAGGCCGGAAAACAGGTTCCTCCAGATCGAGTGCTGGTTCTCCTATACGGCAGAACAGGACGTGGTGGACGGTGGTGACCGCCCACAGCCTGGCCTCCATGAGAACTCCATCAGAGATTTCGGAATGGGATTCGACGTACAGGAACACGGGAAACGCTATTTCGTAGGAATGCGTTATCTCAACGCCGTGGACGGAAAACTTACCCAGAAATGGCAGTATGTGCATTCCCGCGACGGTGTCACTGACGAAGAATGGGCCTATGGCTTGAAAGGGGACTGGTGCAAGAAAGGCGTGGACCCGTGGTGGTTCGGCAAACGCTATCCAAACGGTGACCATGACGGTTTCATGAACCTGCCGGACGGCGGCCAGAAACTCATTTACAATGAGACTGACTGCAAACTCAACTGGCAGTATATGAGACTGAAAATCGACACCAAACTGCGCGAATACGTCGAATTCCAATGTCAGGACAAGATCTGGGATATGAGAGGCACCAAGGCAGATGCACGTGATGGTTACGACCGCATTGACAATCTAATTAATCCTTTGTTCTGGGTGGAGACGGATACGAACAGAAGGGTGTTCTTCTACGTCGATTCGGTGGTTGTTTCTCAGGAATAGGAGGATGGATTATGAAGATGTTTAATGATTCTCACCTTGAGGTGAAAAAGTTTTTTGAGGGCTCTTTCGAGACTCATCCTTACGAGGTAGGTTGGGCTGATGAGGCGATTTTCTTCGTTATGGTGGAGAAATTGGAAGGGAATCCGGTATTCACAGGCCAGGTACAGCTGTCTCAGGATGGCGTGCATTGGGCTGACGATGGCAGTGCTCCTATGACATTTGGCGGACTTGGACTGCATATCATTAAAGTGCAGCCGAATTTCGGCAATTATATCCGTCTTGCCGTGAATATCGAAGGCGGTAAAATGTTCTTAAATCTCCATATTGCATGCAAAGGTTAAACAAAATAATATTGACAGCTGTTTTGCTCGCGCCGATGGCCTGTTCTTCCGATAATGGGAAGACGGGCCCGGACGTGAAGCCTGTTGTACCTCCTGTCCAGAAGGAGACTGGGATAGAAATCGGCAAGGTGCTTCCTGCGTGGCAGAAAGGTGAAATGGATATCCATTTTATCAACACTACGACAGGGGAGTGCGCCTTTCTGATTATGCCTGACGGTACGCAGATGCTTATCGATGCTGCCAGTTCGCTTATATCCACTAATTCAAATGGCAGTACGACTAATACCGGCATCCGTTCCAGATGGGACCCCACCAAGACCGGCACGCGCGGTTCTATGTTGATAGCCAATTACTTGAAGAAGTGTATGGCGTGGACTGGAAATGGTACCATAGATTATATTGTGAACACGCATTTGCATAATGACCATTTCGGAGATTGCAATTCGTCGCTTCCTGTTTCCGGAAATTCCTCTACTTATCGCCTGAACGGTATTCCGGAGATTCTGGATTTGTTCCCTGTTTCCAAGGTTGTCGACCGCGGGTGGCCGTCCTATGACTACCCATTCGATATGCAAACCCTTGCGAGCAATAAGGCTGCTGTTAAGAATTATGTCAATGCCGTAAAATGGCATGTGGAAAACAAGGGCCTTAAGGCGGAACTTTTCAAGGCCGGTGTTACAAATCAGATAGTTCCGAGGACTTCGGAATATGATGTCACTGTCAGAAATGTCGCTGTGAACGGTGAAATTTGGACAGGAAACGGCACTGATACTAAGAAGACCTTCCCTGAGAAAAAAGATATCGTCGTGGCTAACCCTGCGAAAATCGCCGGCACGGACAAATGTCCGGCTGAAAATATCTGTAGTTGTGTTATGAAGGTGTCTTATGGAAACTTCGATTTCTTCGCCGGAGGTGATTTGCAATATAACAGCAGGTCCAATTTTCCTTGGAAAGACGCTGAACTTCCATGCGCTAAAGCAGTAGGCAGGGTAGAGGTGATGAAAGCTGATCATCATGGTTCGGAGGCGACCAACAGTCCTGAAGCCCTGACAATCCTTTCTCCACAGGTAATCGTGGTAAATTCTTGGGTGGATGTGCATCCTCGTACTTCCGTCATGGCTTCTATGGAGAAAACGCTTCCTGCCATGGATCTGTTCATCACTAATTTCTGTCGCGGTGAGCGTCCTTCAGGAGTGGATGATAAGGTTACAGAGGCAGAGGCATCCCG
Source organism: uncultured Bacteroides sp. (assembly GCA_900546925.1). Lineage (GTDB taxonomy): Bacteria > Bacteroidota > Bacteroidia > Bacteroidales > UBA932 > Cryptobacteroides. The sequence continues at coordinate 25,449 of UREV01000026.1, forward strand.
CGTGAAAGGTTACGATGGCAACATCGTCATCAGAGTGGTAGACGGCGGCAAGAAATACTACGTCGTAACCACTACAGACTCCGATGGCCAGATGACTGTAAAGAATATCTCCGGCCCGTATAACAGCCGATAGGGTAGAATATACAATCACTAGACTTTAGTTTGCGGTCACAAATCTTGTATTGGTGGCCGCAATGCAATTTTTCAAAACTTTTCTTGAGAGTATCATCAACTCTCATTGATAATGTTGCCTGTGCCATAGTTGTAGATCTTAATATGTATTGACAAATATAATACGTTGTATTGTAATTTGTAAGGAATATGTCGAATTGAGTGGACATAACTTCCTGGATTGACTGGTATCTCGATTGTATGATTCGCTCTATTGAGAGTGCAGAGGCGATGCTTTCGACCATCCTGAACAAAGACATCTTCTGGCAGAGTCATTCTCAGGATGTTATCAGCGACCGCCAGAAGCATGTGCTTAACACTTCTCCGGACTTCTCACCGGTGGCGGTGTTCACGTAGAAATACTTGATATGGGCTGCAGCCAACAGTATGTTTCCAAGGTCCTCAAGGGGACAGGAGGACCTCTCCCTTGAGACCATATCAAAGATTGAAGCATGCCTTGGCATTCAGATTTTGCCGACATCCGTGATGAAGAGCATTATACCGATAAATCGGAATTTTGCAGATTCAGCTATGACAAAGTTTATATTGAACAGACCAGATGATTATCTGTCTTTATCAAAAAAGAGGATTATCGGCACCACACTGAAATGGTTCGTGATACTAATGGTTGGCGCGATTATGCTGAGAATAGCTTGCGTCGCTATTTATATGTCGATGGGTGTTAACCCGATGGATCTAACCAAGTTCGGTGGAGATCCCACCAATTATGTGGGGCATGCAACGTGGAAAGCATTACTAAAACTGATGGTGATCGCTCCATTGGCGGAAGAGATTATGTTCCGACTGGGATTGTCTTTCAAGCGGCGAACTGTGGCCCTTTGGCTAGGTCTTCTCCCGATTGCCTGTGCCTATTACATGCATAAGTGCCGTGTCTGGTACATCTTGTTGGGACTGGCCGCCGTGGGTGTGCTTATTTATTGGCTAATATGCCGTTTCACTACCGATGAACAATGGAAGGAGTGGCGCAAGAAGTACATCATTCCCGCCATGTGGATTTCCGCCATCGGATTCGGACTACTGCATTTCAGGGCCTTTTCCGTGCTGAACGGGCAAGTGCTTCCCTTTGCCCTTGCTACCATAATGGTCCCTATGGCCGGAGGCTGCGCCATCACATATGCCAGAGTCAATCTTGGATTCTGGTGGGGCGTTCTACTGCACTGCATAATCAATATTCCTGGTGTTTTGATGATTGTCTCGTCTATAATATAACTGGCGACTAAATTCCCATTTAACGAGCAGCTCATCTAAGATTATGATAACAGAAGAGGAG
>UREV01000027.1 GCA_900546925.1 uncultured Bacteroides sp.
CTTCAGACAGCATTTCAAGAATCTCACATGCATCAAAATAAGTGACCATAAAATTTCGATTTATCGGTGTAAATATACATCTTTTCTCCCGTATGCTTTTAGACAGACGCAATAATTTAGCGCCACAACTGATTATTTTTCGAAAATGTTCGATGATTCATCGTTTTAACTGCTCAATCACTAGCGATGACGTACATGCGGAGGTGCTTACAATTCCACTATTATGTAAAGTCTCAAAAACAATTTATGGCAGCAACTACGTGAAAGAGAAAATGTATCTGTCTGTACTCTGATGATTCTTTACATAACCTCAGGCTTTACATACGCTGCCGAAAACGAAGATTTCTCCGTCGTTCAGTGTCGTGATATATTGCGGTGTGATTCTGCTCTGGTCTGTCATACTATGTCTTGTTATCTGCGTTTTTTTTTGAACGATACCTATCTGGTGATTTTTGAAATAGCCTCCTTTGTCTCCAGCAACTGATACCGGTACTCCGTCATAAAATTAAGAAAAATAATTGGTTTTACAAAGATGTCGATGCCGACGTCGCCTTTTAACCCGGTCACTCATGCACCGATCAAGGCTGCAATACTATACAATTTTTCCATGCAAAGTCCAAAAATGGGGCGAAATTTTCCAAAACCGAGGAGTGGTAATCGACTAAAGATTGTAATGAAACAGTCCTCATGTCGCAGCCGGTCAGTGCCCGTTCGCTCAGGTGCTTCGCAATTTGCTCACCGGACATTGCTGCCGACCGTCGCCGGAATCCATGTAAATTTACTCCATCGCCGGTAATCATGTGAACATCCACCTCTACATTCGTCACGTATGTTAAAAAAGCCAATCCAAGTCTGACAAACAGATTTGGATTGGCTTTTTATTTGGCTGATGGTAATGATACAGTCTGACGATAATCCCAGATGTGTACCGACTGCTTCGATGGATTTGAGTCTGTTCTGTCGTAGAGGGTATTACAGTCTGACGATGATGCCGGATGTGGGTTCCAGTGTGATGGTGTCGCCTTTAGGGGTGCGCTTGTAGCTGCCTTTGCCTAAGGTCTTGACTGGAACTACGTTACCTTTAATGTCTTTGGTCGCGGAACGGTACTCTGCCACTTCGGCATTGACATTGACCGACTTGCGGGTGCCGGTAGGATTCAGGGCGATCAGGAAGGTCTCTATCCCGTTGGTTCTCAGGTAGATCATCGGGTACGGCTGCTCTTCGTGGAATATTGGGAGGAACTTGCTGTCGGCCCAGAGGGCTTCGCTGGTTTTTCTCAATGCGATCAGCTCGCGGGTCCAGTTCAGGATGGATTCGGGATCGTTGTCCTGGGACTCGACGGTGATTTCTCCTTTGGCGAGAGGTTTAGCTTTGCCGGCCTCGAAGGACTTCTTCCAGTCGAGATACTGAGGGTATGATGTCGCGGGACTCCACTGGGTGCATACAGGGAGATATAGTTTGTCTGGTGTGCAGGTGCTGAATCCGGCTGTTTCGCCGCTGGTCCACTGCATAGGGGAGCGTGCTCCTGAGCGTTCCTTTCCGTTGTGGTTCGCGCCTTCCACGTTCGGCATGTCGACGAGTGAGCGCATTCCGATTTCGTCACCATAGTAGAGGATTGGCAGAGGCATGGTCATTATCCATGTGAGCATAACTTTCAGCTGGTCAGGGGTGTTGCGCGCGCCCATGTTTATTCTGAGGTGGTCATGGTTGCCGGTGATAGAGGCGAAGTAGCCCATCGTGGAGGTGCTTTCCACACAGTCTGTGAAGTAGTCGTAATATTCCTTCAGCATCTCGGCAGGTGTAGTCTTTCTGTCGATTTTGTCTTCAGGCCAGGCGTTGCCGTAGAGATCTTTTACTGAAGGCTGGCCGCCGTTCAATGAGAAGTAGCTGCCGCCGTCGGCCTGATGTTTCCTGTCGAAGTACATGCGGCGGTTGTGGGCTTTGGTGCTGTTGAGGTCCATGTCCACGTTGTAGCCTGATGCGAGGCACCATTTCGGAGAGCCCCATTCAGCCATGAGTACGTGGTCGGGGTAGTTCTCGTCGGACCATTCGCGGATTTCACGCCACAAGTTAAGGATTTCTTTCTTGTCTTTGTCATTCTTTACCAGGCTGTTGGCCATGTCCACGCGGAAGCCGTCCACGCCTTTTCCGTACCAGAAGGCGATGATGTTTTTCAGTTCCTGACGTACGGCTTTAGGGCCTGGTGCGTCTACGCCCTGTTCCCAAGGATGATTCGGGTCCGGGTTCGCGTAGCCGTAGTTCAGTGACGGCTGGCATGCGTAGAAATTCTTCATGTAGTATTTGTTCCTCGGCGCGTCGCTTTTCATCCATTTGCCGATGGTGTTCTGCATGTAGTTCGGGTCTTTCAACATGGTCTCCAAGTCTTTCTCCGCTTTCTGGTCGGGAAGTCTGTCTGACCAGATGTAATAGTCTGAGTATTGGAGATTTGTGTCCTGCATGCTCTGTATGAACCAAGGGTGTTTGTCGGATGTGTGTCCTGCTACGAGGTCCAGCATTATCTTGATGCCTTTCGCGTGGGCTTTTTCCACGAGTTCGACCAGGTCGTTGTTGGTGCCGAAGCGGGGGTCAACGCGGTAAAAGTCAATGATGTCGTAACCGCCGTCTATCCAGCCGGATACGAAAATAGGGTTAAACCATATAGCTCTTACTCCGAGTTTTTCGATGTAATCGAGTTTAGAGATAACGCCTCTGATGTCGCCGATTCCGTTTCCGTCAGAATCTTTGTATGAAGAAGGGTAAACTTGGTAGATTACTCCGTCGCGGAGCCACTCCGGACCTCTGGTCCATGACTGTTCGAAGCTGCCCGGTGCAGGCTGTGCCATCATCATGGCGCTGCTTAGTGCCGCGGTTACAAGAATTGCGAATTTTTTCATTTTCTTTCGTTGGTTTGTTTTGTATTTTCTTTTTGCAAAGATAATGAAAACTTAGTGATTTCATAACGCTTAGTTTATATAATTATCGGAAGGGTCGCTAGATTTATAGATTTGTAGGTTGTTGCCCATTTCTGCCCATAATTCGCCGAAAATGAAGAAAATCGGGCGAAATCATGGTTTGGCGATTAAAAATTCGTAATTTTACACGATTATGGGTTAATTCGGGATTATCCGGAAAAACGCGGATGTCAAGAGTGCGCGTTCTCTCGGAAAATCGGGATATGTTGACGAATTGACAAAGATAGAATAGACAGAATATTTAATAGAATTATGAAGATAGATAAGGTCGCGGCATCTTTCGCTGCAGTCGTTATCGGAGCGGCTGTCCCGGTCGGTTCTGCATTTGCGACACCGGCTTCAGGACACGACGATGTAAATGTGCTCACCGAGACTCATCAGGTCCCGGGTGGAATCAAAAAGAATCTGAAATTCGCGGAAGACCTTTTCGCACACGGCATGTACGAAGAAGCTTCCAAGATATTCCGTTCTGCTGTAAATGACCCTGTTGCACAGGGTATGGCCGTCCTCTGTGACGTGAAAATGCAGGTCAACGGCTATGAAACCGAACTGGAAAAATACATTGACAAATACCCTTATTCGGGGCTGGTCCCGCAGCTCAGGTACGCGCATGGCCTGAACCTCTTCGACATACAGGACTATCCTTCTGCGTCTTCAGCCCTTGCGGACGTGAACATCAAGGGGCTTTATAAGGACCAGATTGCGGAATATACCTTCAAAAAAGCGTATTCCGACTTCGAAATCGGGCTCGAAGATTCGGCATTGGCAGGATTCACGAAAGTTACCGAAATGCCGAAAAACGTCTATCAGGCTCCGTCGCAATACTCTATAGCATATATATGGTATGAGAGAGAAAAATTCACCGAAGCGGAAAAATGGTTCGCCAAGTCGCGTAAGGACCCGCGTTTCGCTGAAGTCTCTTCCTATTATATTATGGAATGCCGCTTCATGAACAAGGACTATAAATATGTAGCCGACAACGGGGCGGAAATGTATGCGTCAGTTCCTGAAGAAAGGAAGCAGCACTTGGCCAGAATCATTTCTGAATCATACCTCGTGCTCGGGGATGCTGCCAAGGCTAAAGAATATTACGACAAGACAGGAGTGGGCAGCGGAAAATCCCGCACTGACTACTTCTATGCCGGATCACTTCTCTACGCGTTGGAAGACTACAAAGGCGCCATCGAAAACTACGGCATGATGACGGACCGCGCCGACTCGCTCGGACAAATCGCCAACTACCAGATGGCTTACAGCTACATCAAGACGAAGAACAAAGTCGCTGCCATGCAGTCATTCAAAGATGCCTCCCAACTGAACTATAACACTGATATGCAGGAGGATGCGTACTTCAACTATGCGAAACTCGCCTTCGACCTTAACCATGACCCGTCAGTTTTCGACAGCTATATAAAGAAGTATCCTGAACTCGCGAAAGGTGACAGAATCTATAGCTATATCGCACTTGCTGCCCTTTATAACCGTGACTATGCGGGAGCTGTGGAAGCCTACGACAAAATCGACGAGTTGGACAACAACATGAAGAGCAACTATATGAAAGCCAATTATCTCCGCGCTGACCAGCTTATCGCGGACGGCTCATATAGAAAAGCAGTGCCTTGCCTCAAAGCAGCAGCCTATTACTCTGATAAGCACTCGCCGTTCAACCAGCTCTCAAGATATTGGCTGGCAGAAAGTTACTACAGAGATGACGACTGGTCACAGTCCGCCGACCTCTTCAAGACATTGTATAATATCTCCGCATTGGAAGGCAAGGTGGAAGGCCGTCTTCTTCCTTACGACATAGCCTATTGTTACTTTAAATCAGGCGATTACGACAACGCGGAGAAATGGTTCGACGTCTACGTGGCCTCAGGCGACAAACGCCAGCGCAGAGATGCATTGACCCGAAAAGGCGACTGCAACTTTATCCGCAAGGATTACGGGACCGCGACAGCCTCCTACGAGATGGCGATAAAGGAATTCCCGCAGATGGATGACCTTTACCCGTACTACCAGGCCGGCCTCGCTTATGCGTTGACTGACAATCAGAAAGCGGAAATCTCGCTCCTCGCGCCGACCGTCTCAGCCTCGCCGGAAGCCACCTTCTACAGCGAGACCGTCTATGAGCTCGGACGCGCCTACATGGGGGTCGGGGCCAATGCCGATGCGCGACGAGTGTTCACCAGACTTGCTACCGCCGGCCGCGATTCCACCTACCAGGCCAGAGCCCTCATCGGGCTGGGAATGATTTCTGTCAATGAATCCCAGTTCGACGAGGCACTTGGATATTATAAGAAAGTCGTTTCCGAAATGCCTTCATCGGAGTATTCAGAAGATGCACTCAGGGCCATCGAGTCGATATATCAGACGAAACAGGAACCGGAGCAGTATTTCGCATACCTGAAGACCCTCTCCGGCGGCCAGGCTCCTGCGGAAAGCGATAAGGAAACTATGTTTTTCAATGCTGCCGAGCAGATTTTCCTCGCGGAGAACTACCAGAAAGCATTGACCACACTCCAGGCATATCTAGAAGAATATCCTAATGGTTCAAACATTCTCATGGCGGATTTCTACATGGCGGAATGTTACAAAAATCTCGGAAAGAAAGAGCAGGCCTGCGACTGGTATAGAAAAGTAATCGAATCAGGTGAAGGCTCATTCTTGGAACTTTCTTCACTGAATTTCGCCAAACTTTCTTACGGACTTCAGCGTTATAGCGATGCCTATGCAGGTTATAAGTCATTGCTGGACAATGCCCGTATCGAAAATAACCGTCACGCTGCCATCGTCGGAATGATGAACTCGGCATATGCGGGAAAAGACTATGACGCCGCTATCGAAAGCGCGTTGAAACTCGCGGCCGACAAGGGCAGCAGCAAGGATGATATCCGCAGAGCACAGTATGTGGAGGCGAAATCTTATCTCGCCACAAGCCGCAGAACCAAGGCGTTCGAGATACTTGCAAAACTCTCTTCCGCTACCAAGACACCGGAAGGAGCTGAGGCTGCGTACATGATTATCCAGGACAAATATGACCAGGGCAAGTTCCAGGATGTGGAAAACCTCGTATATAAGTTCTCCGATTCAGGAACTGACCAGACATACTGGCTTGCAAAGGCCTTCATCGCACTCGGTGACGCGTTTGCGGAGAGGGGAGACCTCAAGCAGGCCAAGGCTACATTTGAAAGTATCCGTGACGGTTACACCCCTTCAGGCAAGACAGACGACGTTCTGGACAACGTCAGCATGCGCCTGGAGAAACTGGAGGAAATGGGAGAGTAAAATTAACATTGACAAAAATGAAAAAGATATATTTTATTTCAGCTGCTCTTTTGGCCGGGGTATCGATGTCTGCGCAGAACCTTAATCCTACGGTCTCTGTGACAAGGGCTTACGAAGGTAAACTTCTGGACGTGCACAAGCCGATGGAGAAGATGTTCGTGCCTGATTCACTGAATAAATTCGACTTGGATTTCGACTATTCCGTATTCGAGAATCCTTACAAGGGAGCTTATGATTTCAAGCCCTATACGATGAACATGAAGCCTCAGGCGGAGGCCTACTCGGGCAAGAAATTCTACCTGAAAGCCGGTGCCGGATACAATCTCCGCCCGTCTGTCGATGCTGTCTTGGAGCCGCTTACAGGCGAAAAATTCCGCATGGGCGTCTATGCTTCGCACCATTCGTATTTCGGTAATTATAAGGAGCTTGGGTTCAATGACAAAATGAATCTTTCCTCTACGGGGACTAAACAGTCAGGTTATGACATGTATTCCACTGTAGGAGTCGACGGACGCGCTTACTTGAACAAAGCTGCGCTGACATTCGACGTCGGATATCTTGGAATTCATACCGATGACCCTCTGGAGTGTTCACCTGTTTCACAGCATTCTTCGACCGGATACAACGCTGCGAAATTGGCGTTCAGACTGAAGGGCGAAAATTCGTCCGAATCATATCTCTATTACGATATGGCGATGAAGTATCGCTTTGGTGCACAGGGATTTGGCGGTATGCCGGCACTCAGCGGGACATCAGGAGAATATCTCTCATCTCTGAATATGAATGACCTGGACTTCTCCATTACTCTCGGCCCTGTGTTCAAACAGTATCATAAGGTAGTGGCAGATTTCGGAATGGGCATGACCTGGTATACAGGACTTTTCGATGCGAGTGTGGGAAATGCTTTCATCACACCGAAATACGTGTTCGAAAAGAACAGGTGGATCATCTCTGCAGGAGTGAAAATCGGATTCAAGATGACCTCCGGCGAGGATTTTTACGGCAGGGAATTGAACACCAACAAGGGTACTATGATATATCCTGATGTCCGCATCGGATTCACACCGATCAAAGACTATATGAATCTGTACGTTACGGCTACCGGCGGAGACTGGAGAAATCCATATTATGAGCTGAAGGAGAGAAACCATTTCTTTACCCCGCTCGTCCCGACCGTAATGTCGAACAACTCGGTCGAAAGATATAATCTCGCCCTCGGGTTCAGCGGGAATATCGCCAGCCGATTCAGGTATGACGTGAAAGTCGGATATAGAAGTTTCGAGTCAATGCCGATGGATTATGTCTTGGATGCATTGATTTCTGCAGGGAAGCACCAGATAACCGGTTACGGTATCGCTTACGAGGATGGGACGGCAGTTTATTCTGATCTGAAAATGCAGTGGGAGTCTAAGGATTTTGCCTTGGATTCATGGTTCAGAATAAACGCGGTGGACTTTAAAAACGCTGATGCCAAGGCATTTGAACCGGCAAGATATTCCGGCGGCATTGACGCGACCTATAATTGGCGGAGAAGGCTTTTCTTTGGGGCGTCTGTGGATTTTGCGTCGCGCCGTGCGGGCAAAATCGAACTTCCGGCGGGACTTTCGAATGCGTATGTGCCGGCATGGGTCGACCTCGGGGTACATGCGGAATATGCGTTTACACGCAAGCTCTCTTTCTGGGTGCGCGGTGAGAATCTTCTTGACATGAATATCCAGAGGACTGTGCTCTATACGACAGGTGGAATCGGCTTCACTGCCGGTATTTGCCTGAATCTATAATTTTTAGTATATTTGTAGGCTTATATTTTTAAAGAATCAGTAAAAGAATAATTATATTGGGGATGGAAGAAAACGAAAAGATGCGCGAGGCCGAGGAACAGTATTCGGCTGGCAGTATCCAGGTTCTTGAAGGACTTGAGGCAGTTAGAAAGAGACCGTCAATGTATATTGGAGACGTCGGTGTGCGCGGTCTTCATCATCTTGTATATGAGGTAGTTGACAATAGTATAGATGAGGCTATGGCCGGCTATTGTGATCATATCGAAGTCACGATAACCGAAGATAACGCCATTCGTGTAAAGGATAACGGACGAGGAATTCCTACCGGAATGCATCCGAAAGAGCACAGGTCCGCGTTGGAAGTCGTTCTTACGGTTCTCCATGCCGGAGGTAAGTTCAGCAAGGACAGTTACAAGGTGTCCGGAGGTCTTCACGGAGTCGGTGTATCCTGCGTGAACGCATTGTCAGACCTGCTTATAGCTGAAGTACATAGAGAGGGCAAGATTTTCCAGCAGAAATATTCGAAGGGAAAACCTATCACACCTGTAGAAGTTATCGGTGAGTGCAATGATACAGGAACCATCATCACTTTCCATCCGGACGCGGAGATTTTCCAGGTCACTACTGTCTACGATTATAATACATTGGCCAGCAGAATGCGTGAGCTCGCATTCCTGAACAAGGGAATCAAGATTACTCTCACAGACCTTAGAACTCTCGTGGATGAGTATAAAGTCGATGATAACGGCAATAAAGTTCCTACTGGTCAGCAGATTAATAGAAAAGACGTATTCTACTCGAAGGAAGGTCTCCGCGAGTTTATCGAATATCTCGATGCGAATTCCGAAGAACTTATTCCGGAGCCGATCTGCGTGACATCTGACAAGATTCTTCCTATAGACATAGCGCTTCAGTACAATAACGGATATAAAGAGACCATCCTTTCGTATGTGAACAATATCCACACTATCGAGGGCGGTACTCATCTGCAGGGATTCAAGATGGGACTTTCACGTTCACTCAGGAACTATGCAGACAAGAACAAGCTTCTGGAGAAGGTGAAAGTGGAACTTTCGCAGGAGGATTTCCGTGAGGGTCTTACGGCTGTCGTTTCTGTGAAAGTGGCTGAGCCTCAGTTCGAAGGACAGACCAAGACTAAGCTCGGAAACAGCGAGGTTACCTCTGCCGTTTCTCAGGCTACGTCAGCAGCTATGGACCAGTACCTCGAGGAAAATCCTAAGTATGCAAAGATTATCATAGAGAAAGTCATTCTCGCCGCCACAGCCAGAAACGCTGCCAGAAAGGCACGTGAAATGGTTCAGCGCAAGACTGTAATGTCCGGTGCCGGTATGCCTGGTAAACTTGCGGACTGCTCCGAAAGAAATCCTGAACAGTGTGAGCTCTTCCTCGTCGAGGGAGATTCCGCAGGCGGTACTGCAAAGCAGGGACGTGACCGTCGCATCCAGGCTATCCTTCCTCTTAGAGGTAAGATCCTGAACGTGGAGAAAGCTGCAGAAGACAGGGCATTCGACAGTGAGGAAATCCGTAATATCTATACTGCACTCGGCGTGACCGTGGCGCAGGAGGATGAAAACGGAGAGAAGAGAATGGATCTCAGCAAGTTGCGTTATCACAAGGTTATCATCATGACCGATGCCGATGTGGACGGAAGCCACATTGCAACATTGATCCTGACCTTCTTCTTCAGATATATGCTGGACCTCATCAGGAACGGATACGTTTATCTGGCGACACCTCCTCTTTACCTTGTGAAGAAAGGCAAGGAAGAAGTTTACTGCTGGACTGACGATCAGCGCAAGGAGGCTACGGCGAGACTCGGAAAGGGCAGTGACAAGGGTGTGACTGTGCAGCGTTACAAAGGTCTCGGAGAGATGAGTGAGCACCAGTTGTGGGATACCACAATGGATCCGTCGAAGAGAAGACTGCGCCGAATCACCATCGACAATGCTGCTGAGGCAGAGCGTACATTCTCCATGCTCATGGGTGACGATGTTCCGCCACGCAGACAGTTTATCGAAGAAAACGCACATTACGCGAATATTGATGCATAAAAACTAAAATCTAAACTATATGTTAGACATTTTTGACAGAATTGAAAGAGACTCAGGCGGTCCTATCGGCCAGTATTTCAGCCAGGCTTACGGTTATTACATGTATCCTCGTCTGGAGGGAGAGCTCGGACCTCACATGATTTTCAACGGGACAGAGGTTCTGAACTGGAGTCTTAACAACTACCTTGGACTTGCAAATCATCCTGAGGTACGTAAGGCTGATGCGGAAGCTGCCGCAAAATGGGGTCTTGCTTACCCTATGGGCGCCAGAATGTTGTCAGGCAACACCAGATATCACGAGAAACTTGAGAAAATGTTCGCAGAGTTCGAGAAGAAGGAAGATGCTTTCCTCTATAACTTCGGTTATCAGGGAATCGTGTCCACCATCGATGCTCTTACAGCCCGTCACGACGTTATCGTTTACGATGCAGAGTGCCATGCATGTCTTCTCGACGGTATCCGTCTCCACATAGGAAGCAAATACAAATATCGTCATAACAATATCGAAGATTGCGAGAAGGTTCTTGCACGTGCCTGCGCTGAGGCTGATGCCAACGGCGGCGGAGTGCTCCTCATCACTGAGGGTGTATATGGTATGACCGGTGCTCTCGGTATCCTCGACAAGATCGCTGCTCTCAAGAAGAAATACACTTTCCGTTTCATGATCGACGATGCTCATGGATTCGGTCTTCTCGGTGAGCACGGACGCGGAACATCAGAGGCTCTTCACTGTATGGATGAAGTAGACCTTTATATCGGTGCATTCGCTAAGTCTATGGCTTCTATCGGTGGATTTGTCGCTGGTCCTCACAAGATTATCAACTACCTCCGTGCGAACATGCGTTCACAGATGTATGCGAAATCACTTCCTATGCCGCTCGTTATCGGTAACACCAAACGTCTGGAAATCATCATGTCACCGGAAGGCGACGAACTCCGCAAGAAGTGCTGGGCTATTACCCACGCTATCCAGGACGGTTTCAGGAAAGAAGGATTCGATATCGGAGAGGCTGAGGCTTGCGTAACCCCTGTACATATTAAAGGTGGTGTGGCTCAGGCTACCAAGATGGCCAAAGACCTCCGTGAGAACTACAAGATTTTCTGCTCGATGGTTGTCTATCCTGTCATCCCTAAGGGTATGGTCATCTTCCGTATCGTCAGCACAGCCGCTCATACCATGGAAGATGTCGAGTACACACTCAAAGCATTTAAGGAAATCAAGGCTAAACTTGATGCCGGCGCATATGACGGAGATGATATAGCTGCGATGACTGTGGAATAATAGATTGCACATAATTGTTCTATTATGGACAAAACTTACTTTAAAGATAAAGTAATAATCATAACAGGAGCCAGCTCGGGAATCGGGTTGGCTTCTGCCAGATTATTCGGAAGCTGTGGCGCTAAGGTGGTCATGGCTGCCAGACATCTCGACAAATTGGAAGCTGAAGTCCCTTCTGTAAGCCAGAATCCGGACAATGTCTTGTGCGTAAAGACAGACGTTTCCAAAGAAAAGGACTGCAAGGACCTTATAGCGAAGACCGTGGAGAAATTCGGCAGGATAGATATCCTGGTGAACAATGCCGGAATATCCATGAGAGCCATGTTCAAGGATCTCGATCTTTCTGTAATCAAGTCGCTTATGGATGTAAACTTCTGGGGTACAGTGTATTGTACCAAGTTTGCCCTTCCATATCTGCTTGAGACGAAAGGTTCTGTCGTAGGAGTTATTTCGATTGCCGGTTATTCTGCACTTCCTGCACGTACCGGTTACTCTTCTTCGAAATATGCCATAAGAGGCTTCCTGGACACAGTCCGTATCGAGCACCTTAAAGACGGCCTGAATGTTCTCGTGTTCGCTCCTGGATACACTGCTTCCAATGTGCGTAATGCAGCATTGACAGCAGACGGAACCGCCCAGGGCGAGACCCCATTGGACGAGGACAAACTGATGAGCGCGGAAGAGTGTGCCGGACACCTCGCGAAGGCATTGGCGAAAAGGAAATCGGAAGTTATCCTGACCGGCCTCGGAAAGCTTACTGTGCTGGCCCACAGGCTATTCCCGCGACTTACAGATACACTTACTTACGCATACATATCTCGAGAAAAAGATAGTCCGTTCAAATAGACCGGACATTTTCCAGATTTAAAACTGCACATTATGGCTAAGACAGGAATTCCGCGCGAGCCCAAGATTTACATCTCGCTGTTCATCGTTTTCCTTATCCTCCTTTTCATGATGCCGAGGACCGGGAAGTTCAACTATGACTACAAAAAGGGTTCACCATGGGCTTATGAGACATTGATCTCCCAGATCGATTTCCCTATACTCAAGACATCGGAACAGCTTCAGGCTGAGAGAGATGCGGCTGGCTCCAGTATCGTCCCGTATTATAAATATGAGGATGGCGTCGAGCAGGAGGTTATCAGCGGTGTCGAGAGACTGAACTTCGGCGAGCATGCCGACTTCCGCCCGCACCTTCTGAATACCCTCGCCGGCATCTACCAGCGCGGAGTAATCGCTGATGCGGGTGCTGTCAATGCCGGTGCTTCGAAGAATGCCGAAGGGGTGCTCTTCGTCCAGAAGGACAAGCGCGCGTCCAAGATTCCTGCTTCTGATGTGTACACGGTGTCTTCTGCCAATGCCAGAATACGTGCGGACTTGAAGCGTCTGTTTCCAGGCGTGAAGGTGGATTCTGTCTTGAATGCCAGCGGCGTTTTCGAGGAGATCGTCCCTAACTTGCTGTATGACAGGGAAACTACCGATCTTGTTCATGCTGAAGCTGTCGATTACATTTCCCCGACACAGGGCTTTGTGACTGCAGGACAGCTAATCGTGGCGAAAGGCGAAATCGTGACAGCCGAAATCGAGCAGATGCTGGACTCGTACAGAACCGAATATGAGAACAGTCTCGGTTACAACGGACCGAGGTTCCTGATGTGGCTCGGAAACGGACTGATATCATTGACCATGGTCCTGATCCTCTTCCTTTCCATCTTTTACACGAATCCGGACATCTTCAAGGAGATGAACCGCTATATCTACCTGCTGTTCATTTTCGTATTGACGGCATTTGCGGCATTCGCGGTAGACAGGATAAATCCGTCGGCGCTTTACATGATACCATTCTCATTGGCAGCGCTTTACCTTCTCGCGTTCTTCCGCAAGAGAGTGGTTCTGCCGGTTTATGTCATATCACTGATGCCGCTGCTGATTTACGCGCACAACGGAATCGAACTGTTCGTGCTCTACCTCGTATCCGGCGTTATCACGATGTACGTGTTCCAATATTTCAATATGGGCTGGCGCCAGTTCGTGACTGCGCTCATCGTATTCGGCTCAGTGCTGGTCACTTTCATCGGGTTCCGTCTCATCAATGACGGCAGCTCCTTCACTGAGTACAAGCTTACGCTTTTCCTGTTTTTAGGGTCAATGCTGTCGGTGGCAGGGTATCCTCTCATTTTCCTGATGGAGAAGATATTCGGCCTGGTTTCCAGCACACGTCTCCAAGACTTGGCGGATCCTAACAATAAGCTGCTCAGGATATTGGCACAGAAAGCCCCTGGAACTTTCCAACATTCTCTCCAGGTGATGAACTTGTCCGATGCCGCTGCGCGCAGTATAGATGCGAATGTGCTTCTTGTGCGTGCAGGTGCCATGTATCACGATATCGGCAAGACGGAAAATCCTCAGTGCTTCGTGGAAAATGAAGGCGTCGGCGCGAAATATCATGATGGTCTGACACCGCTCGAAAGCGCCAAGATGATTATCAACCATGTGACAGACGGAATGAGATTGGCTGAGAAATATAACCTGCCTACCATAATCAGTGATTTCATCATTACACATCACGGAACTTCTTGTGCTGCATATTTTTACAATAAATATATCCAGGAAGGCGGAGACCCTGCGAATGCGGACGAGTTTTTCTACAAGGGCAAGAAGCCTTGGACCAAGGAACAGACGATCCTAATGATCTGCGACTCCATCGAGGCTGCCTCACGGACATTGAAAGATACCTCGCCGGAGACCTTCGACAAGTTCGTCGAGTCGATTGTCGCGTCTAAGATCAATGCCGGCCAGCTGGACAATGCTGACATTTCCCTCAAAGAACTCTGTCGTATTAAATCCGTTTTGAAGTCTTATCTCGGCCAAATTTACCATGAGAGAATAGTTTATCCAAAATTGGATAAGTAATCAAGGTCCTCCAAGTTATTTTTTAAGGATTACTAAACTTGGCGGTTTCGGATAAATTTCTTATTTTTGCAGGCTTGTCGGAGTAACGTCCGGCTTGTAGTAGAATAATAATAAAATAATAACATAGAAATGAACATTGTAAAGAATCAGATTGACGAGCTTAATTTCAAGCTTACAATCACTGTTGCTCACGACGATTACGCTGAAACAGAGAAGAAAGAACTCCAGAAATGCAAACGCACTGCAGAGTTCAAAGGCTTCAGAAAAGGTATGGTTCCTATGTCTCTCATCCAGAGAGTATATGGCGAGCGTGTACTCGGCGATGCTGTGAACAAAGTTCTCTCAGATGCAATCAACGGATATATCAAGGATAACAATATCCATATGGTAGGAGAGGCTCTTCCAAGTGAAGACCAGGAGCCTATCGAGCTCAAGTCAGGAAACGACTTCACATTCAAGTTCGATATCGCTACCACTTCAGAGGTTAATTTCGAGCTTTCAAAAGATGACAAGATCGCATATCATGTCATCGAGGTTTCAGACGCAGCAAAGAAAGAGATGAAGGATAACCTTCTCCGTCAGTTCGGTTCACTCGCTGACACCGCAGAGGCTAAGGAAGATGACTTCGTTATCGTAGATTTCACACAGGAAGGCAAGACTGTAGAAGGTGCTTATGTAGGCGTCAAGAACGTAGAGGGCGACGCTAAGAAGTCATTCCTCGGAGCTAAGGTAGGTGATCAGTTCGATGTCAATGTAAATGAGGCATTCACAAACGAGTCTGACCGTGCTTACATGCTTAAGATGAAGAAAGAGGAGCTCGAGGGCATCAATCCTGAGTTCCACGTGACTGTAAAGGAAGTCAAGACTTTCGCTCCTGCAGAGGAGAACCAGGAGACCTACAACAAGATCTTCGGTGAGGATAAGGTTCACAATCCAGAGGAGTTCGACAAGGCAGTAGAAGAGAGACTCGTGGACAACTACAAACAGGAGTCTGACTACAAGTTCTCTAAGGATATCCGCGATTACCTCGTGAAGAAAGCTGACATTAAACTTCCTGAGGAGTTCCTCAAGAGATGGCTTCTCCACATCAACGAGGGCAAGTTCACCAAAGAGGAAATCGAGAAAGAGGCACCTGCATTCTTCGAGGATTTCCGTTGGCAGATGGTACGCAACTTCCTCATGCAGAAGTTTAACCTCAAGGTAGACGAGAAAGAGATTCACGATGCGGCTCAGGCATATGTTGCATACCAGTATGCAGCTTACGGAATGGGTAACGTTCCTGAGAACCTTCTCAAGGAAAGCGCAGTTCGCGTTCTCCAGGATGAGAATACCCTTCACCGCATCATCGAGAATGTTGAGGCTCAGAAGGTTATCGAGTCTGTAAAGGGTGCTGTCTCTTTGGACGAGGATAAGGTTTCAGTGGAGAAATTCCGCGAGCTTTAATTCTTCGCAAACAGAATACTTTTAGAGTATGAATAGAAGCGAATTCGATAAATTTGCAAATATGGGTCGTGGAATCAGTTCCATGACCCTTCATCGTTATGAATCAGCGGTAGATTCGTATATTAATCCGACTATCATCGAGGAACGCAAACTGAATGTGGCATCTATGGACGTGTTCAGCCGACTGATGATGGACCGTATCATTTTCCTCGGTGTTCCGATCGATGATGATGTGGCCAATATCATCCAGGCTCAGTTGCTTTTCTTGGCGTCGAATGACAACAATGCGGATATCTCCCTGTATCTGAATACCCCTGGAGGACAGGTGTCATCTGGTCTGGCTATATATGATACCATGCAGATTGTCGAGCCGGATGTGGCTACTATCTGTACAGGCATGGCCGCTTCTATGGGTTCTGTTCTTCTTTGTGCCGGTACCAAAGGAAAGAGGTCAGCTCTTCCGCACAGCCGTGTCCTCATCCATCAGCCGCTCGGCGGTGCTCAGGGACAGGCTTCCGACATCATGATCGCAGCGAAGGAAATCGAGAAGACCAGAACTGAACTTTACAATATAATTTCGGAGCATTCCGGACAGCCGTTCGAGAGAGTTTTTGCTGATGCTGACAGAGATTTCTGGATGACAGCGCAGGAGGCCCTCGACTATGGCATGGTGGATGAAATTCTGAAGGCTAAGAAAAAATCCAAATAACAGTGGCAGGTAAGAAAAATACGACTAAACGTTGCATGTTCTGCGGAAGAAGTGAGGAGGAGGTTCCGTTTCTTCTGTCAGGCCATGATGATACGTATATATGTAGCGATTGCGTGAGGATGGCTGCGGGCTATCTGGATGAGGTGGAAGGCGCTGCCAAGCATGCAAGTTCCCCGGGAAAAATCGAGAAACTGCAGAAGCCTAAGGAGATAAAGGAATTCCTCGATAATTATGTGATCGGCCAGGACAGGGCGAAGAAGCTCTTGTCAGTGGCTGTATATAATCACTATAAGAGAATCAATCATAATCTGGAGGATAAACCGGATGACGGAGTGGAACTGGAGAAGTCCAATATTCTTCTCGTAGGTCCTACAGGAACAGGTAAGACATTGTTGGCCAAGTCTATAGCCAGGATGCTGAACGTCCCGTTCACTATCGTGGATGCGACAGTGCTTACCCAGGCCGGTTATGTGGGCGAGGATGTGGAGAGTCTGCTTTCGAGACTTCTTCAGGAGGCTGACTATAATCTGGAGAAGGCTGAGCGCGGTATCGTGTTCATCGATGAGATCGACAAGATCGCCCGCAAGGGTGACAACCCGTCCATCACCCGCGATGTTTCGGGTGAGGGTGTTCAGCAGGCCTTGCTGAAGCTCCTTGAAGGTAGTGTTGTCAATGTCCCTCCGCAGGGAGGCCGCAAACATCCTGAGCAGGAGTTCATTCATGTGAATACTCAGAATATCCTTTTCATCTGTGGCGGTGCGTTCGAGGGTATCGAGCGCCGTATAGCTCAGAGACTTAACACCCAGGTAATCGGTTTCGGTGCTTCCGAGAAGCAGAAGGTGGACAAGGATAATCTTCTGAAGTATGTTTCGGCTGAGGACTTGAAGGCTTATGGCCTCATTCCTGAGATTATCGGACGTCTTCCTGTCGTGACTTATCTGGATAGCCTGGACAGGGATTCGCTTCTCCGTATCTTGACCGAGCCGAAGAATGCGATTCTCAAGCAGTATGAGAAACTTTTTGAACTCGACGGAATGAAACTTGTCGTGGAAGATGGTGTCAAAGAGCTTATAGTAGATACTGCCATCAAGAATAAACTTGGTGCGCGTGGACTGCGTTCCATTTGCGAGAAGATTTTCGACGATGCCATGTATGAGGCTCCGTCGTCCCGCAAAAAGACCTTCACAGTCACGTTGGATTACGCCAAGGCGCATCTGGAAAATGAAATTTAGTAATGGTTAGTTAGCAAAATATTAACTAGTGTTTCGGTGGTTCGGAGTCGTGCGATTCGGAACCACTTTTTCTATGTCATTTTTCCTACAAATTATAACGATTAAAGGAAAAAATTTTGTAAATTGCAGAGATATAACCAAAAAACATTGAAGATATGAATTCTGGAAATACTGCCGATATAAAGCAGTACATCGAAGAAAATAAGGACAGATTCTTCGAGGAACTTTTCTCCCTCATGAGAATCCCGTCGGTAAGCGCGAAACCTGAGCATAAACCTGACATGCAGCGCTGTGCGGAACGCTACGCGGAACTTCTAAAAGAAGCCGGAGTAGACGAGGCCGGAGTTTTCCCTACAGAAGGAAACCCGGTCGTATTCGGTCAGAAAATCATTGACCCGAACCTGAAGACGGTGCTGGTTTATGGTCATTATGATGTCCAGCCGGCGGAGCCCCTCGAAAAATGGAACTCCGATCCGTTCGAGCCTGAAATTCACGATGGTGCGATCTGGGGACGCGGAGCCAACGACGACAAGGGACAGACCTTCATGCATGTGAAAGCCTTCGAATATCTCGTCCGCAAGGGGTTGCTGAACCATAACGTCAAGTTCATCTTCGAAGGTGAGGAGGAGGTCGGCAGCCGCAGCCTTCCTGCATGGGTCGAGGCTAACAAGGAGAGACTCGCATGCGACGTGATTCTCGTGTCCGACACCACTATGATTTCAGATAAAGTACCTTCGATCAACTGTGGTATGCGCGGAGTTACTTATCTGCAGGTCAATGTGAAAGGACCGGACAAGGATCTTCATTCAGGACATTACGGCGGAGCGGTCGCCAATCCTATAAATACACTTTGTGACATGATTTCATCGCTTATCGATGCTGACGGACGTGTCACTATTCCGGGATTCTATGACGATGTTGTCGAGGTTTCTGCAGAAGACAGGGCAGAACTCGCACGTGCACCGCATGATGAGGAAGAATACAAGAAGAGCATCGGCGTGGATGCGTTGAAAGGTGAAAAAGGCTATTCATCTCTGGAGCGCACCGCGATTCGTCCTTGTCTGGATGTCTGCGGAATCTGGGGCGGATATACCGGACCTGGCAGTAAGACAGTGTTGCCGTCAGAGGCTCATGCCAAGATTTCCATGCGAATCGTGCCGAACCAGAAAGCGGACAAGATCATTGACATGGCCGCAAATCATATTCTCGCGATAGCGCCTCCTTACGTTCACGTGACAGTCGACAAGATAGATGCCGGAAACGGATTCCTTATACCGATAACTTCTGATGCATACATAGCTGCATCCAAGGCGATGGCTGAAGTGTATGGCATCGAGCCTGTTCCGAGCAGAGGCGGCGGCAGTATCTGTGTGCTCGCTGAGATGAGAAATATTCTTGGAGCCGATCCTCTTCTCATGGGCTTCGGACTCGAGCGCGATACTATTCATTCTCCGAACGAGAGCTACCTTCTCAAGCAATTCTATGCAGGAATAGAGTCTATCACTCTGTTTTATCAGTATTGGAAGTAAGAAAATCGAAACTCTATATCAAACCGAAAATAGCACTTTTTGAACATAGTGGATTTTTGGTTTGGCAAAAGAGTTGTAAAAACATTGTTGAAATGCTGAAAAGTTGTATATTTGTGGAACTTCAGTATTAAAAACGATTAAAACTAAACTATATATGCAGAATAAATTGCAAGAATTAACGGATAAGCTTTATAATGAGGGCTTGTCCAAAGGCAAGGAAGAGGGAGAAGCTCTTCTTGCAAAGGCTAAGGCAGAGGCTGCAGAGATAGTTGCAGCGGCAAAAAAGGAAGCCGCAGGCATAATCTCAAAAGCTGAAAACGAAGCAAATGATTTCAAAACGAAAGTAGCCGGAGACGTGAAGATGGCGGCATCCCAGAGCATCCAGGCTACCAGAAAAGATATTGAGAACCTCGTAGTCATGAAAATGACCGCAGGCGCGACCGAAAAAGCCCTCTCTGACGAGGCTTTCGTGAAAGAGATTATAAAGGCCGTAGCTGTCAAGTTCAATGCTGAAGAAGCTCAGGACTTGGACGTTATTCTTCCTGAATCTCTGAAGGCAGGGTTGGAGCCGTTCGTAAAGAATGAGTTGGCATCTATCCTCGGTGGAAAAATCAGCGCTTCCTTCTCCAAGAAAATCGCAGGCGGTTTCACTATCGGTCCTAAGGATGGCAGCTATTTCATCAGCCTTACTGACGAAACATTCAAGGAGCTTGTCAGCGAATATCTCAGACCAGTTACGAGGAAACTTCTCTTCGGAGAATAAAAAACTCCGCACATGAACAATTACGAGTATCTGATCGCCAGTCTTCCGGATATCAGCAAGGAATGGAAAGGATCTGAAGAACAGTCCTGGGAGAACATCATTGCTGAGATAAAGGGATTGTGCTCTGCAAGTGACAATAAACTTGTGGACGCTCTTCTGGAAGGGTATGATGACAGCAAACTCTGCGAGGAGTTCTATACAAAGGCATTGGCCTCGAAAAACAAATTCATCAGAGATTATTTCACATTCGACCTGAATGTGAGAAATGCGAAGGTGCGTTATCTGAACAAGGCGCTCGACCGTCCTGCGGGAACTGATATTTTCATGGAGACTGTGGGCGAGTTTGCGGAAGGTCAGAAATTGGATGGCGTGCTCGACACATCTGACATATTGTCCAGAGAAAGAGGTATCGATGACTTGATGTGGGAAAAGATAGACGAGATCACGACTTTCGATTATTTCGATATCGATGCGGTTCTCGGCTTTATCGCTAAACTTCATATCGTTTCCAGGTGGCTCAAGTTGGATCCTGAATCCGGAAAGGCCATGTTTGCCCGTCTAGTGGATGAGGTGCGCGGTTCTTATACCGGTATCCGTGAAGCTGCGGACAAAGCTGTCGAATAAGAATAGGTAAAAAACAGACAAATAATGAAAACAACAGGAAAGGTAACAGGTATCGTCTCCAACCTCGTGACTGTCACAGTAGATGGTCCGGTGGCGGAGAACGAACTTTGTTATATAACACTTGGACAGACCAAGTTGCTTGCTGAGGTCATCAAGGTAAAAGGCAAGAACGTTTCTGTTCAGGTATTTGAGAGTACCCGAGGCCTGAAAAACGGTGACTTGGTGGAATTCGAAGGCAAAATGCTCGAGATTTCCCTCGGACCTGGACTGCTCTCCAGTATTTATGATGGTCTCCAGAACAACCTGGCGACTATGGAAGACGTATTTCTGAAGAGGGGAGAGTACACATCTCCGCTCGACCATGAGAAGCTTTGGGACTTCACTCCTATGGCCAAGGCCGGAGATAAAGTCATCGCTGCAGACTGGTTGGGAGAAGTGAAAGAAGGATGGCTTCCTCACAAGATTATGGTACCGTTCTCATTCAAGGGAACTTATACCGTAAAAAGCATCGAGAAGGCTGGACAGTATAACATCGACCACACTATTGCAGTTCTTACCGGCGAAGACGGCGAGGACGTAAACGTGACTATGGTTCAGAAATGGCCTGTGAAAGTCGCTGTCAAGTGCTACAAGGAGAAACCGAGGCCGAACAAGATTATGGAAACAGGTGTCAGAGTCATTGACACACTCAATCCTATCGCCGAAGGCGGTACCGGATTCATCCCGGGACCTTTCGGTTGCGGCAAGACAGTCCTTCAGCACGCGATTGCGAAGCAGGGTGACGCCGACGTCATCGTGATGGCAGCCTGCGGTGAGCGTGCGAACGAGGTCGTGGAAATCTTCACGGAGTTCCCTGAACTCATCGACCCGCATACGGGACGTCACCTCATGGATCGTACTACCATCATCTGTAACACATCCAACATGCCGGTTGCAGCCCGTGAGGCTTCAGTTTATACCGCTATGACTATCTGCGAGTATTACCGTGCGATGGGACTCAAGTGTCTGCTTCTCGCCGACTCTACATCCCGTTGGGCACAGGCATTGAGAGAGATGAGTAACCGTATGGAGGAACTCCCTGGAGCCGATGCATTTCCTGTCGACCTTTCAGCCATTATCTCTAACTTCTACGCCCGTGCCGGAATGGTCGTTCTGAACAATGGAAAGACCGGTGCCGTTACGTTTATCGGAACTGTATCTCCTGCCGGCGGTAACTTGAAAGAGCCTGTGACTGAGTCTACCAAGAAGGCTGCAAGATGTTTCTACGCTCTCGAGCAGAACCGTGCAGACCAGAAGAGATATCCTGCAGTGAACCCTATCGATTCTTATTCCAAGTATCTGGAATATCCGGAAATCCGCGAGTTCCTCGACGAAAAGATCGAAAAAGGCTGGGCTGACAAGGTGAACCGCGCGAAGAACATTATCCGCCAGGGACGTGACGCTTCCGAGCAGATTAATATTCTCGGTGATGACGGCGTTCCTATGAGCTATCACGAGACATTCTGGAAATCTGAGCTCATGGACTTCGTTTTCCTTCAGCAGGATGCGTTCGACGCAGTGGACAGCCTCTGCCCGCTTGAGCGTCAGAAATTTATGATGAACCTCGTTCTCGATGTCTGTGACAAGAAGTTCTCATTCGAGAATTTCGAGCAGTGCCGCAACTTCTTCAAGGAGATTATCAATGATCTCCGACAGATGAACTACTCAGAGTTCCACAGCGAGGCGTTCGAGAACTATAATGCAAAACTTTCAAAACTTCTGGAAGAAAATGGCAAATAAAGCTTTTCAAAGAACATATACTCAACTTGAGGCTATTACCAAGGCGACTGTTACGCTGAAGGCTTCTGGTGTTGCCAATGATGAACTGGCTACCGTTGCCGGCCGTCTGGCTCAGGTGGTGAAGACCAAGGGTGACTCTGTCACTCTTCAGGTGTTCGCCGGTACGGAGGGTATCCCTACGGATGCGGAGGTTTCATTCCTCGGCGCTCCTCCGACATTGAAAGTGAGCGATCAGCTTTCAGGACGTTTTTTCAATGCCTATGGACAGCCTATCGACGGTGGTCCTGAGGTAGAAGGCGAGCAGCGTGAAATCGGCGGTCCGTCAGTGAACCCGTACAAGAGACGTCAGCCATCCGAGCTGATTCCTACAGGTATCGCCGGCATTGACCTTAACAATACTATCGTGTCAGGCCAGAAGATTCCTTTCTTTGCAGATGCTGACCAGCCTTACAACCAGGTGATGGCCGACGTGGCCCTCCGTGCCGATGTGGACAAGATTATCCTCGGCGGTATGGGACTTTCGAATGACGACTATCTTTTCTTCCGTCATGCGTTCGAGTCAGCCGGAGCATTGGACAAGATCATCAGCTTCATCAACACTACTGAGGAACCTCCTGTAGAGCGTCTTCTTATTCCTGATATGACGCTTGCTGCGGCAGAGTATTTCGCAGTGGATAAAAATGAGAAAGTGCTTGTCCTGCTGACAGATATGACATTGTACGCCGATGCGCTCAGTATCGTGTCTAACCGTATGGACCAGATTCCTTCCAAGGACTCTATGCCGGGTTCTCTCTATTCTGACCTTGCGAAGATTTACGAGAAAGCCGTGCAGCTTCCTTCAGGCGGATCCATCACCATCATCGCCGTGACTACATTGAATGACGGTGACATTACCCACGCTATTCCTGACAATACCGGATATATCACTGAGGGTCAGCTTTATCTTCGTGCTGATGCTGATTCAGGCAAGGTCATCATCGACCCGTTCCGTTCACTTTCACGACTGAAACAGCTCGTCCAGGGCAAGAAGACCCGTGAGGATCATAGCCAGGTGATGAACGCCAGTGTGCGTCTGTATGCTGATGCCCAGAACGCGAAGACGAAACTCGAGAACGGTTTCGACCTCAGCGACTATGACCACCGTTGTCTCAAATATGCTAAGGAGTATGCTACCAGACTTCTTTCCATCGACGTTAACATCACCATCAATGAGATGCTCGACACCGCTTGGGAACTGTTCGGCAAATACTTCACCAAGGCAGAGACCGGTATCAAGCAGGTATTGATCGACAAATACTGGAAAGGTGAATAGTTTTCCGGTCGTAAATTATTGAATAGAAATTAATTATGGCAATTAAATTCCAATACAATAAGACATCCCTGAACAACCTCGGCAAGCAGCTGAAGATGCGTCAGAAGGCTCTCCCTACTCTTCAGAATAAGGAGTCTGCCTTGCGTCTTGAGGTGAGAAAGGCTAAGGAACGTTCGGAGAAGCTTATTGAGGAACTGAATGCCTCCATGAAAAAGTACGACTATCTGGCTGCACTTTGGAACGAGTTCGACCCAGGCCTGATTTCCATCACTGATGTGGAATTGGTTACGGCGAAACTGGCCGGAGTGAAGACACCTGAGCTGAAGGATATCCATTATGAGATTCATCCGTTCAACGCTTTCGTGAAGCCGGCATGGTATGCTGACGGCGTGGCTATCCTGAAGGAAATGACACGTCTGGGCATCGAGTCGGAAGTATATCAGGAGAAGAGCCGTATTCTCGACTGGCAGAGGAAAAAGACCACCCAGAAGGTGAACCTCTACGAGAAGGTGCAAATTCCTGGCTATCAGGAGGCTATCAGAAAAATCAAGAGATATATGGAGGATGAGGAGAACTTGAGTAAAGCCTCATCCAAGATTGTCAAGAGCCGCCACGAAGAGGAAGAAGCTATGGAGGAGCTGCAGAATGATTAGTCCGATGACCAAATATTCCTTTGTCCTGCTTTCGGAGCAGACGGAGGGATTCCTGTCGAAGATCCAAGATCTCGGCGTCATTGACATAACCCGCTCGCTCAAACCGGTGGACGGGAAGTCTGAGGCGCTGCTTTCGGAGGCCGACCAGGCGAAGAAGGCACTTGCGATTCTGAATGCTTGCACCCTCGCGCCGGAATCGGGCTTCAAATTCGATGGAGACCCGGTACAGGCTGTCCTCGCCGCTGAGGATAAGGTCAATGCCGTCAAGGTGGAGATTTCTACGGCGAAGCGTGAGGTGGCTGTGCGCAGGCCTTGGGGCGAATTCAGCAGTGAGGATCTTCAGAAACTGGAGTCCAAGGGGCTGAAGGTCCGTTTCTACAGTTGTCCGAAGAAGAAATTCGAGGCTGCGTGGTCTGAGATTCAGCCGTTGCAGATTATCAGTGAGACAGATACGAATGTTTTCTTCGTGACTGTGGCTCCTGTTTCAGGTGAATATACATTCCCGATTGAGCCGATTTCTGCGCCGACAGGGTCTGTAAATGAGGCTGAAAAGGCGGTGGCTGAGCTCGAGGCTGAGTTGGATAAAGAGCAAAGACTTATAGGTAATCTGAAGAGTCTTTCCGGAAAAATCGAAAAGATTTACAAGGACGGACTAAGTCAGCTCGATCTTTATTTCGCTGAGGTGGCTACGGAAAAGGCTGTGAATGGCTATGTTACGGTGTTCACGGGCTTTGCTCCCACTGAGGATGACGAGAAACTCCGCAAGGCGTTCGACGACCTCGGAATCTATTATACGGCGGAGGCTGCGACTAAGGAGGACAATCCTCCTATCAAGTTGCATAACAACTGGTTTGCGAGGAATTTCGAAGTGCTGACCGGAATGTACGGCATGCCTGTATATGACGAGTTCGACCCGACACCTGTTCTCGGACCTTTCTTCATGCTGTTCTTCGCGATGTGTATGGGAGATGCCGGCTACGGTATTTTGCTTATGCTTATCGCATTGGTCATGAAACTGAAGATGCAGAATACGGGTCTGGGCAAGATGTACAGACTTATCGGTTTCCTCGGCGGAATGACATTCTTTGTAGGCCTGTTCTTGGGTACGTTCTTCGGAATGAGTATCCTCAGCGCGTCTTGGGCACCTGAATGGTTGAAGGCTTTGTGCATCGACGGATGGTTCCCTGACGGAAAGATAGCAGGATTCCCTGTGCAGATGGTTCTGGCTGTCGTAATAGGTGTGATTCATATATGTCTTGCCATGATTATCAAGACGATAAACTTCACGAAGCGTTTCGGTTTCAGCAAGACGATTTCTACTTGGGGGTGGACGACTCTCATCGTGGGCGGTATCATCGTGATATCTCTCGGTATGATGGAAGTGCTTTCTGCTGAGGCTTTCAAGTGGGTGATCATCGCATTGGCCGCAGTCAGTGGACTCGCGATTTTCATCTTCAATACTCCTGGACGTAATCCGCTGATGAACATCGGTTCAGGTCTCTGGGATACGTATAATATGGCTACCGGTCTCTTGGGTGACGTGTTGAGTTATATCCGTCTTTATGCCCTCGGCCTCGCCGGAGGTATGCTCGGAAATGCGTTCAACATCATGGGAACGATGATTCTCGACATCCCTGTGCCTGTAGTGAACTGGGCGTTCTGCATAGTGATCCTGATTTTCGGCCATGTGCTGAATCTGGCTATGTCATGCCTGGGTGCATTCGTACATCCGCTCCGTCTTACGTTTGTGGAGTACTTTAAGAATTCCGGATATGAGGGTGCCGGAGCTAAATATAACCCTTTGGTAAAAGAATAATAACAAATAAAATAATTTAAAACTATGAACGAAATTCTTGGTTATATCGGACTCGGCCTTATGCTCGGTCTCGCCGGTATCGGTTCCAGCTACGGAACTACAATTGCTGCCAATGCAGCTGAGGGTGCTCTCAAGAAGAATCCTGAGAAGTCATCTACTTATATGATTCTTTCTGCACTTCCTGCAACCCAGGGTCTTTACGGTTTCGTAGGATTCCTCCTTTGGTTGGTGGTTTTCAAGCCTGATTTCGCAGTGATGGGACCAAAGCTCTTCGGTGTAGGTCTCGCAGTAGGTCTCGTCTGCCTCTTCTCAGCTATCCGCCAGGGTCAGGTTTGTGCCAATGGTATTGTAGGTGAGAGCCAGGGACATAGCGTGATGACCAATACCCTCATCTACGCCGCTCTTCCTGAGTTCTACGCTATTCTTGCTCTCGTAGGTGCTATTATGTCAGTACTTTAATAGGAGAAAACATAATTTTTGACGGCTGTTTAACCTGGTTTTAATGGTTAGTTAATAGTCTGAAATAAAAATTTTAGGGGGTGTGTCCTTTTGGGATGCACCCCTTTTTCGTTTGTATGCGCTGTAGAATGTGTTTTTTTACGTTCGATTGGGGTTGCAAATATAAACATATATAATGTGACGTGGCGCCAGGAGCTCGGACTCGTCCGCTCAGGTGCTTCGCAATTCGCGTCCTGAGTT
>UREV01000028.1 GCA_900546925.1 uncultured Bacteroides sp.
GCCGTCCGTGGCCTTGTGAACGGAAGGGGCCCAGCTCCGCTGGGAAGGATGAGCGAAGCGAACCTTTCGGCGACCACCCGCGCCGCCGGCGGCGTTACCTGAGTGTCTTAAAAGTGATATTAATACGCCCGTTATTCGCTTTGTATAGGGCCTAAATGTAGTATTTCTCACATTATTTAAGTTCTGTATATATCTTTGCACCGAACTTAATAATTTGAATACATGGAATACTTCATCCGGACATTTGAGAATACGCTCCGCAACTGCTGGGACAAACCCGCACTCGACGAATACAAAACCTCGAGCATATCATATGGCCAGCTCGCTGCCGACATCGAAACCATTCATCTCTACTTCAAGGCCGCTGGCCTGGAATACGGCGACAAAATAGCCATCAACGCCAGAAGCAGTGCCAACTGGATAAAGACATTCATGGCAGCCATCTCAGGCGGGTATGTCGCAGTCGAACTTTTCAACGGCTATACCCCCAAAGATACACAGGCATTGGTCCATCACTCTGACAGCCGAATCCTCTTTACTGAAAAGAATATCTTCAACGGTATGGACATCGAAACCATGCCGAACATCATGGGAGTAATCGACCTGCATTCCGGCGAACTGCTCGCTTCAAGAGGAGATTTCGCCAAGATCTATGCAGACAGAGACCAGCTCTTCGCTGCAGCACATCCAAATGGGTTCACGTCTGACGATGTCCATTATGATGAGCGTCCGATGGATGAGTTGTGCGCCATAATGTACACCTCCGGTTCTACCGGATTCCCTAAGGGCGTTATGCTTACTGTTCGTAACTTCAGTGCGAACATAGACATGATACCTACGCATTGTCCTTATCATGAGGGAGACAACTACGTCAGCGTCCTTCCTTACGCACATATATTCGGACTTACATTCGACGGAATAGCACCTCTCTGCTTCGGTATGCATTTGGTAGTGCTCTTCGTCCCTCCTGTTCCTTCGAACTTGAAACCGGCTCTCCGTGAGTTCAAGCCAAGAGTATTCTTCGCTGTCCCGCTGATCCTGAGGAAGATGATAGAAGATACCATCGGTGAATTCATAAACAGCAAGTCAGGCAAGGCCAAACTCGACAATTACCAGCAGAATCCTGATTTCTGTGACGCTTTGAGGACTATCTTCATGGAAGGTATGGGCGGCAATATCGAAGAGTTCGTGACTGGCGGTGCTGCCATTCCGGACAGAATCGAGCAGCTTCTTGCGATCAGACTCAAGACTCCTTTCGTTACCGGTTATGGTATGACAGAATGCGCTCCGCTTATCAGTGTGGGACACCTCGGAAGTTATAAACTCAAATCTGTCGGTGAATACGTACAGGAGCATGTTTCAGTCCGTTTCGACTCTAAAGATCCTGAACATGTTGCAGGTGAGCTCCTTGTAAAAGGTGATGTAGTGTTCGCAGGCTACTATAAGAACGAGGAAGCTACCAAGGCAGCCTTCACCGAAGATGGCTGGTTCCATACCGGAGACCTCGGAACCATGGATAAAGACAATACGCTTTTCCTCGTCGGAAGATGCAAGAGCATGCTGCTTTCTTCCAACGGGCAGAACATCTATCCGGAGGAAATCGAGGTGGTTCTAAATAATATGCCTTTTGTCGCTGAGTCCCTGATTGTCAGCAGAAAGGAAAAACTTGTGGCGTTGATCGTTCCTGACCAGAATGCTCTCGCAGATGCCGGAACCGATGCCGACAACCTGACGAAAATCATGGACGCCAACTTGGCAGCATTGAACAAAATAGTTCCTGCTTATTCGGTGGTATCGTCGTATGAAATTCAGCTTGAGCCTTTTGCGAAGACACCTAAGGGCAGTATCAAGCGTTTCATGTACGTTTAGAAAACAATATCATTAACAATATAATACACTATTCCGGAGTTGAAATCATACTCCAAAATGACAGCTGTCATCTTTCCGGGTGGCGGCTGTTGTTTTAATGTCATAGTCCGTGATTTGAAAAAGTCGGAATAGTTCCGTAATTTTGTAAGTTATAACGTTATGAATATGAACGGAAGATATACTGATAAAAAATACCTCATCGAGACGGTAGTACCTTGCTTCGATGTGGACTCTGAATTCAAGATGAAGCCGGCCGCATTTATGGACTTGGCGCAAGAGATTGCATATCAGGCTGCTACAGCACTCGGATTTGGTTATGATGCTCTTCAGAAAGAAGGTAAGGCATGGGTGTTGTCCAGAATGAACTTCAAATTCCTCCGCCATCCGGTATGGAGGGAAGACATTGACCTATACACGTGGCATAAAGGACCTTACGGGCCTTTTTATCTCAGGGATTTCATCCTTAAGAGCAGGGAAGGCGAGGCTTTGGTGGCTGCGACCAGCTCGTGGGTCATCCTGGATGTGGAAAAAAGATCATTGTGCCGTACGGCAGAAGTTGTGGAGATGATTCCGGAAGGCTCTGTATGTCAGGATAATGCGATAGAAAAGCCGGCAGATAAAGTCATGATTCCGCGTGGGGTGGAACCTGTTTCTGCAGGAGTCCACAAAGTGGAATACTCTGATGTGGATCTTCTCGGACATACGAACAATGCGAGATATGTCGTCTGGGCGATGGACTGCATCGACTATGAAGAGTTGAAGGGGCATCCGGTAAAGGAAGTTACCGTCAACTTCAATCATGAGACCAGGCCAGGTGAGGAGATTGTTCTCGATAAAGTGAAGAAAGTCGCTGAAGATGGCACCGTAAGTTATTTTGTGGAAGGAAAGACTGATGGAAAATCCGCTTTCTGTGTCAGGATTGATTATTAATTAGATAATTATACTATTATTTATGCATGATTTGTTTTTAGGTACTGGCATAGCCCATACCATCCTGCTTTTTGCCACGGTAATCGCTCTTGGCCTTTACCTGGGCAGATTCAAGTTCAAGGGAATCTCCATCGGTTCTACCTGGATTCTCTTCATCGGTATTTTGCTTAGCCATTTCGGCTTGCGTGGAGATCCTCGTATTCTTGCTTTTATGAAGGATTTCGGACTTATTTTGTTCGTGTTCAGTATCGGTCTTCAGGTAGGTCCTGGTTTCTTCCACTCATTCAGGAAGGGAGGTCTTACCATGAATATGTTAGCTGTGACTCTCGTGATGCTTGCAGTCATTATGACTTATGTCATCCATCTTGTTACAGGTGAGGACCTTCGTACTATGACCGGTGTTATGTCCGGAGCCGTTACGAATACACCTGGTCTAGGTGCAGCCCAGCAGACATTGTCAGACTCCATGATTGCAGACGGGTTAGGACAGACGGCTGCTTCTGAGGCTACCTCATCTATCGCTTCGGCTTACGCCGTAGCTTACCCTATCGGTGTACTTGGTGTAATTATCCTTCTCATTTTCTTCAAGGCTATCTTCAAGGTGGATCTGAGTCACGAAAAGGAACTTTTGGATAATGAGGGCAAACTCGGTACAGGTGCTATCCGTGCCAGCTATCTGGTGAAGAACCCTGCAGTTTACGGACGCAAAATTTCAGAAGTTACAAAGGATAACGGAGACAAGTTCGTCATTTCCAGAATTATGCGTGACGGAGAACTTTTCGTTCCGGCTTCAGATACAGTCCTTAAAGAAGGAGACAAGCTTCTCGCCATTACCTCTCAGGATTCCGAGTATCTCGTGAAAATACTATTCGGTGAT
This sequence comes from uncultured Bacteroides sp., assembly GCA_900546925.1. Taxonomy (GTDB): domain Bacteria; phylum Bacteroidota; class Bacteroidia; order Bacteroidales; family UBA932; genus Cryptobacteroides. The sequence goes on from UREV01000028.1 coordinate 3,677, forward strand.
GAAATCGAAATGAGTTACAGGGAGTGGGATAACCAGGATGCTCCTCTCGTGGCCAGAAAGATTACTGTCACCAAGTCGTCTATCACCGGACGTAGCCTCCGTGACCTTAATGTGAGATCTATCTACGGTGTTTCTGTAACCCGCGTATTCCGTTCAGGTGTAGAACTTGTAGCCCGTCCTGACCTTTATCTCCATGTGGGAGACAGCCTTCTCGTCGTAGGTCCGGAAGATTCCATCGACAAGGTTGCAGGTCTGTTCGGTAACAAGGCAGCAAGCCTCAGCCATCCGAACCTTATTCCTATCTTCTTCGGTATCGTTATCGGTGTGATTTTCGGATCACTTCCTATCAAGTTCCCTGGCATTCCTCAGCCGATCAAACTCGGTCTTGCAGGTGGTCCGCTCATTATCGCTATCCTTCTCGGATACTTCGGACCTAAGCTCAAGATTACTACATATACTACATTGAGTGCCAACATGATGATTCGTGAAATCGGTATCTCGTTCTTCCTTGCGGCTGTCGGACTCGGCGCAGGTGAAAACTTCGTAAGCTCCATTATGAACGGCGGTTACTGGTGGATTCTTTATGGTGCTCTCATAACTCTTGTTCCTGTAACTTGTGTATGCTTGCTTGCCCGTCTCGTGTTCAAACTGAATTTCTACCAAATCTGCGGTTTGATATCCGGAGGTACCACGAACCCTCCAGTGCTTGCTTTCTCACAGGAAGTTTATGGAACTGATTATCCGTCCATCAGCTATGCGACTGTTTACCCGTTGACTATGTTCATGCGAGTTCTCATGGCCCAGCTGATAATTTTGTTTACACTATAATGTTTGATTTGATTTATCCCCCGTCTCCGGCCGAAGTCTTGCCTAAACCTACGGCTGAAAACCCTGTCGCGCCGGCGACGGGCGGTTCTGAAATGTTACCCGTCATCAGGGAGAATGGCCTGGTATATGCGCAGGCATCCAGGGCATACTGCCATGGCGGGTCCATGTTACTTCACCCAGTCGTGCATCTTCATATAATCAACAGGTATGACCAATTGTATCTCCAGAAGCGTTCTATGAAAAAGGATCTTCTTCCAGGTCGATGGGATACGGCTGTCGGTGGTCATGTGGACTATGGTGAACATATAACAGAAGCCCTGTTCAGGGAATCCCGTGAAGAACTTAAATTCGTGGAATACAATCCGATATGGCTCGGTAACTATGTCTTCCAAAGTGATGTGGAGAGAGAGTTTGTGAACATCTTTGCTGCAGTGGGAAATTTCACTCCGCAGCCCGATCTCGACGAGGTGGATGAGGGCCGTTACTGGTCTATGGAAGAAATCGAAGAAAGTTTGGGAAAATCCATCTTTACTCCTAACTTTGAGAGTGAGTTCAGGAGAATACGCAAATCTCTCGAAGCTTTACTTTAGAATCTAATAACATTGTGATATGGCCACATTCAAAATCATACAGGATGTCCCTGTAAAAAGCACAGCAGATCTGCGCAAAATAGCAGCAGAACTTAATGAAGATTTCGTTCTTATAAATACAAAACCATTCCCATGTGAGCTTGGTTATCTTTCACTTGAAAGATTTGCTGAAATCGCTGAGTATACTGATGCGGATATGCTTTATTCTGATCATTATGAGGTCGTTACGAATGTTGAGGGGAAAGAGGAAATACGTCGTCATCCGGCGATTGAGTGCCAGAAGGGTGCATTGCGTGATGATTTCGATTTCGGTCCTGTCCAGGTGTTCAAGACGGAACCGTTCAAGCAGGCTGTGGCTGAAATGGATGTGGACTATTCATTCGGTGCCATGTACGACCTCCGTCTCAGGATGAAGAACATCGTCCATATCGGAGAATACTTGTATACCGAAGTGGAGACAGATACCAGAAAGTCAGGTGAAAAGCAGTTCGATTATGTGAATCCCCGCAACAGGGAAGTGCAGATAGAGATGGAGAACATCTGCACCGCATACTTGAAGAGAATCGGAGCATATATTGCGCCGGGATTCAAGCAGGTAGAACTCGACCCGTCTGCGAAATTCGAAGTGACCGCTTCCGTAGTCATTCCGGTATTCAACCGTGTACGCACTGTGGCAGACGCTGTAAAGAGCGCTCTCTCACAGGAATGTGACTTCGACTTCAACGTCATCGTAGTGGATAACCACTCCACCGACGGCACATCTGACGTCTTGGCCAAGATCGACGACCCGAGACTCGTAGTCATTGTCCCGGACAGAAACGATCTCGGAATCGGCGGCTGCTGGAACATGGCCGTCCATAGCGAGCATTGCGGAACTTATGCGGTCCAGCTCGACAGCGACGACGTTTACAAGGACGCGACCACACTTCAGAAAGTGGTGGATGTCTTCAAGAAAGAAGGCTGCGGCATGGTGATCGGCTCTTATGAAATGACCGACTTCAACATGAACCTCCTGCCTCCGGGACTTATCGACCACAAAGAGTGGACAGACGACAACGGACGCAACAACGCATTGAGAATTAACGGATTGGGTGCTCCGAGAGCGTTCTACGTTCCGCTGCTCAGGAAGATCAACTTCCCGAATTGCAGTTACGGCGAGGACTATGCTGTCGGTCTGCGCATCAGCCGCGAGTACCGCATCGGCCGCATCTATGAGCCGATCTACTGCTGCCGCAGATGGGAGGGCAACTCCGACGCGGCTCTTGATATCAGTAAGGTCAATGCCAATAATCTCTATAAGGACAGCATCCGTACTTGGGAACTCGAAGCACGTCTTTCACTTAACGGTAATAATTAATTGCCTATGGAAGACGGTATCATAAGCAAATTCGTACTCGACCAGTTGTCAGTTTGGCCGCTTGCAGCGGCGAACTTCCGTGCGTTGAAAAACGTCGAAGTGCGTAATCTTGAGGTAAATGGCCTGGATGTAAAACTCCAGCACAACCCGGGAAGGATAAAATCTTCTGCAGCTAAAGTGGATACGGCATCCCTGAAAGCGAGGAAATGTTTCCTTTGTGCAGATAACCGTCCTTCCGAACAGATGAAGTTGAAATTCGAGGGACGCAAAGACCGCAAATACGATGTCCTCATAAATCCATATCCTATTTTCCCTGAGCACCTTGTAATCGCCAGAGATGAACATGTGCCTCAGTCCATTTGGAACAGGATGGTGGATATGACAGACTTGGCGCGTCACTATCCTTCGTTTACGATTTTCTATAACGGACCGAAATGCGGAGCGTCTGCACCTGACCATTTCCATTTCCAGGCCTGTCCACGCGGCCTCATGCCACTGGAAAACGACATTGACAAAAACCTGGATCTGGTGGACGGACAGTCGGTCCCGGCAGGCTCGCCTCTGGAGTACTTGACCTCAGTCCAGGACGCCAGCCTCTATCATTACGACAAATTCACGAAAGGCGTCTTCGTCCTTAAGGCGAGAACCTCCAAATCCATGGCGAAACTTTTCTATCGCCTTTTGGACTGTCTCCCGCAGCGCGAAGATGAAACCGAGCCGATGTTCAATCTGCTGACATGGTACAAAGTCTCTCCGAGCAAGAAAGTTTCAGGCATTTCCCACGGCCGTTTCGGCGAATACAGGGCAGTGCTGCTCGCGCGCGACAAGCACCGTTCGCACCACTATTTCGATGAAGGTCCCGACCATCTGACCATGAGCCCCGGCTGTGCCGACATGGGCGGTCTGTTCATCGTTCCGAATGCCGACGATTACGCGAAACTCGATGCCCGTCTCCTGAAAGAAATGCTCGCCGAAGTTTCTGTCAATGCTGATACTGAGAGGGATATAATCTGGAAGCTGACACGTACCCAGCCTGAAGTTCAGGTAGGCATCATGTCGGGCGACGAGATAGAATTCGAGATCATTTCCGATGGGGCAGGCAAGCAGAAAGTCTCTTACGAGAACGGAAAGATATCCTATAACGGAACCCTTTATGATGAATTGGTGTTCGATGCGCAGACCATGTCTTCCATGTTTGCCGAGCCGACATTCATTCTTTATGGGGTGACCATCGGTGTGGGATTCCATTGGGAAAGAAAACAAGTGCAGAAATTCGCCGGATCGCTGAAGTTTATCGTGGATAACGGTAAAGTCACAGCGGTGAATGTCATAGGTGTGGAGGATTACCTGCTCAGCGTGATATCTTCAGAGATGAAGGCGAGCGCTTCGCTGGAATTCCTTAAGGCACATGCTGTGATTTCCAGGTCATGGCTCTTGTCTCAGATCGAGGCCCGAAAGTCTGCTGCTAAAGAGGTAAAGTCTTCAGTGAAAGAAGATTACACTGAGAATGGAGTACATCATTACGTAAGATGGTACGACAGGGAAGACCATACCTTGTTCGATGTATGCGCAGATGACCACTGCCAGAGATATCAGGGACTTACATTGGCCATAGGTGAGAACGTGCGCAAGGCCGTAGACCAGACTTGGGGAAAAGTCCTTATGTATGACGGAAAACTTTGTGATGCCAGATTCTCGAAAAGCTGCGGCGGAATGATGGAACACTTCAGTTCATGCTGGAGCGACGAAGACTTTCCATATCTGGCAGCTGTTCCTGATACCGCTTCAGAGAATGCTGCGGCTGTTCCTGATCTTACGAAGGAAGAGAATGCTGAGAAATGGATTATGGGCGAGATTCCGGAAGCTTCCGAATCATTCTGCAATACATCTGATGAAAAGATTCTGTCTCAGGTACTTAATGATTATGACCTGGAGACTAAGGACTTCTTCAGATGGCAGATTTCGTATACGAGAAAAGGTATTTCTGACATTATAAAAGAACGCTCAGGACAGGATATCGGACTGTTCGAGTCCATGACTGTCATCTCACGCGGTCCGTCAGGCAGGATTACCGAACTTCTGATCAAGGGCTCCAAGAGTTCTATGCAGATAGGTAAGGAACTTGTCATCAGGAAGTTCCTGTCTACATCACACTTGAAGAGTTCTGCTTTCGTGTTTAAAGTCACGAAGTCAGAAACATCACCTGAAGAAGATATAATAATGCTATATGGAGCCGGATGGGGCCATGGTGTAGGATTGTGCCAGATAGGTGCTGCCGTCATGTCTGAAAAAGGCTATGACTATTCGCAGATACTTGCACATTACTATCCCGGCAGCCGGCTTGTAAACAAAGACAGAAATGAATAAAATAGCAAACGGCAAAACCCCTTGGTGGTGGGTTCCAACGCTTTATTTCGCGGAGGGAATCCCATACTTTATCGTCAACAACATATCGGTGACCATGTTCACGAAGATGGGAGTGCCTAATGGAGAAATGGCCTTGTTCACGAGCCTTCTCTATCTCCCATGGACACTCAAACCGCTTTGGAGCCCTATCGTAGATATCTTCAAGACCAAACGCTGGTGGATTCTGACTATGCAGATTCTGATGTCATTGGCATTTATCCTGCTGACATTCAGTATCCCTAAGCCGGACCCTGAGCTTATCGCCGCATCACAGACACCGATATCGATGTTTACATTCACATTGATACTATTCGTGCTCACGGCATTCGCATCGGCCACGCATGACATTGCCGCCGACGGATTCTATATGATAGCTCTGGATCATGGACAGCAATCATTCTTCGTAGGCATCAGAAGTACGTTCTACAGATTGTCTTCCATTTTCGGACAGGGTGTGCTCGTGGTTATCGCCGGTGTGCTCGAAGAGAAGACTGGCAATATCCCTATGGCTTGGACACTCACTATGGCGGTTACAGCGGTAATGTTCACTGTCATAACACTTTATCATACATTCTCTATTCCTAAGCCGGCGGACGACAAGACTGTGGCTGCATCTGGCGGAGAGACTCTCGGAGGTGAATTTGTTCACGCATTCGTGACATTCTTCAAAAAACCTGGAGCACTGATAGCCATCGTCTTCATGCTTCTTTACCGTCTTCCTGAAGCCTTCCTTCTCAAGATGGTGAATCCGTTCCTTCTCTCATCAGCAGCGAACGGCGGACTTGCACTGTCCACATCTACTGTCGGTATCGTGTATGGTACCATCGGAGTGTTGGCATTGACCATAGGAGGTATCATAGGCGGTATGGCGGCGTCTAAATGGGGATTGAAAAAGTCGCTCTGGCCGATGGCTGCCTGCATGACCCTCCCGTGCCTTACATTCGTGTACCTGAGCATGGCTATGCCTCATAATCTTGTGATTATCAGTACATGTGTGGCTATCGAACAATTCGGTTACGGATTCGGTTTTACAGCTTATATGCTGTTTATGATGTATTTTTCAGAGGGTGAATTCAAAACATCTCATTATGCTATCTGCACTGCTTTCATGGCATTGAGCATGATGATTCCGGGCGCTTTTGCAGGTTATCTCCAGGAAATGATGGGCTACGAGGGCTTCTTCTGGATGGTAATTGTATGCTGCCTCGGTACTGTGGCTGTTACTAAACTTATTAAAGTAGATCCTGAATATGGTAAGAATTAATCAGATAATCAAATGTTTAGCCTGTGTAGGGGTGATAACTGCCGTAGTGGCTTGCGGTGCGCAGCGTAAGGGCGCTTCTTCACAGGATGTCTCTTCGTCGGACTCTATAACTGCGGCTGGAGAGTCTGTGAACTCGGAGTCAGTTGTTTACAATCGAATCCATTTCGGCCTGAACCTGTTTTCCAAGGCTGTCGCCGACAAGAACCTCGCTTCCGGGAATGTCGTAGTCTCCCCATATAGCGCGGGAATGGCTTTGTCAATGCTGGCCGACGGTGCGAATGGTGTTACTAAGGACGAACTCAAGTCCGCCCTCAACGATGCAGTGTACTCCGGTGACTTCCTGAAGTCTACCAAGAACACCACCATTTCATCTGCAAATTCCATCTGGATAAAAGACGGATTCTCAGTTAAAGAAAACTATATCGCAAATCTTGAAAATTCATATAAGGCACAGATTAATGTCAGGGATTTTTCAGATAACGGTACAGTCAAGGAAATCAACAAATGGTGCTCTGACAAAACTGCGGGACGCATCCCTCAAATCATCGATGAGATTAGTCCCGATCAGGTGATGTTCCTTCTCAATGCCTTGTATTTCAAGTCATCATGGGCATCCGCTTTCGACAAGAAAAACACCTTCGATGCGGAGTTCCACGGAGAGAACGGCGATGATAAAGTTCCGTTCATGCACCAGACCGAGATATTCACATATGGTGAAGTGGATGGTAATCAGTATGTGGTATTGCCTTATAAATCAGATGAATACAGAATGGTTATCTGCCTTCCGTCTGAAAATGCGGAGATTTCCACATTACTCGGTGCGCTCGATGCGGACACATTCAGAAACGCAGTATTCTCCAGACGTACATCCAAGGTTGCGCTCTCATTGCCTAAATTCAGGGTCAATACGGCATTGACCTTAAACGGAATCCTCCGCGCTTTGGGCGTGCAGAGGGCATTTACGGGGACGGCGGACTTCAGCGGGATTACCGGCAGCAGCGTGGCGGTGGACGAGGTGCGTCAGAAATGTTTCGTGGAAGTAAGCGAGGAAGGCACTGAGGCTGCGGCAGTTACGTCGATAGGTGTGCGCTTTACATCAGTTATGCCGGAGGACCGTCCGGTCGTTATGAACGTGAATCGTCCGTTTGTGTTTGCGATAGTTGATTCCGAAACCGCTGATATCCTCTTTGCAGGAAAAATCGGCACAATCGAAAAATAAGTATGAAATTCAATAAGATCATTTGCGCGGCCGCTGTTTTCGCCGCCATGCTGACCAATGTGGGTAAGGTCAATGCCGGTGAGGCGCGTACCAAGGTGCGTCCTGGAATCGAGGTGCTTGAAAGTCGTGGATTTGAGGGACTTAAGGGTAAACGTGTCGGTCTGGTTACCAATCCGAGCGGTGTGGACAGGAATCTCAGGTCTACCATCGATATTCTTCACGATGCGAAGGACGTGGAACTTGTGGCATTGTTCGGCCCTGAGCATGGTGTCCGCGGAGATGCCTATGCTGGTGACAAGGTTTCCGATGACGTGGATCCTGTTACCGGCGTGAAAGTGTTTTCCATCTATGGAAAGTATCGTGAGCCTTCACAGGAAATGCTTGAAGGTATAGATGTTATGGTATATGACATCCAGGATGTCGGAACACGTTCATATACATTTATCAGCTCATTGGGTCTGGTCATGAGGGCTTGTGCGAAGAAGGGTATCGAGGTTATGGTTCTGGACAGACCTAATCCGCTCGGTGGTCTGAAAGTGGAAGGCTGTTGTGTGGAGCCCGGCTATTATTCTTTCGTGAGTGAGTTCGAAATCCCTTATGTCTACGGACTTACGGTAGGTGAGTTGGCCATAATGATTAATGAGGAAGGGCTTAACAGAGGCGAAAAGGGATATGATCCGGCATTGAAATGCAAACTCAGCGTGATTCCTATGGACGGATGGCGCAGAAAGATGTCTTATATCGAGACGGGACTTCCTTGGGTGCTTCCTTCTCCTAACATCCCTTATCCTCAGTCTGCTGTGAATTACCCGTCTTCAGGTATTACCGGTGAGTTCAACAACTATCTTAACATAGGTATCGGTTATACTCTTCCGTTCGAGACTTTTGCGGCAGAGTGGATAGATGCTGGGGCTCTCAAGAAAGAACTGGACAGCTACAATCTCCCTGGTATTGCTTTCAGAATCATTCATTATAAGCCTATAGCAGGCAGCAGCAAGGGTAAGCTTCTTCACGGAGTTCAGTTCTATTATACTGATTATGAGGCTGCAGACATTACTCTGACACAGTTTTACGTGATGCAGGCTGTGAACCGCCTGTATCCTGAGCACAATCCGTTCGAGATGTCCAAGGACAGAATCGGAATGTTCGACAAAGTCTGTGGCACAGATTATGTCAGGAGAAATTTCTCCAAGAGGATGGAGGTTTCGGATATCATCGACTACTGGAATAAGGATGTCAAGAAATTCAAAACCCTTTCCAAGAAGTATTATATTTATAAATAGTTGGTTATGAGAAGGATAGGAAATTTTGTTTTAGCGTCGTTGGCAGCTGCTGCGATGCTTTGCCAGCCAGATATGGCGGATGCGCAGGTAAGGCGTACCACCAATATACAGAGTCAGCAGGAGAAGAGCAGGTCTTCACAAACAAAGTCTTCCTCTTCTTCTTCACAGAGACGCTCTACAAGTACCCAGAACAAGAATACCGGCTCGTCGCAGGTCCGTTCTTCCAGTACGCAGAGACGTACCTCAGGCTCATCTCAAGTAAGGTCTACGGGCACCCAGAACCGCAATACCGGGGCTTCGCAGGTCAGATCGTCAGGTACTCAGAATAGAACGTCCGGGTCCTCCCAGGTGAGATCGTCGAGTTCGCAGAACCGCACTTCCGGCTCGTCGCAGGTGAGAAATTCCGGTTCTGTCAATGTCTCTACGTCCGGACAGAATCAGGTGCGCTCCAACGGCAACAGACAGCAGGTCCGCAGCACAAGTTCATCTGTAAGAAGTTCCGGTGACGGACACAGAGTAGCTCAGCCTTTGGGAAACAACAACCAGCAGGTTCGCGACAACTCCAGTTCGTCTTCAGTCCGTAGAAATACCAATGTCACGAAAAATGGTCTCGGAACAGTGACCAGCCAGATGCGCAGTCAGTCAGGTAATTACAGCCAAGCTAACTCAAACCGCTTCTATGACCGTTCTGATGATTTCAGAATAAATGACTACAATGTGCACCGTATTCCGCCTCGTGAAAGGGACTTTCTGCCTTATGACCGTCCGGGACATTTCTACGCTCATGGTCATCACCACTATTTCGGTTTCCGTGTTGAGGTCCTGCCTCCAAGATATGAAGTAAGAAGATATTTCGGAGTGGATTATTACTTCTATAATAATGTATATTACAGACCTTACCATGGACACTACATCGTCTGCCGTCCTCCTTTCGGCGTGACAGTAAGGGCTTCATTGGCTGACATAGCGTTCGCTACTGTGAACTTCGCTTATTATTCGAATGTTTATCGTGCATACAGCGCCATCGATGCGAATAACCGTTATATCGATCAGCAGAACAGAATAATCGCTCAGAACAATGCCACCATAATGGCCCAGAACCGTGAGATTGCCATGAATCCTAATGCGGCCACAAGTTCTTATGAAATAGCAAACCGCCTCGGACTGGTTCAGAGTTACGCTTATGCCGACAAGAACTATTACTATGATGACGGCGTGTTCTACATTATTAATGATTATGGTGAGTATCAGGTGATTGTGCCTCCTGCAGGAGCTCTCGTCCAGAAACTTCCGGAGGACTATGATACACTTGTTCTGAACAACAACCAGTATTACCGTGTGGATGATACTGTCTATAGACTGACTCTTGTTCAGGGTACTCCATTCCTGGAGGTTTTGGGTCAGATGTATGGCAATATGGCCAGGACTTATAACATATATTAGAATATGATCGGAGTTTTCGATTCCGGTGAAGGCGGGTTGTCTGTACTTAAAGAGATAACCCGTCTTTTGCCTACAGAAAAGTATATATATTACTCGGATAACGCTTATTGCCCTTATGGCGAGAAAACACCTGAGTTTATTCAGAACAGGGCCAGGGCGATAACAGATACCTTGCTTGAAAAAGGCGCCGACATCATCGTGGTCGCCTGCAATACTGCCACTGCGGCTGCCATTTCCGTCCTCCGTGCCGAGTACCCTTCGGTGAAGTTCATCGGTATGGAACCTGCCGTGAAGCCGGCTGCGCTGGGAACTGTTTCCGGCACGATCGGAGTTTTGGCTACCGCCGGCACGCTGAAAGGCTCCAAGTATCTGAAAACCAAGGAATCTGTAGATGATCATGTCAATGTCGTAGAACATGTGGGAAGGGGTTTCGTGGAACTTGTCGAAGAGGGGAAGTTCTCTGGCCCTGAAGTGGAGTCGGTGGTTTCCGCAAGTCTGAAACCCTTGCTTGAGACAGGTGCGGACATCATAGTCCTCGGCTGTACCCATTATCCGTTCCTTGTCGACGCGATGAAAGACGTGGCAGGTCCGGGAATCAAATTCATTGACCCGGCCCCTGCAGTTGCGCGACAGTTGGTTCATGTTATGGCGGAGACCGGGCTTTTGACGGCGGCTGGGGCTGAGGAGGCGTTTTCGCGTGCGGATGGCGACCTTCCGGAATCTCCTGACGTGCAGCTTGTATCTTCCGGCGATATGACGCCGTTAACTAGACTATATGGGTTGATTTACAAATAGTTATATGAAGAATCGTTTATTGACACTAATTCTGATTTCAGCATTTGCCCTGCAGTTTGCAGTCGCTGAAGCAGCTCAGACTAAAACACTGAAGCTCACCGAAAAAAACATTGACAAAATCGTGGCTGCGATGACACTCGAAGAGAAGGCGAATATTGTAGTCGGCATGTCGCGAAGTCTTACTGATGCGGAAACTGCAAACATCGGTTACACGAAGAAAATCGTGCCCGGGGCTGCAGGAACCACTTATCCTATTCCGCGTTTGGGTGTGACACCTATGGTTTTCGCTGACGGACCTGCCGGTGTGAGAATCAGTACGACACGTAAAGGCGTGGACAGAAAATTCTATTGCACCGGTTTCCCTGTCGGTACGCTGTTGTCCTCTACATGGAATGATGCCCTTGTGGAAACTGTGGGCAATGCGCTTGGTGAAGAGGCTAAGGAGTATGGCGTCGACGTATTGCTTGCTCCTGGACTTAATATTATGCGTAACCCTCTGTGCGGCAGGAACTTTGAATATTATTCCGAGGACCCGTTGCTTACCGGTAAGATAGCTGCGGCCTATGTCCGCGGTGTGCAGAGCGAGGGAGTCGGAACCAGTATAAAGCATTATGCTGTAAATAATCAGGAAATCAACCGTCTGGCCAATGACTCCCGCTTGAGCGAGCGTGCGTTGAGGGAAATCTATCTGAAAGGTTTCGAAATCGCCGTGAAGGAAAGTGATCCTTGGACAGTGATGACTTCTTATAATTATGTGAACGGCGAATATACTTCTGAGAGTTATAAGCTTCTGACTGAGATTCTCAGAAATGAGTGGGGATTCAAGGGAGCCGTGATGACTGACTGGGGAGGCGGCCTGGATGCCGTGAAGCAGATGAAGGTCGGAAACGACATGATTCAGCCTGGCAAGAGTTATCATTATGACGCGATTATCGCTGCGCTCAAGGACGGTTCTCTGAAAGAGTCTGAAATAGACGCATGTGTGAAACGTATTCTCCAGCTTGTGGTGAAGACTCCACGTTTCCACGGATATAAATACACTGATAATCCGGATCTTAAGGCACACTCAGCTGTGGGGCGCGATGCTGCTCCGGAAGGCATGGTGCTTCTCAAGAACGACGGCTCCCTACCTGTTTCCAAGTCTAAGCAGGTTGCCCTTTTCGGTGTAGGCTCTTATGATTTCATAGCAGGTGGAAAAGGTGCCGGCGATGTGAACAAACCTTACGTCGTGGACTTGAAACGTGGCCTCAAGAATTTCGGTTTTAACCTGGATCCTGAAATGGATACCCTTTATACCGCTTGGGTGAAAAAAGAACGGGAAAGACTTGCTCCGGGCAATTCTATCCGTCCTTGGTATATGTATCATAGTCGTCCTGAAGAACTTAAAGATGCGGATGCGGCTATCGCTGCCAGCTCGGAAAACTCTGATATAGCGCTCATTACGATTAGCAGAACCTCTTCTGAATCCTATGACAGGCATATCGAGCGCGACTATATGCTGCATGCCGACGAACTGTCATTGATAAAAACCGTCAGCCGGGATTTTCATGCGAAGGGTAAGAAGGTGGCGGTGATCCTTAACGTGTGCGGCGTCATCGAGATGGATTCTTGGCAGGATCTTGCGGACGCGATTCTGGTGTGCTGGCTCCCTGGTCATGAGGGCGGCAGCGCTGTGGCTTCGGTAATCGGCGGTGAGGTTTCGCCCAGCGGTCACTTGCCGGTGTCCATCCCTGTGAAGTATGCTGATGTGCCGTCTCAGAATTTCCCTGTCAATGTCCCTGAAACCGGTCGTAATCAGTCGTTTGAACATTACAGCAAGATTCATAAATACTATGACGTGCCGAATATCGACTATACTGATTATGACGAAGATATCTATGTCGGTTACAGGTATTACGAGACGAAAAATGTCCCTGTTTCATATCCGTTCGGTTTCGGACTGACCTACACGGATTTCGAGTTGTCCGGACTGCGCCTTGAGAAGAAAGGCGCAGTCGTGGAGGCTCATGTCAATGTCCGCAATACCGGCAATTTTGCCGCGAAGCAGGTCGTACAGGTCTATGTATCAGCGCCTGAGGGAACCCCTGACCGCCCTGCCCGCGAGTTGAAAGGCTACGCCAAGACCCGCGAACTCGCTCCTTCGGAGACTCAGGAGGTAGTGATTAAGTTTAATGTCAATGACCTTGCGTTCTGGACTGGTGGCGAGGACGGCAAATGGATCCTGCCTTCCGGTGAATGGATGGTTTGTGCGGGAACATCATCGGTGGATCTTCCGCTTAAGGCAGCATTGACCTTATAAGATATTTCGGAGTATTGAGGTTTTTGACTATCTTTGTATGTTCAGCGGGATTATCCGCAGGATTGTAGAGAAATGATAAATCAGGAACAGATAAAGGATCTTCATGAGAGAATCAGCACGCTTGTAACGTGCTTGGACATAGAGGCTAAGCGCAAGAAAGTTGCGGAACTTCAGAAACAGACTGAGGCTCCGGACTTTTGGAGCGATCCGAAGGCGGCTGAAGTCTTCATGAAGAATATGAATGGTATAAAGTCTTGGGTTACAGATTATGACCGTGCTTTCGGACTGACTGAAGACTTGGATGTGCTATATGAGTTCGCCAAGGACAGTATGGATGTGACGGCTGAAGATGTTGTGGAGTCTGAGGAAATGAAGGAGTTGGATGAGGCTTACAAAAAAGCTGTCGATGCCGTGGAGGCTCTTGAACTTAAGAATATGCTTGGAGATGAGGGAGATAACCTCGGTGCTATTCTTACGATTAATTCCGGAGCCGGCGGAACGGAGTCCAACGACTGGTCTGCCATGCTTATGCGAATGTATACCAGGTGGTGTGAGAGAAATGGTTACAAGATGACTGTGACTGATCTCCTGGAGGGTGATGAAGTGGGAATCAAGTCCGCTACCATCCAGGTGGAGGGCGATTATGCTTTCGGTTACCTTAAGGCGGAAAACGGTGTCCACAGACTTGTGCGCATATCTCCGTTCAATGCCCAGGGAAAGCGTCAGACTACTTTCTCGTCGGTTTTCGTCTACCCGCTTATCGACGATACCATCAACATTGAAATAAACCCTTCAGATCTGGAGTGGGATACTTTCCGCTCCGGCGGTCATGGGGGACAGAACGTGAATAAGGTGGAGACTGGTGTGCGTGTGCGACATATTCCGACCGGAATCATGGTGGAAAACACCGAGACCCGCTCCCAGCAGGACAACAGACAGAATGCGTTGAGGATTCTCCGTTCGCGCTTGTATGATATCGAGCTCAAGAAGAGGCAGGAGAAGCAGGCGGAACTGGAGGGCAGCAAGAAGCGCATCGAATGGGGTTCGCAGATCCGTTCTTATGTGCTGCATCCGTACAAGATGGTGAAGGATTTGAGGACGGGCGTCTCTACTGCTGATACACAAGGGGTTCTGGACGGCGATCTGGACCAGTTCATGAAGGCTTATCTGATGCAGCAGGGCGGGGGAGCAGAGACTGTTCCTGTGGATGATATAGACTAGTATAACAACAATATAACTTTAACAAACAATGGTGGAATTCAAATACGCTCCAATGTTTCAGCTCGGTGAGGATACTACCGAGTATTATCGTTTGACAGACAAGTTCGTGTCTGTGGGTAATTTCGAAGGCCATGATATCCTGAAAGTTGAGCCAGAGGCGCTTACTATGCTTGCCAATGCTGCTTTCCGTGATGTGAACTTCCTTCTCCGTCCTGAGCACAATGCGCAGGTTGCCAAGATTTTGAGTGACCCGGAGGCTTCTTCTAATGACAAGTACGTGGCTCTCAGGTTCTTGCGCAATGCAGAAGTGGCTGCCAAAGGTCAGCTCCCTTTCTGCCAGGATACCGGTACTGCTATTATTCATGGTGAAAAGGGTCAGCAGGTCTGGACTGGATTCGATGATGCTGAGGCTCTTTCCAAGGGTGTATTCAAGACATATACTGAGGAGAATCTCCGTTATAGCCAGAATGCTCCTCTGACCATGTACAAGGAGGTGAACACCAAGTGTAATCTTCCTGCACAGATCGATATCGAGGCTGAGGAAGGTATGGAATACAAATTCCTCTGCGTAGTGAAGGGTGGCGGTTCAGCCAACAAGACATATCTTTATCAGATGACCAAGGCTGTCCTGAATCCTGCCACTCTCGTTCCTTTCCTCGTGGAGAAGATGAAGACTCTCGGAACAGCTGCCTGCCCTCCATATCATATTGCATTCGTAATCGGCGGTACATCAGCTGAGAAGAACCTTCTTACAGTGAAGCTCGCTTCTACACATTACTATGACGCACTTCCTACTACAGGTGATGAGACAGGTCGTGCTTTCCGTGATATCGAGCTTGAGAAGCAGGTTCTCGAAGAGGCTTACAAGATCGGTCTCGGTGCTCAGTTCGGCGGAAAATATTTCGCTCACGATATCCGTATCGTAAGGCTTCCTCGTCACGGTGCAAGCTGCCCTATCGGACTTGGTGTAAGCTGCTCTGCCGACCGTAACATAAAGGCTAAGATCAACAAGGACGGTATCTGGATCGAGAAACTCGACGATAATCCTGGACGTCTTATCCCTCAGGAACTCCGTGAGGCAGGTGAGGGCGATGCAGTGAAGATCGATCTCGATCAGCCAATGTCTGAGGTTCTTAAGGAACTTACAAAATACCCTGTTTCTACACGTTTGAGCCTTAACGGTACTATCATCGTGGCCAGGGATATCGCTCATGCCCGTCTTAAGGAGCGTATCGACAATGGTGAGGATCTTCCACAGTATTTCAAGGATCATCCTGTATTCTATGCAGGTCCTGCGAAGACTCCGGAAGGACTTCCTTGCGGTTCTATGGGACCTACTACTGCTAACCGTATGGATCCTTACGTAGATCTCTTCCAGTCGCATGGCGGAAGCATGGTCATGATCGCCAAGGGTAATCGTACTCAGCAGGTTACAGATGCTTGCAAGAAGCATGGCGGATTCTATCTCGGTTCCATCGGCGGCCCTGCTGCTGTCCTCTCATACGAGAGCATCAAGTCTATCGAGTGCGTAGAGTATCCTGACCTCGGAATGGAGGCTATCTGGAAGATTCGCGTAGAGAACTTCCCTGCATTCATTCTCGTAGATGATAAGGGTAACGATTTCTTCAAACAGTACGGAATCTAAATTGTATTACATATTCTCGGGGCTGACTATTTTTGTAGCCAGCCCTGTTTTTCTATCTGATATCTGATGATTAAAGCGATTGTTTTCGATGCTGATGACACTTTGTGGAGCAATGAGCCTCTTTTTCGTGCTGCGGAGAGGAACTGTTTCGAGTTGTTGTCGCAATATGGGTCCCGTGAATGGCTTAATGATGAGTTGTATAAGACGGAAATGTCGAATATGGCCGAGCTTGGCTATGGTGCCAAGGCGTTCATTATTTCGATGATTGAAACTGCTGTGAGAGTTAGTGGCGGAACTGTGAGTGCCGATACGATTTTGCAGATCGAGCAGGCCGGCCGTGCCATAATGCGTAATCCGGCAGAGCCGCTTCCGGGAGTTACAGAGGCATTGACCCAAATAAAAAAATTGGACCGGTACGGGATGGCGGTGCTGACGAAGGGCGAGCTTTTGGATCAGAACAACAAAATGGACCGGTCCGGGCTGCGGCATTTTTTCGAGTTCGTGGATGTGGTCAACGAGAAGACGGCGGAGGTGTATTCGGAGCTTTGCGCCCGCATGGGTATCGCGCCGGAGGAGATGCTTATGGTCGGAAATTCGTTCAAGTCGGATATCGATCCGGTGTTGAGGATAGGCGGTTACGGAATCTATATCCCTTCGGAGATGACTTGGCAGCACGAGATTATCGACGAGTACGACCATTCGCGCCTGTTCAGGGCTGGGCGCTTCTCGGAGATTCCCGGAATTCTCGAAAAGTTGGGTTAGGTCAATGTTTATGAGACACAACAAAGGCAGGTGTGCCATCGCGGCGTACCTGCCTTTCCCAACTTTATCCAATTATCTAGTATGTGAGTTGTTATCTTTCTATGTATTATTTCTTTTTGTCGAATTTAAGACTATGCAGTTTGGCGCCTGAGGCATCGTAGATTTCTATCTTGATGCCGTTTTTGTCTACAGTGGCGTCGAGTCTCTGCTGGTTAGCGTTGCACAATACAGGGAAGTCGCAGCCGTTCTTGCCGGCCTCGCGGTAGCTGTATTTGTGAATGTGCGCGCAGAGCATCAGGTCGAGGCCTGTGCCGTTCAGCAGCGGAACGAGGTACTTGCTGACTGTGGCGTTGCCGTACCAGCCTGTAGGGGATGGCGGAATGTGGCAGAATGCGATTTTTACTTCTGCGTTCTTGTATTCCTCACTTTCCACTACGGTTTTCAGCCATTCTGCTTCTTCTTGGACATATTTTTCTGTCATCATGATGTCCAGGTTTCGGATGTCGCTGTCTACCTTGTCTTCTCCGGAATCCAGGAAGAGGAAGAAATATTTTCCGTAAGATGCTGAATAGTAGGTCTTTCCTGTAGGTGTCTGGAAATAGTCTACATATTTTATGGCATCGTTTCCTCTATATTCGTGGTTTCCGCGGCAGAGGTAGAGCGGTGTGTCAGAAGCGAAGAGCTTGGATGCTGTATTCATGTAGTGGATGCGGATTTCCGCTGTGCTGTCCACTGCTGAAGTCATGTCGCCGTTGAAACATACGAAATCATATTTTCCTTTGGCGTCCTTGAAAAGTACCTGCATTACAGAGTCGTGCTCGTGCATGTCGTTCACTACGGCGAATTTTACCTGGTCGTAGTCTTTGGCTTTGGTCGTGACCTTGGTCGGACGTTTCTTGAGGTCGAGTCCGTATCCTTGGTCATATATGATTCGGGCCCTGTTTTCCTGAATGAGCACGCCTTTACACATTACTCTGTATCTGTAAGTTGTGCCAGGTTCCAGGCCGCTTACCGTGACTTTGTGAAGGGTTCCGATAGGTTTTCTTCCGAAACCTCTCGTGTCGAAGTACTTGGGCCTTTCCACGTTATAGAAGTGTGTCCCGTCGTCCGGTGCTACTTCTATCCAGCCTACTGCGAGTGAATCTGTGGTCCAGACTACTGTGAAACTGTCCTCGGTTACATTCTGGAGAAATGGTCCGCAGTTTACTTTTACCTGTGCCCCGGCCATGATGGCGGTGCAGAGGAATACCAATATGGAAATTATGCGTTTCATCGGCATTGACAAAAAACTATTTTACTTCCCATTTTCCGCCCTTGCCGAACAGGTGCTCTTCGACCTCATTCATGAGACCGCATCGATAGATGAGGTCGATTCCGGTGAATCTGTTCCTCATGAAAGGTATGCATCTGAAGGTGCTTCTGAGCCTTTCTTTGGTGACACCGATCATTTCAGGTTCATATGGGGCTCTTACTCTCTTCAGGCAGTCGTGGACTTCATCGAAAGGTATAATCTGCTTGCGGATTTTCTCTTTCAGCTCAGGCCAGTTGTTCTTTACAGCTTCGAGCTGCTTGCGGAGGTTTTCCTTGTCGCAGTATTTTCCTTTGCTCTCTACGAGACCTCTTGCGAGGTGGCCTGGTTTTCCGGCGAAGATTTCCCTGATGTGGGCTTCCATTTCGTCCCATGTAGGCCAAGCTGCGAGGCAGGCGTCGATATCGAGTTTTGTAAAGTCCTTAGTAAGAAGGTATTCGAGGCATGCTGTGGAAACGAGGGTTCCGATGGCTACCTTGAATCCGTGTGACACGTGTTTGCCTTCATAGCAGAGTCCTTCCATGTCCCAGAAGTGGCTGAACTGGTGGTCTGTACCTGATGCCGGACGGCTGGAAGATATCGCCTGCATCGCGAAACCACTCATGATGAGGCCGTCTGCGAGTTTGCCTGTCGCCTCCACGTCGCCTGCGGCTACTGCGTCCGGCTCAGAGAGTGCGTCTCTAAGTTTGTCCTGGACCAATGCGAATGCGAATGGATCTACGGCTTCACTTCCTACGCAGTCAGCTATAATCCAGTCTGCGCCTGCCGGAATCTTGGCCATGAGGTCGGCATATCCTGATGCGGACATTCCTTCCGGTGCTTTGGCGGCGATGGTGGGATCGAGTGCTACTCCCATAGGGGCAGGGCAGTCGAAAGTCTGTTTGTTTCCTTCATAAGTGATGGATGCGCCGTATGCGGTGTAGCCGTCCATGGATGCGGCGGTACCTACTATTATATATCTGCGTCCGAGGTGATGTGAAACCAGTTTTGTGAGGTCGTTGATCACGCCGGAGCCTACTGCTACTGCGATTACGTCTCTTTCTTTAAGGTATGCTTCGAGTTGCTCTATATATTTCCATTCTGCGAAGAGTTCAGGGTCTTCGAAAATGAAAGGAGTTTCTACGTCCAGACCGCTTTCTCTGAGATATGTGTCCACTGTCTGGCCTGCTGCCTTGAATGTGTTGTTGTCAGCCACTACGATGGCTTTTTTGCCTGGGAACAGTTTCTTGAACATGTCCGGTACTTTTTTCATACATCCGACACCGAATTCCAATGCTTTCGTGTCTCTTGCCCTTTCGAGGGCTTCTTCAATGGCTATCATATTGTATAAATTTTTTCAAATAATTTCATTATTGTTCCAGTTTGTATAACCTTATGCCTACAAAATTAGGATTATTTTCATTTCTTTCCAAAATATTTCATGAAAAAATGTATGGTGAAGCGAAAAAAAGTGAAAAGAAATGAATTGTTTTGTTCTGAATTATCGTTTTTTATGATTAACTTTGCAACGCAACTATGACAATTATCTATTAATCCAAAAACGTGAAAGTTATGATTAGTATAGCAGAGAGACATAAGTATATTAAGGAGCAGCTCTCTAAAAACGGGTTTGTTCGCGTGTTGGATGTCGCAGAACATCTCGGAGTTACAGGTGCTACTATAAGAAAGGATTTGAGAATTCTGGAAGCTCAGGGAGTACTTTACCGTACACACGGAAGTGCATCCCCTGTAAAGCCTCATGTTATGGACTTGAGTATCGGCGAGAAGAGTACCCAGCATGTTTCAGAGAAACAAGCCATCGCCAGGGCTGCTCAGACATTGATCATGCCCGATGATGCGATCATTCTGGCATCCGGCTCGACGGTGACCGCGTTTGCGGAGGTTCTCAAGCCGGACGGCTCTATCAATGTGGTTACGCCTTCGCTCGGTATCGCTGTGCTCCTGAACGAGCGCGACGCGGTGAAGGTCATGGTGCTCGGCGGAGAGATGTACAAGAATTCTCTTTCTGTCCGCGGCGGTTATGCGGAACAGGGCCTTATAAATGTGAGTTGCTCGAAACTTTTCATAGGATGTGACGGTATCGACCTTGCTTCTGGAGTTACCTGCTCGAATATTCCTGAGTCCAGGCTGACCAATGCCATGATGGCGGCTGCTTCACAGACTGTGGTGCTTGCGGATTCGTCCAAGTTCGGGAGACGCGGATTCGGCAAGATCGGAAATGTAGAAGATGTAGATATTATAATAACGGACTCCGGTATACCTAATTCGTTCAAAAATAAGATCGAGGACGCGGGTGTGCAGGTAATAATAGCAGATAAATTATAACTAACGAAAAATGGACACACAGACAGCCAAAAAGTACAATTATTGGCAGTGGAGAACACTGATAACCTTGATGATAGGTTATGCCCTTTATTATTTTGTAAGAAAACATTTCAGCGTGGTGATGCCGGCTATGGAGGAGACTCTCGGCATTTCCAAAGTACAGTTAGGTCTTTTCTTGACATTGAACGGAATCATCTACGGTTTCTCGAGATTTGTCAACGGTTTCTTGGCTGACCGTTTCAGCCGTAAGAAGCTTATGAGTGCCGGACTGGTTCTTTCAGCATTGACCAACTTCACGATCTGCTTTAGCCCTTCCATGAATTCTTTCATGAATGTGCTTGATACTGACGGAAAAGCGACGATGACTCTGGTTTATATCATCGGTTCACTTTGGGTGCTGAACGGTTATTTCCAGGGTATGGGCGTGCCTCCGTGCATCAGTCTCATGGCGCATTGGATCAAGCCGTCTGAGCTCGCGACAAAGCAGTCTATCTGGAATGCATCCCACTCTATCGGTGCGGGTCTTATCAGTGTCATCTGCGGATTTTTGCTGAACCATTACGGCTATTCTGCTTGGCAGCTCTGTTTCGCCGTTCCTGCCGCCATCGCGCTCGTCGGTGCTGTCGCCCTGTTCTTCACCCTGAAGGACACCCCAAGTTCTGTCGGCCTGCCGGAAATCGAGGATCTCGATAAGGAGGAGGGTAAGGTCAATGCTGATGAGGCGCCTGCTTCTCATCCTGCTGATTTGACAGGTCCTGCATTCAAGAAGTTTATCAACAAGTTGGTTTTCGCTAATCCTCTTATTTGGATTTTAGCTGTTTCCAACTTCTGTATTTATGTGGTTCGTTTCACGATTTTGGACTGGGGTGCCACATTCCTTACACAGTATAAGGGCATGGAGATTTCCACAGCAGGTACAGTTGTCGCTGCTTCCGAGCTCGTGGGCGGTATTCTCGGTATGCTTGTAGCAGGCTGGTTTACAGACAAGTTCATGAAGAGTCGTGCTCACAGGACTTGTTTCATTTGTACTGTAGGTGCTACACTTTCGTTCTTCCTTTTCTGGAAGTCACCAGAAGGTGCACCATGGCTTTCTGCCCTGTTCATTTGTTTGTCAAGTTTCTTCATTTACGGTCCTCAGGCGCTTCTCGGAACTGCAGCTTCTCAGCAGGCAACCAAATACGCATGTGCCACAGCAAATGGTATTCTCGGTATTTTCGGTTACGCCAGTACCGCGATTTCCGGCGTGACATTCGGTTATCTTGCAGATAATTACGGCTGGGATTCCGTGTTCCTTGTAGCTGTCATAATCGGTCTTGTAGGTGCAGCCGTAGTAGCTCTCATGTGGAAAGCTCCTGCCGACGGTTACGATAAGGCTGAAAAGCTCATGAACGACATGAAGGCTCAGAACTAGTATTTTGACGGTTTATTAGTTGTCGAGTAACATTTCTGATTGTTACTGAAATACCGTATAAGCCCCGCGCAGATGATTCTGTGCGGGGCTTTAATTATAGATACGTAAAACCAACACAATAAATGTTACGTGGCGCCAGGAGTCGGAACTCAGGACGCGAATTGCGCAGCACCTGAGCGGACGAGTCCGAGCTCCTGACGCATCCATGTTTTATCTAGGGAAAACATAAATTTGGTTCCATCTAAAACGTTCTCTTGGAACAAAACACCATAAAAGATTGATTTGGTGCAGCTTAAAACGTTTACTTGGAACAAAATCAGAAAATTTGAACAATCGGTGTGACCAAATCCTTTTTAAAGCACCGTTAGTGATGAGCATTGACATGGATGTAAACATGGTTGCCGTCGTCGGTCGGTGCCCGCTCGCTCAGGTGCTTCGCAATTCGCTCTCTGGGCATCCGCCGACGACCGGTCACGAAACGTTGTCACGAGACCGAACCCCTGTCGCAGTTATGTTACGTGTAGTTGTTTCAGGTGAATATTACGATAGTATTTCGGACTACCTGGCGGGATTATCTCCGTGCTATTCTTTCTTTGCTGCAATCTCAGCAATCTCCTCAGTTGTCAGTCCTGTCAAGTCAGCAATGGTGTCTACATCTAACCCCTTCGCTATCATCTTTTGCGCAATCTCATAAGCTTTTTTTTCTCCTCCTTTCTTAAGCGCATAGGCGATTTGATTGTAAGTGTCTCGTGCAGTATTCATAGCTTCTACATAATTTTTACGTTCTTCGTCATCAAGCCTGGCATATTCCGCCACGTCGAATAATCTTCCGAACACCCTGTCTCTTAACGCCGCCGGCCGCTCTAGCAGTGTCGACATGTTCTTCAGCAGATACAGCCACTTGTCCAAATCCGTCTCCAACTCATACTCGCTCTTGTTGAACTTCGCCACTTCCACAAACACAAACTCCAGTTTGTCCGTC
>UREV01000029.1 GCA_900546925.1 uncultured Bacteroides sp.
CTCGCTGAAAAAGCGCCGCGGTTGCCTCGTGTGTCTTTCGCGGCAGTCTCGTGAGTGAAAAGCCGCGTTCTGCTCACGGGAGGGCCTTCCGAGATTGTCTCGTGAGCGAAAAGCCGCGTTCTGCTCACGGGAGGGTCTTCCGAGGATGTCTCGTGAGCGAGACGGCGCGTTCTGCTCACGGAAGGGTCTTCCGAGGTTGTCTCGTGAGCGAAAAGCCGCATTCTGCTCACGAAAGGGTCTGCCAAGGATGTCTCGTGAGCGAAACGGCGCGTTCTGCTCACGGGAGAGTCTTCCGAGTCGTTCTCGTGAGCGGAACGGCGCATTTTGCTCACGGGATAGTTTGTCGCTGTGCTCTCGGGCGACGAAAAGTCCCCGTAAGTGCCGCCTTTGAGTGTCGCATGGCACCTTTGGGCGACAGAATAAGCCGTAAGTGCCGCCTTTGAGTGTCGCACGGCACCTTTGGGCGACGAGATAGGGCGTTATCGTTCCCGAAGAACGCCGCACTGTCACCCGTCCCCGATCTAACTGGTGGATCCATGATCGGTTGAAGGGAAGCATGATCGACAGAAGGGTGAGGCAGGAATGGCTGAAAGGGGGCAGGATAGGTCTAAGGGCGGATCCGGGGTGGACGAACAAAAAGAGGCCGACTATTATGTCGACCTCTTTTTGTGCTCTGCTAGGGACTCGAACCCTAGACCCACTGATTAAGAGTCAGTTGCTCTACCAACTGAGCTAGCAAAGCATTTATTTTTCGAGCTTTACACCTTACGGCCTTTGCTCTGGAAAGAAGCGTCGCTCCTTTTAGTGATCCGTTCGGGGCTCGAACCCGAGACCCCAACATTAAAAGTGTTGTGCTCTACCAACTGAGCTAACGAATCTCTCCATTTCCCATATCGGATTTTGAAGTTTTTATTTTCAACTCAAGTAGTGTAACCACTTGTTTTCCGAACGGGATTGCAAAGGTAGGCATTATTTCGGAACTTCCAAACTTTTTCAGGATTTTTTCACGAAAAATCTGTATTTTTCTGCAGTAAATCGTTGTAGGACGAGGTTCCATGCTTCGCAGCCGGTCGGCGGCGGGGCTCAGGCGCGAATTGCGAAGCACCTGAGCGCAGGAGACCCGACCGCCGCCGGCAACCATGACACGTTAGCCCTGAAGCATGAAAATGTCCGGTCAAAAGCCAATCCACCGGACAAAAGTGTTTTCTGAGCCAGTTTGTCCGGAAGAAACGTTTTAACCCGGACAAAAAAACAAATCCCCCGCTCCGAAGGAAGCGAGGGACATATTGTTTCATATTATGATACCCGGTTATGCGAGACGTTTCTCGAGACGCTCACGGATAGCAGCCATGAAGTCAGCTGAGTTCTTCACCTGAGGTGTAACACCTTCCATGAGGTTAGCGAGATCCTTGGTCACGATGCCCTCATTGAGGGTATCCAAGCAAGCCGCCTCGAGCTGGTCAGCATAGTTGACAAGCTCAGGGAGGTTATCCAACTCACCTCTCTTACGGAACGCACCGCTCCATGCGAAGATTGTTGCCATAGGGTTGGTAGATGTCTCTTCTCCCTTAAGGTACTTGTAATAGTGACGGGTTACGGTACCATGAGCTGCCTCATACTCGTATTTTCCGTCAGGGCTGACGAGCACAGAGGTCATCATGGCGAGTGAACCGAACGCTGTAGAAACCATGTCGCTCATAACGTCTCCGTCGTAGTTCTTGCAAGCCCAGATGAATCCGCCTTCGCTACGCATTACACGTGCAACAGCGTCGTCGATCAATGTATAGAAGTACTCGATACCTGCTTTCTCGAAAGCCTCAGCATACTCCTTGAATACATCCTCGAAGATAGCCTTGAACTGTCCGTCATACTTCTTGGAGATAGTATCCTTTGTTGCGAACCAGATGCTCTGTTTGATGTCAAGTGCATACTTGAAGCAAGCGTGGGCAAATGAACGGATGGACTTGTCCGTATTGTGCATACCCTGAATAACGCCAGGGCCTGCGAAGTTATGGATGATCTGCTCCTCTTTCTTGCCGCTTTCGCCTTCGAAAACGAGCTTGGCTACGCCAGGTTCCTCTGCGCGAATCTCCACTCCCTTGTAAACATCACCGTAAGCGTGACGGGCGATGGTGATAGGCTTCTTCCAGAACTTGACAGCCGGAGAGATGGAAGGGATGGTAATAGGTGCACGGAATACAGTACCGTCCAGCATAGAACGGATAGTTCCGTTAGGGCTCTTCCACATCTGATGAAGATTGTACTCAGACATACGCTGTGTGTTAGGAGTAATGGTAGCGCACTTTACAGCAACACCATACTTCTTGGTAGCGTTGGCAGAGTCGATTGTCACCTGGTCAGCTGTTTCGTCACGATGAACGAGGCCGAGATCATAATAATCTGACTTCAAATCTACGAATGGGAGGATGAGTTCATCCTTGATCATCTTCCACAGGATTCTTGTCATTTCGTCACCATCCATCTCAACGAGAGGAGTAACCATCTGAATTTTTTTCATAAAATTATCAATAATTTAAGTGTTATTACAATATAGTTTAATGTCTGATTATTTCTTGTTCTGAGCTGCGTAGAAGTTCATGAGGCAACCGTCCGCAAGAATTTCACGCTCGTCAGCTGTAAGGTTCTGGAAATAAAGGTGGATATCCTTGACGCCGTCAGCGCTGATAACCTTGGCATCGATTTCCTCCTTACCGGAAAGTATAGCCTCACGGATACCGGGAACGTAAACGAAGTCTCCTGATTTATACTCGAAAGGTGTTTCCTTTGCGATAGTGAACGGAACGATACCCCAGTTGATACAGTTGCTGCGATAGCGCTTGGTAGCATACTCATAGCAGATGTTTGCATCACCGCCGAGAACCTTCTGGCAAGAAGCAGCCTGCTCACGTGCAGAACCGTCACCTGGCTTGTTTGCGAACACGCATGAACCGAATGATGTATTATCAGCATTGGCACCAACCTTTGCGAGAGCATCGAGAACGTGCTGAGGAGTCTTTCCTGCGCGACGGTCGAGGTCCTCTGACTGGATGCGCTTGCTCAGACCTACGTATTCAGGAACGCGACGTGAAAGTGCGAACTCAGAGAGTTTGAGAGGGTTTGAACGGTAGCTTGAGGTCTCACCTGAAGGAATGAGCTCGTCAGTTGTGGTAACTGGGTCGTGGATAACTGCAGCGAGTTCGAGAAGCATGTTCTCCTCCATCTGATACATCTTAGGCCAATCCTTGATATTCGGTCCGTAGCGGAGCTCGACTGTAGGGTCTGCCTTTCCGAATCCGTTGTAGATACGGCTCTTGTAGATGCGGTCGTCGAATGAGTATGGCTTGTGAGTATCCTCGTACTGCACGTCGGTGGCTGCTGTGATGACACCGCCGTTGGCTGCTGTAGCAGCGATAGAACGTGCATCCATCAGGCATACGAGAGAAATCTGTCCCTGGCCTGGCTTAGAACCTTCACGGTTAGGGAAGTTACGTGTGGTATGACGGATAGAGAGACCGTTGTTTGCAGGTACGTCACCGGCTCCGAAGCAAGGTCCGCAGAATGCAGGTTTGATTACGACACCAGCCTCAAGCAACTCTTCAGCGATATGGTTACGTGTGGTTGCAAGGTAAACTGGAGTGGACTGAGGGTAAGCAGACATTGTGAAGTAATCGTTTCCGATAGTCTTGCCCTTCATGATGGAAGCAGCCTCGCTGAGGTTGTCATAGGTACCGCCTGAGCAGCCTGCTATGATAGCCTGGTCAGCATAAGCCTTGCCATTCTTAATCTTGCTCTCAAGGTCGATGGAAATCTTGTCACCGAAGCGGTTCTTTGCATCTTCCTCTACCTTCTTCAGGATTCCCTCAGGGTCTGCCTGGAGCTCATGAATAGTGTAAGCGTTCGAAGGGTGGAATGGAAGAGCGATCATGGACTCCTGCTCAGAAAGGTCGATGCGGATCATTGAATCATAGTATGCGACCTCACCTGGCTTAAGTTCTTTGTATGCCTCCGGGCGCTCATGCATCTTATAGTATTCCTCGACTTTCTCGTCAGTAATCCAGATAGAGCTGAGACATGTTGTCTCTGTAGTCATCACGTCGATACCGTTACGGAAATCTGTAGGGAGTGACGCTACACCAGGACCTGCGAACTCGAGTACTTTATTCTTCACGAAACCATTCTCGAACACTGCTTTGACGAGAGAGATAGCCACGTCGTGAGGACCGATACCCTTCTTAGGTTTGCCTTCGAGCCAAACGAGAACAACCTCAGGAGCGTTGATGTCCCAAGTGTTGTTGAGAAGCTGTTTTACGAGCTCTCCACCACCTTCACCTACACCCATGCAACCGAGTGAACCATAACGTGTGTGGCTGTCAGAACCGAGAATCATGCGACCGCAACCTGCGAGAGCCTCACGCACGTACTGATGAATAACTGCCTGGTTAGCAGGAACATAAATACCACCATATTTCTTTGCAGCGGAAAGTCCGAAGATATGGTCATCCTCATTGATAGTACCACCTACTGCACAAAGTGAGTTGTGGCAGTTGGTCATCGCGTAAGGAATCGGGAACTTCTCAAGTCCGCTGGCACGGGCTGTCTGGATAATTCCGACATAAGTAATGTCATGCGAAGCCATAGCGTCGAATTTGACGCGCAACTTCTTACCTTTGCTTCCGTCCTTGTCATGGGCACGGAGAATTCTGTATGCGATAGTATTTTCGCGGGCCTCATCGGCAGACGGCATACCTGCGGCATCATTGACGATAGTCTTGCCGTCTTTCAGGTAAACGCCATGTGGAATCAATTCAACCATAAAAATGAAATTTTTGTTGTATTAGTATTAGTTTTTAATAATTATACTCTCAATAAATATCGTCAAGGACAACATGTCGGCACTTCCGCCCGGTGAAATGTTCTCCCTGATGAAATCTTGGTTCAATGACGCCAATCCGCTCAGACTGAAGTCCCCAAGCAGCTTTGCCGCCTCAGATTTCGTATGAGCGAGCCCCTCCGCTCCCCTTCTGTGGAGAACATTGGTGTCGTCAAGATTTGTCATTATATACAACAAGGTCTTGTGGCAGCGATACTGGTCGCCCTCCAAAGACCTGTAGTATGGTAACCAGGCAGAGAAAAGCTCAGGATAGGCTTCACGGGCGTTCTCCAATGCTCCTCCAACCTTGAAATTTCTCTTAGCCTCCGCCCCATGTGTGCTCTGGGCTGAAGGAATTTGGGATGCTGTGCGCGAAACAAGTGCCCTGAATGCGTCAGCGTCCACAGTCCCGGTGCCGCAAGCCAAAAATGAGGCTGCCGCAACTGACAGGCCAATGCAAAAGAGCGCGCCCTTGTGGGTATTCACCCCACCGGTTGCCCGCAGCATTGAGGTTTCTGCGTCAATGCCTATAGACATGATTTCAGCAGCATTGACACCAGCCACAGCCCCTACGGCGATTTTTGTCAGATAAGGTCTTAATGCAGAGATACTTGCAGACATCAGCGCATAGTCCATATCCTTGTGGGCTCCGTTGTCCTGTTTGTCTACGAGACCCGGTTTCGGAGTAGTGTCCAGTTCCAGTCTCAAGGATCTTTCGGCCAACTCCGCGATAAGGTAAGGCACTGTGGAAACTGGAACGAATTCCATAGCTGCCTTCAGGTCTCCCCTGTCCAATGCTTTTCTGAGCGATGTCGCACTTACCGGCCTGCCGTTCTGTTCGAGACGCGGAATCTCGACAAACTTGATTCCGTTTTCCTGTGAAGTAGCATTATATCCTCCGGCAGGGAGAATCTCAGACATCATTTCGTTATAGCAATGTGTCAGATTATCCTCCGGTTCACTGCCTGCAAAACGGACTGTAACCCCGAGCGGACGTGCGATATGCTTCACGAACAAGTCGAGGTCCAATGCTATATGTGTAGGAGTAGCATCATCCAACTGTTTGAGGAAGTATGTCGGGAAGGTCGCTGCCGAAACAGCATAATCACTTCCTTCACAGACGATTACATTATCAAGACCGGTACATCCGGCCTCTATCATCGCCTTCCTCTCTACGTAAGGGAATCTGGATCTGTCCTCTTTTACGACGATTACATATAGATTGTCTACCTGAGACGCTGCCTGTTCGATGAGATAACGATGTCCCTTAGTGAACGGATTCGCATTCATCACGATCGCACCGTTTCTTCCGGGACGCGCGAGAGACTCCAGATACTTTCTGTATTCAGGGAGTCCTCCCCTTCCATTCTCCATCAGTATCGCATTATTGGATGAAGCAATAAGCTCGAAACCAAGACTCTTGAAGATATCTTCGTTGGCCGGCTTGGTAAATGCTTTAACCGAATCGTGTCCCTCCTCATGTGCAATGGCGATGAGACGAGACACCAGAATATTCATAAGTCCCTCACTGCGAGCCGCTTCTGACACTGCTACACATTTGATAACGTTACCGTCGAGACCGCCTCCGGCAATAATCTCGTCACCATCTTCATCTCTGGAAATGACCACATAGCGTTCTAACGTTGCAAGTCTCAATCCATTAGACGAGAGGAATGCCTCCACCCGTTTACGGACCGAGTTCAATGACAGCGGAACCTCGCTTATGTAATGACGATTATCGCACATAGGCCTCAATCATTTCATCAATTTTAGCGGAAAGTTCATTCAAGGTATGAGTGCGGTTACGCATGCAATAGCGGGCTTCATTGTCACAAATTAGACATTTCCGCGGCCCCTGCCCAATCGTTTCTCTGGATATCGGAATACCGTCAATGTCGATGACATCCAGGTCGAAAAGCCGACCGAGAGGATGGGTATCCTCAATGTTGCACGTCTTCAGTTTCGCTTCCGCGTTGGAAAGCGTTGTCTCCAAATAAGCCTCGTAGCCTGTCTGCCTGTCACGGAGCACAAGTTTCTGCATCGAGTCTCCGAAAGCCGAAACCATGGCCGTGACCGCAGCTTGGGCAACTACAAGGGATTGCAGATTACGCTTGATCTTGCCGGGCATTATGACGGTAAGGCAAACCAAGGTCATTCCAGGATAACTTTTCAAAAGTTCCTTCTGGAAAGACGCCCGTTCCTCACGACTTGCCAACAACTGATCAAGCGTAATCTCCATAAATATAAGTGCTAGTCTTCGATATTCATTATGACATCCATGACAGATCCGTCACGGTTCATTACGACACCTACGACCTTGTCTCCGAACGGAAGCGGATCAGGAGTTCCGATATTCTTCAGAGCCAAATTCTTGAGATCATGGATATCAACAATCTTCAATCCGGCCTTTCTCAGACGCTCCGCAATTTCCGGACGACGAGGGTTCACAGCGATGCCGTATTCTGTTACGACTACATCGACTGTCGAGCCAGGGGTTATGAGTGTGGTAACTTCATCCACAACGCAAGGGATACGGCCACGCATCAATGGGCAGACGATAATCGAGAGTGCTGAGTCTGCAGCTGTATCAGGATGTCCTCCGATAGCTCCTCTTATGACACCATCACTTCCTACGAGAACATTGATATTGAAGTTAACATCCACCTCAAGAGCGGAAAGGATAACGATATCAAGGTAGTGTACTGCTGAACCCGGCTCATCAGCGCTGGCATATTCATTGGCAGAAACTCCCTTATGGAATGGGTCATTCTTGATAGACTCTGCTGCGACCTTATCGAATGACTGAACGTCGATCAAACGGTCGATGAGGCCTTCCTCATGCATCTTCACCATGTGGGCAGTGATTCCGCCGAGTGCGAAGCTCGCATGGATGCCGCGTTTGAGCATTTCCTCACGAATATATTTTACTGCTGCGAGTGACGCTCCGCCTGAACCGGTCTGGATAGAGAAGCCTTCCTTAAAGTAACCGCTGTTGATAATCACTTTCGCAGCATTCATTGCGAGGAGGATATCGCGAGGGTTCTTGGTGTCACGGATAGCGCCTGAAGATATCTTGGATGAATCTCCGACAGAATCTACGAGGACAACGTAATCCACATCATGCTCTGAAATAGAGTTAGGAGTATTCGGATAGTCTACGAGGTCGTCAGTGATAATCACCACTTTATCAGCATGCTGAGCGTCCGGCTTAGCATAACCGAGTGAACCGCAGATGGATTTTGCATTTGGAGAGCGTGAGTAACCGCTGGCATTACCTGCAGGGTCGCAGGCTGATGCGGCAAGGAACGCTACGTCGATGTGCAAATCACCATTTGCAATGGCGCTACCACGTCCACCATGGCTACGGAAGATTACAGGCTCCTTCATAAGGCCGTGAGAAATTTCTTTTGCGAGTTCTCCACGGAGACCTGAAGTAGAGATTTTGGTAATCACGCCGTTCTTAATATGGTCGATAAGTGGTGCGTGAACGTCTGAAAGGCTGGAAGCTGCGAGGTGAAGATTCTTGAATCCCATCTCGGCGAGTTTGCCGACGACCATGTTCACTACCTTGTCACCGCCTCTGAAGTGGTGGTGGAAAGAGATGGTCATTCCATCCTTAAGGCCACTGAGTTTAATGGACTCTTCCAAGGTAACTACCTTAGAATGAATCTTTTGAAGGTCCTTGCGGAAAGTAGTGTTTTTAGGTGTTTCACCTGCATACACTGGCTTGCCCATTACTGCAGCTTCTTTACTTATAAGTGCAGCTCTATCTTTTATGCTACTCATAAACTTCCTCCTTTGTTAAAATGCCTGAAGCAATGGCAAGATCGATGGTGCGCTGAGCTCTGATCACAACAGGACGGTCAACCATCTTACCATTTACAGCGATTACGCCTGAGCCGCGTTTCTCGGCTTCCTTAATGGCGGCAATAATCTTCTTCGCCTTTTCAATAGCTTTCTCTGTCGGTGCAAATACCTCATGCACAATCTGAATCTGACGAGGGTTGATAATAGATTTGCCATCGAATCCGAGGGTCTTGATGAGTTCAACTTCCTTGCGGAATGTCTCCATATCATCAAGGTTCGAATATACTGTATCGAGAGCATCGATGCCGGCTGCCCTGGCAGCTACCACGATAGTCTCGCGGGCGTAAAGGAGCTCGGCTCCGCCCGGAGTACGCTGTGTCTTGAGATTTGCGCAGTAGTCCTCAGCTCCAAGTGCTATACCCATCATTCTCTTGGAAGCCTTGGCGATAGCGAATGCATTGCAGATTCCCTCGGCGCTTTCGATAGCTGCCATCATGCGGGTTCTGCCTACGCATCCGAGTTCTGTCTCCACTTTCTCGATCTCAGCCTCAAGTTCACGGACCTCGTCAGCTGTCTCAGTCTTAGGCATACGGATTACATGTACACCTGCCTTAACGACAGCCTCAACGTCCTTGCGTCCGTAAGGAGTGCTGAGCGGATTAATACGGACAACCATTTCGGTATCGCCGTAATCGATAGACTTCAATGCATTATAGACGAGCAGACGTGCTGCGTCTTTTTCTGCCATGGTAACAGAATCCTCAAGGTCGAGCATAATAGAGTCAGGACCATAAATGAAGGCATCCTGCATCATTCCGGGATTATTTCCCGGAACGAACATCATCGTTCTTCTTAATCTTTCCATAACCGTAACTGATTAAGCCCAAACATCTTTACCTGTAGCACGTACAGCTGCCGCTGTCACTCTTGCGCGAATCGTACAGTCGCGGGCACCTTTGTCCACTGCTTTGATATCAGCATCTTCAAGACCGAAATCTGTAAGGGTCTCCTCGATGACCTTGCGGATCTGGCGACCGAACTGAGCGGCTACAGAGCTGTCAAGGTCAATGTGCAAACCTTTGGTTTCCGCCGGTGCAATCTGAATCATAATATCTCCAGATTCCAATGTTCCGGCTACAGCATTTTTAACTTCCATAGCAAATATGCAATATTAAGTCATTAGTATTCCTGAATTTCAGGAACGTGTTAATAATTTTTAAATATCAATCTCAAACAAAATCCACCCAACGAGGCTACAATTTATAATATTTTCAGAAATAATCCAAAAAAACTTTAACCTTACAGCGGGTTTTTAAAATGTTTCGCCAAAGTTAAAACCTTTTTTTTACATGACCAAATTTTGCGTAATATCAAATATTATGTCTGGGAGAAGAATGATATCCTCGTGCCACACGGGTGGGACAGATTCCTTATCTTCATGATGCCAGAAGACTTGCGCGCGAACTCGTGCGGAAGACGGGACATAACCACGGGCAATGACCGAATTATAGGTATTTAAAAACGCCTCGGAAAATTTCACGACACGGACAGGTTTGCTGTCAATGCCATAGTACAAACCGTCGGGCTGCACGGATAGCGGACATCCTGAATGAATAGTGTCAAACGGAATCCACTTCTTCAGGAACGCGCTCAAAATAACATCTCTATGCCCAAGCTGCATAAGAATTTGACCAGGCTGTCCATAATCATGTTCATCTATACGGAAAGTGAATGATGATGCCACATCTCTACTGAAAAGGAACTGATTATCGTAATGCACAGAAAGATTATTCTTTGCACGTGTCATCGCGACATACACGGCTCGACGTTCCTTGTCCGTCATCTGACGAAGTCCCTTGAGAGAAACATAAACATTGTCATACTCCCGCCCCTTGGACTTATGGATAGTCGAAACAACTATTTCCGAAGCCTTCCCGGGAGAAAAAGTCTCGAGCTGAGATTCCTGAAGATAATTCTCAAAATCAGACATATATATAATGCGTCTGCCTTCCGACTCGAACCCACTGATACAATTCATCGCAAGTTCAAGACTCTGACTATCAGAATATCTTTCACGTACAGCAGACTTCGCCTTTTCCCAATCATCCGGATTGACAGCCGATACGCCGGGTTTCCTGACAAGACCAAGAAAATAATGCAGTTCAGCAAGGTCCTGCAGATTAAACCCGTCTTTCGATTGTATCAAATGAGCTTTATATCCATTGTGATTCAGCAATGCCGTCATGACAAGTGCATCCTCATTGGTAAAAGTCAACACACATGTGGAGCCGTCATATCTGTCTGAAACAATATCATTGACAATAGCCTGCTCATAATTCAGGGAGCGATGGAAAACGGCATTGACCTTCCCGTGAAACTGGCGGACAGCTTTAATCGGGACAGCTTTCAGCCGGTTCGGGACCTCACGGATGAAAGCATTGGCGGCAGACACGACTTCCGCAGAACTGCGGAAATTGTCGATCATATTATAAACTGTTGCTCCATAGGTAGATATAAGAGACTTCAAATATTTGGAATCCGAACCTCTGAATTCGTAAATATTCTGATCGTCATCCCCCACTGCGACAACGCGCATATCTTCGTTGTTCATGATCAGTTTTTCTACGAGGGCAAACTCATCACCACTCATATCCTGAGCCTCATCAATTACGAGAATCGACTTGGTGATCTGACTGCTCTCGACTTTACCCGCTGATATGGCTTCCACAGCATCCTTCACAACGTGTTCAGAGTCTTCCACGGTTCCGATTTTCCCAAGTAAGTCAAAGCAATAAGAATGGAAAGTCTTGATTTCCACGAATCTGGCAGCGCCTCCAATAAGCTCCGCAAGTCGCCTTCTGAATTCCGTAGCCGCAGCCCTCGAGAATGTCAGCATCAGGAGCTGTTCAGACTTGATATCTTCCATCAGGATCAATGATGCCAGTTTACGGACCAGAACATAGGTTTTTCCACTTCCCGGACCGGCAGGGACGACTATGAATCGGGAATCCCTGTCATTTATTATGCTGCTTTGGACGTTCGTGAGGCTTCCGAATATTTCGTCAAATTTCTTTCTACTGACGTTACGGTTTATTTCCACCATTTCCTTGCTGTCGAAATAGTGTTTGATGAAAGCCTTGAAATCCATGGTAAAGTAGTCGTGGACGTATTCCAATGCTTTCTTTTCATCTGCAACCATCATGTTGGCATATTTCCCGACGATATGAATCTGCTGTATACGCTGCCGATAAAAATCGTCCAAGTTTCTGTAATCTTCCTTCTTGTACCGGCTGCGGTTATCCATATTCAGACGCTCAAGTTCTATCTTGTTGTAAAGCACCATGAATCCACCCTCGACACTCACGATTCCAGTTTTAGACAAGAACAACAGAGATTCTTCAACCACTTTAGTGTCGGCAAGTGTCATCTGGAACAAACTGTCGGAATTATAGCCTTCGACCAGTTCTGTCAATGAAAAATCGACCTTTATGTCTTGCTCACTGTTATGAGGCTGGGATTTGAACTTGTTCAATATGTATCTCGCAACTGCATGTCTTCTGTCTATATCCTCACTGAATTTATCATGCGACTCCTTCAATCTGATAACTATATATTCTTCTGACAATGATGTCTTTTCCATATAGTTACTTATAATCCAGAAATACAAGATCGTTCTGATATCCTTGACGGTAGAATTTGCGATTCCAGAGGCCAATGCCTTTTCATTCAGATCTTTAATGCTGAATTTATAATCATCTCCAGAGATGGAATCGATGATGTTTTTCTCAAGTTTACAGTAAAAATCGAATTTTCGGATCATACTCACCCGAAGATACGCCGTCATATCATTATCTTTGGCGAGGATGCCGTTCATACGCATGTTCTCTACAATGTTTATGACGGTCCTTATTTCAATGCCCAGCATATCGGACAGGTAATCCACACGCGATTCCGCCTCCGCTGTTCCTGCTTTAGAACGACTCCGTTCAGAAATCAGCGACTTGATAATACGGCGGGCATTGACCTTATCCTCTTCGGTAAAGTCCTTGCATTTCAGAATTTTATCTACGGCTTCATCCATCGTCCGAGGGACGATGCTGGTCGCAAATATGCATGGACTATTCATTCCGCGCTTGATGAATCCGGCATTCTCCAACGCGGCTATGGCACTCTTCACTTTGGTCTCGACGTCACGAATCTCATCCCACCCGGCCTTCCTTGCTATTTCAAGGGCAGAAATCGTTATCTTCGAACGCTTCGATGTCAGGTTCTTGACAGCGCGCCAGACTTGATTTATCTCACTGAATGTCAGCTTAGTTTGGTTTAACAATATAAAGTGACGGTTCAGGTCGTCATCATTGTAAAGAACGTAGCAGTCAGCATCTGAATTCACGTCCCTTCCTGCACGGCCGGCCTCCTGAATGTAGTTTTCCAACGAGTCGGAGATTTCATAATGCACCACGAGGCCGACATCGCTTTTGTCCACGCCCATTCCGAAAGCGGACGTCGCCACAATGATCCGTACCCTGTTATTTATAAAATCATCCTGCGCCTGGACTTTCACACGCGTATCCATCTGACCGTGAAACGCTTTGGCCTGTAAACCATCCCGATTCAGGCGGGCAGCGATATTTTCAGCAGTTCTAGTCCTCGTCACATAGACAATCGCCGGTGTGTCGCTGTCATTGAGAAGATTTCTCAGGGTCTGATACTTCTCATCTTCATTTCGGTACAAGACAGTATAATGCAGATTCGTTCGAGCCGCATCGGTGGTATATAATTTCAGTTCCAAGCCGAGATTGTTGCGGAAATAATCTGCTATATCGCTGACAACCTTAGGTTTGGCCGTCGCCGTAAAACACGATACCGGAATGGGCGTATCAACGCCTTTTTTTGCCTGCAACTGTCTGATAAAGTCCGCGATATACATATATTCGATGCGGAAATCCTGTCCCCAGGCAGAAAAACAATGGGCTTCATCGATTACTATACGGACAATAGTCCTGCCCATCAACACCTTCTCTATCGTCTTGGATCTCAATGACTCCGGTGCGATGTACAGAATCGACGCTTCTCCTGAGACAATTCTTTCCAGAGCATTTTTACGCTCTATCATAGATAGTAAGCCATTGATATACACAGCATCAGCAATCCCCTTCTTCTCCAAGTTCTCGACCTGGTCTTTCATCAGCGACTGAAGTGGAGATATCACGACCGTCAGTCCGCGTACGGACTCCCCCGCCATGAGCGCCGGAATTTGGAAGGTCAATGATTTTCCGCCACCTGTGGGAAATATGGCTAATATCGATTGCCCCTGTAGAGCGGCCTTGACTGCATTTTCCTGTAGCGGTTCTCCACCGAATTTTCTGAAATGGTCATAGCCAAACCAACGTTTGAGGGCTATTTCAGGATCTCTTTTGGAAATACAGTAATCACATTTTCCGCAGTTGGATTCACGGAATTGCCTCATGACACGTTCTGTATCGGGATAATTTTTCAAGACCCAAGGCGCTGTTATAGAGTTCCTGTCATCTGTCGAAATCAGAGCAATCGAATAGGCAGTTTCGATTTTGGAATTCTTTACTGCAGCATTGACATCAGCATTGGCACAAATCTTTCCTGCGAGGACCTCTTTCACGCTGTCGGCGGTGGATTTTTTCAGAAAGAAAGGGCGCCAGTCGGGAGAATATCCGACTTGGTCGAAAAAGCCTTTGAAATGAATATCGCTTGCGGTAAGTTCGTAATAAATCTGCTGCATGCGCTTATCAATGTTGTTGAAGGCATTGACCTCATCCTCAAATAGTTCCTTCGCCTTTAACGCGTCATTCAACGGATTGTTCAATTCATCCGAAAGCAGTTTGTCGTCTTTCAACAGCCGGTGATAGGGTTTTCTCGGAAAAAGCAGCGGCGATAGATATAACGTATCTATGAGGGCGTAATCCTTCGGCAGAAAGGACTTAAGATATTTGTAATCGTGTTCGATGATATTATGTCCACACAAATAATCGGCATCGCTGATAAATGCAACAAATTCAGCGATGCGTGATGTATGTATTGATTTACCGGCTTTTACGGCTCCGGCATCTACAATTTTGCCGCGGCCGTCGATTTCCAGATCGATAAACGCTATATTATTCATTGGCTATTTGTCCTGCAGTCAGACAAATATAATGATTTTTATGTTATCCCCGTATCCTGCCGGCGAGCCGAGTCTATCGCGTCTCTTTGCATAGCTGTCTGGTTCAAAAGTCGTAATTATACAAATTTTACTCAAGTTCGCAAGTTGTCAAGCTTGCTGAGCACAAGCGCTTATTTGAGGGTTATCACTCGTTCGAAGGCTGTAAACCCCACGCACATTTTCTTTACACGTTACCCTCACCCTAAATCCCTCCCCTCGGGGAAGGGATTTACTTTCGCCCTCTCGGGCTCCATAAGCGGTGTTTCGCACTTGCGAAACGTAAGAAATTTTATGTAACTTTGTCAGGTATAAATTTTTTTTGCTATGCTTGAAAAAGGTAATCCTATGCCGGATTTTTCGGCTCAAGACCAGAATGGTAACATAATCTCTTCCCGTGATCTTATCGGGAAAAAGACCGTCGTATATTTTTATCCTAAGGCCAATACTCCGGGTTGTACTGCGGAGGCCTGCAGCCTGAGGGATAACTATGAGAAGTTTCTGGCATTGGGGTACAATGTCATCGGCATCAGCAAGGACAGCGTGAAGGCACAGAAGAATTTCAGCGACAAATACACATTGCCGTTCCCTCTCCTTTCCGATACGGACGCATTGATAATCAAAGCTTTCGGCGCATGGGGCGAGAAGAAGCTTTACGGAAAAGTTTATGAGGGCATTCTGCGCAAGACATTCATTTTCGATGAAAAAGGCATTCTTGTCGATGTTATCGATAAGGTGAACACCAAAAATCACGCTGAACAGATTCTGGGTTAGTTTCTATGGTGAATTATCAGTTTACGGACGGAACGATATGTGCCCCGGCCACGATTCCCGGCACTGGAGCGATTTCAATAATAAGAGTCAGCGGGAAAGAGGCATTGACCATAGCCGACAAAATCATTCATCTTTCAGGCGGGTCCTTGGCTGAAACCGAGGGCTATCGCTTGCGCTACGGGACGATTTTCAGGGCCGACGGGAGTGTGCTGGACAATGTGATAGTCAGCGTGTTCCGCGCGCCGCACTCCTACACCGGCGAGAATTCGGTCGAGATTTCGTGCCATGCCTCCAGGTTTATCGTGAACGCGATTCTGGAGGGTCTTGTCAATGCTGGTGCGCGTATCGCTGCTCCCGGCGAGTTCACTCGTCGTGCTTTCGTGAACGGGAAGATGGATCTTGCTCAGGCTGAAGCTGTTGCGGATGTCATAGCATCTCAGAGCGCGGCTTCGCACAAGGTGGCGATGAATCAGCTGAAGGGCGGTTTTTCGTCTGAACTTAAGTCGCTTAGGGAGAAGCTTCTCAAGATGACTTCCCTACTGGAGTTGGAACTGGATTTCAGCGAGGAGGATGTGGAGTTCGCAAGTCGCTCTGAATTAGAGGCTTTGGTAAATGAGGCATTGACCCATATAGGGCGTCTTACAGAGTCTTTCAGTCGTGGCAATGCCATCAAAAATGGGGTTCCTGTGGCTATCGTGGGTGCGACTAATACTGGTAAGAGTACGCTTCTGAACGCGCTTCTCGGCGAGGACCGCGCAATCGTTTCCGACATCGCCGGCACGACTCGTGACACTATCGAGGAGACGCTGAATCTGGGCGGCGTGATGTTCCGGTTTATCGATACTGCCGGTATCCGGGAGACTGACGAGGTGGTCGAAAAGATCGGTATCGAGAGGACGTTCAAGAAGATGGATGAGGCGTCTATCGTCCTGGGTATGACCGACCTGTCGCGCGGAGAGGATTCTGTTCTGGCCGATGCGGAGTATATTTGGGATAAGGTCAATGCTTCTTCGTCCGGCCAGGAGTTTTTGCTGCTGGTCAATAAGTGTGATGTCGACGGCTGCGAGTCAGTGGCCGGTGAAGGTCATGTCGCAGGTTATGCAGGGGCCGGTTATGCTGGGACTGGTTATGGGGCTGGTGATGCAGACAAGACCGGAAAGATGGCGAAAATAGAAGCAACTTTACGCGAGAAAGGCATCTCCGCCAAGCTGATTCCGATATCCGCAAAAACAGGTTACGGTCTGGCAGCATTGACAGAAACCCTGGCGGAAATCGGCAGACGGATTACGGGCGACACTGACGAGACTCTGGTGACGAATATCCGGCATTATGAGGCGCTGGTGCGCGCTGCGACGGCTCTCGGGCGTGTCCGCGACGGGCTGCAGGTGGCGACGCTGCCGCCGGACCTGATCGCGCAGGACCTCCGCGAGGCGCTGTATCATCTCGGGGAAATCGTCGGGGAAATCGGAACGGAGGAAGTTTTGGGGAATATATTTCGGAAGTTTTGCATCGGAAAATAATTAACTAATTGATTTACAACAAATTACAAGTAAATATTCTTAAAAGACTAAAGAGGCTGACCCAAAAGGGTTGGTCTCTTTTTTTATATAGGGTGTCGTAGAGTTGTCGGAAGGCTCCGACAGAGTTCCGCTTCGCTCCATCCACCCTCCGGAACTTCGTTCCTCCGGGAGCCGCTCACGAGGCCGCGGCCGGCCACGCTCTGTCGGAGCCTTCCGGCAACTACACAGCTGACTTCATTGCCGGTTTTTCAGCAACAAGTGCCATACTTTGAGCCTGCTTGTGCTTGGACTTTGCTTTATAAGCAACATACTTCCTGAGGTTATGCGCCAAAGACACCAGCCCCCATTCCACCTTCGTTTTTCTCGTCGACCTCAGACGGAACCTCTTGAAGCCATGGTTGAACTTGATGTTTCCGAAGCAGGCTTCTGGTTCTATTGGCCTGTTGCTGCGATGCATCAGTCCGCGCTCGCTTGTGAGCAGTGATTTTGCGGCGCTCCTGTATGAGTTCGCCCTGTGGTTGACCTCCATTGATCTTCGGTCGCGCCTGCCGGTATAGCACATTCCGCGCAACGGACATCTCGAACAGTCAGCAGCACTGTACACTGACGTGTGGGATACATATCCTACGTCTGATACCTTCCTCCTGTCAGCGGTATGCTCCATGTGCTGTCCCATTGGGCACACGTAGTAGTCCTGGTCCTCATTGTAGTACATGTTCGCTTGGAGGAATGGATTTTTCAGGAACTTGCGCTTCATCTCCTTGTGGAACATGTTGTATTTCACATATGGAGTCATGCCGTTGGCAAACATGAACTCGTAGTTCTGCTCGCTGCCATATCCCGAGTCTGCTACGATTTCGCTGCTGTGGAAGCCGAACTTCTCACGGAAGGACTGCAGAAAGGGGATGAGCGTGCCGTAGTCAGTGGGTCTCCAGTACAGGTCATAATTGACAATATACTGGTTTTCAGTAGATATCTGGACATTATAACCCGGCTTGGTTTGGCCATTGTTCATGGCGTCCTCCTTCATGTGCATGAGCGTGGCATCCGGATCGGTCTTGCTGTAGCTGTTCCGCTCTCCGAGTATCTCAAGATGTTTGTCATACTCATCCAGTTTCGGAAGGCTCTCTTCCTTCACCCTGGTTACGGCCTTGCGAAGCTTCCTGTCCGCAACACCTTCCTTGTCCATCTTCTCAAGGATACGGTCCGTGCGCTGTTGAAGGTCTTCCTTGGTGATCTCCTCTGGCTGTTCGGCGGCATTCTCCTCGGCAAGTGCCTCTTCGGCTTCCTTCAGGACGCCATCCACCTTGGCCAGCAGTTTCTCCTTGTTCTTCTCTACGGAGCCTTTCCAGACAAAGGTGTACTTGTTCGCGACGGATTCTATCTTGGTGCCGTCTATGTACTGCACGTCCAGAGATATGAGGCCCTCGTCATGAAGCAGTTCCACGACTTGATGGAAGATGGACTCGAAGCGTCCGTCGGCAAGCCTCTCGCTCCTGAAGCGGTTGATTGTCCTGAAGTCTGGACGGTTCATCCCGCTCAACCACATGAAGAACACGTTCTCCTCCAACAGAGACGCCATGCGACGTCCGGAATAGATGTTGGTCAAATAGGCATACACGATTACCTTGAGCAGCATGCGCGGATGATAGCTCGTTGTGCCGCCACCCTTGTAGGTGGATTCAATTTCACTGATGTCGAGATTGTCCAGGATTGCATTTACGGTGCGGACGGGATGATTCTCGGGAACGAAGTCGCCAATGCATGGAGGGAAAAGAAGAAAATCGTTCTGATTGTAATCTTTATATTGTATCTTTGTCATCGTATGAGTGATATTTGTTTTTTGTTTTTTGCACTTCAAATATACAAAATCTTTCATACAAAAACAATAGCTATTCTTTTGATTATCAAAGGAATAGCTATATTTTTTTGACGTGGCTATAGCGGGAGGATGACAGGGGCTGAGTATGCGTGTCTACCAGCTGATACGGGTATCGGGAGGGCGCCCGACAGCGACAAGTGGTCATCGAACAGCACGCAGGAAACGTTTGGATGATCTGGAGCGAATAATACGAATGGTGTCCTCTGCAATACCTATCATCACATTCAGATACTATCCTTATAAAAAAAAGAAGCTGACCTTTTGGGTCAGCCTCTTTATTTATTCCGGAGGAA
Source organism: uncultured Bacteroides sp. (assembly GCA_900546925.1). Lineage (GTDB taxonomy): Bacteria > Bacteroidota > Bacteroidia > Bacteroidales > UBA932 > Cryptobacteroides. The sequence goes on from UREV01000029.1 coordinate 19,322, forward strand.
ACTGATAGCATCACCCACATTTACGGTTGAATTCAGGACTACACAATCGCAGTCCAATTTGTTGACTCCTCTCATTGTCAGCAGGGAAAGGTAATCCATGAACCCTTCAAAGACCATCACCTTGACATCACCGGCATCGGGACATATCGGGGCAGTTGGTCTGTTTTTCCACACCGTAGCACCGTTCACTATGGTTGAAATGGAGTTGACATTGGTCCCTTTGAAGAAACTGTTGCGCAGTACATATCCCTGCCTGTCGTTCCGAAAGCCAATGGCAAACATCCGGCTGTCGGATGAACCTATCCTGAAATCCACTTCATCACACCAGAGGCTTGCAAGGTCAGGATATATGACTACTTCGGCTAGGATGTGAAGATGGTGTTCACCTATGCCGACGACAAGGCACCGTCGAGGGCAACTGCATATGCCATTCTGAATATGCTGGACCCATCCAAGAAGCTCAATCTCCTCTTCGTCGAGATGAAGCTCAACAACTTCAACTTCGAGACAATCGGTGCCAAACTCAGCCGCACCGCCCAGGCCGTCAACCACTGGTTCCTGGAGGACGAGATTGCAGTCTCAATGCTATTCAAGTTCGCAAATGCAATGGGCGCGACTCTGGAGCTCGTGCCGGAGGTGAGGGGGAAGGGGTTGTATAAATAAGAATAACAAAAAAAGCTATATCTAAATCATTTAACCGATTTAAATATTTCGTATCTATTTGATATATAAAGAAAAATTCCTCCAACAGGCCGTGCAAAGCTGAATTTGGAGGAATCGCAAAATAAATCTGCCTGGCCAGTTCCCATAATGAAATCGGGATGACCTTATTTAGCCATCCCGATTTCGTTACTAATATTCGACAGAGGATTTTTCTTGTCTTATAAAGTGTTCTTGATCTTGACCTTGCTGCGACCCTCTCCCTTCTTCTCCACCTGAATCTTGACAGGGATTCTCTCGTCGAGTTCCTCTCGGTGCGAGATTATACCTACTCTACGTTCGGTCTGGCCTGCAATCTCCTGAAGTTTTTCCAGCGTCTCCATCACGGAGTCGAGACTCTTCTCATCGAGCGTTCCGAAACCCTCGTCGATGAACAGGATGTTGACGTTCATGTCAGGACGGTTCAGGGATGACAGCGCGAGCGACAGGGCGAGTGAGATCATGAACCTCTCACCACCGGAGAGGACGGTAACGCTTCGTATCTGGTCTTTGTTGTAGCGGTCGAGCACGAGGATGGACAGCTGTTCGTTGTCCTCGCTGCAGGTAAGGGCGTAACGGTCTGTGATCTTCTCCAGATAGATATTTGCATTGTTGAGCAGAGGACGGAGGATGTATGTCTGTACAAGGGTGCGGAAACGCGTGCCTCCGAAATAAGTGTTAAGGATATTCCACTTCTTGTACAGTGCTTCTGCCTTGTCCAATTCGCCCTTGGCGGCGTCGCGGCGTGCGATATTGGCATCGTTCTCCTCAAGCTGGGTCGCGATGACATTGATTTTTCCAACCAGGTCATCGTTCTGCTCTTTGTAGCTTTTCTTCAGATCAAGGAGGGCCTGCATCTGCGGAGCGTCTTTTTCCTCAGTAACATGGAGAGCCTCAAGTGCAGTTTTGATGTTATCAAGAGCCGTCTTTACGGCATCCGACTTGGACTTCAACTTCTCGTCGGTCTCCTTCACGAACTCTCTGGCCTTTCCCAGCTCGGAAGCTCTTTCGGAAATCCTCACGAGGTCACCCTCAGTCTTGCCTGAACTATTGTAGTAAGGCTCGAGTACCTCATTGCATTCCGAGATAGTTGTATAAAGAGATGTTACCAGTGCTGCATCGCCTGAGACATTTTTAAGCAGAGTGTTCCACTCAGTGGTGATATCCTTGCACTCATACTCTCTCGGATCGACATCGAAATCCCAGCCGTGGTGTTTTTCTATCACAGCGTTGCGGGTGATTTCGATGCTCCTGACAATCTGCACGTCCTTGTTGAACTTGTTCAGGGCATCATCCAGAGGCTTCTTCGCTTTCTGGGCCTCAGTGATCTTTGTCTGAAGGCCTTCAGCCTGCTTCTGTATCTCATGCAGTTCGGACTCTCGTATCTTTATAGCTTCCAGAGCAGAGGAGATCTGTTCGGCGATAGGCTTTTCTATGTCGATGCCCATCTTTGCCGCATCTTCTCCAAGTTTCTTCCTTTCGTTCCCGACAGCTTTGACCTTATTTTCAAGGTCGCCTTTCTTGGTCTCGATTGCTCCGGATGCCCTGTCGTATGCTGACTTGGCAGCATCGCGGTCACCTTCGGCTTTCTTAAGTGCCTCCGCAGTATCCTTCTGCTCCTTTTCGAAAGGAGTAAGCAGGGCCTTGAACTCTTCATCAAGATGTATCTCACTTATATGCTGGCCGCACAGAGGGCATATCTCTGCATTCTCATCCACAAGTCTCTTCCTGATGCTTATCATCGCATCCTGGACGCCCGTGCTCATCGTGCTGAAACGCTTTTCTGCAGTATCAGCCTTTGCCTTGGCGTCATCATACGCTTTCTGTGCACCTTCAAGCTTATCCTTGTCTGTTCCCAGGGCCTTTTCATCGGCTTTGATCTCTTCTTCAAGAGACTTGCAGATCAAAGTATCAGCCGCTAACTTTTCTTCACGTGTGGCGATGGCAGCTAGATCTGGCTTGCGGGATGAGAGACTTTTCAGTTCCGTGTTGACAGCGCCGGGCTTGAGAGCATTGCGCTGCTCTGTCATTTCATCAATCTCTGCCTGCTTGTCATCGACCGCCTTCTTCGGGTCTCCTTGGGCCTTCAGGGCTTCACGTCTTGCTTCCAGATCTGCGGAAAGCGTAAGGAATGTCTTCTTCTGAGCTTCTATCCTATCCTTGGCAGCAGTGATATCAGCCATTGCTTTCCTGAGGACTGAAAGTCTCTGACGTTCAGTCGACGTCGAATCCCAGTCGGTGACCAGGGCCTTCGCATCCTTGTATTCCTCTCCCTTTGTGACCGCCTCCAATCTTGTACGCTCTGTAGTCTCGCTGTCAGCCATCTTCCGGTTGGTCTCTACGGCAGTCACGAGCCTTATGGTCTCCTCGTTGGCGGCATCCTTCTTCCCTAGCTTGTCCCTCTCGCCTTCAAGTATTTTCTTCTCCTCGGTGAGGGCATCCACCTTGTCCGTTGGAAGTGTATGCTGGGACTCGGTGTCGTATGCAACCTGAGCCGTTTCACGGTTAGTCTTAGCCTTGTCGAAAAGGCTCTTTATGGCTTTCCCATATGCCGTGAAGTGTTCTGTATTGGTAAGCTGCTCAAGAATTGATTCCCTCTCCTTCTTGTCTCCGGTCAGGAATGCGGCGAACTGCCCCTGCGCAAGCATGGCCATGCGGCCGAACTGAGCGAAGGAGAGACCTACCGCACTGAGGATGGTCTGCTCCACATTGTCCTTTGTCCAGTCCCCTCCTCCGATCTTGATCTCCCACTTCGGAGCCCTATGCTTCATAGGACGAAGTCCGGTCGCCTTGTCCGTGTTGCCCAGGAGCATTCCGAGAGTCAACTTTGCACGATACTCGACACCGTCATTGCCGGTAAAAGCGACCTCGCTGTAGCATTCGTCCTTATCCGAGATGCCAAGACGAGTGTATTGCTCGATACTGCCTACGCGGATGCTCTCGCCACCTGCGTCGGTGAACTCGTTCTTGTTCGCATTGGTTACACCCGCTATACGTGGCGTGCTCTTGTAAAGGGCCATCGAGATACCATCAAGGATGACTGACTTGCCCGCGCCGGTATCTCCGCTGATAAGGAAAACCGATGCAGGTGTGCCTGTCACGCCGTCGTTCAGGCCCTTCTCGAAATCTATGTCCGCCTCTTCAATAGAAGCGATATTACGCAAATGCAGTTCTTTTATCTTCATACTCCCTGGCTATTCTTCGGTTCCACTATCTGTATTCTCAACATTCTTTGCTGCCTTGGCTGCAGATTTCTTGTCAGCCTTGGCTTTGGCAGCAGCCTTCTCCTCCTCTGCGAGACGGACCATCTCCGCCTTTACCTCTTCGAAGGCAGAGCGTACTTCTTCGATGTCAAGACCCGGGTACTGGTCTTTAGTCTTCTCGATGAAGGACATCGGGTCTGTCATCTGCTGGAGTTCAGCCACTTCGAAAGTAGGTTTGGTACTCTCTCCTCCCTTGTCATCAGGCACGCCGGTCCAGATGTGTTTCGGATTGAATCGCACCTCGTCGTCATATCCCTGAATCAGGTCGTATACGGAGTTGGTAAAGTTCGAGGCAAGCGCGGTGTTGTAATCGAAACGGAGACGGAAATAGCCCTTTCGGTATTTCTGAGCAAAAGACTTGACGGCTTCCAGAGATTCGTCCGCCGATGTGAATGAACTACCATCAAGAGGAAGCTCATAGAAATGACGGAGCTCGTCTATGTGTTTCTGCCTGATATGTACGTCACCTCCTCTGCGATCAATTTCCACCACACTTATGGAATGCGGGTATTTCTCGTCGCAGCTGACGTGAAGGGCGCTGCCGCTGTAGCGAATCACGCCGCTTGGATAGGTGACATCATCGGCAAAGCAGTCATCCTGATGGCCGATGGTCTGCGGCTTATGGATATGGCCGAGGGCAAGGTAGTCGTAGCCGCTTCCCAGAGACTCTATGCTCTGCGTCCTGATCTTGCCGACCTCGATGCTGTGTCCGGACGGATCCATGCCTGTGACTGCAAGATGTCCCATCATAACAACGGGTTTGCCGTCCTTATTGTCTTCGGCGACCCAATCCAGGATGCTCTGCTGCACGTCGGGACGCTCGCTGCTCATGTACGGGAGGGCGATGATGTAACCGAAGTCTGCCTTGACCACGTAGTCCTTCTGCCAACCGTCAGGCCCTCCGACTAGTTCAGGAGAAGGAGAGGTTCCCACAAGAGTGGCGTTAGCAAGCTCCCATACCGCACTGTCCGCCTGAATTCGCGATGCGGAATCGTGATTGCCTGCCGTGATGACGATCTTCATGGATGGGCACTGGGTGTGCAGTTTCACGAAATGCTCCGTGAAAACCTTCTTTACTGATGCGGAAGGCTGCTGGATGTCGAAGACGTCTCCGCTGACGATAAGTGCGTCAGGCTTTTCTTCCTGACAGAGTGACTCGAGCTGTCCGAAGAAATGCTCGTGCTCGTCCACTCTGTCATAGTTCTGGTAGATGATTTGCCCCAGATGCAGGTCTGCTGTATGTATAATCTTCATAGTTCTTTACGCTTCAAGTATTGATGACGCCAGCCCGTCGGCGGCGCTGATTACTGCGAGCAGAGGACATTTCGCCTTTGCCGCGCTGAGGTTCGACTTGGCGTCATAGCTGTGGAGGGCAAGCTCCCATGCACCCATGTGCCAACGTATCGCCAGCATCTCGTCATCGGTAAGTTCCATGCCCCATTGGAGAAGACGGATGACCGACTTCTCGCCATGACCCATCGGGAATTCGGAGTAGACAGCCTCGTAGGAAGTGTAGCTCTCCCACTTGTTGCCGGCGTCCTTGCGCCACTTGAGAGCCTCCTTGTAGATCTCCGCCTTGCACACGTCATGAAGCAGGGCTGCTATGATCAGGCTGTCGTCCTTCAGCTTCTCCGCCATCTCGGGGCGGAACTCAGCCTGTCCTTTGGCGAGGACCACAGCCTCGTCGTAGACGTTCAGCGAGTGCTGAAGGAGTCCACTAGGAGTATTCAGATGGAATACTGTGGAAGCAGGTGCTTCAAAGAAGCCCAGATCGTCCAGGTTGCTTATGACATTATCCACTCCGGCACGTCCTGTGGAATGGAGCAGTTCAATGAATCTTTCCTTATTGCTCATCTTTTACCAAAGAAACTAAAATTGGTTCATCCTCTATTACGGAACAGGGAGACCATTGCTCCTCCGCCCAGCTGCAATTTAGCAATTATTACGCTCTTATCATAATGCTGGGCATATATTGGCTCACCAGTAAAATCCTGTGTTTAACCGAATATCATAGATAATCTGTAGAGGA
>UREV01000030.1 GCA_900546925.1 uncultured Bacteroides sp.
GCCGACGTTGCGCCCTACATTTTTGAGGATCTGGGACGCGCCTATGCTGTCGTAATGGACTGGCTGTCGTTGGTGATGATTTTATTATTTGTAGTGAGTGTCATTATAGCAGGTCGAAAAAGCAAGGACTACAAATGCAGACACTGCGGAAAGCGATTCGACCGTATTTCCAACGTCGTAGAAGAATTCTTGGATTAACATTGACTTGGAAAGCAATGAAAGGTAGTTTTATTTTGCCGATATGGAAAGAATAACTACCTTTGCGGCGCATTACTTCAGGGCAGGGTGAGAATCCCGATCGGCGGTAAGAGTCCGCGAGCCGAAAGGCAGGAGCCGTTGGAACTACGGCACCGACAGTGTTCCCTTGGTATGAGACGGTTTATAGAAGAACAACTATTGTGACATAAATGAATCTGGTGATTCTGTTTTATGATGCTACTTGGAGTTCCTAAGGAATAGTTCTCGAAAGGGTAAGTCTGGATGGAAGAAGATGACGACTGACTTCACGCGTGCAGATGCGTGAGACAGCGTTTGAAGCCTTGAATTGTATGCCATGAGTAACAGTTTAAGGTTTTTTTATTTTATGAAGAAAAACTTCATCCTCATGGGCATCACAATTCTTATGGCCACACCAGCTGTGTGCGCCACAGATGTCCATGGCAACGTAAAAAACGGCGATAAAGCAGCCGTCAAGACAGAGTCGGAGAAAAATGACACCCCGGAAACGACTCTGAACCTTCGCGAGGCGGTCATCAACGCCTATTTCGCCAATCAGAACCGTACCGCTTTGCGCCTTGTGACCATCGATGAGAAACAACTTCGCGACAGGGGAGCCTCGCGCACCTATCCGGAACTTCTGAAAGGCCTTCCAAGCCTATACGCCACATCTGAAGCCGGAAGCTATGGCGATGCCAAACTGAATATCCGCGGTTTCGGTCAGGAAAACATCGCTGTCCTTCTGAACGGCATCCCGATCAGCGGCCTGGTAAGCGGCGGAATGTATTGGAACAACTGGATGGGCCTCGCTGATGCCACCTGGGCTGTCCAGGTCCAGAAAGGAGTGGGCGCGTCAATGCTCTCAGACGGTTCAGTAGGAGGCTCTGTAAACATCATCACGGAATCACCATCCGACGACTTCTCATTCGAAATAGGATCATACGCCACGATCTATCCAAAATCATCAGGATCCGGCAGCATTGGCGCAGGCCCTTTTAAAGAATACATTAAATTCAACAGCGGCGCCCTTCCGCATGGCTGGTCCATGAACCTCATGGCATCGTATGTCGGCGGAAAGGGCTATGTCCAGTCGACTTCGGTGAGCTCATACGCCTATATGCTGAACATCGCCAAAAACTTCGGAACTGAACACCATCTCATATTCACCGCATTAGGCTCTCCGGAACGTCACGAACAACGCTCCTCCAGACTAAGTGCTGAAGAAGTAGAAAAATATGGCAGAAATTACAGCAAAAACTGGGGCTATCGTGATGGTAAACCCTTCAATATCAGCTTGAATAATTACTTTAAGCCATATTTCACCATCCAGCATATCTGGGACGGGGAACGTGTCTCCATGAAAAACTCCATCTATCTTGCAATCGGAAACGGCGGCGGTAGATGGTCAGAAACCAAGGGAAAACCTATCGCTTCATACGTTACTGGCGACGGACACATCGACTGGGACAAAGTCATTGACACAAACCGGAACGACGACGGGTCGGCGAAGAACATTTTGAGCCAATACATGGCAGGGAATACTCAGTTGGGCGCGATAGCCAGCCTGGAATACAGACTTTCAAGAAATTGGAAAATCGGCGGCGGCGTGAACGCCCAGCTCTATCATACTTGGGAGCATGAGAAAATCACTGACCTTCTCGGGGCGGACTGGTGGTATGAAGACTATGCCTCCAAATCCCTCGCGGGAGTGGCAGGACGCGATTGCGTGAAAAAAGTAGGGGACTATGTTAGGACAAACAACGGTAAACGAATCTACCATGGAACTGCCTATTTTACAGCTGCTTACGAATCTGATAAACTGAACGCCGACTTGGGTGTTTCCGTTTTTGGCAGCTCCAATCAGCGCTGGGATAAATATAATTACATTGGCGACAACTTAGATAGCGACGTTGCTCACGGATTCGGGGCCAGCATAAAAGGCGGCGTGCTTTACAAAGCCGGACGCAGACATAGCATCTACGCTAACGGCGGATGGTACAGCCGTTTACCATATAGCAACGTATGGTTTTCTTCGGGAAACAACGAGATTACCCACGGCGTGAAAAACGAAAAGAACATCCTCGGCGAACTCGGCTGGAAATATGTGTGGAACACCGGAAAAGTAGAACTGACAGGTTACGCCGCATGGTGGAAAAACAGAACATTGATGTCCGGAAAATACCGTCAGCTGGACGCGGAAGACGCCAGATATATGGTTACCGGACTCGACGCGTTGCACACCGGAATCGAGCTTAGCACCTTCCAGAGGGTCTCCAATTGGTTGGAAGTCAATGCCTTCGCTTCGATCGGAAACTGGCGCTGGAAGAATGACGTGAATGCCATAATCTACGACGACTATTCAGGAATCGAGATGGGTCGGGTCAATGTCTTCTGCGACAATCTCCCTGTAGCGGATGCCCCTCAGACTCAAATCGGCGCATCTCCGAAGTTTATGCTTCCGGCTGGTTTTACTGCGACTGTCGATTGGCAGTTCAATGACCGTATGTATGCTGATTTCGACCCACTTACGAGAAATAATCCGGATGATCGTGAACATTCATATCGTTACCCAAGCTATCATCTTTTCGGCGCCTCTGTCTCATGGGTGAAAGCGTGGAACATTAACGCGGACCGGAAAATTAGTCTGAATGTATTCATGCGTGGCGACAATCTTTTCGACACCACATACATCGAGAGAGGAAAAGACGGTGCGAATCATGATCTGGCCACATTCCGCGGCTACTGGGGATTCGGAAGAACTTTCTCATTTGGCGTCAGAATAGTTCTATAGGGATACTAAACCGGTTTTTAATTTTAACAAATGCTGGATTTCGCGTATATTTGTATTTAGTACCAAAATTATTTGCAGATATATGAACAAGACAGGCGAATACAAGTTTACGATAATTGTTCCGGTCTACAATGAAGTAGACAATATATACGCATTGGAAAAGGCCATTTCGGAGTTTCTCCCTAAAAGCATCTATAAAGCTTGTGCGCTTTTTGTCAATGATGGTTCATCAGACGGCAGTCTGGCGCGAATCCAGGAAGTTTGTGCACGAAATAAAGATTTCTATTATATAAGTTTTGTAAAGAACGCAGGATTGAGTGCTGCTATCAAGGCAGGTTTCGATTATACTTGCTCTGACTATGTCGGCTACATGGATGCGGATCTCCAGACCACTCCGGACGATTTTAATCTCCTCCTCGAAGGCATTGACAAAAACAGCATGATGATCGGAATTCGTGCGAACCGACAGGATACTTTCTTCAAGCGATTCCAGTCGAAATTCGCGAACGGCTTCCGCAAGATGATGACCCATGATGGGGCGACGGATACGGGATGCCCGCTCAAGGTGCTCAGGACGGATGTGGCCAAGCGTATTCCGATGTTCAAAGGCATGCACAGGTTCCTTCCTGCATTGGTCCTTCTTCAGGATGGCGGCTGTTATGGTCAAGTGCCTGTAAGACATTTTCCTCGCGTGGCCGGCAAATCGAAATATCATCTCTGGAACAGGCTTTTCGGACCTTTCGCTGACTGTTTTGCTTACAGATGGATGAAGCCGCGCTATATCAACTATAAGGTGGGGGAGAATAATCTGTAGTTTATGGCGGATATTCATAACATTTCGGCAGGGATCATACTGGCAATCGGTTTTACCGCCCAGTTGTTCTTCTCGCTGAGGACTCTTTTCCAGTGGTGGAAGTCGGAGAAAGCCAAAAAAGTGGTTTCTCCGTCTGCTTATTGGGTTTTGAGTGTCATCGGCTCTTATCTGTTTTTCGTCTACGGAATCCTGCGGGATGATTTTTCCATCGTTCTCGGACAGTTGATTTCATATTACATATATCTGTGGAACCTGAACGCAAAGGGCATTTGGAAACGCTTAGGTCTTGTGTTACAGACGATTCTGCTCGCGACGCCCGTCGTGGCCGTGTTGCTTATGATACAGGATGCACAGACATATGTCGCCAATTTCTTCAGAAACGAGGATATTCCGTTCTGGCTCGTGATCTTCGGTTCGGCTGGTCAGATAATTTTCACGCTTCGTTTCGTATACCAATACATTTACTCGCACAGGCGTCACCAGTCGACGCTTCCGACCGGATTCTGGGGCATCAGCCTGTTCGGTTCCAGCGTGATTATCGCTTACGGAATCTTCCGTCTGGATCCTGTGCTCATTTTGGGCCAATCATTTGGTTTTGTGGCATATATACGTAATCTCGTCATAGGTTTCAAGGAAAAAAATGAAGTTAAAAAATAACTATTTCGCAAAACATCCGTTGGTCGCGGTCTTTCTGTTTACTTTCATCTGTCTTCTCCCGGAGATGCTGATGAGAGACTTTACTCCGTCCAACGAACTGAGATATCTGAGCATCGCTGATGAAGCGCTCAGAGACGGTCATTTCTTCGCATTCTTCAATCATGGGCTGGCCTATGCCGACAAACCGCCTCTATATATCTGGCTGGTAATGCTTTGCAAGGTGCTTTTCGGTACGCATTCCAGCTTCGCGCTCAGTATGTTGTCCGTCGTTCCTGCATTCGTAATCGTTTGGCTGATGGACCGTTGGGTTATGTCCAATGCCAAGGCTACTGACAGGATGGCTTTGGCTATGCTTTTGCTTACCAGCATAATGTTCCTCGGAACCATGGCTGTTATCCGTATGGATATGCTGATGTGCATGTTCATCGTTATGGCGATGTTTACTTTCTGGAGAATGTATGAGCTTGATAGTGATGGACTTGAAGATCCGCGCAACGCTGCTGTCTATAAGAAATGCAGCTGGCTTCTGCCTGTATGGATATTCATGGCGCTCTTCACGAAAGGCCCTGTTGGTCTGCTTGTTCCGCCACTTTCCATCATAGTATTCCTCGCCGTAAAACGCAAATGGCGTGAGATCGGCAAATATCTCGGATGGAAAACCTGGGGAGTAATCGCAGGACTCTGTATCGTCTGGTTTTCATGCGTTTACATCGACGGCGGCAAATCTTACTTGGACAATTTGCTGTTCAAGCAGACCATGGGACGTGCTGTCAATGCTTTTACTCATAGCCGTCCGTTCTGGTTTTATGCGGTCGCAATACTTTGGTGCATAGCTCCTTATACATTTTTGTTACTCGGTGCGCTCGGTATATCGATCTGGCCAAGACGCCATAAGAATGTGGAGATTCCTGCAAGGGAAGTAAAGTCTGACAAAGAGGTGCTCTTCTTGAGTGTAATTTTCACTACATTCCTGATGCTCAGCATGTTCAGCTCGAAACTTCCAGTCTATCTCGTGCCGATTTTCCCGTTCCTCGCATACCTGTTCCCGCTCGTCATAAGCCGCAAAGGCGCCCGCCTCTGGGTCGGCTGGGCGATAGGAATACCTGCTGCAATCCTGATGCTCGCCGGACTCGCATGCCTGCTAATTCTTTCTGGCATTGTCAATGCCGATGTAATTCATTCATTGACAGGTGAATATACTTTCATATTTTCGGCGCCTGTCAAGATTGCCGCTGTTTTATGTCTTGTAGGCAATGCGATTGCGATATGGTTCCTTATCAGAAATAAGCAGTGGAATCTTCCTGTCTTTATGGTAGGATCCTCATTACTGTTAACGATTTACGCTGCCTCAGGTGTGCTGTCTTCAGCAAATGCCTATATGGGTTATAGAGAAATTTGTAGGGAGGTGCCTACAGGTACGGAAGTAGTGACGCTGTTCCTTCATAGACCTGAAAACATAGATGTTTATGTCGGACGCGAAACTACGAATTTGGGCAAGGATCTCGATGCCTTCTTAAATATGGCTGCAGACAGTACAAAGGCATTGACCCTAATCACGAAAGAATCCGAATTGGACAAAAATCCTGAATTGCGGGAATTTGTATATAGTTCAGGCACAGCGGCTTTCTCCGGTCCTTATTGCACGGTTACCCGCATTCCGGGTCATCGTCCTGTCAGAGATGAAGTTGCGCCGGAAGGTGTTAAAATAGACGAATAATGAGAATTTTAGTTACCGGTGCGGCCGGATTCATAGGCTCACGACTTTTGCAGAAATTGGCAGAAGAGGGACATGAGGTCCTCGGTTTGGACAACATAAATGATTATTATAATGTAGAACTTAAGTTCGGACGTCTGGCAGACTGTGGCATTCACAAGCCGATTGTTTCCAAGAGTCTGATCAATAGTTCGAAGTATAAAAATGCAGGGTTTATAAAAATGGATCTCTGCGATAAGACAGCGTTGGATATTATGTTCAAGGAGGCGAAGTTCGACACTGTGGTGAATCTTGCTGCGCAGGCAGGTGTAAGGTATTCTATTTCAAATCCTTACTCTTATCTGCATAGTAATCTTGAGGGTTTTCTGAATGTGCTTGAAGCCTGCAGGAATTTCGGCGTGAAGCATTTGGTTTTCGCTTCTTCCAGCTCTATTTATGGTCTTAATTCGAAAGTCCCTTATTCAGAGGCTGACAAGGCTGATTCTCCAGTGAGTCTCTATGCTGCCACCAAGAAGTCAAATGAGCTTATGGCTCACGCTTACAGTAAGTTATATGGCTTCAGGTGTACAGGATTGCGTTTCTTTACGGTTTATGGACCGTGGGGGAGACCTGATATGGCTCCGATGTTGTTCTCCAGAGCTATTTCTGCCGGGGAGCCGATAAAGGTGTTCAACAACGGGGATATGCTCCGCGATTTTACTTATATCGATGATATCGTGGATGGAACTTCGAGAGTGGTTCTAGGTGAGCCTGTCGACCATGGTGAGGTTCCGTTCAATGTCTACAATATCGGTTGCTCTCATCCGGTGCGACTGATGGACTTTATAAAAGAGCTTGAGGAATCGCTTGGCTGTGCGGCTATTAAAGAGTTTTTGCCGATGCAGCCGGGGGATGTTTATGAGACGTATGCTGATACGTCAGCCCTGGAAAGAGATTATGGTTACAAGCCTACCACTACCTTACATGAAGGCGTGGAAAAATTCATAAGTTGGTTCCGTTCAGATAGAAATCCATTAAAATAATTATCATGCAGAAACTTGATTTTCAGCCTAAATTCTTTTCCTGTATCAAGAATTACAACAAAAACACATTCATGTCCGACTTGATGGCCGGTGTGATTGTGGGTATTGTTGCTCTTCCTTTGGCGATTGCATTCGCCATAGCTTCCGGCGTTTCCCCTGAGAAGGGTATTGTAACAGCTATTATCGCCGGATTTATCGTATCATTCCTCGGAGGAAGTAAGGTTCAGATTGGTGGTCCTACCGGTGCTTTCATCGTAATAGTTTATGGCGTCATTCAGCAGTATGGTCTTGCAGGACTGACAGTTGCGACGATGATTGCAGGTGTCCTGCTGATTCTTATCGGTGTTTTCAAATTAGGAACTGTCATTAAATTCATTCCATATCCTGTAGTCATAGGTTTCACCAGCGGTATCGCAGTTACTATCTTCACTACTCAGATGGCAGATGTGTTCGGCCTGAATTTCGGTGGTGAAACAGTTCCAGGTGACTTCATAGGTAAATGGATGTTGTATTTCAGACATTTGGATACCATAAACTGGTGGGATGCAGGTGTTTGCGTTATAAGCGTGTTGATTATCGCTCTGACACCGCAAGTGTCCAGGAGGATACCTGGTTCTCTTGTGGCCATCATATTTGTGACTGTCGGTGTCTGGGTAATGAAAACATATTTCGGAATCACCGGCATTGACACAATCGGTGATAGGTTTTCGATAGATTCACATCTGCCGAAGGCAGTCATTCCGGCCCTCGATTGGGAGGCGATCAAGAATCTTTTCCCGATTGCGGTGACGATTGCAGCGCTAGGTGCGATCGAGTCTTTACTCTCTGCGACGGTGGCGGACGGTATGATCAGCGATCATCATAACTCTAATACTGAGCTGATTGCGCTTGGTATCGCGAATATGGTAACGCCTTTGTTCGGCGGTATTCCGGCTACCGGTGCTATCGCGAGGACGATGACGAATATCAACAACGGCGGACGTACGCCTGTAGCGGGTATGATCCATGCAGTCGTTCTGCTGCTTATCTTGCTCTTCCTCATGCCTTTGGCGCAGTTTATCCCTATGGCTTGTCTGGCCGGTGTACTGGTCGTGGTTTCCTATAATATGAGCGGATGGAGGACATTCAAGGCGCTTTTGAAGAATCCTAAGTCAGATGTTACCGTGTTGCTCATAACTTTCTTCCTCACAGTGATTTTCGACCTTACTGTGGCTATCGGCGTTGGACTTTTGCTGGCTTGTATCCTGTTCATGCGCCGTGTCATGGAGACTACTGAGATTTCGGTTATCAAGAACGAAATAAAGGTGCAGGATGAGTCGGGCATACATTCTTACGATGAGGGTCTTACAATTCCTAAGGGCGTGGAAGTTTACGAGATCAATGGTCCATACTTCTTCGGTGTGGCTACTCAGTTCGAGGAGCTTATGGATGAGTTCCGTGACAAGTCGAAGGTCCGTATCATCCGTATGAGAAAGGTGCCTTTCATCGATTCCACAGGAATCCATAACCTTGCGAATTTGTGCGAGATGAGCAGCAAGAGGAAGATAACGGTGGTTCTTTCCGGTGTTAATCCTAAGGTACACAGCGCTTTGCAGAAAGCTAACTTCTACAATATCCTGGGCGAGAAGAATATTTGTCCTGATATCAATGTCGCTCTTGCACGTGCTAATGAGTTGCTGAAGGAGACATCCAACGAATAAATTTTACCATGCCGGATATAGCATATATCATTTTGCTGACTATCGCGGCCAGTTTTATCCAACGCACGACCGGTTTCGGGTTCGGTATTTTCATTATGACAATGCTGCCGTTCCTGATGCCGTCGTACGGGGAAGCTACTACGCTCTCAGGTCTATTGGCATTGACAACATCCTCAGTGGTTATGCTGAAGATGTTGAGACTGATTTCGTGGAAGCGGCTCATGCCTGTACTGCTGACGTTCATTCTGGTCTCTTCGGTGGCTGTGACGTTGCTGAAGTACTTGGATGATAGGCTTTTGCGGCATATTTTGGGCTTTGTGCTGATTCTGGTCAGTCTGTATTTCGTCATCTTGAGTGAAAGGATCCGCATAAGGCCGACGATTCCTGCCGCATTGTGCACAGGAACATTAAGCGGTATTCTTGGCGGGTTTTTCGGGATGCAGGGACCTCCGGTGGTGCTGTATTTCCTTAATTCTGAGCCGGACAGGGATCATTATATGGCGATAGCGCAGGGTTTCTTCGTCCTGGGAAATCTGTCTATGACGATAACGCGTGCGTGCAACGGGTTCTTTACAAGCGCGGTTCTCCATGATTATGTGTTCGCGTTATGCGGAATAATGGTCGGGACATGGCTTGGCGGTATCGTTTATCGCCACATCCCGACCAAAATTTTCAGATATGTCGTCTATGGTTATATCGGCGTCAGCGGTGTTATCCTTTTGCTGACGGTGTGAGTTTTTTTCTCGATGTATGACTGGACCGTCTCCTGACATCGCTAGATTAGTCCAAGCGACTGCGAGTCCTTTTACTCGCGATGTATGACAGAACCATTTCCTGACATCGCCAGTTTAGTGCAAACAACTGAGAGTTTTTATTACTCTCGATGTATGACTGAACCACTTGCCTGATGTGTCGCAAGTATCAGGACTTCAGCGATTTGCACATGTTTCGGTGCGGAAGCTGCATAGTAAGCCACGTCTGCGATATCTGCTCCTGTGAGCGGCTGAATTCCTTTATATACATTGTCGGCGCGTTGTGAATCGCCATGGAATCGGACGTTGCTGAAGTTGGTTTCCACGAGACCGGGTTTGAGGTTTGTGACGCGAACTGCCGTATCTGCAACATCGATGCGGAGTCCGTCAGAAAGAGCTTTGACGGCGGCTTTGGTGGCACAATATACGTTTCCGCATGCGTATGCGGCATCTCCGGCCACACTTCCAATGTTAATGACATGTCCTTCGTTGCGTTTTACCATTCCGGGAACGATGAGTCGTGTCATGGTAAGCAGACCTTTTATGTTTGTGTCTATCATGGTGTTCCAGTCGACAGGATCGCCTTCGAATTCTTTGTCGAGGCCGAGCGCAAGACCTGCGTTATTTATCAGCACGTCCACGTTTCTCCATTCCGGTTCCAGTGAGTTTATCGCCGCCTCCGCTGCATCAGCGTCACGGACGTCGAAGGTCAATGTCTTTACTTTAGTTCCTTGAGCCTCAATGTCTTCTTTGATGGCTGCCAGCTTTTCAGCACGGCGACCGGTGATGATCAAGTTATATCCGCCATCAGCGAATCTTCTGGCACAAGCTTCTCCGATTCCGCTTGTCGCTCCAGTTATCAATGCAATCTTTTTCATGAAATTTGATTTTATTTCTGTTTAAGTTGGTCAATGATGTCTTTTGACAGTTTTTCTTTGCTGTCACCGAGAATCAGAAGGATGATGATTATCCATAGTGGGGAAAGTACCCAGGCTAACAGCACCCAGCCAAGTGCACTTCGGCCTCTGTTTCTTGCCATGCTTGCCGGTATGTGGATCCAGAAGAGCCACAATACCAATAAAATGGCAACTGGTACGATGATTAATGCAGCATCTGTCATATGTCGATATAAACTATTTTTGGTTATTATATCTGCAAATGTACAAAAAATACGAAAAGTGTTGCGTTATCGCCGGCGGTCGGGAGGTCCCGGCGGAGACCTTCGCTGGCGCTCATCCCTCCGGCTGGCGCCGGCATATAGTCGTGGGCACGGGTCTCCGCCAGGACCGTCCGACCGCCTCTGAAAAGACACATGGGAGAATGTGTTTTGCAAGTTTGACGGACGACGTCGACGTGGAGGAAAGCTAATGTTCTGGGTTATTATTGGAAATTTAAGAAGCCCCTGAGGTGTCTCAGAAGCTTCTTTTGAAGAGGTGCCTAGCGGAACACTTTTATAGAAACTATTGTAAGACACTTTACATTAAAGTGCTTATTTTCAATGGAAGTTGGAAAAACCGTCTGGTACAGCCAAGGATACCTTATAACGTCAAACTACCGAATAAATTAACGCCAAATTACCGAAAAATTTAACGCCAAATTGCCGAAAATTGAAATAATGAATTAATTTTGTGCTCATTAAGATATGAGAGAAATGAAGAATTACAAGCGCAGAATTATGGACAGTTTGTTGGAGAAGAAACTCCAAGCCAAAGGAGCTGTCCTTATAGAAGGGCCAAAGTGGTGTGGAAAGACTACTACTGCGGAAGAAATAGCAGCTAGCAAGATAATGTTAGCTAAACCGGATATCAAGGATCATTTTAGGAGTCTTTTGGAAATAGATTCTGATGCTGCACTTGCCGGAGAAACACCTATGCTCATCGACGAGTGGCAAACTGTTCCTAAGTTATGGGATGCAGTACGATATACTGTTGACCATCGTCATGCTATGGGACAATTCATCCTCACAGGTTCAGCAGTACCTGATACAGATGCAGAAAAAGAAAGAGAACACTCTGGCACAGGTCGCTTCGCCTGGCTTACTATGCGTCCAATGACATTGTTTGAGTCAGGAGAGTCGAACGGAACGGTAAGCCTTGGTGAACTATTCCAAGCTCCCGAAAAGATTCTACAAAAGAATGCTCTGAAACTTTCTGACATAGCATTCCTCATATGCCGAGGAGGCTGGCCGATTGCTGTTGGTCTGCCAGAAGAAGCCGCACTGGAGCAGGCATTTGACTATTACGACGCAGTTACAAAAGAAGACGTCACCAACGTGGATGGAGTCAAGCGAGCTTCTGAAAGGGTTCAACGCCTTATGCGAGCATATGCCCGTCATCAAGGTACACAAGCATCTATTGCTACCCTAAAAGAGGATCTGAAAAATAATGACACGACAACTTTGGACGAAGACACCATCAGTTCATATCTTGATGCATTGAGAAAGATCTTTGTCGTTGAGGACATGCCCGCTTGGAACCCGAATCTACGTTCAAAAACTGCAATCCGTACTACAGACACTCGTTACTTTGTGGATCCATCGATTGCAACCGCAGCACTTGGTCTAGGTCCTACTGATTTGATGAATGATCTCAACACAATGGGATTCTTCTTTGAAGCTATGTGCGTAAGAGACTTACGTGTCTTTGCTGAAGCCTTGAATGGTAAAGTCTACCATTATCGTGATAAGAGCGGATTGGAGTGTGATGCCGTAGTCCATCTTCGCAACGGACAATATGGCCTAATTGAAATCAAACTAGGAGGAGATTCTCTGATTAAGGAAGGTGCCGAAACACTTAATGAATTAGCTAATCAGATTGACACAACACGTATGAAGTCTCCAGCTTTCAAGATGATCTTGACAGCGACTGGGGAATATGCATACCGGCGCACTGAAGATGGAATCTACGTTGTTCCTATTGGATGTTTGAAGCCGTAATAAAACTGAAGAATCTCTATCCTATATTGAATCTGAGTTTTTCAATTTCGTATACCTATAATTCCTGATTATCCACTTTCGGGCTGGCAGGACGGCCTCGTTTCCGGGAGACCGGCTTGGCTTTGGAGACGGAGGCAGAGGTGGATAATCCTGAAAAACAGCAACTGGTTGTTGGGTTGTATTGTTTTACGGTCTCGAAGCCGGTGAAGCCAGCTGCAATGAGTTCGTCGTACTGGAACATGGCTCTTATTTAGCGTTTGATACTGTTGCCGGAGTTTCGTCACGATTGACTGTGAACCAGCTTGGATAGTTCTTGACGCGGGCGCTAATCTGGCTTGCAGGGACAGGGGTTCTGTCTTGACGCGAATACAGGTTGCGGGCATTGATCTGCTTTGCGATTTCTGTGAATGTGAGCGGCCTGCCGGCTTCTTTAATGACCATTTCAATGGCCTCGTGCAATTTCAGTTCTGACATGGGTTTAGGGGTATTGATTGTTTGCGGTTCTTCTTCGTCGCCGTCCTCGTTCCATCCTTTCTTAAGAAGGACAGCGAGTTCTGCAGACTCTTTCATTTTGTTCTTGCGGGCCTCGGCGATTGCTCTTACGCAGGCTGCTTTTTCTGCCGGGCTCAGGCTTTCCTGATTCAGTTCAAACTCGTCACGCAGTTTGTCCTCTGCCTCTACGGCTTCTTTATAGGATGTGACCGCGAACAGAAGTTTGTCAAACTCATGCTTCGAGTCCATGATAGGCATGTCGCCAAACATACAGTACATGATTTCTACACCGACTTCCATATTGAACTTGATGGCCCAGGCGGCATTGATATATTTGTCTCCACTGAGAACGGCGTACAGCTGAGTTGGTGTGACGCCATTATCACGTGCGAAATCATTAAGTTGTTTCCCACTCTGCTTGAAGAGGTTCTTGATTGTCTGCGCTACGTCTTGTGATGTGTGTTTCTGATTCATGCTTGATTTGGTTTACGCTGCAAATATAAGCAAAGGATATTTAATATCAAGCGAAATAATATATTTTCTATATTTTTTTTGAATTTAAATATACAAACACCTATATTTAAGACCTTGCTAGGCAGCGGCGGAGATTATCGGTCCAAATAGTCGATATCGCTGTTCTGCCAAACTCCACACACGGCCTTTGACCCGAGATCTTTCATGGCAACCCTGGCCAGATCATCAGCGAGAAGGTCTGCTTGGCAAGGGGAACATCATCGTCCTCCTCTACGAGAAGTTCGGCATCATAGCCTCGATCTCTCAAGTCTGCTACAATGATAGTAATGTCCAAAATAGCAAAACCCCTCTCAGCATCGCTGAAAGGGGTTTTCTGGAGGTGCCTAGCATAACAGGGTCGAGTCTCGGTGATTCGTAGGGGAAATTGTCGGATCAGAACGTAGCCATCCCGGAGCGCAGCGCAGGAGTGGCGTAGTTCCCGACAATTTTTCCGGAGAAGGCTCCGAGTCTCGACACCGCTTTTCCTTTAACCGAGCGAAGCGAGTCATAGATGGCCGGATGTTTGGCGTTCCGCTGGAGCCTGCGGAGGCGGAATGACAATCTTCCGGTTCCGCTCTGCCCATTGGGAAAGTCTGTGGACGTTGACGCGCCAGCGGCAATGGCCACTGTCTTTCCGGGCGTTTGTTCAGCTGCGGCAGCAGCTGTGGACTCGTCGGTAGCGGCTCCGCCGACATTGATGAGTCCTATGAACTCCTGGCAGCCTTGAAAAGACGCTTTCAGCGGCTTATGAAGGCTGACAGACCGCTTTCTTTACCTCCGCACTGCACAAATGCTCTCGCCCGCCCCGTAAGAAGATGGACGTGGACGGCTTTGGACTGATGATGATACCGCACGTCTTATTGAATTAGCTGCCACACTCGAAACGCCTGACAAAGAAACTATCGGCTTGATGATGGAACGACACCCTAACTTCATCTATCGAAAAGCCAAACTCAATGGGATTCAACTGATGTCCAAACCATCGGCCACTATTACTCCGAGCCCCATTTTTCGCCGCCTTCAAAGCTTCTTCACAGTTAGAATGAAGGAAGACAGCGGCGGTATCTGATTTGCCTTCTTTTTTTTGTAGGGAGGGGCTGGAGTGGAGCGAAGCGAAGTGGAGTCCCCCTGGAGGGTATTTCTTCCTCCGTCCTCACATCAACACATAAAAAGAGTGACCAAAGTCAACTTGACTTTTGGTCACCCTCTTTCTGTACCCCCGATGGAATCGAACCTCTAAAGGAGGGGAGAAAGCAATAGGACAAAAATGAGAATAAACCGATCATTCTTTAAGTGGCGTTTAATCTCACGAATCACCATCAGAGGGCGCTGCAAGGCCGATTTCATTTCGTATGGCGGGCTAAAAACATCCTTTTTTCACCTTTTTAGCCCGCCATCCACAATATAACGCCAATCGACGCCCTCGAAGAGAAGGAAGCAAGTTCATATGAATTTTCTTTGAATTTTCCGACTAAAATATCTATATTGACCTGAAAAAGGAATAAAACGATTGTAAACTAGAGCCAATATGTTAACCATTAACCTGAAGGAAGCAAATATCAATCTATTGCAACAAATCTTTTACTCTGAAGAATCGAGAGATGGTTTCAAAGCCGACTGGGAACTGAATCGGCTAGTTGATAAGTATTCGATAACCAAAGAAATGGTCTGGAAATATGCAGATGGTTCGGAACATGTTAGAGGCGATATGTTGGCTTCTCTGGTCCTTAGCTTTACGAGTTCCAGAGTTGAATCCTTTACAGAAGATTTCGAAGATGAAGTAACTCACAAAATGGTTCCGGTTGAACGTTATCATTATTTAGACGAAACCATTTTTCAATCTGAGTCCGGCGAATATGAGCAGGCAAAAAAAGCATTTGAGGAAGCCATCCCTTTGGCAAGTGACAGTAAATTAATTGGCTGGCATCATGCTTTTATTGCTAGCGATGTTGATGAAACCATTATGGCTGAGCTAAAGAAGAGAGGCTATTCTAAAAATCAGGTCAAGTATCCAAGAATAAAGGTTAACTGACGAGAAGCCTAAAACCATTTATTTTCGTCTGCCACAATTAAAGAGGATGCTTTCTACGAATGTGAATCCTTAAATGAAATAATTATACTAGACTCTGTAGTAGACCTTAGTGGATGGGATTTCATTAAAAAATCTCGAGGGGCAACATCTATAACAAAGATTGTAGTACCATATAAAAAAGCCGCTTTTTATAAGAAACAACTTTCCAGGAAATTCCATAAGCTTGTGGTTGAACAAGAATCTACTGATAATAAATAAGCACTTGATCCTCTAATGAAAAACCTTTCAAAATCCCGTTACACCCTCTTCCGGCAGTGCCCAAAGGCGCTGTGGCTGAGGATATATAAGCCCGAAGTAGCCGCTGAAGACAGGGCTCTGGAAGCCCGTTTCGCCGAAGGTAATGTCATCGGTGATCTTGCCATGGGCTACCTTGGCCCATATGAGGAAGTAACCGTCCATACTCCTGAAGGTGGCCTGGATCTGTCAGAGATGTGCCGTAAGACCCAGGACTGCATGGCCCGCGGTGTGGAGAATATCGCCGAGGCCTCTTTCTCCTGGGACGGCAACTACTGCGCAGTGGATATCCTCCACAAGACGCCCGGCGGCTGGGCTATCTATGAGGTAAAGAGTTCGTCCGGAACGGTTGATATGCCGGAAGATGATCAAGATTACGTCAAATACGCCCGCGACATCGCCTACCAGAAATACGTTCTGGAACAGTGCGGGGTTAAGGTTACCGGCACATATCTGGTCCGAATCGACAAGGACTACGTCCGAGGCGACGAGCTGGACATCAAGGGTTTGTTCTATACGGCCGATCTTTCTGAGCTTGTTCAGCAGGAGTATCAGGTCGTGCCTCAGATGATAGCCGCGGCAAAGAAAGCGTTAGCTGGTCCGGAACCGAACATCGACCTGGGACTGCAATGCCATGACCCGTACAACTGTGCGTTCTGGGACTACTGCTCCCGCCATCTGCCCAAACCTTCAGTGTTCAACGTTTATGGCGGGAAAGGCCGCGGCGGTTTCACTTTCAGCAAAAAACTGGAGCACTACCATAACGGCCTTGTCACCTTCGATGACATCCGGAACGAAGACCTTGGTCCCATCCAGAATATGCAGATTGAATGCACGCTGGAGGGCAAGGACCATATCAACCCGGAAGGCATCAAGGCATTCCTTGACAAGTTGACCTATCCGCTTTACTTCCTTGACTTCGAGACGCAGCAGGATGCCGTGCCGCAGTACCCTGGAACCCAGCCTTACCAGCAGATTCCCTTCCAGTATTCCCTGCACATCATCGAATACGAGGGCGGCCCGCTGCTTCACAAGGAGTTCCTCGGAATTAGTGGACAAGATCCGCGCAGAGACATAGCCGAAGCCCTTTGCCGCGATATCCCCAAGGATGTCTGCACATTAGCTTACAACAAGTCCTTCGAATGCGGTCGTTTGCGCGAACTGGCCAATACTTTTCCTGATTTGTCGGACCACCTCCGCAACATTGCCAACAACATCCAGGATCTTATCGACCCGTTCCGTGCCGGCGATTACTACGTCCCGGCTATGGGCGGTTCATTCAGCATCAAGAGCGTCCTTCCGGCACTCTTCCCGAATGACCCGCAGCTGGACTACCATGCCCTCAGCGGCCTTTGCCAGAACGGCGGTGACGCTATGAACCTCTTCCCGTCCATTGCCAAGATGGCTTCGGCCGAAGCCACCGCCGCCCGCGAAGCCCTGCTCCGCTACTGCGAACTGGACACCCTTGCCATGGTGAAGGTGTGGGAGAAATTGAAAGAAACCCTTTAAACCAATTATATCATGAAAGAATCCAATTATTACAACAGCATTGTCAAAGATGCTTGTGCTCAGGCCCTTGAGGCATCTATCGAGGCCCTTAAGAATTCTACGACGGGGAGATATATTGCTATCCCTGACTGGGAAGACGAAGTCTCTGCAACGGCTGGGAACGACATTCCTATTTCCATATGGGCCGTTGGACTGAATGAACAGGATCATCTTTGCATCAAGGCATTTGTCTACAATGTGGGTTATGGCTATTCCGAAGATGATTTCCCGGAGGGTTGGGTGGACATCAATGATCCCGATGCATATTTCTCTGAGATGAGTTATCCTGACCTGTACCGTTTTATCGTGGATAATCTCGATAAAGCCACAAGTCAGGAGGAGGCCGATAAAGTGGAGTGGGAAGAAGATGAAGAAGATTAAGTTCACCTTCACACATGGTTCTTCGGAGTTCCAGGGCGAATGGATCCAGTACGGCAGCCAGCAGTTCCTGGACTGGGATGCAGTCGAAGAGTATTTGAATCGATGCAACTCTAATTGAAATTAAATTTATATGAAACTAAGACTTACCAAAAACCTCAATGTCATCCATCAAGATGAGATCCATTTCAAATCCGATGACGAATTCACTGACTTTTGTGTTGCACCTTATGCTATGGTAAAGGAGTCTCCCAAAGGTACTCTTTATTATGGGGGAGAATATAGCCAGGCATATCTTAATGCAATAAAAGAGGGTAAGTACTTCGTGATAGAGGATAAGAACTCCACGGTTTACAAACGCAAATGCGTTACGAAACGAGTGCCGGTCTTGGTTGAAGGCCTCCCAACAAGTCGCCTCCCTGAACGTGCTGTTCAGTTGAATGTACAGAATCTGCGTCCATATTATGAAGAGTTTATTGACTAAAATATACCCCAATAAGATGAAAGAAACACTCAAAGGTATCCTCTGCGCAGACTATCCTGATCTGGCGCTAAAAAAGAGCGGCCTCACCAAAACCGACATCAAACCGCTTGCAGATCAAGGCGATCTCGACGCTATGCTGGTACTACTGTTTGGCCTATCCTGCAACGCAGTTGGTGAAATCTGGAATGAAGACTTCGAAGACGAAGACACACATGAGATTATTTCAATTGAGCGTTGGGAGCACTTGGACACCCCTTTTTTTGTAGCGGAGCCCGGAGAGGTTGAGACTTTGAACAAAACTCTCTCATCTCTCATTCCGTCGCAGACAACTGAAACGCTTGAGCAGTGGGTATTCCTGTTTGACCGTAATGCCTTGTATCCAACGATCCACGAAGAACTGGCCCGAAGAGGAAATGTCGAAGGCTTGGTTCGCATCGGTGCTATTAATGGTGAAGGATTTGAAAGTGCTGGTTACAAAAAAGACAAGGAGAAAGCCCGCGAGTATTTTGACAAGGCACTTGCAGCAGGTTGGGAGAAATCGGAATACGACTGGAATATCGAGATGCTGGATTACACACCTCTCGAGCATCCCCAGGAATTGGCCGATGACTTTGATCCGCGCAATGTGATAATCATTATCTCCGGCCACCCTATCTATCTGGACCAGATCGAATATATGGTCGAGGATTTGACCAAGGCACACGGAACGCCGGGTAACGAATGCGGCCTTTACGTCCCGCTTGAGTTCGTATTCGAGACCTTGGGATTCAAATGCGTTCATAATACCGGCAACTTGATGCGCTTCTCCCGCCACAGCGAGCCAGTGCTGACACTCGAGATCGAATGCAACCCCCAAGTCGATGAAGCCCTCGTAGAAGCCTTCCGGAAAGCATATCCATTATTGACGGTTGAATTAGTTGACAATGATTAATAATTCTTTATTTATAATTAACAAAACATCCAAACAAAATTCTGAGCCGCTTTCCAAAGCGCTAAATCACCTTGCAGCAAGGAGATATGTTTTACCGTCTTTCCAGCGTGACTTCGTTTGGAAAATGGAGCATATTGAAAATTTATTCAATTCTATCCGACTTGGTTATCCATTCGGTGATTTACTATTCTGGCGTATCAATCTTGCTCAAGACAAATTATGGTGAAGGTGTGGGAGAAATTATGTAAGGAGAATACCGATGGAAAACTATATCATTAACGGCCAGGCATACACCAACGATGAAATAATTGGCATTATGCGAGAGCAAATCGCCCGGATGCCGAAGTATTCCCGGTTTGCGGATGCGTCTATCGAATTCTGCAGCGCAAATAAAGCCGAAGATTATTTCTTCTATGTTTCCAGCGACGATGGAAATGACATGATGGTGAAGGTAAGCCAGGACGGGAACATCTATTGGGACTGGACCGGGCTGGTAGTGGATGATTAAACAATCAAAAGTGCGAGTATTGAATAATGACGAGCTGCCAAATATGGTAAAAAGAAGTTCAAGAACAATAAGTAACTGGAAAACTGCAATTGGGGCGGCGAAGAAATTAATACTAGGGTCGTTGGATGAAAAAGATTCATAGTCTTTTCTATCCAGCTTGTTTGTTCTGTTGCCTTCGCAGAAATGCGAGGGCATTTTTACTTTTTTTTGAATTTCTCCGCAAAAGTATCTATAAGATATTGTAACAATTGATGTTCGATATGCAAAAGAATGGGGAATTCCAGTTCGGCAGGATCTATGTCACTCCTAAATCTCCGGTAATATATGAACTAAAGGAGAGAAGTGGAGAAAGAGTAGTATTTCTGGCCAGAAACCCTTGGAACGGGAAGACATGGAGGCAGTCAGGCAAAATCGAACACACACAAAGAACAACTGGTATCTGTGAAAAGGCAGATCTACCTCACTCGGTACAATTATATTCGGATACCTGGCTGCTTAATCGCAGCAAAATACAACATTTGAACCCAGAATTTCAACAAGGAATAATCGACTTAATCACATTAGTTAAATATGACGGATAATATGATTTTCTTCCATTCGTTTCAAGTCGGCGATACGGTATTCTATGTAGTAGATGGCGTATGCACCCGCTTCAAAATCCGCAAGACTCGCATCAGCAAAATAACAAAGGAGCCCTCTTCCCGCATGTATTTTGACAAATATCATTACCGCTGCGAAGACGGCTACTGCTTCGAGTCCATAGAGTCACTTCGGCCCAGCTTTGTCTATCCTACCAGGAAGGATGCCTTGTCTTTCATCATCGGCCGACTTCGCTCTGATCTTGAGTATGAGAAGAACTTCATCATCACGGCCAGTCAGCGGCTGGAAAGGCTCCGGGCCTCCCTGCGGGTTTACACGGCTGCTTCAGTCGGCCACGAAACCGTCCCGGCCAACCTAACTTACGCCTACTACATTGACGATGATGACGACCGCTATGTCATCCGCAGAACAACCCTCAAGCGGCTCTTCGGAAACCTCGGTCCGGAGGCCGACTTCAACGCCCTCGGCTGCCGCGACCTTGGAAACGGCGTCCGCCTGTCCTACATCTGCCGCAGCAAGGAGCAGGCCGCCTACCGCATCAGCCAGTTCCTCTGCGCTGATATTGCCCGCCAGGAAATCATCCTGGCCAACGCCAAAGATGAGTTAGGACGGACAAGCCGGTCTATTAAAATCTATGAAAACTATCTTGATTCAGAGTAGCTATGGAAACAAAGTACGATTATATCATCAGCGGTAACAAAAACACACTGGACACCCTGCAGGCGCACGTCGTCCTGATAAAGAAATTCTATGACGGCACCCTGTATCACATCGCCGATGTCAGCCGATCGGAAGACAAAAACCAACTCTATATCCGTGTGGAAGACGAAGCCGCCAAGGCCGAACATTTCAGGGACATGATCCGTTACAGATTTCCGGGCTTGAGAGTTATGATGATACGCTTAATGAAAAACAATGTTGATCATGATGGATAGAGAACTAAAACACTGGCTGAAAACCTACCTGCTGGACATCCTCTGCGGGATGGTTTTCTGGGGGCTCGTTTTCGCAATTGGCATAGGAATTGCTATGCTCCTCGCAAATAATTAATTATTTTTGTTAATCGCTAATAAACCAAGAATTGTTATGGCCCTTTCTATCTCTCCGGGAAAAGGACTTTTTGTCAAGAAAACAGTATATGTGGATATGGACGGCGTCCTGGTCGACTTCAACTCCGGTGTCAATCGGCTGCCGGCCAAGACCCGGGAAACCTACAAAGATCATCCTGAGGATGCTCCCGGCGTATTCGCTCTGATGGACCCTATTCCCGGCGCCATCGATGCCGTCAACAAACTCCGCGAGAAGTACGATGTCCATATTCTTTCCACGGCACCATGGGACAACCCTTCCGCCTGGTCCGACAAGCTGAACTGGGTCAAGCAGTATATGGACCCGTATTTTACCAAACGCCTCATCCTGTGCCATCACAAGGAACGCCTCAGAGGAGCGTACCTCATCGATGACCGTGACAAACACGGCGCCAACATTTTCCCCGGCAAATGGATTCACTTCGGTAGCCCCGAATTCCCCGACTGGACAGCTATCCTGAAAGAATTGGATTGTTAAAACCTAAATTATTTCCTGAAATGAAGAGATATGGAAGCATTGATGAAGCACTTGACGTAAATGATGACTTATTAACTACTGATGAGGAGCAGTTACTACTAACCATAATAAAAGAAAAAGGAGTTGAATGTAAAGAAATGGACAAACTATTGCGGGCAAATATGCGATTCATCGTAAGTCTTGCCAATCAATACAAGTCCAAAGGGGTTGATTTTACGGACTTGATTTGGATTGTTCAAGACGCGTTCGCCGACGCGGCCCTTCAATATGAGCCTTATCGGCTCACCTGCAAAGTTCCGTGTTTAAGTTATCCAAAGATCTTATAGATTCTATA
>UREV01000031.1 GCA_900546925.1 uncultured Bacteroides sp.
CGTTTCTGGGATATCGAGACCGGAATGAAACTGGACAAGGACCGTTTCCGTCATGACAACGGTAAGGTCGGACAGGCTTATAGGACTGTATACGAAAGACTTAAGGAAGCTGTAAAATAGCATTGACAAATATGGAAATCAGAGATAAGATAATGAGCGGCATGGGTCTGGAGGGCGAGGCCTTCAGGGGGCTTCACGAGGAGTGCGGCGTATTCGGCGTGTGGGGTGTGCCTCATGCGGCGGAGGTTACGTATTACGGTCTTCATGCGCTCCAGCACAGAGGACAGGAAGGTTGCGGAATCGTTTCTGTCAATGAGGAAGGACAGCTTCGCCGTGTGAAGGGCCTCGGCCTGGTTACTGAGGTTTTCAACAATGATAATCTTTCCACGCTCCGCGGTGACATGGCTATCGGTCATGTGCGTTATTCTACCAGCGGCGGAGGCGGAATCGAGAATGTACAGCCGTTCCTTTTCAGACATAATTCCGGTGACTTCGCATTGGCCCACAATGGAAATATCGTGAATTCCGATTTGCTCAGACGTTATCTGGAGGATCATGGGAGCCTTTTCCAGTCCACTTCAGACAGTGAGGTCCTGGCGCATCTTATTAAGAAGGACCCGCATGAGCGCAAGAAACCGCGTATCTATCCGTTGATGGAGGCGCTTAACATGATAGAAGGCGCGTTCGCTTTCATCATCATGACTCAGAACAGAATCTATGCGTGTCGTGACAAATATGGTCTGAGGCCTTTGTCTCTCGGTAAAATCGGTGACGGTTATGTCGTCAGCAGTGAGACTTGCGCGTTCAGTACCATAGGCGCGGAGTTTATACGTGACGTGGAGCCAGGTGAGGTGATCACTATAGACCATCACGGTATCAGAAGCAACAAATATTCTGAATATCAGCGTCATGCGATGTGCGCTATGGAGTATATCTACTTCTCTCGTCCGGATAGTGATATAGAGAGCATGAACGTGCATTCTTTCCGCAAGGAGACAGGAAAACTTTTGTTCAGGGATTCTCCTGCAGAGGCTGATATCGTAGTGGGTGTTCCGGATTCAAGTCTCAGTGCGGCAATGGGTTATGCTGAGGCGAGCGGATTGCCTTACGAGATGGGACTCATCAAGAACAAATATATAGGAAGAACGTTCATCCAGCCGTCTCAGGAGTTGCGTGACAAGGGTGTGAAGATGAAACTTTCCCCTGTGCGCAGTATCGTGAACGGAAAGAGGGTAGTCCTGATAGACGACTCTATCGTGCGTGGTACCACGTCCCGCAGAATCGTCAGAATGCTTCGTGAAGCCGGTGCTACTCAGGTACATGTGCGTATCGCCAGCCCTATGATCAAGTTCCCGTGCTTCTACGGTGTGGACATTTCCACTTATGATGAACTTCTGTGTTCACGCAGGACTTTGGACGAGGCGCGTCAGGCGATCGAGGCTGATACTCTGGAATTCCTGAAGGAGTCAGCGCTCTACGAGGCCGGAAAGAGAAGCGACCTTTGTCTTGCCTGCTTCACAGGGGATTATCCTACAGCACTTTACGCAAGCTACGAGGAAGCGAATAAAGATGGTAAGTTTTAACATATAATCATATATATATATCTATGGCAGTAGATTACGAAAAAGCGGGCGTAAGCCTTGAAGCCGGATACGATGTTGTAAGGCGTATCAAGAAACATGTGGCTTCGACATCACGTCTGGGCGTGATGGGTAACATAGGGTCATTCGGAGGAATGTTTGACCTTTCGGCTCTGAATATCAAGGAGCCGATTCTCGTGAGCGGAACCGACGGTGTCGGAACCAAACTCAAACTCGCATTCGCGATGGACAAGCATGACACAATCGGTATCGATGCTGTCGCCATGTGTGTCAATGATGTTCTTGCGCAGGGTGCGGAGCCTCTCTTCTTCTTGGACTATGTGGCTGTAGGAAAGAACATTCCTGCCAAGATCGAGGCTATCGTTTCCGGTGTTGCAGAGGGATGCCGTCAGGCTGGATGTGCTCTCATCGGTGGTGAGACTGCTGAGATGCCGGGTATGTATAGCGACGGAGAATATGACATCGCAGGTTACACTACCGGAGTTGTGGAAAAGTCCAAACTTATCGACGGAACCAAGGTAAAGGTGGGAGATGTTCTCGTGGGAATCGCTTCTTCCGGTGTTCATTCAAATGGCTTCAGCCTGGTCCGTAAGATTTTCTCCGATGCTGCTCTCGATTTGCACAAGGTTTATCCGGAACTCGGTGACAAACCTCTCGGAGAGGTAGCATTGACCCCTACCAGAATTTATGTGAAACAGGTGCTCGACGTCATCAGAAACTGTGACGTACACGGAGTTGCGCATATTACCGGCGGTGGTTTCGATGAGAATATCCCCCGCATCCTTCAGGAGGGTCAGGGTATTCATGTGGATGAGGGAACTTGGGAGATTCTTCCGATTTTCCGTTTCCTGGAGAAGCATGGCAATATCGAGCATCGTGAAATGTTCAACATTTACAACATGGGTGTCGGAATGGTTCTCGCTATGGATGAGTCTGAGGCTCAGAAGGCTATCGACATTCTCGCAGCTCATGGTGACAAGGCTACAGTCATCGGTCGCGTGACCGATACTCCGGGCGTGGATATCGCTCTGCTGTAGCATTTTATGTGCCTGACGCCCCGGGTGGCGGGCATGATTCAGATGCCCTTTGCGGCGTGAATTATTTATAGGTATAACATATTATTTAAATGAAAGCATTAATCAGTGTCAGTGATAAGACCGGCGTGGTAGAATTCGCCAAGGGTCTGGTCGCTCTCGGATGGGAAATCCTTTCTACGAGCGGCACAATGAAACTCCTGAAAGAGTCAGGGGTTCCTGTTACAAGTGTAAGTGACGTTACCGGTTTTCCGGAAATCTGTGATGGACGTGTGAAGACACTTCATCCGAAAATCCATGGAGCTCTTCTCGCCCGTCGCGATGTTCCTGAGCACATGAAAGAACTGAAAGACAACGGCATTGACACAATCGACCTGGTCTGCGTGAACCTTTATCCTTTCCGCGAGACTATCGCGAAGCCGAATGTGACCATGGAGGATGCAGTGGAGCATATCGACATCGGAGGTCCTTCTATGTTGCGCAGTGCGGCGAAGAACTGGGAGTCAGTTACTGTCGTTTGTAACCCTGCTGATTATGAGACTATTATCTCTGAGATTAAGGCCGGCGGAAACACTACCCGTGAGACTCGTCTGAAACTTTCTGCGAAGGCTTATACCCATACTGCAGAGTATGATATGGCTATTTCTACTTATATGCGTGCACAGGCAGGTCTTCCTGAGAAACTGTTCCTCGAGTATGATTTGAAACAGGAACTCCGTTACGGCGAAAACCCTCACCAGGAGGCCAAGTTCTTTGCAAGCACGACACCTGAGTCATTCTCACTTGCCAGCGCTGAACAGCTTAATGGTAAAGAGTTGTCTTACAATAATATCCAGGATGCCAATGCTACATTGAACATCGCCCGTGAGTTCGATGAACCATTCTGCGTAGGTGTAAAGCATATGAATCCATGCGGAAGTGCTACAGGCAAGACTATCGCTGAGG
Organism: uncultured Bacteroides sp.; assembly: GCA_900546925.1. Lineage (GTDB taxonomy): Bacteria > Bacteroidota > Bacteroidia > Bacteroidales > UBA932 > Cryptobacteroides. Next base: position 3,581 of record UREV01000031.1, read on the forward strand.
CTTGGAAGAAGGCTTATGAGGCTGACAAGACCAGTATCTTCGGAGGTATCGTGGCTGCCAACAGGGAAATCGACCTCGAGACTGCTGAGATGCTGAAGCCTATTTTCCTGGAAATCGTGATGGCTCCTTCATTCGCTCCGGACGCTCTCGAACTTCTCTGCACGAAGAAGAATCTCCGCGTTTTGAAGGTGGATATGTCTAAGGACAACACTGTCCGCAAGCAGTATGTCAGCATGAACGGCGGTATGCTGGTTCAGGACAGAGACATCAACACAAAGCCTGTCGCTGCAGACCAGTGTGTTACAGAGGCTAAGCCGACTGCCGGGCAGCTTGCTGACCTCGAGTTCGCATGGAAGATCGTAAAACATGTGAAGTCCAACGCTATCGTAGTAGCCAAGAACGGCATGACCTACGGCGTAGGTGCAGGTCAGATGAACCGTATCGGCTCTGCAGAAATCGCTCTGAAACAGGCTCAGAAGACTCTGAAAGAAGAGGGTAAAGACATTATGACTGAGGGTCTTGTGCTCGCTTCTGACGGTTTCTTCCCATTCAATGACTGCGTGGCTATCGCTGCCGAGTATGGCATCAAGGCTATCGTTCAGCCAGGCGGAAGTATCCGTGACGAGGATTCTATAAAACTAGCCAATGAGAAGGGTATCACCATGCTCTTCACTGGTGAGCGTCATTTCAAGCATTAATAGTTATGGACGAAGTGAATATCCCTCGCAGGGCCAAAGTTTTGGTCGTAGGCAGTGGCGGAAGAGAGCATGCTATCGTGGATGCTCTTTCCCGCTCGCCCAGAGTGGAAAAAATATATTGCGCACCAGGCAATGCCGGTATAGCGCGTCAGGCGAAGTGTGTCCCTCTTGCTGATACTCAGGTAGATGAACTCGCCGACTTCGCTGCGCAGGAAGGCATTGACCTGACCGTAGTCGGTCCGGAGGTTTCTCTGGCGGCCGGTATCGTGGATGAGTTCGAGGCGCGCGGGCTGAAGATCTTCGGACCTTCGAAGGCTGCTGCCCGCATCGAGTCGAGCAAGGATTTCGCCAAGTCGCTGATGGCCAAGTACAACGTGCCTACCGCGGCCTATCGCACTTTCTCTGATTACAATGAGGCTCTTGTTTATGTCAATGCCGGTAAACTTCCTGTCGTGTTGAAGTATGACGGCTTGGCTGCGGGCAAGGGCGTTGTGGTGGCAGAGACTTATGAACAGGCTGATGAGGCGTTGAAAGATATGCTTCTGGACGACAAGTTCGGTCACGGCAGGGTAGTGGTGGAGGAATTCCTTACCGGTCCTGAGTTCTCGCTTCTTTGCTTTGTAAATGGTTCTGAGGTAGAGCCTATGGAACTTTCTCAGGATCATAAAAGAGCTTTCGATAATGATGAAGGCCCTAATACAGGCGGCATGGGTGCTTATACTCCGCTTCCGTTCATTACAGAGAAAGATGAGGTTTATGCGCTCGAACATATTATGAAGCCGATTGCTTCAGGCATGGTTTCGGAGGGTATACCTTTCCATGGTGTGCTCTATGGCGGACTTATGAAAACCCCTGACGGAATTAAGGTTATCGAGTTTAATTGCCGTTTCGGAGACCCTGAGACTGAGGTGGTTCTTCCTCGCTTGGAATCTGATATTTTCGAGATTTTCTGGGCTGTGGCCAATAAGACTCCGATGCCTCTGACCAAGTGGTATTCTGATGCTGTCATCGGTTTCGTACTTGCTTCCAAGGGTTATCCGGGGTCTTATAAAAAAGGCTTCGAGATACGGGGCGTGGATGAGGTTATGAAGGATCCTTCAGTGAAGGTTTATCATATGGGCACATCCCTGAAGAAGTTGGATGGTGATGGACATGAGGCTTTCGACAAGGCAGGTCATTCTCTTGTGACGAACGGTGGCCGTGTCCTTATGGTTCTGGCATCTGCACCGACATTGAAAGAAGCTCATGACAAGGCTCTTGCAGCTGTGGAACATATCGACTGCGATAATCTTTTCCATCGTACCGATATCGGACACTGGGCGTTTGAGAAATAGCATTTGTGGCTTATATATATGAAAAAAGACGAGGAGATTCTCCCCGTCTTTTTTTCTTAGCCACATGAGAACTATCCGATATCCGGAAGTTCTACATCTGTCGAGCCTGTAGTCAGAGCTTTATATGCCTTTTCCAGAGCCTCTTTTGCATTCTTTACGACATTTATATCTGGTGAGTTGAGGGCTTCTTTTGCGGCTGCAAGGGCATCGTTGTAAGCCTTGAGTGACGCTTCCGTATAATCGTAACCGTTAGGGTCATCGTTCTCGTAAGAAGTTATAAGGGCTTGAAGCTCAGCCTTATATTCTTCTATTGTCTTGGTCTTCTCGAGAGAATACTTGAGAGTCTTGTCGTTGAAGGTGAAATCATATGTACCCGCCTCGGCAGTAATCAGAGTCTGCGGGTAAGTGTTATTGTCACCTTTTGTGAGGACATCTGCTGAGCCTCCGTAGAAAGCGGTGTAGTCATAACCTGTAGACGATACGATGAAGAAACCCGGACCATTACCTGAAAAATCCTTGTTGGAATCTGTCAGAGTTATGGTCTTCTTCCAAGTGTGATTGTCAGCCTGTCTTTCGAGAGAATTCGACTTGCTGGCCTGCCATTCGTTTCCGTATATAATGTAAAGAGCTGAATATGAAGGTTTCTCGGCGAAGGTAGCGGTAAGGGTGATATCCTTTGTCACTGTGATTTTGCGGGTCGCTTCGGTAGAACCGTCTGACCAAGACACGAACTCATATCCGTCATTAGGAACAGCTGAAATGGTAACTTCTTCACCCGCTTTCACTTCTCCTGCTCCTGTCACCTTGCCCATGGTCTCATCAGCAGTAAGGGTCACCTTATATGTCTTGGTCTCCCAAGGCTTTACAGTGATGTCGTCAGTCACTTCAGTGAAGTCGTCTACTGTTACTGTGGAAATCAATGCCTTAGGCTCATAATCGCCCTGAATGTCCAGGTGGAAGTTGTAGCAGATTCCCGGAACGAGGGTCTTTATTTCTTTCTCATAGACGAGAGGGGTGCACTCCACATCATTCTTCTGGTAATAAACCTTGAACCTTACACGGGTAGTAGGATATGTGGTAGTTCCGGTAACTACTGACGGAACCTCATGACCGTCATAGACAAAAGGAACTACATTGGTGACGAGAAGCTGTGCCTTGTCGCCTTTTACGAAAGGTGCGTTTATGGAACCGGCTGTGCTTCCGACAGCTCCGGCCATGAAGTACTCGTCACTGGTGGTCCAGCATGATGCCTTAAGTTTCTTGGACTGAGTGAATTCATCTATATTCTGGAACTCCGGTTCCTGCCATTTGAATGTTCCCCATGAATAAAATGCGATAAGTTCACCTGAAACTCTTACATCCCAGTCTGAATTGTTGGAAACTGTCATCTTCACCTGTGAGGCGGCGTGATAAAATTCAAAGTTCACCACATCCGTTTCTTCTGATTTTACATAGGAAACTATAGGGTCGTAGTTGAGCGGCGAATTGGTGCCTGTATTCTGCAGAAGGACCTGATTCTCATCGAAGCTGAATGAGGACGGATGCGCAGCATAGAAATTCATCTTGCCTGCCTTGGTCCACATGGCCTTGTCTGAGCCGAAATTCTCTCCTGATTTAATAAAATGTTCCTGCCACATTTTATTGTTCACTGCGTTGAAGGCTGTTACTTCGAATCCGTCCTTGTTCAGGGATTCCAGATTTGAATTGTACCATACAGACTTCGAGTTTACATAGTCACTTACTTTGACGGATGACTGCACTTTCTTGTCTGACAGCTCGTTAAGCCACTTGGTAGGTGTGAGTTCAGTTTTATTGCATGAGATGCAAGTGATTGCTGAGAGCAGCAATGCGAATTTAATTGTTTTGTTCATTTGTTTTTAGTTTTAACCAACTATTAACTGTTAATAATATAAATGGACCGTACAAAAGTCTGACTGTGACAGTAGGGATAACTGCAATGACTTTCACATTATTTCTTGTACAATCATGATTTTGATCAATGTCGAAGAGTTGCGGACGTTACTGCATTCGAAGGAACTGCTATCATGTGTCCCGGATTTATGTAGGCTGCAAGTGCTGAACCTACCTGATTGCCGTTAACGTCGAATTCGAACACATCTGCAGCAGAAGTGTACGACTTGGCATCTACTACATACAAATGTCCTGTATATGGATTACAGTAGACACAATATGGATTCTGCATCTTGGAAATTACATTGTAAGGTGTTTCTGCTACAGTTCCGTCAGGTCTCTCAAAACCGTTGATTATCTCCATTGTGGCGGGATCGATGGTGTTCACATAATAAACATATTCGTTGGTCGAATAGGAGAACTGTGAACCGACAGTAAAAAACTTGTTATTTACTGTAGTCGTGTTATAAGTACAAGGAATACCTTCTATTACATTATAGGAATTGTCTGTGCAGTTGAAGATGACAGTTGCCGGACTGACAGTGTTGTAATCTCCAGGGGAATTGATACACAAATATGGTCCGCACTGGGACATCTCTCCATAAAGATTGATTACTGGAGCTCCTGACTTTGTGAGAATCTCCACATCTTGTAATTTAGTCCATGTCAGACAATCGATTACAGAGACAGTGTGCTCATAACTATGCGATTCTGAGAAAGCATAACCGCCGGTATTTGCGACAAAAAGCTTTCCGTCATAGAATGCTATGCCCTCCGGTTCATATCCCACTTCGATAGTCGATACGATATTATAGTTGTTCAAATCCACCTTCGCGACATAACCGCGTTCATAAGTTTCACCGAGCGCAGTATCGTGGGCATAGGAAGTTATATAGAGATAACCTCTGTCGTCCACACACATGTGCCTGCAGTTAGGGATATTCTCGGTCTGGGCTACAAGTTTGCCGTCCGGACGGATGAAATAGATGATGTTGGACCAATTGACAGAGATTGCCAACAGATTCTTCTCGGGGATGTAGATGATATCCTCAGGGGTATCTCCTATCTTGGTGTTGTTTATCGTCCTGAACCACTGATTTGTTATCTCATGATTCCTTATGAGGGATACCTGTCCGTTGTCTGACTGCCAGTTTCCTTCATTGAGAAGAATGACATATTCCTCTGAAGAAGCAGATATGAAATCTTTTGTGACCGGCTGAGTCGTAATGGTGGACCTGGCGATATTCACGTTCTTGTATCTGGCTGTCAGCACTGAACCGTCCGAAGCAGTAACCGTCAGCGTAAGAGTGTATTCGGAAGGGGGCAATACGAACATAAGGTGCTGAACATCAGTATTGTCTACCGAATAGCTGAATGTCTGAGTTATCTCAGTGGCGGTTCCCAGCATGGAAACCGAATAGTCGGAAGTCCGCACTGACGCAGCCCCTGCTATCGGCTTGTCAGCCGCGAGAGTCGCCTTAACTATAGACTTCGACTGCGTCTTCGTCTTGAGGTTAAAGTCAATGATGCCGGTCAGGTTCTTGAACTTGAGATTGCTCAAATCGTCAGACACGCAGGCGAACGGGAATGAGTCACCTGTGATGATTCCGTCCTTTGTGGTCTGGACTGACGGGAACTCTACGGTAAACACATCATCTGAAACAGACTTCACCCAAGAAAACGGATAGAAAGCCTGGTAACTGTCAGCCTTCTTGACAGCTTCGGTCGGGCGGAAGACCCCTTTCGAAACATACTGGTACTTATAACCTTTGGTACCATTGTAAAGATAATAGGAATCGGTCTGCTCCCAAGCCAACTTGTTGTCTGCAACAGTTACCTTGGTGGTCGGATGCAATCCCTCAAATGAAACATTGGCGTCTGAAACCGACTGTTCCTTGGTACAGGAGATTGCCAGGACCAGAAGCGCCAGTGATACTAGTTTTTTGAACATATTATAAATTAATTTTTAAAGTGAAGTAATACCGTCTGGCAGGAAGAGGCCATCGCTGTATTAATTCATAATAATTGTTGAAAATGTTGTCACATTCAAATGTTAAAGTGCACTTCCATAACGAATACCCGATTTTCAGGTCAGTACAATTATACTTCGGCAGTACATCCTCATCAGAAGCATACGACCAATACCTTTTCGAACAGAACATATGTGATACGGAACCGGACAAGTTCTTGTAAGAAAAGGACAGTATCGTGGAATTGGAAAACTTCGGGTTATAAATCAACTGCCTGCCATATGAACCATCGTTGGGGTCGGTCCAGTCCCGTACGGACTGATAAGTGGCAGCATTGAAAAGCGAGAACCATTTATACGTGAACCTTAGGGACAGGTCAATGCCGTTGGTCGAAACAAATCCGCGGTTCAACATTCTCCATTGATATGCGCCGCCCTGAGGAACACAGATGATCTTGTCCTTCACATCATTCTGATAATAGTCGATCTGAGCATCCAGAAAGTCATTTTTATAGGTCAGGCCAATGTCGTATTGCGTCGTGTATTCCGGCTTCAAGTCCCTTCTGCCCACTTGGGTATAATAGAGGTCATTCAGAGTCGGGGCCCTGAATATGGACTTGTAGAAAGACCTTAGAGAGAACTTGTTCCACTTGAAAGACATCTGGACTGAAGGCGTGAGACGGTTCAGGGGAGATGCGGTCTTCATGGACGACTTGTCACGTACATTTGTGTAAAGCAGTGAGCCGCTCATGGAGAAATGTTCCGTGTTGAGGATGGCTGACAGCACGGATTTGAAGTCCAACCTGTAGACATAGGACATACCGGTAACATTGCAGGATAGGTCCGACCATCTCAGGTCGGAAGAATTGGAGATAGTTAAAATATCTGATTGATAAGCTATTGCGTAGGCATTGTAAATATCCTGCTGAATGTAATAGTTGTTGTACCGTACGAACTGGTTCTCTAAGAAATCAGTGTTGAAATGAAGCTTGTCATAAGCATAACGTCCATTGTATTTTACGGACAAATGGTCGAACTGCTTGACGTATGACAACTGTGTGAACGTGTTCAGGTCATCTTCTCTGCCCACATCCTGATACTTGTCCGACAGCCTTTTTACGATACCGCCGGGCAAACCTCTGTCTGAATAGTAGATGTAGGAATGCAGTTTGAGGTCCTTGTAGAATCCTGACAATTCTGACCTCAGATAAGAAATGTCGGAATTGTGTCTGGTGCCTGTAGTGTCCTCGTATTGCGACTTGTAATGAAACTTGTAGTTTCCGTCTGAATGTCCGGCTTCAGCGTCCAATGACAGATATTTCTTGTAGTCGAAATGTACGGAAGCCTTATGCGTGTTGAATGAACCGTATTTGTAAGTGGCTGACGAAGATGTCTTTACGGGTTGTTTCGTCGTGAAGTAGACTGTGGATGCGGAAGCATACTCGGATGCGGACATAAGAGAAGAAATCTTGTTCGCATTGTACAATTCCACCATTTCCATATTGGTAAGAGAATACTTGCTGAGGTCTACTGTCCCGTTCTGGCAATTGGTTATCCTGATACCGTCGATATAAACACCTGTATGCTGTGTTCCCAGAGAACGGACATTTACAGTCTTTTGGCCGCCCAGTCCACCATAATCCTTAATCTGCACGCCGGCAAAGAATTTCAAGGCGTCAGCTACAGAGGCCGTAGAAAGACTCTGCAGCTGAGAACCTTGCAATACTTGTGCAGGCACTTCTTTGCTTACTCTATCAGAGACGATTGTAGATTCCTTTATTTGTAAAGAATCTACTGCAATTGACAATAGCAAGGTTAATAACATATAGAAATTCTCTCCGGGTAAGCTGGCCTACCTGCAATATAGTTCGTAATCTTGGGCTATAGTTTGAAATCGAGGCAGGATCTTACGGCGGTGTAAGGACGCACTCTGCTGTTTGCTACTGCAACGTGCGCAGGATGAACAGCATAACCCTTCAGAGCCTCTTCTGATTCGAGAGTGCAGTCCAACATGATATCGGCGTTGGAAGATGCCAATCTGCCGTCAATCTGAACCTTTATATCCACAAGTCCCGGAACCACGCCGAGCAGAGATTCCAGACCTTCTTTAATAGATGCTTTGATTGTAGCCTTCTCTTCTTCGGACAAACCGTCCTTCAAAGTCCATAAAATGATATGCTTTACCATAGTTTAAATAAATTTTCACAAATAGACAAAGTTAGTAAAAAATCCGAACTTTATAGTGGTCCCTTTTTGTGGTGGACCATTGCGGAGCTTCGCTGAACGTTGAAAAATCAGTATGGAACGGTCTTTTCGACTGTCATATCCATCATAATCGTACTTGTAGGTTTTATCGGACTGACTCTGCTTCCGGTAGACCAGTATCCGAAAATCGTTCCGCCTGTGGTAAGCGTTTCAGCTTCTTATCCAGGCGCGAATTCCCAGACCGTGTCTCAGGCGGTCGCTACACCTATCGAGCAGTCGCTCAACGGAACTCCGGGTATGCTCTACATGGAGTCGAGCAACTCGAACAGCGGCTTGTACTCAGCGACATTGACCTTCGACATCTCGACCGATCCGGATCTCGCTGCGGTCGAGGTTCAGAACAGGGTGAAATTGGCGGAGTCCAGACTTCCGGCGGAAGTGGTGCAGAATGGTATTTCTGTGGAGAAGGAGTCCTCCAGCAAGCTCATGACCATAACTATAATGTCTGATGACCCGAAATTCGATGAAATATATCTGAGTAACTATACGACATTGAATATTCAGGACAGACTCAGGCGTGTTCCCGGCGTGGGCGGAGTTTCCAACGTCGGTAGCCGTTACTATGCCATGCAGATTTGGGTGCAGCCTGACAAGATGGCCAGCCTCGGAATCACTGTGAAGGATCTTCAGAACGCATTGAAGGACCAGAACCGTGAAGCGGCGGCGGGAGTACTTGGCCAGCAGCCTATTACGGATGTGGATGTGACTATCCCCATTACCGCTCCCGGACGCTTGTCTTCAGTGGAAGAGTTCGAAAAGATCGTTGTCCGTACCGGCAGTGACGGTTCTCTCATCCGTCTGAAGGATGTTGCGAAAATCTCGCTGGAAGCCCAGTCCTACAACACCGAGAGTGGAATCAATGCCCGCAATGCGGCTGTTGTGAATGTTTATATGCTTCCTGGGGCCAATGCCATGGAGGTCGCTGAAAATGTACGTGCCGAAATGGAGGAAATCAGTGCAGGTTTCCCTGAGGGAATGTCGTATAACATTCCGTTCGACATGACTACTTATATATCGGAATCCATACATCATGTGTATAGAACTCTGTTTGAAGCACTTATATTGGTTATCCTGGTGGTGTTCCTCTCGTTGCAGAACGTCAGGGCGACATTGGTCCCGGCCATAGCCGTTCCGATATCATTGATAGGAACCTTCGGAATTATGCTCATCTTCGGATTCTCGCTGAATATGATGACCCTTCTCGGTCTCATCTTGGCGATCGGAATCGTGGTCGACGACGCTATCGTGGTGGTGGAAAACGTGGACCGTATCATGACGACCGAGCATCTTTCTCCGTATGAGGCTACCAAAAAAGCTATGCGGGAAATCGGAGGAGCGCTTATCGCCATGTCGCTCGTGCTCTGTGCCGTGTTCGTGCCTGTGAGCTTCCTCTCGGGAATTACCGGTCAGCTCTTCCGTCAGTTTACCGTGACTATCGCCGTGTCGGTGATCATATCGACTATCGTAGCTCTGACATTAAGCCCTGTCATGTGCTCCAAGTTTCTCAAGCCGCATGGTGAAGAAAAGCCTAAGAACTTTATATTCAGAAAGATAAATGCCTGGATGGATAACGGTACCTCGTTCTATACCAGGATGGTACGACTCGCGGTGAACAACTCCAGACGAATGTTTGCGATGTTCGGAATAGCCGTAATCGGAATATTTGTGCTTGGAAGACTTGTGCCCCAGAGCTTTATCCCTAAAGAGGACCAGGGCTATTTCACGGTGGAACTGGAACTGCCTATGGGAGCTACACTTGAGCGCACCAGACAAGTTACCGACAGGGCGATGGCATTCCTACTGCGTCAGCATGATGTGGATTATGTGCTGAATGTCACGGGCTCCAGCCCACGAGTGGGAACCACACAGTCCGGCAGTACGCTGACGGTGATTCTCAAGCCGTGGAACAAACGAAAGGTGACAGACATGTCCAAGACCATAGCCATGGTAAGAGATACCCTGTCGACTTATCCTGAAAGCAAGGTTTATATCGGCACTCCTCCTGTCATTCCTGGACTCGGAACAACCGGCGGTTTCTCCATGGTACTCGAAGCGCGTGGAGACGCGACATATCAGGATCTTCAAAATGCCACAGATACCCTGTTGTATTATGCTTCCAAGAGAAAAGAATTCACAGGTTTATCTTCTGGAATGCAGGCCGATATTCCTCAGTTGTACTTCGACGCGGACAGGGACAAGATTCAGCTGCTCGGACTCTCCATGGCTGACGTGTTCTCTACTCTGAAAGCCTTCACGGGAGCAATTTACGTGAACGACTTTAATATGTATAACCGAATCTATCGTGTTTATATACAGGCAGATGCGCCATATCGTGCGCATACGGACAACCTGAATCTCTTCTTTCTGAAAAGCGCTGGAGGCACCATGATTCCTGTCAATGCCTTGGGTACGACTCATTATACCACGGGCCCTGGTACCATAAAGAGGTTCAACATGTATAACTCCTCTACCATCAGTGGTGAAGCTGCAAATGGAGTAAGTTCCGGAAAAGCATTGTCGATTCTCCAGGACCTCGCAGACAAACATCTCCCTGACAATATCGGTGTGGAATGGAGCGGAATGTCCTATCAGGAAAAGAAAGAAAGCGGAAAGACAGGACTCGTTTTGGCATTGGCCCTTCTCTTCGTATTCCTCTTCCTTGCAGCGCAATACGAGAGCTGGTCGATTCCTGTTGCGGTCATCTTGACCCTTCCGATAGCCATTGCAGGCGCGTACCTGGGCGTCGCGGTCTTGGGAATGGAAAGCAACATCTATTTCCAGATCGGACTGGTGATGCTCGTCGGACTCGTCGCTAAAAACGCCATCCTTATCGTGGAGTTTGCGAAAGAAGAAGTGGAAGCCGGAAAAGACGTCGTGGAAGCCGCAGTCACTGCTGCCAAGCTGAGATTCCGTCCTATCGTCATGACGTCGCTTGCCTTCATCCTCGGTATGCTTCCGCTCGTATTCGCCAGCGGTCCGGGCTCTGAAAGTCGCCAGAACATCGGTACCGGAGTGTTCTTCGGTATGATCACCGGAATCACCGTAGGTATCGTATTCGTGCCGTTCTTCTTCGTAGTCATCTATAAGCTGAAAGCCAAAATGTCGGGTTGGCGCCCCAAAATCGGTAAAAAAGGTTCGTTTATGTCAATGATGGTGATCGTCGCTGCATCGGCATTGACCCTGAACTCCTGCTCGACAGCGAAGTATTGTCAGAAACCTGATCTGGGCGAGGTCCCTCAGTCTTTTACGGAAGAAATGGGCGACAGCAGTTTTGGCGACCTCAGCTGGAGGGAAGTATACGAAGCTCCTGAGTTGCAGAAACTTATAGAGACGGCATTGACCTATAACAAGGACGTGCTGATAGCGGCGGAGCGTCTGAACGAGATGCGCTACAAATATAGGATGCAGAAGTCTTCGCAGCTTCCGGCCATATCGGCGAAGGTCTACGGACAGAACGACCATAGCGATTATGGCGGAAAGAGTACGAAACCGAATAGTGTGGAAGTGGGAACGAAGGTTTCGCTTCAGTGGGAAGTCGATTTCTGGGGCAAACTGAAGTGGGCAGGAAGAGAAAAGATGGCTGACTATCTCGCTACGGAAGAGGCTCAGAAAGCAGTGCAGATGAGCATCGTGTCGAGCGTGGCTGCTGCATATTTTGAACTCGTGGGACTGGACAGAAAACTCGAGATAGTTTCCAATACGTTGGAGTCCAGACAGGAATCCGTGAAGCAGGCCAGGCTTCGTGCTGAAGGTGGTCTGACTTCAGAAATTCCTTACCAGCAGGCACTTGTGGAACTTGCTTCGGCGCAGGCTCTGATTCCTGATTTGCAGAAACAGATAGCGCTGAAAGAGAGCGAGTTGTGCTTCATTACGGGCTCATATCCGAAAGAAATCGAAAGAAGTGTTTCTTCCTCGGACATCTACTCTGTTACGGCAGTCCCTTCCGGAGTGTTGTCCAAGATTCTGAAACGCAGACCGGATCTTATGGTGTCAGAGAACTCGTTGAGGGCTGCAGAGGCACGTGTCGGAATTTCCATCGCGGACAGATTCCCGAACTTTGTGATAAATCTTGGAGCGGGGTTTGAGAATAGAGAACTTAGAGATTTTCTTAATTCTCCGTTCTGGTTTACTGGGGCGACCTTGGCGTCACCTGTTTTCGAATTCGGAAAGCGCAAGGCTGCCATGAAGGCTGCTGTTTCTGCGTACGAGCAGTCACGCCTAAAGTATGAGAAGGATGTAATGCAGGCATTCAGAGAGGTTTACGATGCTACTGTGGTATTCCAGTCTGCCCGTTACAACACTCAGGTAAAGGCTGAAATGGAGGAGTCGAGCATGAAGTATATCACGCTTGCGAACAGTCAGTACATAAATGGTGTGATCAATTACATCGATGTGTTGGATGCCCAGCGTAAGTATTTGTCATCTCAGTTGGAATTCTGCGAGGCGAGGACGAAAGAGAATCTTGCTATCGTCTCTCTCTATAAGTCGCTCGGCGGAGGTTGGAAATAGCGAAAAAATGACTAACTTGCAAAATTTAATGATTAATACTAACTATGGCTAAAATCATAAGCGGAAAAGATCTTTCCGTAAAGCTAAAGGCCGAAATGGCCGAACAGGTGAAGACTTTCCCTGAAAAATATGGACGTGTACCGCATCTTGTGGTTATTCTGGTCGGCGAAGACCCTGCAAGCCAGTCTTATGTAAAAGGTAAGGCCAAGGCTTCCGAGGTGGTCGGAATCAAGAATACCACTATCCTGAAACCGGCTGATATCTCTGAGGCGGAGCTTCTCGGACTTATCGATCAGCTGAATGCTGATGATACCGTGGATGGTATCCTGGTTCAGTTGCCTCTGCCTGACCACATCAGTGAGGATAAGGTTATCGCAGCCATTTCCAAGGATAAGGACGTCGACGGTTTCCACCCTCTCAATGTGGCAGCGCTTTGGATGAAACAGCCTTGCACTGTTCCATGTACACCTGAGGGCATAATCAGAATGTTGGAGGAAGCCAATGTGGAGATCAAGGGAAAACGCGCCGTAGTTATCGGCCGCAGCCAGATTGTCGGACTTCCTGTCTCGAAACTCCTTTTGGACCGCAACGCCACAGTAACCATCTGCCACAGCCGCACCAAGGACCTTGCCGCTGTAACACGTGAAGCAGAAATCCTGGTCGTGGCTATCGGCCGTCCTAAGTTCGTTACGAAGGATATGGTAGCTCCAGGTGCAGTAGTTATCGACGTAGGTGTGAACCGCGATCCTGAGACCGGAAAGCTTTGTGGTGACGTGGATTACGATGCAGTAGAACCGATAGCATCAGTAATTACCCCAGTTCCGGGCGGCGTAGGTCCGATGACCATCACCTGCCTCATGCAGAACACCATCAAGCTCTTCCTCAGGAAGATGCAGGCGTAATACAACCATGAGACACATTCCTGTGAAGCAGAGAGCTCGGGAATCCGCGAGAATCAACGCCAGAGGGTATAAAGGCATGCGCAAATCCCTGTGAAGCAAAGAGCTCGGGGCGCATGTGCCGCCGAAAGGCATGGCCGTCCGTGGCCTTGTGAACGGAAGGGGCCCAGCTCCGCTGGGAAGGATGAGCG
>UREV01000032.1 GCA_900546925.1 uncultured Bacteroides sp.
CATAGGCGGTTCTACCGGACATTTTTATGATTTGGTGCTAACGTATCGGTGATGCCTGCGACCACGCCTTGCATATCAGTGGTGCATGGAGCTCCGGACACATGTGCCGATCGAAAGGTATGGCCGTCCGCGGCCTTATGAGCGGAAGGGGCCCACGCAGTGGGAAGGATGAGCGCAAGCGAACCTTTCGACGGCACATGTGTCCGGAGCGGCGCCTACTTGTGGTTGTCTCTGTCCGCCTCTTAAAGTAAGCGTCTTTTTGGTACTCGTCGCAAGGTCCGAATTTTGTAAAATACATCAGTCAGCGTATATTTGCAAACGAGATTATCGAGAAGAATATGAAAAGAACATTGACACAAATATTGGCTGCAGTGTGCATTATGGTTTGCGCGGCAGCCTGCGGAACGGACGACGGCCCTCATAGAGATAACGGCATACCGGGAGGCGGGGACAATCCGGGGACAGGTACCATAGTATTGCGGTCAAATCCCGACTGGACAATCACTTACGACGGTCGTCAAGAGTATGAAGAAGAGAATGGCAGCAAGAGCGATGTCGAAGCTATAAGCCTGAAAAGTCAGGACAATGAACATTATTATCTCGACATCATAACCAAGGATCAGTTCGAAAACCAATACGGAAAAGACCTTCTGGCCTACCTTCAGGACGAACTGGAAATCGTAAAACAGAACGTAAGCGACTATAACAGCTCTTTCGATGCCGAAACATCAGCCGGCGACCAGACATTTCTTTTCGACAGAATGCGCTCCGGAAAATGGAGAGCCATCGCTTTCGGTGTTACCTCAGGAGGAAACCTCACCGGCGACTATGCAGTTCTCGACTTCACTATTAAAGCAGAAACTCCGACCGAGGATTTCAACAAGTGGCTCGGAAACTGGAAATTTTCCGGCAAGAGCAAGAAGGACGGCAATACTGACATCGTGTATAACGTAAACATCAGCAGTTCAGACGCCAACTACCTCTATACTATCCGTGGATGGGAAACCGGAACAGGTCTGAGAAATGACATGAGCGACTATAGCATCGAAGCCGTATACGACAGATTCAGAGGCACAATGGTCTTCAAAGGCCTGTATCTGGAAACATACACCGAGAACAATAACACCTTCGACTTCAGCTTCTTCGGAAACTTCCACTACGACGGTTCAGCAGGATTCACGGACATGACACCTGGAGAATACACTATAACCGATTATGTGGCTATAGCTGAGGCCTTTACAGTAAGTCAGAACAGTGCTTCCATCCAGGCTTGCGGTCTGGACTTCAGCCATAACGGCAGCATATACGGCACACAGTTCACATCGATGCAGTACTTCGACGTGCCGCATGATGAAGACGGATTATATACCTACAACGATGACGTTCCGGAATTCCCGATAACGATGCAGCGCTCCGGCACCAAGTCACTGACCCCTTCAGCATTGACAAAACCTGTAACGAAAGCATTGACAGTCAAGTCTTTGAGAGTTGGCGAGCGCCGCGGTGAGGCTACGAAGTTCAGGAAGGCTACAGCCCGGTAATTTCTGCTGGGGCGCGGTTTTGGGCGAGCAGCTCACGCATCTTTTGCATTGCGGGAGCGCTGTGCCGCCAGAACATCTTCAGGCCTTCGCACAACGAATTTTTCCCTGCTTCTCCGTTCGAAGCCCGCGAGAGCCTGTGCTGAGGACAACCGCCGTGACAAATGTTCAAAAACTCGCACCTGCGGCACTCCCGCGGAAGAGTATTTCTTTTGTCAATGCCGAATTGCAGGGCCTGGGATGATGCTGCCAAGTCGCGTAAAGAGGTGTCGCGGACATTTCCGAGACGATAGCGCGGATAAACGTAATGGTCACATACATAGACATCTCCGTTATGCTCGACCGCGAGATTGTTTCCGCATGTCTCAGCAAAAGTGCAAGATCCCGGAGGTGCGCCGCACCATCCTGCCAATGTAGAATCGAACATGCCGACGAAATATTTTCCTACGTCGTATTTTACCCAAATGTCGAAAATCTCGCACAGGAATTTTCCGTAGGCGATGCTGTCCACTGACCATGTGGCGATACCGTCGCCGTCAGATTCAGGCGCAGTCATGGCCGGACGTGCCGAATAGTCCGGTTTGGACTTGGCTGTCCTCGGATAAACGACTTTTTCCAGCAACTCGTCTGACATCTTGGGTTCATGTCCTCCGTATAAAGATGCCTTGTCGATATAATAGCAATACCTGCAGTCCAGATTGCATACTGAACCACATGGCTTTATCATAATATTAAAAACTGACGGACCGGTCATTCTGGCCGCATCCGTCAGTGTTATGGTATTTCTGAAAGTATCTTCAGACATTCTCGGAATTATTTGCCGAGACGAGCTTTGATAGCTTTGGTCTGTTCCTCGAATCCGGGTTTTTCCAGAAGGGCGAACATGTTCTTCTTGTATGCCTCTACACCTGGCTGGTTGAACGGATTCACGCCGAGCATATAAGCGCTGACTCCGCAAGCGAACTCGAAGAAGTAGAAGATAGAACCGAGAGTCTTCTCGTTGATTCTCTCGACTGATACTTCCAACTGAGGGACACCGCCGTCGATGTGAGCCAACTTGGTTCCAAGCTGAGCCATGGCGTTGCAATGCTCTACATGCTCTCCTGCGAGGTAGTTAAGCTGGTCGAGGTTCTGCTCGTCGCTTCCGATAACTACGCTGCGGTTGCTCTTCTCTACTGTTACTACAGTCTCGAACATGATACGTGAACCATCCTGTACGAACTGGCCAAGTGAGTGAAGATCAGTAGTATAGACTACAGATGCAGGGAAGATGCCCTTCAGGTCCTTACCCTCTGACTCTCCGTAGAGCTGTTTCCACCACTCACCGAGATACTGGAATTTAGGAGTGAATGAAACAAGAACCTCTACGCTCTTTCCGTAAACTGAATGGAGAAGGTTACGCATAGCGGCATAAGCTACGGCAGCATTGGCCTCAGACCTCTCTGCGAGAGCTTTTTCCTCCTCTTTGGCGCCTTCGAGAAGTGCGCGGATGTCGAATCCTGCGAGCACGATAGGAAGGAGACCAACCGGAGTGAGAACTGAGAAACGGCCACCTACGTTGTCAGGAACTACGAATGTCCTGTAGCCTTCCTGGGTAGAGAGGGTCTTGAGAGCGCCTTTGTGTGCGTCGGTAACGGCAACGATGCGGGCAGCAGCCTCTTCGCGGCCATATGTTTCCTCAAGATGCTGTTTTACGATTCTGAAAGCGACTGCAGGCTCGGTGGTAGTACCTGATTTGGAGATGACTACGCATGCTGCATTTCTAACTTTCATAAGGTCGATAAGTTCGCTGATATATTCCTCTGAAAGATTGTTTCCTGCGAAAACGACCTCAGGCGCGTCCTTCTTATGAAGTTCTCTTGCAAAGCTGTGAGACAATGCCTCGATAGCGCATTTTGCTCCAAGATAAGAACCGCCGATACCGATTACGATTACGAGATCCACGTTTCTGGATTTCCAGTCATCGCGAACATCTTCGCATGCCTTGACGAGAGATTCTGGTGTCTGGGAAGGGAGATGTTTCCAACCGAGGAAATCATTTCCGGCACCGTTTTCTGCTTCCAATACGTCGAATGACGCAAGAGCTTTTTCTACATACTCTTTGTACTCGGCGTCTTTAACGAAGGAGGAACAACCTCCGATATTAACTTTAACCATTCTTGTATTGTGTTTTAAGTTCATTTCGGATTTGAGCTCCCGAAAGTTTTATTTCGAAAGGAAAAAAGTTTCGATATATAACTCTTTCTAATTCAGCGAGTCACGTTTCGAAACCACCTCAAAGCCGGTGACAAAGTTAATTTTTTTTATGCTAATTTCCTCGCAAATCCGTATCTTTGTAAGACAGTATAACGATTTAACTAATAATAATTTACATGAAGAAAACACTTTTGGCCATTTCTTCCGTCATCCTTTCGGCGATGATGTCGCTTCCGGTGTTGTCGCAAACCACTGGAAGTATTAGAATTGCGGCGCACAGAGGTTTTTGGAAATGCGATGAAACGAAACATGCTGAAAATTCCATCGCATCTCTCAAAACAGCCCAGGAGAATAATTTCTGGGGAAGCGAATTTGACATCCACATCACAGCTGACGATCAGATTGTCGTCCATCACGACGACTATATACAGGGGCAGTTGATTTGGACCAATACATTCGACTCCCTGCTCAAGTACAAACTGAACAACGGCGAGACCATGCCGACTCTCGATGCGTATTTGTCTCAGGGTGAGCTCTATCCGGAGACCATGCTTGTTCTCGAATTCAAGTCCCAACAGAATGAAGAACGCGAGAACAAAATGGTGGACATGACCTTCGATAAACTGAAGGCACATGGACTCTATGACCCTTCACGCGTGATGTTCATATCTTTCAGTATGAATGTTTGCAAAAGGGTAGCAAAGTTGGCACCTGAGTTCACAAACCAGTATCTGCGCGGAGATATCGCACCTGCAGAACTGCACAAACTCGGAATCAACGGCATTGATTACCCTTATAAAGCATTCTATAAACACCCTGAATGGGTAAAGGAAGCTCACGATTTGGGCATGAGCGTGAATGTCTGGACCGTAAATCACGAATCCGATATGAAGGCTATGATAGGTCTCGGCGTAGACTGCATCACCACCAATGAGCCACTGATGCTCAGAAGCCTGCTCGGAACCGAGGAGTTGCGCCAGAGTCCGCACTCCACCGATGATCCGAAAGCCGACCCCAAGGCCATAGTTGTTTCTGCCAATGCCAGATTCACCGTGTTGGGTGACAGACTTATCCGTATGGAATGGGCTGAGGACGGCAAATTCGAGGATAGAGCTACCTTGGGTATTGTAAACAGAAAAATGGAAGTGCCGCAGTACAAGGTCCGTCACGCGGGAAAGAAACTCATCATCGAGACAAAGGCATTGACCCTGACCTATACCGGCAACGGCAGGTTCGACGAAAACAATTTGAGCGTAACCTTCTCTATGGCAGACCCTTCAGCGAAGAAAGGCATCAAGAAGGTAACCTGGCATCCTGGCATGGACGATAGCGGAAACTTGCTCGGAACAGTCCGTACTCTGGACGGTTGCGACGGTTTTAAGACGAAGGAACCTTATGACAAGGGCGTCGCATCCCGTGACGGCTGGGCGATTATCGACGAAAGTACGAGACAGGTGTTCGTACCTGTGAACAGCGACTGGAAGTATTGGGTGGCTAACCGCGAGGCCGGCGACAGGCAGGATTTGTACATGTTCGCTTACGGTCATGACTACAAGGCTGCCGTTTCTGATTTTACGAAGATTGGCGGAAGGATTCCTCTGCCTCCGAAATATGCTTTCGGATATTGGTGGTGCCGTTTCTGGCAGTATTCTGATTTCGAGTTCACCGGTCTCGGAAAGGAGATCCGCTCTCTCAGCTTGCCTATCGACGTGATGGTCATCGACATGGACTGGCATGAGACATGGTCACTCAGACGCCACAATGCACCTAAGGATGAATTCGGTCAGAGAATCGGTTGGACCGGTTATACTTGGCAGAAGAAACTGTTCCCTAATCCTGCGAATTTCCTTCAGGATATTCATAACATCGAACTGAAGACCTCTCTGAATCTTCATCCGGCTTCAGGCATCCAGCCTTATGAAGAGCCATACGACAGATTCGTAAAAGATTATCTTTCTAGGACTTCTTCGTATGACGGACCTAAGAATTACATTAATCCTGATGGTTCCAAGGCTCCTGTTCCTTTCAGAATAGACGATGAGAATTGGGCAGACGCCTATTTCAACTCTGTCATCCGTCCTTTCGAAAAGCAGGGCGTGGATTTCTGGTGGCTCGACTGGCAGCAGTGGAAAGAAAGCAAATATACCCAGGGATTGAGCAACACTTTCTGGCTGAATTACACTTTCTTCAGCGATATGAAGCGTCAGTCTGCCGGAGAGGGCATCTATGCGAGACGTCCGATGATTTACCACAGATGGGGAGGAATCGGAAGTCACCGTTACCAGATCGGTTTCTCAGGTGACTGCTATGCTACCTGGCAGGTACTCGGTTATCTTCCTTATTTCACATCTACTGCGTCTAACGTGGGTTATGGTTATTGGGGACATGACATAGGTGGTCATCAGCAGCCTAAGGGTGTGCATGAGACTGATCCAGAGTTGTATACAAGATGGCTCCAGTCAGGTGTGTTCACTCCGATTTTCAAGACTCATTCGACCAAGGACCAGACCATGGAGAAGAGATTCTGGTCATTCCCTGATCATTTCGATGCCATGAGGGATGCTGTAAGACTCAGATATGACCTTTCTCCTTATATATATAATGCGGCACGTCAGACATACGATACCGGTATTTCCATGTGCCGTCCTATGTATTATGATTATGCGGAGAAAAATGAGGCGTATGACTTCAAGCAGGAGTTCATGTTCGGTGACGACATTCTCGCGACCGTAGTGTGCGAACCTGCAGATTCATTGACAGGACTCGCGAAGAGGGTGATGTGGTTCCCGGAAGGCAATGACTGGTACGATGTTGCGACCGGTTCGATGATACGTGGCGGCCAGGTAGATACACTTTCTTACACGATAAATGAGAATCCTTATTATGTGAAGGCTGGCGCTGTGATTCCGATGGCGGCATCTGATATCCGCTCATTGCAGGAGAAGAGTGATGTCATCAAGTTGTTCATCGCTCCTGGAGATGGCGAAAGCAGCACTTCCGTTTATGAGGATGACGGCGCAACACAGGCTTACTCAAGCGATTACGCCAGAACTACTGTCCGCAAGACCGCTGACGCATCTCATGTGAAAGTGGTCGTGTCGCCGCGCGAGGGCTCTTACTGCGGCATGTCACCTAACCGCAAATTACAGTTTGTGTTCGCCAGTGTATTCGCTCCTGAGAAGGTTTTTGTCAATGGTGCTGAGATTCCTTATTCGCGTTTTGCGGCTCACAATGCTGAGGTTTCAGGTTCTGATACTGAGTGGGGTTACGATGGTGCTGATCTGTCAGTAACTGTTTATACTCCTGAGACGAGTGCAGATGTGGAGATGGTTGTAGAGTGTGTATTCAGCGACTATGCTGCAAGTCACAGAGAACTTCTCAGTGGCAAGAAAGGCTTGATGCGCAGGATGATGGCCCTCACACCTGAGGCTAAGCTGGTGTTCGGAAAGTATGTTGACGCCTACATGATGCTTCCGGATTCGTTCTTGGCGCTTGCGCAGTGCTCAAGTTTCATCAACGAGGATCCGAAGGATGCCGGCAAGTATTTGGAAGCCATCGACGTAGATGCTCTTGCCCGCGAGTTCGGCGCAATTGAGAAGCTGCCGGCCGAATTCACCGCCAAGATTAAGGCTCAGGTCAATGTCCGCTAGGCTTTGATGGTCTACATAAAATAAAAAGGACGGGACGACAAAAACTTGTCGTCCCGTCCTTTTTATTGTGACTGTCTTGTTATTCCTTAGGAATGAGAGCAAAAGTAAGCTCACCTTTGCAGCAGAGTTTGCCGTCTACCTCGAGCTTGGCGCTGCAGAAATAGAGCGAACCGCGCTTCTCGTTGAGTTTGGCGGTAATCTCGCAAACATCGCCTGGCTTCACTACATTCTTGAAGCGGACTTTATCCAGTCCGGCGTACAGTGTAAGATGTCCGGGGATATCATCCTTGACGAGAACTGCACAGCTTTGAGCCATGATTTCGCACTGGATAACACCAGGTACAATAGGGTTTCCAGGGAAATGTCCTCTTGTGAAGAACTCATCTTCCTTGATGGTATATTTGCAATGAGCGACACCATCTACGATTTCAGCCTCTTCTACCAGAAGCATAGGCTCCCTATGTGGCAGGAACTGCTTGATATCTTCTTTAGTCAACATAATGTTCAGGTTTTAGTACAGGGTTTATTAGTCTTCGTATTTTCTGAATGCTATGCAAGCATCATGTCCACCGAATCCGAGTGAATCTGAGATACCGAGTGTAAGTTCAGTCTTGACAGCGGTATTAGGTGTGTAGTCAAGATCGCACTCAGGATCTGGAGTGTCGAGGTTGATTGTCGGAGGAACTATGCCGTTGGTGAGAGCGAGGATAGTTGCGATAGCTTCAGCAGCACCTGCTGCACCCAGCATGTGTCCGGTCATACACTTGATGGAACTGATGTGTGCCTTGTAAGCGTAGTCTCCAAGAGCAAGTTTATATGCATTGGTCTCAGCAACATCGTTCAGTTTGGTTCCTGTTCCATGGGCATTGATATACATATTATCTTTCTCTTTGTCGAATCCGGCCTCCTCGAGAGCGAGCTCGATACATTTTGCCTGGGTGGTTCCGTCAGGCCTTGGAGCTGTCGAATGATAAGCATCGCAAGTGTTGCCGTATCCTACCATCTCAGCATAGATCTTCGCTCCACGTGCCTTTGCATGCTCCAATTCCTCGAGAACGAGCATTCCGGCACCGTCGCTCATTACGAAACCTCCACGGTTTGCATTGAACGGAAGTGATGCGTATTTAGGATCCTCAGCGCGTGAAAGTGCTTTGGCATTGGCGAAACCTGCGATTCCGAGAGGAATGGTCGCGCCCTCGCAACCTCCGGCGATAATGGCGTCAGCATAGCCGTGACGGATGGCACGGAAAGCTTCACCGATATTGTTTGTTGATGTGGCACAAGCTGTTACGACATCGATGCAAGGTCCTTTAGCTTGATGCTTGATAGCGATATGTCCTGCAGCGATGTTCGAAATCATAGTAGGGATGAAGAGTGGAGAAATCCACTGTCCTGTAGGATCCTCGATCATTTTTACAGTCTCGCGGAACTGGATTTCGAATCCGCCGATACCTGAACCTACATATACACCGAGTCTGAATGGGTCGATGTTCTGTCCTTCTCCTTCAGATACTAGTCCGGCCTGGTTCATAGCCTCATAAGCGGCTGCGACACCATACTGTGTGAAACGGTCCTGTTTTCTTCCGAAAGCCTTGTCCATTCCGTGTTCTTCAGGATGGAAATCCTTGATTTTTCCGGCAATTTTTACAGGGAGACCATCAGTAGGGAAGTCGTGGATATAATCGATACCGCAGACTCCGTCCACCAGATTCTTCCAAAATGTCGGTACATCATTTCCGATAGGGGAGATGATACCCATTCCTGTTATAACTACTCTTTTTGTCATTATTTATTTTCTTATACGATTAATGATGGGGCGTTCTTCAACAGCTTCTCAGCTCCGCCCATTATGTCTTCCACTATTTCAGCGGCTGTTTCTTTCTTGTGAATCATGCCGGCAACTTCACCTGCGAGGTAACTTCCCATGTTGTCTCCCTCGAATACGGCTTTGCGCATGGCACCCTTACCGAAATCGAGTACTTCCTCCTTCGGAACTGCAGGATCATACTCCATCTTGAAGAATTTCTTGGAGAACGGAGTCTTCAGGCAACGTACGGCATCACCCATGGATTTGCCTGTAACTATGGTACTTACGTCAGAAGCCTTGAGCAATTTCTCCTTATAGTTCTCATGGATGAGACACTCGTCAGCGATTAGGAATCTGGTTCCTACCTGGACGCCGACAGCACCGAGCATGAAAGCTGCTGCTGCACCTCTTCCGTCGAAGATACCGCCCGCAGCCATGACTGGAATGTCCAGCGCGTCGATAACCTGAGGCACGAGAGCCATCGTATGGTTGTCGCCCACGTGTCCGCCTGATTCAGCGCCTTCGGCTACTACTGCTGTCGCTCCAAGTTCCTGCATTTTCAATGCATAAGCGACAGATGCGACTACGGGGATGACCTTGATTCCGGCGGCTTTCCATTTTTCCATGTACGCGGCAGGGGAGCCTGCACCTGTAGTGAGGATTTTGACACCTTCTTCGATGACCATGTCGGCCACTTCAGCGGCATTTGGAGCCGCAAGCATTATATTGACACCAAAAGGTTTGTCAGTCAACTGACGGCATTTTCTGATTTCTTCTCTAACTGCTTCAGTCCCATAGTTGATAGACGAAATGAGACCGAGGCCGCCTGCGTTTGAAACAGCGGCTGCGAGTTTGGCATCGGCGATCCAAGCCATTCCTCCCTGGAATAGAGGATACTTGATCCCAAGAATGTCACAAATTGGACTTTTTATCATATTAACCAAAAATTATATTACTTCGTTTAAACATGCAAATATAATACTTTTTACCATTCTAATACAGCGACTCCGGACAATAGCCCTGCCCCGAAGGCGCTGAAGACCAGAATATCTCCCTTTTGGAACATTCCTTTACGGTTGCATTCGTCCAAAAGTATTGCACATGAAGCCGAAGATGAATTTCCGTGGTCAACGATGTTTGTCGGGAACTTTTCATCCGGTTCATTCAGATAATTCTTGATGGCGTCGATAATTCGCTTGTTGGCCTGATGTACCATATAATATGATACTTGGTCCTTAGTTATTCCAAGTTCATTCAGAAGAGCCTCCACCTCTGTAGTAGAAGCATTGACAGC
The DNA here is from genome assembly GCA_900546925.1 of uncultured Bacteroides sp. GTDB lineage: Bacteria > Bacteroidota > Bacteroidia > Bacteroidales > UBA932 > Cryptobacteroides. Next base: position 10,486 of record UREV01000032.1, read on the forward strand.
GAACTTGAAAACTTCCTTTCCTTTCATCTGCAGCGGGACGTCGACTTCTTCCTTGGTGATATACGGGGTCGGTTCCAACTTGCGTTTCTGCCAGATCTTGTCTGTTGACGGCTGTGAGTGCAGGCGGATGCCCTTCATGTTGTTACCGGCCGTGAATACTGCTGCAGCTGCACCATCTCCGAAGAGCACGCAAGTCGAGCGGTCATGCCAGTCCGTCATGCGGGTCGGCTCCTCCGCGCAAACGATCAACACGTTCTTCACCCTACCGGCCTGAAAATGACTTTCCGCGATATCCATCGCGTAGATGAATCCCGGACAAGCGCAGTTTATGTCGATGCAAGGGCAGCTCAGTCCTATTTTTTCTGAGATTATACAGCTGAGTCCCGGAGTTATGTATTCGTTGATTACATTCGAACAGATGAAATAGTCTATTTCGGAAATGTCCAGTCCGGACATTTTGATGGCGTTCATTGCGGCCTCGGCTCCGAGGTCTTCGATGTTTTCGTCACTGATGACATGGCGTTTTCTGATACCGGTGCGCGGTACGATCCACTCATCTCCTGTGTCCAGGAATTCAGACAGCATGTCGTTGGTGACGATTTTCTTTGGAAGAGCACTTCCCGTTCCAATAATTCTCATTATAGTTTCCTTTTGTTTTTCGTCTGATTTTACTTCTTGTTATTTTATGTGAGCAAAGATATTCCCTTTTATTCCTATTGAAAAAAATATGTGGTGAAAGTTGTCGATTTTACCTGTTTTTTTGGTGAGTTTGGCGGATTTGTGGCGAAATTGGTGCGAAATTTCGTTATATTTGTAGGAATATAGTACTGGTTCAGTTTTTGAAAGGCATATTATTATGAAAGAAAAATACAGATTACCGGATTATTTCAGGCAGAAGTATCAGTTGATAGCGACTGTTACTTTCACGGCTTTTTTCTCATTGGTATTTATGCTCGTCAGCATACCATTCTCTCATAATGTCTGGTTTGAACTCGGAGCTTCGGAGGCGTTTCTTTTCACGGCGGCTTTTTATGTGATAGGGTTGTTCATCATTATCCTCAGCAAGAGATTAATGTATGCCACCCGTAACATACCTATGAATTATCTGACGTACGTGTTGTGGAATATAGCCGAGGTTTTCGTGATATGTCTTCTTTATACGTTGTTCTCCATAAAGGGTGACAGTCTTGGAATTATTCACCTGGATGACAATTCGCCTGTGGACATATTCCTGAATGCATCTGTATATTGCTTTGTCTCGTTGATAATTCCGGATATCATAGCAGGAATGTATTTCGCCATCATTGACAAAAACAATACGATCCGGCTGATGAACTTCTCGAATGTGGTTTCCGATGAGCCGGTGAATACCGGTAAGGAGCAGAAAATCACGCTTTTCGACAGCAGCGGTGTGCTGAAACTCGCATTGAGCCTGTCCAACCTATACTATATAGAGTCGGATGACAATTATATAAAGGTGTGGTATGTGGACAGTAAGGGGGTGTTGCAGAAATATATTCTAAGGTGCAGACTGAAGACTGTTGAGGAGAGTTTCAAGGGCAGCAGTCTTGTGCGTTGTCACAGGAAGTATATCGTGAATATGGACAAGGTTAAGGTTATCCGCAAGGAGATGAACGGGTATGAACTGGATTTGGATAATGACGCCATCCCGCCGATTGCCATAACTAAGACATACGCCGGTAATGTGCTCGATCAGTTGAAAATGCCTGAGGAAAAATAAACCTTATTTTCTGTGCTTGCGGTTTTTCTTGTCCGTGCGGAGACGGTATGTGCTTTCCACGAGAAGCTGGTCAGCGAGGATTCCGCGGGCTGCAAGCAAGTCCAGAATTATGGATACGAGAGGGAATACTGCATTCACCTTGTAAATGATTCTGTGAGCGTCGGTTGCTGCGTGAAGATTCACGAAGAACTCGATGGCTATCCAGATCTGAAGGCCTAAAGTCACAAGAGCCGAAAGAACGGCTGTCCTATACTGGAAAACTCTGATTTTATAAGTGGTCAGAGCGAGAATGTTCAAGATGAGAATGATGATGAGCAATATTGCGAACGGTATGTAAGTCAGATACTTATATTCTTCTACCTGGACGCCGTCAGCTCCGTAGGAAACCGCTTTTACGCTGAACAGCATGACTGCTATAAGTATGGTCGATATTGCAAGATAAAGGGTCTGTATTCTTTGCCACATAATGTTTCTATTTTGTTTTGAGGTGCGAATATAGGAAAAACGACTTTAAAAAACTAACTTTGACAGGTTATTTAAAGGAAAATTGCTGAAAATATGGAAAGAGAGAGAAGCGTGGACAAGCTGGCCCGCTATATCCTGTACGGATTTGCTTTCGCACTGATTTTTGTAATCGGGTGGTACTTCAAGAGTGTGCTCGTGTATATCGTTGTCGCTGCTGTCGTGTCACTTGTCGCGAAGCCTGTGATGCACGGTCTTTCTAGAGTCGAGATAAAAGGCAAGGTGCTTCCTGTCTGGCTGTCGGCAGTAATCACACTCGTTCTCCTCCTTACATTATTCTTAGTGGTTTTCGTCCAAGTCATACCTATAGTGGCGGGAATAGTCCAGAATATTTCCGATAATCTTTCTGCTTCAGACTATGCTCTTCCTGTCGCTTCATTTACAGTATTTGTGGATAGCATAAATACTTGGCTGATAGATCATTTTCCTCAGTTTGGATCTGATTTCCGAATAGAGAGTGCCGTCGGCAAATTCATACGCAATGCATTCGATCTCACTTCGATCACCTCTCTGGTGGAATATGTGGCATCATTCTTCGTTTCCATCGGAGTTGGAATATTTTCAGTGGTATTCATTTCATTTTTCTTTATAAAGGACCCTATGCTTTTCAGAAGAATTATCGGCGCTTTAGTGCCTGACAAAATAGAATGTCGCGTAATGGACGCCATCGGGGATATCGAGCATCTGCTTTCCCGCTACTTCGTGGGTCTGATGATAGAAGTCCTCGGGGTCGCCACCCTGAATTTTCTCGGATTATGGCTGGTAGCCAGGATTGGGTTCAATGCTGCCATAGGTATCGCGTTTATCACTGGTATTCTGAACATAATCCCTTATGTGGGACCGCTTTTCGGTACTATAATCGGAACATTGCTCGCAGTCGTGCTGAAATTTTCCGTGGCCGGAGTCGGAACAGGATTCTTCGGCTTCATACTGTTGTTGATTCTGGTCTTCATCGTGACCCAGCTTGTGGACAACTTCGTATTCCAGCCGTTGATTTACTCTACCAGTATTAAAGCCAGCCCTTTGGAGATATTCATAGTGCTGCTTATTGCCGGTAACTTGGCCGGTGTGCTCGGAATGTTGGTGGCTATACCTGCATACACTGTTCTGCGTGTCATTGCCAGTCATTTCTTTACGAACGTGAAAGCCATAAGACGACTTATAGATAAATAATAATTTGATAATTAGTAAAATATGAAAAAGTTAGGAATAGTAATCATCGTTTTTGCCCTTTCGTTTCTTCCGATATTGACTTCGGCCAAGAACAAATGGGTGGCTCCAAATGCCGAACTGGCCAAGCCGACAGGAACTTATGAATTTGTAAAAAGAGATACCGCTAATCTCATGTTGGACTTTTACAAGCCGACAGAGGGGAGTGTGACTGAAGTGAACGGTAAGGTAAAACCTGCCATCGTTTTTGCTTTCGGAGGAGGATTCGTGTCCGGGCATCGTGACAAGGAGCATTATCAGCAGTGGATCAAGCTTCTGAATGATAATGGATTCGCTGTTTTCTCCATCGATTATAGACTTGGACTCAAGGGCGCAAAAATGGGCGGCATAAAGACTATCGGTGCAGTCCGTCATGCCATCAATGTGGGTGTAGAGGATATGTTCTCGGCGACCTGCTACATCGTGGAGCATGCAAGTGACTTCGGCATTGACCCGAACAATCTTGTCCTGGCCGGGTCTTCGGCTGGTGCGATCATCGCGCTTCAGTCGGAGTACGAACTTTGCAATCGCACGAAACTGGCTTCTGTGCTTCCTGCGGGATTCAAATATTCTGGTGTGATTTCTTTTTCAGGCGCGATTTTCTCGAGTCACGGACGTGTGAAATATGCGGATGCGCCTGCGCCTCAGCTGTTGCTTCACGGTACGGATGACAGGGTAGTGACTTATAAGCAGATCAAGGTTTTCAGACTCGGTCTTTTCGGTTCTTCGAAGATAGCGAAGCGTCTGGACAAGTTCGGATATCCTTATGAGATAGTCCGTTACAAGGATCATACTCACGACATTGCGGACTTGATGTATTACACTTTCCCTGAGCAGCTCAGGTTCCTCGAGGAGTCTGTGATAAAGAAAACCGGCAGAACAGTGGACATCATGATGGATGACCCTGCCGTGCCGGTCGATAATACTTTAAGAACTTTGAGTGACTTGTATAAGTAACACGTTCCTTATTTTATAGCAGCCATTTTTCCGAGCGCGAATTCTACGAGTTTGCGCACCTGTGGCTTGTAGTCAGGGTTGCTGGATTTAAGGTATCTGTTCGCGATGGCGCAGCAGATGGTGCCTGCCTGGTGTCCGAGCTGTGCAGCAAGTCCTGTTACAGCTGAACTCTCCATCTCGAAGTTGGTGATGCGGTATTCGCCGAATCTGAATGACTCGAATGCGTCCAACATGTCAGGCATGGCGAGCGGAAGTCTCACTACGCGTCCCTGTGGACCGTAAAATCCTTGTGCGGAAATGGTTACACCGCGTACTGTCTCTTCCTTGAACGCTTCGATAAGTTTCTCTCCCGCCTTTACGAAATAAGGCGAGCCGAGGTATGCGTTCCAATGTGTGTGAACCTTGAAGGCATCCTCCATTTCAGGGATATTGATCTTGTCTCTGTTCGCGTACCAGTTCATAAGGCCGTCGCAGCCGACTGATATTTCGGAGAAGATAAATGATCCGATAGGGATGTCCGGCTGAATGGCGCCGCTGGTTCCGATTCTCAGGATGGTCAATGTCCTGTGCTCAGGTTTTACTTCACGTGTCTTGAAATCGACATTTGCAAGTGCGTCGAGCTCTGTCAGCACGATGTCGATATTGTCAGTGCCGATTCCTGTGGACAATACTGTAATTCTTTCTCCGTGATATTTTCCTGTGATGGAGACGAACTCTCTGGACTCATGACGGAACTCCTTGTCTTCCAAGAATTCACCGACCATGTCTACACGTCCGGGATCACCTACCAATATAATTTTGTCGGCGATTTCCTCTGGTTTCAGATGAATGTGGAAAGCTGAACCGTCATCGTTGATTATAAGTTCTGATTCTGGTATTCTCATATTATAAACGTTTTAAATGTTAAACGAAAAGTAAACACTACTTCCGCGAATATACGAAATTTATTCCAAAATAAAGGATGCCAGCTCTTCGGCAGTCGTGGCGATGCGCCATGGATGACCGGCCTCGAGCTCTTCACGTGAACGGAAACCCCAAGTCACGCCCACAGTCTTCACCTTGGCATTGGCTCCGGTCTGCATATCTACGTCAGAATCGCCGATATAGATTACCTCATCTAATTGGATACCAGGCATTTCAGCCATAATCTGATGAACGATGGCCGGATCCGGTTTTATCGGCTGTCCCTCTCTCTGTCCGAGAATCTTCAGGAAGTGAATATCGCCGAAATAATGGCTGATCAGCTTCTCCGCACCAGCCTGATATTTGTTTGAGGCCAATGCCGGTGTGACTCCTGCTGCTGTTATTTTCTTAAGCATCTCAGGAATACCTGGATAGGGCAACGTCTTGTCACACATATGCTTATCGTAATAAGCCAGAAAATGTCCAGCCATTTTCTTTATGTTCTCCTCGGTGTCCTGACCTGCAGGAACTGCTCCGCGGAACAGATTGTAAATTCCACGTCCGCAGAGGGTGTAATAATCATTTGTAGGTCTTGACGGAAATCCGCATTGACCTAAAGCGAAATTGGTCGCCTGGCCGAGATCACCGACGGTATCCAAGAGTGTACCGTCGAGGTCGAATATTGCAAGTTTTGTCATGTTCATTGTAATTAGTAACTCAAGTTTCGCAAGTGCGAAACACCGCTTATGGAGCCCGCGAGGGCGAAAGCAAGTCCCTTCCCCGAGGGGAGGGATTTAGGGTGAG
>UREV01000033.1 GCA_900546925.1 uncultured Bacteroides sp.
GAGTCGGAACTCAGGCCGCGAATTGCGAAGCACCTGAGCGGACGAGTCCGACCTCCCGGGCGCATCCATGTCATTATCCCTGCCTCCGCAAAAAAATTACCCGCAGCCAAGATGATGACTGCGGGTAAAGCTATATGTATTTTCTAATTTACAGCTCGAATGACGACTTCTCCGGTAGGATACTGTGGAAAGCATCTTCGAGAGATTTCATCACCTCGTCGTAATTCCGGATATGAACATTGTCATTGATACAAACCAACTTGTAACTCTGGTTCCGGATAGCCTTTACGGCCTGTTTCGGCTTCATCATGAGCGGGAACATCTTCGTGTCTTTATAGGTGTTGTACGGCTCGAAATTCGACTCGCAAACCTGCCATGTGCGGAAAAGCTCGGGTGTCAAATCCTGCTCACTTCTGAACCTGTGCGTCGACGCCTCTTCAAGTTCCGGTCTGCATGCAGCCCAGACATGACTGAAAGTGGATTTCAGATACGGCTGTGCATTATGCGGAATCCTAAGTGTCAGGAACTTGTCATAGAACGACATCAGACGAGTCAGATTAGCCTTGCTGCCGTACTCGTCGCAGAACCACTTGTCATGATCACGCTTAAGCACCTCCTTCTTGTCAAAATGCTTATTGATCAGCCTGACATTATTGCGCAGAGTCTTGGACCACAGACTGAGACCGGTATTCATGCGGAACACCGCTATGTCATGCGGAAGACCATTCGGTGCGAAAAAACGCTCAGGACCAGTCGGCCTCGTCAGATAAAAATCATCATTGAAATAAACAAAATGCTCTGAAAGCTCAGGAATCCGGTCCAGATAAAACTCTAGCACCGTCGAATTGAACGTCGGCAAATATTTCTCAGGGATATAGTCTTTGTGGCTCACCAGGTGAAGCTTCGGATTCGTGACATCCAGCCAATCAGGCTTCTGTCCGCAAGTTACGAAATGAATCTTCCTGACCCACGGCGCGAACTTCTCTACACCGCGGAACCAATACTTCAGAAATCCGTAGTCCCTGAAACGGGCTTCAGAAAACTGATTCTGGGAATTGTCGATAATCCCTTTCGCCTTTGCAAAGTCCTTTTTCCATATAGGGTCATCCATGTCGACCCACGTAACTACGAAATCTATATCCATATCTGATTTTAACTATTTGTGTACCATGATCTTCTGGATAAGGCTGTCTGCCATCTCCATACCTGTGGAACCCACGCTTCCGAGATTCTCGATGGTCTTCTCGATATCCTTGTCGATGATACCGTCAGTCTCACATGCGTGAATGCCCTGGAGAGCAAGCACTGCAGACTGTACTGAACTGGAAACGCCTGAAGCAACCTTCATAGCACAACCTACTTTCGCGCCGTCGCAGACCATACCTGTGATGTTTCCGATCATATTCTTGATGGCCGAGCAAACCTCCTCGTAACCGCCGCCACGCAGCCAGACAAGGCCACATGAAGAGCCGGTAGAAGCCACCACGCAGCCGCAGAGTGCTGAAAGACGACCAAGATATCCCTTGATATGGATAGCGATCAAGTTGCTGAGGATGAGCGCACGAGCGAGTTTCTCGTCAGAAACGTTGTTCTTCAGTGCGTAGGCTATCACCGGCATGCTGACTGTAATTCCCTGATTGCCGCTGCCGGAATTGCTCATCGCCGGAAGAGTGCAACCCGCCATCCTCGCGTCAGATGCGGCTGCTGTCAATGCCATTGCGAATGAAAGGAAATCTTTTCCGAAAACATCTTCGCTGTTAGCCATGATAGTCTTTCCGACTTTGAGACCATATTCACCTTTCAGGCCTTCTTCTGCGAGTGCAAGATTAAGTGTCCTGTCCTCCAGGATGAACTTGATGTCCTCATAAGCTGCACTTTCCGCGAAATCGAAAATCTCCTTTACGGTAAGTCCATATTCTTTAGTGCTCTTGCCGCATTCCTGTGCGCCTGCAGCATAAGATTGTTTTCCGGAAACGTTGCCGTCCACGGATGTCTCCACGATGTTGTCGTGCTCGTCTTCCACTACGGCATAAGCGGAATGATTACCATCTGAAACTGTGGTTTTTACATATAATTTATGACCATTGTCGGTGATGCCGATAGTGACATTTCCTACTGCTACGAGCTCTTTGGCACGTGCTATGGTCTTGTCTTCCAAATCTTTCAATACCTCCAGACCATAGGCTGATTTTCCGCACACTGTTCCGAGTGCAGCAGCGATTCTCAGTCCGATCATTCCGGTTCCGGGGATTCCTACGCCCATTCCGTTCTTGAGAATATTTCCGCTTACTTCGACATTGACCTTAAAATCCACATCGGTCCTGCAGGCGTGGCCGGCTTTTTCTGCGAGCAGTTCTGTCGCTCTTGCCGCTGCCAATGCTACTGCTATCGGTTCTGTACATCCCAATGCCGGTTTGACCTCTTTGTGGATCAAGCCGATGATCTCAGCTTCTCTTGTTGTCATTAGTTCAGGTATTACTTATTAGTGTTATTAAAGTAGTTCAGGATAACTTTCATGAGTTCTGTCCTGGCGTCATCGTCTTTTATGACTTCGATAGGGAAGCCGAGGCTCGCGCTGCGGTATCCTTTTCCGTCGAAGCATACTCCTGCGGATATGTCGGTGTCCGTGTATCTCAGGAAGATCGATGCTGCATTGTTGGCAGGAAGAATCCCATCTGGAGTTTCCACGTTGTAAATATAGTCATTTGGCTGCTGATAAAAAGCGATTGGACAGGAAATTGCTTTAAAATCTATCTTTTTATTCTGCATAGGACTTACCTGTCCGCCTTTGCTGGCGTAATTAGTCAGCCATTTGTAGCCGAGAATGTTCTTGGCAAATGCTTGTGCATCAGCTTGGTAGGTACTGTCTGTAGCCGTAGGATAGACTTTGTCCCAAAGGTCGGTGCCGATATTCGCTCCTGAGACGAGGACATTTCCACCGTTGGACGCAAATGCCGTAATGGCATTGACCAGACCCTTAGGGAAGACGCGGAAGCGGTCTGGCATCGTCCCGCGCCCGGCAGGCGTTGTGACCTGTTTTCCGCAGATGATGTCGGCGGTCCAGAAGTTTCTGAGATTCGTGCTGTCGGTCTCGAAGGCTTTGGCGCTCGCGGAGCAGAAACTGTAGCCGGCTTTCAGGAGGGCCTTGCCGTGGATGTACGGGTAGTCGAAGGTATTGCCCTGCATGATCCGGCCGGCCTCGTCGGTGTAAGATCCTCCGAATCCGGGATTGTCGTCATCGGTCCAAGGCATGTCGCGGCGGAATTGGTACATCTCACCGATGCGGTTTATTTCGCAGATATATGGCACTCCGCGGTCGAGTTTGTCGTCGAATCCGGCGTATGAAGGGGTGTCGAACCATGCCGGTGGGGCTACTCTGTCGAAGTTGTTGACCACTAATACTGTCTTGTTTTGTGCAGCGTCAGGTGCTATGCCCACGCTGAGTATTTCGGAAGGGAAACTCTTGCCGCCTTCGTTGTAAGCTACTATCTTATAGCTATATATGTGTCCTTTATGGATGGAGACTTCTGTCGAGAATCCGCCTTTTTCCTTCTTGAAATCCTTTATGATACGGCCGTTGTCGAAGCTGCCGTCGTCCATTCTGGTGTAGAGGATGAATCCTTCAGGGGATGCAGTCTGCTCCAGTGTGTCCGGAGTCTCTTTCCAAGCTAACTTCACTTTCTGTCCTTTCAGGATGGCTGAGAATGAGTTTACCGGAAGCGGCTGTACGGCATAGTGGAATCCGTAGCGGCTGCTTAGGAATTTCAACATACCTTTATATATGGCGCGGCTCACTGTGAATCGGAAGCTCGGGTCGAGACCGTATTTCATCTCGGCGAAGTTCTGATGTGAGAGAAGTTCCAAAAGTGTCGCAGGAACGCATGGTGTCCTGGATTCGCTGTAGGATCTGTCCGCGAGCTGACGTCTGCTCCATTCTGGCTCGAACTGTGTGCGGATGTCTTTAACTATCTGTGTCTGAATGTCGTCTGTCATGATTCTTCCGAGCATGCGGTCTTCGCCGTCAGGATATTTGCGGCTGCCGTTGCTCTTGGAAGTGTAGATGGCCAATGTTCCTATGGTCGAGTCTGCAGGCGTGGTTCCTGCGTCAGTGTGGAATGCGAATGCGAGGTCGAAAGGTATACCTTTGCCCGGTTCCTTAGGGTTTACGCGTGAACCGCCTGCCATGTGGCTTACCCACGGACCGCGGTCTGCATAATCATTCGTATAGTCGTTGTCGTGTGCTCTGGTTATGGTGGAATCGATACCGGCCCACTGCATCCAGTACAATGCGCCTTCTGTGAAGCTTGGAAGTCCTGATGTGGTGTACTCGGAAAGTGGCATGTCATCATTTCCTCTGGCGATCTTGCCCATTCCGCCACCGATTTTCACGGCGTCGGCAGTAACTATGGAACCGCATTTATGTGAAGCGTCTTTCTGTGTTCCGTTGTCAAGAATCACACAGCCGTCTGTGCCATGGTCGAACTCAAACGTTCCGAGGTATATCCAGGTGCCGCCTCCCATTCTCTGGTTCACGAGGAAGCTGCTTGTGCCGCCCATGTGCTTTACGGTGTAATGCGCTGATTCAGAACTGTTGGGAAGGGATTTGTATGAAATATATACGGCGTAATTTCCTCTTTCCGGTACGTCCGGAGTCCATGTAATGGTAGCATTGCCGCCAGGCTCGGATGAACTTGCGATCTGGCGTGCGGTACCATGCACGAACGGATTGTCATTGCCGGTATAGATTTCTTTATAGTCTGCGAAACCGACGCCGGCATCTTTCCAGGCGCCTGTCTCAGAGTACTTTCCAAGTCTACGGACAAGTCCTTTCCTGACATTTGAGAACGAAGGGTCGTTGTCTGTTATGATTTCATATTTCTGGGTATCGCGCTCGCGTGGAGTCATTACATACGCTCCGGCGTTTTCCAACATAGGAATGAGGAACGAAAGCACATAACTCTGTGTGTACATATCCTCGACGGTGGTATGGAGAGGGGCGCGCTGCCATTCCCATCTGCGGGTTGATGCCTCATAATATCTTCCATGACTCTGCCAGAGTGCTATATATCTGTCAGTCAGTCCTTTGTCGAAAACTATCCTGTCCTCCTTACGGATCATTGCCGGTCTCTCTGACGCCTTCGGGTCGCGGATTCTGTATTTGTGCTCGGACGGTCTTCCGTCATTGCGCGGTCCCGGAACTACCAGATTTCCGATAAGCACCCTGTCGCAGTAGATGTTACCTATCTTATATTTGGCGAACTCCTCCGGGGTGATCTCGTGGAGAGTATGCTTGAACCATTCAACATCTTCATGTGTCCAAGGGATATCGCCAAGGCTTCCTGAGAAGTAAAAATCTATGAAATTGCCGCGCTTCATGACTGAAGTCAGTCTGATGCCGGCCTTTACAGTGGTTCTTTCCTGGACAAGTGTTCCGAGAGAGTCACACTTGCTTTTATAAGAAGACAACAACGAACTCTGCCCACTCATCGGGATAGCGAGAGATGCAGCCGCGACAGATATTGTCAGGAATTTTTTCAGATTCATTTTCCGGAACGTCTTATAGTGTCGATAATTATGATGATGATCGAGCTGAGCGCCATGCCTAAAGCGTCTGCCCTGAAATCATTTATGTCACAACTTCTGTAATCGGTAAGCCCCTGTCCTATTTCGGTGAGAATCCCGAGGATGCAGCCGGCTATGTAGATGCCGATTATCTGGAATACGGAAACCCATCTTCCCTTTGTCTTGTGCACGAAAGTCGCGTAAACCAAGATTGGGAATGGGAAGAACATGCAGAAATGTACGATTTTGTCTGTAGGAATGCCGAAGAAATCAGTGCTTACTTCAGGCAGACTGTCGAATTGTCCGAAACAGAGGAACGCCAACGCGCCGAGATAGAATACCATCAATACCGGTGCGACTATGGTCTGAAGCCAAGACTTGGACTTGCGGACTTCTATTCCTTTTGCGAAGCGATTCTTCATATTAAGTCCTCCTTAAAGACTCTGCATATCAGTAAGTTTCTTATAATAACCATTCAATGCGAGCAGTTCTTCATGCTTGCCGCGCTCTACGATATGGCCTTCATGCATGACGATAATCTCGTCTGAATTCTTGATAGTGGAGAGCCTGTGTGCGATCGCGATAGTGGTTCTCGTGGACATGAGTCTGTCGAGCGCCTCCTGCACAAGTTTCTCTGACTCAGTGTCCAGGGATGCTGTAGCCTCATCCAGAATAAGAATCGGAGGGTTCTTCAGAATGGCCCTCGCGATACTTAGTCGCTGTCTCTGTCCACCGGAAAGTCTCATTCCGCGGTCACCGATGTTAGTATTGTAACCATCTTCTTTTTCCATGATGAAATCATGCGCGTTGGCTATCTTCGCAGCTGCAATCACCTGTTCCATAGTCGCGCCTTCCACGCCGAACGCGATGTTGTTGAAAATGGTGTCGTTGAAAAGAATCGGCTCCTGGTTCACATTTCCCATAAGGCTTCTGAGACTGTGGATCTTCATGTCGCGGATATCCGTACCGTCGATTTTTATCGAGCCGCCGGTGACGTCGTAAAACCTTGGTATCAAGTCTACTAACGTAGATTTGCCGGCACCGGATTCTCCCACGATAGCCACTGTCGTACCTTTCTTCACAGTGAGATTTATATCGTCGAGAATCTTGCGGTCCTCGTCGTAAGAGAATGACACATTCGAGAAGGTTATTTCATCATTGAACCCAGTCACATCGGAAGCATTAGGAGCCTCCTTGATCGAACTCTCGGTCTCGAGGATCTTATTCACGCGCTCCATGGAAGCCATACCCTTCGGAATATTGTATCCGGCCTTCGCGAAATCTTTCAACGGATTTATGACGCTATACAGGATGACCATGTAGAAAATGAAGGTCGGTGCGTCGAACCACGCTTTCTCGCTGAGGATGATGGCTCCTCCGAATCCGAGCACAATCGCGATGAGGACGGTGCCGAGGAATTCGCTCATAGGATGGGCCAATGCCTGCCTGGTGGCGACTCTTCCCGTTTTCTTCTTCACGGCCTCAGTGACGTTGTTGAATCTCGTCTGCATCTTGTCCTCTGCCACGAACGCCTTGATCACACGGAGTCCGCCCAAAGTCTCTTCGAGCTGGGACATGGTGTCGCTCCAAAGTGCCTGAGCCTGAAGTGATTTCTTCTTCAATGTCCTTCCGAGTGCACTCATGAGCCAGATCAGCAACGGGGCTACTACGATGGTGAATACCGTGAGCTGCCAGCTGGTGATGATCAATGTTCCCATGTAGAAGATAATCAGGATAGGATTCTTCAGAAGCATATCGAGGGTGCTCATTATGGAACTCTCCACTTCATTTATATCACCACTCATCCTGGCTATGATGTCTCCCTTTCGTTCCTGCGAGAAGAAACCCAGAGGAAGGGTAAGAATCTTGTTGTACAACTCGCGTCTCATATCTCTCACCACGCTGGTCCTGATAGGAATCATGATGGCGGATGAACCGAAGTAACATGCTGTCTTCATGAGAGTTGTGATACTGAGCCACAAACAGAGAAGGAAAAGTGTCATGGCCGCTCCCTTGTCCTGAATCAGGACGGTGACTCCGTAATATGCGTTGTTTATGACGATATCCTTGAAGCCCATGTCGGCAGAATCCCATGGTATAAAAGAATACACCGTATTGCTCATCTTGAACAATATCTGGAGGATAGGAATGATCAGTGAAAAAGAAAAGATGTTGAGCACTGCGGAGAGCATATTGAGTACAATGGAGCCTCCGAGGTAGCCCCTATATGGTTTAACGTACTTGACAAGTACCTGCCAAAATTCTTTCATCTATATGTTTTTATTTATGTTCAGCCTGCAAAGATAGTGAAAATAGTATATAATTTAGCCCATCATGCGCTCCAACCAGTGGAATATCAGCCATACCCTGCGTTTCAGGACATTCATATCCAGCGTCTCCACAGTATCGTAAGGCTTGTTGTTGTTCATGGTGATACCGGAAGTGAAGAGTACTGATGGAATCTTGTTCTCCACGAACACCCTTTGGTCTCCGATTCGATTGTAGAAAATGTTCGTGAAATCCTTGCTCCCGAAATAGTCGTATCCCAGTTCGAGGCCTGTGCCGTATTTCAGGTTGCAAGTGCTGAGCACGTCGCCCGATCCCGACACCTGATCCCGGCCGAGCATGATGATGAAATCCTTCCTGCCGGACCTGAGAGTGCTCATCGTCCCACCGATTTGGTCGATGTTTACTGTCAATGCTATTTCTCCCGGTGTGATGGCGTGTCCGTCCACCGGATCGATGAGCCGTCCGTTCTCGATGCTGCGCCATAACTCCTTGGAACCCTTCATGCTGCTGGATTTCGCATCCAGAGCCACGAAGATGAGATTTGCTCCGTATGCTCTTCCGAGCGTTCTCATGGAACGGAACATTTCCGCTATGCTCAGCATGGCCACTACTCCAGACGCGTTACTGTCAGCACCTGGATATAAAACACCATTAAGAGTTCCGAGGCCGTCATAATGGGCCATAACTATGATGTATGAATTTCTGTGGCGTTTTGTGGAGCCGGGGAGGAAGCCGATGACGTTTCTTCCGAAAGGCTCATAGAAATGAGTTGCGAAATTTTTACCGGCCGGACTCAGTCCTATTTTCTCGAACCGTCTGATTATCCATGCTGCGGTCTCAGTACTGCCGATAGTCCCAGTGGCTCTGCCTCCGCACAAAGAGTCGGAAAGGAACTCTATCTGGCGATATAACTTGCTTTCCCACACCATGTTGTGAGCCTGCTCGCTGCTGATTGCGCCTATTGTCGGCTGCTGCGCATGGGCTGCCGGACTATATATGTAACAGGTCATTATGCACAATAATGCCCAAATTGTCTTATCTATTTTCGTAGCTTTCGCTGATATTTTTTTCGTCATTTTCTCCATTGGAGCATGATAATTGATTATCTTTGTAGGTCTCGGTGTTTGGCACATCGAGTGAAATGAACCTCAAAATTATAAATTCTTGTCGGATTTACGAAACCGGAGCGCAAAATTATGAAATTAAAACATATCCTACTTCTGATTGTCCTTATGTGGCCGATGACCTTGTCAGCCCAATATGATAAGGATGTTTTCTTCTTCAGAGGCCGGAGGGCTTTGGCTGACGGGAAATATTCTCAGGCCATCGAAAGCTTTAACGTGTTATCCCGCATTGACAGTACCGATTATTGGACTTTCTTTTACCGCGGAATCGCGAAATATAATTTGGGGGACCTCAGGGGTGCGCAGAAGGATTTCAACACGTCGGTCCGGCTGAACCCGATTTTTACGTCCGGCTATCATTACCGGGCGATAACCGAGAGCAGGTTCGGAAATTATGACAAGGCGCTTGAGGACCTTCAGACTGCGATAGACCTACGCCCTGGTTACGTCGGGCTTTATTTCAGCCGTGGTGTGACGTATTTCCTTGCACAGCAATTCGATAAGGCTGTCGAAGATTTCGACAAATATATAAGGAAAGAGCCGAAGGACCCGTCTGCCTATCTGAACAGGGGAGCCAGCTGGCTTTTCCTGCAGGATACTACCAAGGCTATGGCGGATTATAACAAGGCCATATCTCTGGACCGTTTCGAGCCGGAGGGGTATATCAGGCGCGGGCGTGTATATGCTGCCGGGAAGCATTTCGCGGAGGCTATTTCTGATATGGATATGGCTGTGAGTCTGGATTCTACGAATACTTTCGCGTATTTCAACAGGGCGATAATGTATTATGAGCAGAATGATTTCAACTCGGCCATGCGTGACTTGAACCGTGTCCTGAAAGATGAACCGGGGAATGCCCTGACGCTCTACAACCGAAGTCTTATAAGTGCGCAAGTCGGTAATTATGAGGATGCTCTGCAGGATATGGACAGGGTGATAAACATTAATCCCGGAAACGTGCTGGCTTATTATAACCGAGCTTCTTATTTCGTGAATATGGAGAGATGGCGGGATGCGTTGGAGGATTATGACAAGGCTATCGAACTTTATCCGGACTTCGCGAAAGCTTATATGAACCGCTCTTATGTGGAGAACAAACTGGGCATGAAGGCCAAGTCCAAGGAGGATTATGATACGGCGCAGAAGAAGGTCAGCGAATATCGCAACAAGACGGGCGAGGGCATTTCATTTGCCGATACGACCAAGAAATACAGTTCTCTGCTTTCATTCGATGCCGATTTTGCAAAGAAAGACTTCGATGACGAGATGCTTCAGCACCGCGATGTAGACATAAAACTCCGTCCGCTCTACCGCTTCAAGTTGGCTGACAAGAAAGACGATGTGCAGTACGCCCTGCGTAACAGATATGAGAACTTGTTGATAGATAGGTTCTTGCGCGAAGCTCCGGTGCCGGTGGTCGTGTCCAATTCGGATACATTGAAGTTCTCCGGCGCAGGGAAATACTTGAAGACTATATACGCTCTGCCTGCGGATAAGCCTGAGAGTGAATTCCTTAAGGCATTGAGCGACGTGGCTGACAGACAGTTCAACTCTGCGCTTGCCCACTACGATCATGCCGTGGATGGCGAAACTTCCGACAAATACGCTGCGCTTTACAAGTCGTTCTACTATATGAACAGGGGAGTCCTAAGAGCTGACATGATAGACTTTATCTCTTCGATAGAGAATAATGTCCAGACACTTACGATGGATGACCAGGGAACGACGAGAGCCAGAGTTAAGGATCAGGTAAGCAGGACCTACGACTATTCTGACGCCATCGAAGATATGAAGAAAGCGATAGAAGTGGTCGGCGACATTCCTTATGCGTATTTTAACCTTGCGAATCTCCAATGCCTTTCGTCTTCATATGTCGAAGCGATAAATAATTATACGAAAGCCATTTCATGCTACCCATACCTCGGGGATGCATACTTTAACAGAGGTCTTGTACTTATCTACTTGAAAGACAAGGAGAAAGGCTGCATTGACCTGTCCCATGCGGGCGAGCTTGGAGTTGCGGACGCGTACAGCGTCATAAAGAAATATTGTGAACAAGAACAGAACAGATAAAACAGGAGGAATAACGATGCTCAGATTTATGAGCCTTTCCAGCGGCAGTTGCGGAAACTGCTACTATTTAGAACGGACGGATGCAGATGGACAACGTCATGCGATACTGATAGATGCCGGCGTGAGTCTCAGGCGGCTTAAACAGGTATTGATGTCTAACGGATTGGATTACAATTCATTCAGTGCCGTGCTCGTGACGCATGACCATATGGACCATATCCGCAGCCTGGCCTCCTACTGCAAGCGCCTCCAGAAGCCGGTCTATGCCACCAGAGAGCTCCATTCCGCCCTCGCCGCCCATTCTTTCGGCGCCCCTTATTTGGGTCAATGCCGAAGGGACTTGGTCGAGAATGAGTGGAATGACGTCGACGGTTTCTCCGTAAAATACTTCGTGGTACCGCATGATGCTACCCAGACAGTAGGATATGCGATTCTTGCAGGCGAAGATAAGTTCGTGATAATGACAGACTTGGGCAGAATGACCGATGAAGCGGTAAAACATGCATCGGAAGCGTCCACGGTAGTCATGGAATCGAACTACGACATGGATATGCTCATTTCCGGGCCATATCCACATGAACTTAAAATGCGTATATGCCAGGGACACGGCCATCTCAGCAACGATGAGTGTGCATTTGCTATTAAGCAGTTCTGGCACGAAGGGCTGAGAAACATCTTCCTCTGCCATTTGAGCGACCATAACAACACCCCAGAATTGGCCTACTCCTCTGCGAAGGCAGCATTGACAGAAATAGGAGTCAGCGAAGGCAGCGTCCACTTGTGCGCATTGCCGCGGCAGACTCCCTCACCGATGATGAACATTTGATGACAAATATGAGAACTTTTAGCAAACTTACACTTGCCGCTTCATTGACTGTAGTTGTAACGGCGTTGTTTACAGGATGTTGCGGCGATAACGGTAAAATTAAGCCGACCAAAAATGTGATTTTGATGATACCAGACGGAACGTCCAGCACCATGCTTCCGGTAGTGCGTTGGTATAAGGAATTCAAGAATCCGCAGATGGGTGCAGCGCGCCTCGCGACCGACCCGTATCTTTGCGGATATGTGCGCCCGGCTTGCTCCGACGCCCCGATTGCCGCTTCGCCTGCCGCGATAACCTCGCTGATGACCGGCTATCGCGTCCAGAATTCGAACCTCTCAGTGTATCCCGCGAAAAATGAGGGCCAGGATGTGTATGAGATCAATGCTGACAGTACATGGCAGCCTTTGGCTACTGTTTTGGAAGCTGCCAAGATTCTTGGTCACAAGTCTACAGGTCTCGTGGTTACTGTGAAGGTCAGCCATGCGACTCCTGCCGGTACTGCTTCTCATGTGGTTGCCCGTACAGAGGATGCCAATATCATGAGACAGATTGCTTCCAATGGTGTGGATGTCGTTTTCGGCGGTGGAATCAAATACATGGATGATGACGTGAAATCCATTTTGGAAGATAAAGGCATCAAATATCAGGAGAAAGATATGGCGGGTTTCCGCGCTTTGGATTCTGCTCCTGTCTGGTCGATGTTTGCGAAGAGTGCTATGGCGTATGATATTGACAGAGATACACTTGCGGAGCCTTCTCTGGCGGAGATGACGACTAAGGCTATAGAGTTGCTGTCGAAAAACAAAAACGGATTCTTCCTCATGGTTGAGGGTAGTAAGGTGGATTTCGCGGCGCACAGTAATGATCCGCTCGGTACCATTTCTGAATATGAGGCGTTCGACAAGGCTGTGGCTGCAGCTATAGATTTCGCCAAAAAGGATGGCAATACAACTGTAATTGTGGTTCCTGATCATGGTACTGCAGGTATGACTCTCGGTGACAGGAATTATTCCGGTTATTATAAGAAAGGTCTTGATTCAGTGTTCGTTATGCTTCCACATTACAAGGGAACCGGGGATGCACTGAATCAAAAACTAGAAAAGTGCAAGCCGGAGGAAGTGAAGTCCATTTTCCTGGAAAATACCGGCATTGACCTGAACGAAAAAGAGTTGAAAGCGATTCTGGCGGTCCGCGGTCTTGTCGAGGATGATTATATGAAGGTTCAGTTCTCGGATAATCTCAAATCGGTGGTGATGGATATTCTGAACGCTCATACGCATATAGGTTACTCGAATGGAAGTCATACTTCGGAGGATGTGTTTCTTGCGGTGTATAATCCTAATAACCAGAGGCCTACAGGATTCTTGGAGAGTACGGAGATGGCAGGTTATATGTTCGATTTACTCGGCGTGCCGGGTTCGTTGAAGGAGCTTACCTCTAATATATATGTAAAGTCGGATGTGTTGCTGGCTGGCCATGAGTGCGTAGTGGAGCCTGGAAAAGAGCCGGTGCTCGTCGTGGATGGCAAGGTGCGTGTGCCTGCGAACCGTTCTTATGTAGAGAAGGACGGAAAGAAGATTCAGTTGTCTTCGGTGTCGGTATATGTGCCTAAAAACAAGACGTTCTACATCTCTAAAGAGGTACTTGGACTTTTGTAGGTGACATGGGGTGTTGTCGTTTGGACAGCACCACTTGTGCGTCTTTTCGGTCTTATCATCAGTCGTGTGCGTCCGGCACACTACTTCTTCTAAAGGGACTCTATACTCGAAAATTCATTAAAAAGCTTTACCAACATATTTTTCGAGCACACGTAGCGAATAATTGAAACGATTCGTTTTTAGGGATCGTAAAAAAATATTGAATAATAAATAGGTGAAAAACTCTTCCGGATTGTATTTACTACGGATGGCATGATGGCAGTCGGCCAAGCCGTGGTATCCCGAGAGGATATCCAAAAACAACTAAATAATTAATAAAATGAAACTTGCAGTTCAGTTTGGGGCCGGAAATATCGGCCGTGGATTCATTGGAGCCGTTCTTGCTAAATCCGGCTATCAGGTAGTGTTCGCAGACGTAGTCAAGGACCTTGTCGACAGGATCAATGCCGACAGACAGTATACCGTTCATATTAAAGATGTCGACAGTGAGGATATTCTTATTTCCGGTGTCAGCGCTGTGGATTCGTCTACCGATGCTGTGGTGGAGAAAATTAAAGAGGCTGAACTCATTACGACTGCGGTTGGCTTGAGAATTCTTCAGTTTATCGCTCCGGCCATCGCTAAAGGAATCGTTGCACGTAAAGAAGCAGGCATTGAAGCCCCTCTTAATATTATTGCATGTGAAAACGGACTTATGGCGTCTTCTCGTCTGAAGGAAGCAGTGCTTTCTCATCTGGATGAGGCGCAGGCGGCATGGTGTACGGAGCATGTCGGATTTCCTGACTGTTCCGTAGACCGTATCGTTCCTCCTGTCAGAAGCGAAAATCCTATCGATGTCGCTGTGGAGAAGTATTATGAGTGGAATGTGGAGGAGAAGGCGTTTGTAGGCCCTGCACCTAAGATCGACGGTATGAACTTGGCTGACAATCTGTTGGCTTATATCGAGAGGAAGCTCTTTACATTGAATACCGGTCATGCAATCACTGCTTATGTGGGCAAGATGAAGGGTCGTCAGACCATCGGTGAGAGTATCGAGGTTCCTGAGATTTTCGATCTCGTACACGCTGCCATGCAGCAGAGTGGTGAGGCTCTTGTAAAGCAGTTCGGTTTCGACCATGAGGCGCATTTTAAGTATATTGAGAAGATTATCAAGCGTTTCCGTAATCCATATCTTAAGGATGACGTGAATCGTGTAGGCCGCGAGCCGCTCAGGAAGCTTTCTGCTGACGACAGACTTATCAAGCCTATCATGACTGCGAAGAGTTTCGGTCTTCCTTATGACAAACTTCTTCTCGGAGTAGGTGCCGCTTTGCATTTCGATAACCCGGAAGATCCTCAGAGTGTTCAGCTTATGCAGAAGATCAAGTCCGAGGGACTCGAGGCGACTATTGCTGAGGTAACAGGTATCGCTGCCGGAGATCCTATGATTGCCGAGATTGTGAAGGCTTATCATGACGTTGAGAAAATATGATGATTATCAAGAATATAGCTGCCGCGTCTATGGCTATCGCCCTGTCGGCGTTCCAGCTTTCAGCTCAGGTCAATGCTGATGCTCAGTATCAGAGTGGTATCGATGCTCACAGGGTTTCGATCAATTCTTTTGAGGATTTGCAGGCGTATTTCCGTTATTCTCCGAAACGTGACATTATCATCAGCGGTCATAGGGGAGGTATGATGCCGGGTTATCCTGAAAACTGTATCGAGTCATG
Organism: uncultured Bacteroides sp.; assembly: GCA_900546925.1. Lineage (GTDB taxonomy): Bacteria > Bacteroidota > Bacteroidia > Bacteroidales > UBA932 > Cryptobacteroides. Next base: position 15,242 of record UREV01000033.1, read on the forward strand.
TGAAAAGACATTGTCCCTCATGCCGACTTTCTTCGAGATCGATTTCAGTTTCACGAAGGATAGTGTGATGGTGCTGATGCACGATTTGTCAGTGGACAGGACTACTACCGGCAAGGGCAAGGTCAGCGATTATACTTATGATGAGATTCAGAAGCTGAATCTTGTGGACAGGAGTGGCAATGTAACTCCTTATAAGATACCGACTTTGAAGCAGATTCTCGAGTGGGGTAAAGATAAGGTGGTCTTCAACTTCGACAATAAGTATATCAATACCAAGGGTGTGAGTGATGAGGTGAAGAAGGCAAGCCTGGATTATTATATCAAGCAGTTGAGCCCAGGCGGAGACTGGTCGATGTATCACAATATTATGCTTAGTGTGCGTTCTATCGATGAGGCTCTGTATTATTGGAATCACGGTATTCACAACGTGATGTTCTGTGTGGAAATCAGTTCCGAGGAGCATTTCGAGGCGTATGACAAATGTGATATTCCATGGGATCATATAATGGCTTATGTGAGGCTTGCAGTGAATCCTGAGCTCTACGGGGTCTATAAGAAACTTCACGACAGGGGAGTGATGACGATGACTTCGATTACCGGTTCGTCCGACAAGGTGAAGAATGCGAAGGACAGAAGGATAGCCTACGAACGTGAGCTTTTAGCTGAGCCTGATATTATCGAGACTGATTATCCATCAGAGTTTATCGGTCTGCCTTGGTCAAGAAAGGAAATTCATTCTTTGCAGAAGGCTGTAAAGAAGATGAGATAAAATACTAACTCTCTGTTTTTGTATGTTGCACGTCCCCCGGAGTTGCTGCACGTCAGCGCTCCGGGGGCAAATTTTTACTGGGCGATTATCGACAATGGCGTCGGCGTCTGGAGGTACCGGCGGAGACCTTCGCTGGCGCTCATCCCTCCGGCTGTCGCCGGCCCCTCCCATTTACGAGGTCATGGGTGACCACGGGTCTCCGCCGGAACCTCCAGTCG
>UREV01000034.1 GCA_900546925.1 uncultured Bacteroides sp.
TACAAAGAGGGGCCGTGCCGACTCCCAGAGCCCCTTGCTCCACGTGGATATTGAGAGGCGACTGGAGGTTCTGTCCGCCTCTCAAAATCCACGTGGATATTGCGCTCTCCGGGCATCCGCCGTCGTCGACTACGAGGCGTGGACTTGTCGCGACCGAGTTATAACACTGAAATTCATCATTTGGTTTCACCTAAAATGTTTCCGCAGAACAAATCACGGCAATGATATTTGGTACCGCGAAAACGTTTTAACTTACACAATCACCTTCAAATTTTGCGTTTTGTTCCAAGAAAACGTTTTAAATTACACCAAATCGTCAACGCGTGATAATTATGGTGACCGCTGCATCGCACTGGGACTGTCAATCACAATCTTTTGGGGGCAAATCAGTCAGATCCGAGCCCTGCTATTCAGCAGAGTTCTCGGCAGCCTTCTCCGCAGCGAGCGCTTCGTTGAAACACTGGCGGCACAGCGGCTCGTAAACATCCTTCTCGCCGAGAACCACCAACTTGTGACTCTTCGTCAGACGATGAGAATGATTGGCGAGATTACCGCACTTCACACAAATGGCGTGCACCTTCTGCACATCCTCGGCGATAGCCATGAGACCCGGAATAGGACCGAACGGCTTGCCCATATAATCAGTATCCAGACCGGCGATAATCACCCTCTTGCCCCTGTCAGCAAGCTCCTGAGCCACAGCGATAAGCTTCTCGCTGAAAAACTGCGCCTCATCGATACCGATAACCTGAGTCTCCTCCTTGGCATCCAACATCATTTCCGCGTCCTTGATAGGCGTACACGGAATGCTGTGCAAATCATGTGAAACCACATCCATGTCCGAATACCTGGTATCTACAGCAGGCTTGAATATCTCTATTTTCTGATTGGCGAACTGCGCACGTTTGAGCCTTCTGATAAGTTCCTCGGTCTTTCCTGAAAACATGGAACCGCAGATGACCTCGATGCAGCCCGACTTCTTAATACTCTCCGAATACATACTGGTTGATTTTAGCGATGCGAATTTAGTGCTTTTTTATCTTTCCTGCAATCGTGTTCTAAAAACGCCGTCATAACTGTTTGTATTGTCCTAATAATGATGTATTTTTGTAAGAATCTAAAAAGACTTCGCGATATGGAAAAGAATTCACAGGAACTTCTGGAAGAACTTGTGGCCCGCCTTGCAGAGGTGAGGGGCCAGCTCGATGTTATCCAAAGTAAAGTAGATGAGCTTATGAATTTGAAAGCTCAAGACGCTGACGAACCGGGTGATATCGACATTGACCATGAAGATTTCCTGTCAGATATTGCGGTCGAGGTGCCGGTCCCTGAACAGATTGCTGCGGAGGCGGAACCTGCTGAGCCTGAGCCTGTTGAGACTTCGGGCGAGCCTGACCTTCCTGAGGCTGCGATAGAACCTGACCTTCCGGAGCCTGAACCTTCGGAGCCGGTAGTCGCGAATGAGCCGGAAGAGCCTGCGGACGCCCAAGATGACGCTGCTCCGGTTTCTGTCAATGCCGATGAGGCAGGTGATGTGAATTCACTTTTCGGTGCAGTGGAAGATGTTCATAAGGCACATCGTAAAGGGCTGAACGACAGGGCTGTATCTGTTAAGGCCGTGATGGATATGAAACCAGAAAAGCCGGAGTGGTACACTGCGATTCCCGGCCCTGAGGTGAAAGATATCCGCAGTGCGATTTCTCTTAACGACAGAGTGATGTTCATAACTACACTTTTCAGAGAAGATTCCATGCTTTTCCAGGACGTCGTCTCTAAAGTGAACGCCATGACATCGCTCGACAAAGTGGCTGATTATCTGACTTCTACATTCCCGGAGTGGGATATGTACTCTGATATGGTTTACCGCTTCATGATGGCCGTGCGCAGAAAATTGAGATAGAATATGGAAACGGGAAAACTATATATAGTGCCGACACCCGTCGGAAATTTGGAGGATATGACATATCGCGCCGTGAAGGTGCTTAAGGATGCGGATCTCATTTTGGCTGAAGACACCAGGACGAGTTCCGTTCTCCTGAAACATTACGATATCCAGGGAAAGCTCCAGTCGCATCATAAGTTCAACGAACACCAGACCGTTTCGGTGATAAAAGACAAGATTCTTGCCGGGATGAACGTCGCGTTGATAAGCGATGCCGGTACGCCGGGTATCTCGGATCCGGGATTCCTGCTTGTCAGGACATGTGCTGCGGAAGGCATTGAAGTGCAGACACTTCCTGGCGCGACTGCCTGCATTCCGGCCATAGTTTCGTCAGGACTCCCCTGCGACCGTTTCTGCTTCGAAGGCTTCCTGCCGGTAAAAAAAGGACGCCAGACGCTCCTGAAAGAGCTCGCTTCTGAGTCCAGGTCAATGATTTTTTACGAGTCTCCATATCGTCTTGTGAAGACGCTAGGACAGTTTATAGAGTATTTCGGCGCGGAACGTGAATGCTCTGTGGCACGTGAAATCTCCAAGGTGCATGAGGAACACCGTAGGGGAACATTGGAAGAAGTGAAATCGTGGTTCGAGGAGCATGAGCCGAAGGGTGAAATAGTTATAATAGTAGCGGGTGCTACGGACCGCAAGCATGATGAGGACCATGCTCACGGTAAATATAGAAAGGATAGAGTGGCGGAAGATAGAGGGGATAATGAATCAGAAGAAATCTGACGGCAAGAAACGTCCGTCAGCCTCATTCGTAACTGGGGCGATAGCCCTTGCATTTCTTATAACAGGTTATCAGACAGCTCTTTTCGTGCATAGGGCTGCCGCGCTCAAGGTGATGTCGGACATGACGTCACCCGACACGGTCTTCGTTTATGCTGATGGGGAGGCTTTTGCGGGAGGTAAATCCGGGAGCGGCGACATAGTGTCCGGCCGGAATTCCGTGCGAGCCTCTCGGGGATATTCGGGAGATAAAACTGGAAACCGTGATATGGTTAAGTCCGGTGGAAATCCCACGCGAGTCCCGGGAGATTATTCGTCAGGCGATTCATGGGATGGCTCTTCATCAGGCTCCCGGAGTGGACGGACTAATTCAGGGGTCGGTTCAAGAGGGGCTTCGATGTCTGGCTCCCATGGAGGTTCGTCGTACGCGGATCGACGTGAACAATCCGGGTTAAATGTCCCGCAGAACTACCGCTATGAAAAGCGCCAAGGGAAACATCCTGAAGCTGCAGAGAAGCTGGCTGCCGCTTATACTCCACGCACTTACGAGTCCTTTAGATTTAACCCTAATACAGTGTCTGTTAGTGACTTGTGCCGACTCGGCTTTTCTCTGAAGCAGGCCAATTCCATAGACAATTACCGTAAAAAGGGAGGCCGTTTCAAGCGGAAACAAGACTTTGCGAAATCCTTCGTCGTGGCCGATTCCGTCTACCGGCGACTGGAAAAATACATTGACATACCCCTTCTGGATCTGAATGCGGCGGATTCGGCGGCTTTCGACGAACTTCCCGGCATCGGGGGTTATTTTGCGGCCAAGATGGTGGAGTACAGGGGGCGTCTCGGGGGCTACAGCTGTCCTGAGCAACTGTTGGATATCTATCATTTCGATGCGGCGAAATTGGACAAAATCCGCGATCTGGTGGAGGTGAAAACTCGTCCGGAACCATTCCGCTTATGGTCGCTCCCGGCGGATTCCCTTAAACGTCATCCGTATATAAAGACTTGGCAGACAGCGAAATCGATAGTGTTGTACAGAGAAAACAATCCCCGCGCGGAACTCACCGTCGATGGGCTTGTCCGTGCGGGGATTTTAGATAAGGACACCGGAGCGAAACTGTCCCGATGTCTCATAGAGTCTCCTTAGCGAGCGACAAGAATTGCTTAGTCTTCCACATGCTTGAGAGCTTCGCGAATCTTTGCCTCGATTTCTTCGCTGAGCTCGGCATTGTCAGAGATAAGCTGCTTTGTGGCCTCACGTCCCTGAGCGAGTTTCTGGTCACCATAACTGAACCATGAACCGCTCTTGGTTATGATGCCATATTCTACGCCGAGGTCCACGATTTCGCCTGTGTGTGAGATGCCCTCGCCATAGACGATATCGAATTCTGCTTTCTTGAAAGGAGGTGCCATCTTGTTCTTCACGACCTTCACCTTCGTCCTGTTTCCGAGAGCTTCTTCGCCGTCCTTAATCTGTGTGGTTCTGCGCACATCCAAACGGACAGATGCGTAGAACTTCAGGGCGTTACCGCCGGTCGTGGTCTCAGGGTTACCGAACATCACGCCGATCTTTTCACGGAGCTGGTTGATGAAAATGCAGCAAGTGTTTGTCTTGCTGATGTTTCCGGTGAGCTTTCTGAGCGCCTGGCTCATAAGTCTCGCCTGAAGACCCACCTTGTTGTCGCCCATCTCGCCTTCGATTTCGGCTTTAGGGGTCAATGCTGCCACTGAGTCGATCACGATGATGTCAATGGCGCCTGAACGGATAAGGTTGTCCGCGATTTCAAGAGCCTGCTCTCCGTTATCCGGCTGGGAAATGAGTAATGTTTCCAAATTTACTCCTAGAGCCTTCGCATAAGACCTGTCGAATGCGTGTTCCGCATCTATCATAGCCGCGATTCCGCCTGTTTTCTGAGCCTGGGCGATAGCATGAATCGCCAAGGTGGTCTTACCACTTGACTCCGGTCCGTAAATCTCGATAATTCTTCCTTTCGGATAGCCACCGATCCCGAGTGCATGGTCCAGAGCGATGGAACCGCTTGGTATAACCTGATGTTCATCCCATTGTGGCTGGTCCCCCAACTTCATAATCGTGCCTTTCCCGAAATCTTTCTCGATCTTGTCGATCGTTGCCTGCAGTGCCTTCAGTTTTCCTGAATCTACTGCTTCCGCTCCACTTTCTTTAACTGCTTCTTTAGCCATAATGATTAAATTTTTGTTCTTATTTGCGGATAATTTCCACAATGTTCACAAAGATATGAAAAATAGCGGCAATCGGAACTGAAAAATTCATTAATTTTGTAAGAATGCGATAAAAATATATTTGCCGGAGATTCGGCAGAGATTTACGGAGATACGATATGAGCAAACATAAATTGTTGGGGAAGACCCCGGATGAACTTAAGGAAATAGCTGTGTCATGCGGACTGCCTAAATTTGCTGGCGGTCAGATAGCCCAGTGGCTTTATAAAAAGAAAGTGAAGACCATCGATGAGATGACGAACCTGTCCAAAGCCGGGAGAGAAAAACTATCTGAGCTTTACGAAACAGGTGCCGTGTCTTATTCTGATTGTCATGTTTCATCGGACGGCACGAAAAAATATCTATTCCCTGTAACTTGCTCATTCAAAGGTGGCTTGTATGATATCGAGAGCGAAGATCCCGGAAAGACAGAGAGCAGCAGCATAGAGGCTGTGATGATTCCGGAGTTGGATCGCAAGACTTTGTGCGTATCTTCCCAGGCAGGTTGTAAGATGGGGTGCAAATTTTGCATGACAGGACGTCAGGGATTCCACGGAAACCTCTCTGCAGCAGATATTTTGTCGCAGTACATTTCTGTGGATGAGGCGGACAGCCTTACCGGAACAGTGTTCATGGGCATGGGCGAACCTCTCGATAACTTCGAGAATGTGAAACGTGCCATCGAGGTGCTGACCGCTGACTGGGGATTCGGATGGAGTCCGAAACGTATAACATTGTCATCCATCGGCGTGCTCCCGACATTGAAAAAATACCTGGATGAGACCAAATGTCATCTGGCCATCAGTCTTCACGACGCCTTCCCTGACGAGAGGGCTGAGCTGATGCCGGTGCAGAAGGCCTATGACCTGCGGGATGTGATCGCCCTGATCCGCAAATATGACTTTACCGGACAGCGCAGAGTAAGTTTCGAGTATACCATGTTTGCCGGGTTCAATGATGACAAACGTCATGCAGATGCGATTATAAGACTCCTCGGAGGCCTCGAATGTAGGGTTAATCTCATCAGGTTCCATAAGATACCGGATTTTCCGTATGTGTCTTCTCCTGAAGGTGTTATGGAAGTGTTCCGTGACAGGCTGAACAAGGCCGGGATAACATCCACCATCAGGGCATCCCGTGGGGAGGATATCTTCGCGGCATGCGGTATGCTGGCCGGAAAACATGGAAAAGCAGAACAATAATTGATATATGAGAAGATTCTTTAAATACCTGACAATCACTGTTGTATTGGCATTGACCTATACCTTGGCGGCAGCTCATGACGAGGAGAAGCTTCAGCCGTTCAGGCCGTATGGGATGAGCGCGTTCAAGGATTCTTTGTCGATGCAGGAATTTCGTGATTATCTTTCCGAAATCAGAAAGACGAGACCGACGGTGGCACTTGTGCTCAGCGGTGGCGGGGCGAAGGGTGTCGCGCATATCGGCGTTTTGCAGTACTTGGATTCGCTGAAAATTCCGGTGGATGTGGTTTTGGGTACCAGTATGGGAGGACTTATGGGAGGAATGTATGCGTTGGGATATTCTCCTGCCCAGATGGATTCCATCGTCAAGTCTTTCGACTGGGATATGGCACTGACTGACAAGGTGCCAAGAAATTATGTGTCTTTCGCGACGAAGAAGTATCGGGAGAAATTTCTGCTGTCCTTCCCGTTTTTCTATGCCCGTAAGGATTATTTGGAGAAGCGCAATGAGGATATCCGATATGCAGCTGCCGAGAATAAGCACGACCAGATTCATTTCGGTGCGGGGAAGGGTGATGCCAATGCGCTTGTGAAGGAGAATCTTTTGGGCAGTCTTCCGTCAGGCTTTGCTTTCGGACAGAATGTGAATAATATATTCAGTTCATTGACAGTGGGTTATCAGGATAATATAAATTTTAAAGACTTACCTGTGCCTTTTGTCTGTGTGGCTACCGAGATGGTAACAGCCAAGCCTAAGATTTGGTTTGACGGTAAGATAAATACTGCGTTGAGGTCCACGATGTCCATTCCGGGAGTGTTCGCTCCTGTTCGTGTGGATGGAATGGTGCTGGTCGACGGCGGCATGCGTGACAACTATCCGACGGATCTGGCGAAGAAGATGGGAGCTGATATTATAATAGGTGTCGATTTGGCCAGCGGTTATAGAGATTATATGTCACTGAATAACCTTGGAGATATCATTTCCCAGGGTATCGATATGCTGGGAAGAGAGTCTTATGAGCAGAATGTCAGCATACCCGATATTACTATAAAGCCTTATCTTCCGGAGTTCAATATGATGAGTTTCGACGACAAGAGCGTTGCAGCGATTATGGAGAGAGGGTGGATTGCGGCTCAGGACCAGAAGGAAGCGCTGGACAGTATCAAGGCACTGATAGGTCCATACGAAAAGAAACTTCACAACAAGAAGGCCATAGATATCAATACGGAGCCGGTCAGGATTTCCAATGTGGAAATTACTGGAGTTTCTCACAGTGAGGCTCGTTATCTTATGGAAAAGATCGGCCTCAATCATGAAAAAAAACTCGGAAAAGGTGCGATCGAGGATGCTGTCGCTACGATTTTCGGGACCAATGCCTTCGATTATGTGACTTATGAGTTGGTGGGTGACGAAGAGCCTTTCGAACTTGTGATACATTGTAAGAAAGGTCCTGTACACCAGTTCGGTATAGGCGGACGCTTCGATACGGAGGAGATTGTTTCCGTTTTGTTGAATTTAGGGTTCAATGTTCATAATATCCAAGGCTCCGCAGTGGATTTGACCGGAAAGGTAGGAACGAATCCTTATGCAAAGGTCCACTATTATTACATGAATCCTGTGGGCCCGACTTTGAATGCCACGGCTTCACTTAACTGGACTGACCGCAATCAGTTCAAGCTCGGTTCCGGAGATTATACGGTAGCTTATCTTAAAATCATGGAGGAACTGTATATTTCTAATCTGCATTGGAAAAAATTCGATGTCCGCGCTGGTGTCAGAAACAACTTCTTCAAACTGAACAGCATCATGGCGGATAAAGTAATCGGTGATTATGACCTCGGAATGTTGAAGAACAGTTATTTGTCTGCGTTCATCAATGCTCAGGCCGAGACTTTCGATAACGGATATTTTCCTACTAAAGGCTTCTCGATGGGTTTGGGGTATGAGTTTGTGTTTAAGGGACTTATACATCATATATCTCCATTTCATGCAGTTAATTTCGACATGAAGGCGGTAGCCCTGTCTAAAGGATGCTTTACACTGATGCCTTCAGTGCATGCGCGTTTCTTGTTCGGGGAAGATGTGGCCTTGCCGTATATGAACCTTATAGGTGGCGCGATGGCCGGAAGATATCTTCCTCAGCAAATTCCTTTTGCCGGAATCAACTATGCTGTAGCTATGCAGAATTATATGACTTCAGTGGGTTCTGATTTCAGATTCAGGCTTTTCAAGAACAACTATCTCACATTAATGACCAATTATGCTTTCGCATTCTCTGACTGGAGTGATTTCAATGATATAAAAAACAATATCACAGCCGTTTACGGTACCGGTCTGAAATATTCGTTTGATTCCATTGTCGGTCCTATGGAGTTCGATGTGCATTGGTCTACCAAGCGGCATAAGCTGGGAGCTTACCTGAATATCGGTCTTTATTTCTAGAGCTATGGAGCAGGATAAGTATAAAAAAGTCCTCGACAAGATTCAGGCCCAATGTGTCAGACGGGAGTATTGTACGTCTGATATCCGTGCCAAGGTCCTGAAGGCCGTGGAAGGGGATGAGGAGATGGCTGATGAGATGGTGGCGGCTCTTGTGGCGGACAAGTTTGTGGATGATTTGCGTTATGCTTCTGCGTTTGCACGTGAAAAATCTGCGATTTCAGGATGGGGTGCGCAGAAAATATCGTTCATGTTAGTGCGTAAAGGCATTGACAAACAGATTATTAAAGATGCTTTGGCGGAGGTGGACGGGGCTGCGGCGACTAAGAAACTGGAGTCTGCGGTAGCTGCCAAGTATCGCTCTTTGGCGGAAGATCCTCAGTGTCGTCTTAAATTGTTGCGTTTTGCGTTGGGGCGCGGTTATGGATATGATGAGGTCAAGTCTGTTGTTGAAAAAATAATGAGAGGTGGACTGGACTGATGATATAGCCGTTTTTCTGGAAAGTGAGGGTTTCGGCTTTTCTGTGGAGGAGAAGTGCGGGATAAAAGAGTTCCGTGTCCATGTGGATTATGCCGGAGGTGGAGATGTATTGCTCGACGCTGTGCCTGCATTGACCCGGACATTGACCTTGGCAGAAAATATTTTGCGGGCGGCGGAGACTCTGAGGCGGGAACCTGGGAAGCGGGTGTTCGTTCCGCAGGATTTTTGGATGGGGCGCGGCGAGATGGTCCGGAAGCGGCTTCTGGCGCAACTGGGTCGGTTCAGGCCGGTTTTTGCGCGGAATACGGTGGTCCGGAGGCTTTCTAAGCCTGAAACGGCAGGTTTTTTGGATGCATGGCATTCTTATGGCGACGCGACTGCGCGGTATCGTTACGGGATGTTCGGAAAAGATGGGGAACTGCTGGCGGTGGCTACTTTTTCTGCTGCGCGCAAGTGGCTGAAGGATAATGGTATAGTTCGTTCGTGCGAGTGGGTGCGTTATGCTTCTTTGCCGGATGTCCGTGTGGTCGGCGGTATGGGGAAGGTGTTGAAAACTTTCGTGCGGGATGTCGGGCCGGATGATGTGATGAGTTATGCGGATCTGGAGTGGACTGACGGGAGTGTTTATGAGGCGTTGGGCTTCGTGGCGGAGTCGTTCCGGGAGCCTGTGCTTTATTTTGTGGACCCTGAGACCTGGAAGCGTGTGCCGTGTGATAAGTCGTTGAATGAAAATGCGTTGTATCACTATAATCTAGGAAGTGTAAAATATCGTATGAAGTTATGAATATTATGAAAAAGAAGCGTTCCTTTGCCGGTAGATTGTGTCGGCTTTTGCTCATCAAGATACCTGTCGGGGTGGTTGTGCTGAGCCTGCTGTGGGTGTTGGCCCTGAAGTGGGTACCGGTATGGGTTACTCCTCTTATGATACAGCGGACGGTCGAAAACTGGAATGACAAGACTTTCAAGACACATAAGACGTGGGTGAGTTATGACCGGATTTCGCCGGAATTGGCAAAAGCTGTGATAGCAAGTGAAGATAATCTGTTCGACAGTCATAACGGATTCGATTGGAAGTCAATCAATAAGGCGATAAATGATCACGAGAAGCGGGGAAAGCGTTTGAGGGGAGCGAGCACGATTTCGCAGCAGACGGCTAAGAATGTGTTTCTGCTGCCTTCCAGGAGCTACGTGAGGAAGGGTTTGGAGGCGTATTTCACTGTACTGATTGAGTTTATGTGGGGAAAGGAGCGGATCATGGAGGTTTATCTCAATGTCGCTGAGATGGGGCGCGGTATCTACGGAGCGGAGGCTGCCGCCACGCAATTGTTCGGAAAAAGAGCCTCGAAATTGTCGCGCCGGGAGAGCTGCCTGATCGCCGCCTGCCTGCCGAATCCACTCAAAAGAAACGCTTCGCGGCCCTCGGGTTATGTCAATGCCAGGGCGACGGAAATCGAGAAATTAGAGTATAAACTTGCATATCCTGACTATATTTTGCGCAAATAATAGAATTATTTTTTAAATTTGTATAAAAATGTGCTAGAATTAGACTTGAACTTAAACTTTATCAATTATGGAAGCAATTCTTAAAACGGACTTTAATTTTCCAGGGCAGACTGCGAAATATGTGGGAAAAGTACGTGATGTCTATGACATCGAAGGAAAGTACCTTGTAATGGTAGTTTCAGATAGAATTTCTGCATTTGATGTTGTTTTGCCGAAAGGAATTCCGTTTAAGGGACAGGTGTTGAATCAGATTGCGGCCAAGTTTTTGGACGCCACGGCTGATATTGTTCCCAACTGGAAGATTGCTTCACCTGATCCGGCTGTTACAGTAGGTTATAAATGTGAGCCTTATCGTGTGGAGATGGTTATCCGCGGATGCCTTGCCGGTCATGCTTGGCGTGAGTATCAGGAAGGTAAGCGTGAGTTGTGCGGTGTGAAGTTGCCTGACGGCATGGTGGAGGGACAGGCTTTTCCAGAGCCTATCATCACACCTTCTGCGAAGGCGTCTGAGGGACATGATGAGGATATTACCAGAGAAGAGATTATCGCTCAGGGAATTGTACCTGAGGAAGATTATATTCAGATAGAGAATTATACACGTGCGATTTTCAAGAGGGGACAGGAGATAGCTGCCAAGATGGGGCTTATTCTCGTGGATACCAAGTATGAGTTTGGAAAGCGTGACGGCAAGATATATCTTATGGATGAGGTGCATACTCCTGATTCTTCGCGTTATTATTATGCTGAGGGTTATGAGGAACGGCTTCGTAAAGGTGAGAAACAGAAGCAGTTGTCTAAGGAGTTTGTACGTGAATGGCTGATGGATAATGGCTTCCGGGGGCAGGAGGGGCAGAAAGTTCCCGAAATGACTCCTGAGGTGGTTTCTCATATCGAGGACAGGTATATCGAATTGTATGAGAAGATTACCGGAAGCAAATTTGAGAAACGTGAATATAGCGCAGAAGGAATCTGCAAAAACGTTACAGAATATTTGAAGTCTCTCATCTAAATTTTATTGTTAATGCGGTATAACAGAGACAATGTATCTGTACTTGTCATATTGGATAAGCGCAGGGCGAAGAAATCTGGATTGTTCCCTGTGAAAATCGAAGTGATTTTCCAGCGTATCCAGAAGTATTATCCGATTCTCGTGGATATGTCCGAAGAGGGTTGGAATGAGATTGTTGCCAATTGGGATCATCTTCCGGATTCCAATCAGGTCAAGGTCAAGTTCGCCAGGGCTTGTCGTGAGGTGAATTGTATCTTGGATGAAGGCCAGTTTTCTTTCGAAGCTTTGGATGCCCGTTATTCTATGGCGACTGAACTTACTCTCGATAAGGGTATGGATATAATGAGGAGTGAGTTTTATTGTGAGGGAAAGATCAATTCTTCGCTTATGGTCAGGTATGCCATGGAGTGTGTCCAGCGTTTTGCCGGAGTAGGTGTCCGGTTCAATGATGTCAACGCGGATTGGCTGAAGCGTTTCGAGAGGTTTATTTTGGATGAGAGAAAGAGTCTCGCGACTGTGGACATATATATGAAGGCGGTGAAGGCTACTTACAGAAGGGCCATCGCAATCGGTTATGTGAATCCGTCCAGGTATCCTTTCGGTCGTGACCGTTATGTGATTCCGAAGGCTGCTCCACGTTCGGTAGGGCTTTCTCTTGAGGATTTGGAGAAGTTGCGTAACTATAAGGGTACCAGGGCGATGGAGAGGTATCGTGATCTCTGGATGTTCTCGTATTTGTCTGGCGGAATGAATTTCAGGGATTTGATTTTTCTCCAGTATCGGAATATTGTGGGCGATGAGATTTGCTATATGCCTTCCATCATAACTGTTCCGGATGATTCGAAGTTGGTGCATGTCCCGATTACTGACGAGATGAGGGAAATCTTGCGACGTTGGGGTAATCCTAATCGCGGAAAGCCTGGCATGTATCTTTTCAGATATGTGAAGGGACGTTTGACCGAGGAAGAGAAAGCGGTGCTTGTGCGCAAGGTTATCTGCTTGTGTAACAGGGCTCTCAGGAAGATATCGTCGGATATTGGTATACCTGCGTTCACTACGCTTGCGGCCAAAAGGTCTGCGCGGTAGATTGTTTTAGATTATGACACGTTGTCTGGGTTTCTCGGGCAACGTGATTTTTGTTCGTCCGGCACGAATATGATTTTTTCACGCGCCCGACCGGAGGAGGTTACCGACTCTCGTAAGTGTCTCTGCCGTTGCATACTGAAAAATAAACGTGGTTTTTCACGCGCCCGACCGGAGGTGCGGCCATGGGAGGTTCGCTTCGCTCATCCCTGACGGGCTGCGCCCG
>UREV01000035.1 GCA_900546925.1 uncultured Bacteroides sp.
GTGCCCTTTTTTACACCAAATGAATCAAATGAAACAAACGGTGTAAAAAAGCGCCATTATTTACACCATTTGTTTGCATTAGTGTCAGTGGAGCGAAGAACTATAGCCGCCAGGTCCTATGAAAAAACATACAACCTGGCAGGAATCCTGATGAGTTATATTTATCACAATCTTCCGATTATTAATGTGTTACACCTAACAAATGCAACAAAACCATCCGCCAGGTCGTCTGACATATAATCGTAATATTGTACTATATGCCGATAACCCGGTGTCTGGACGGACTCTGGGTCAGGGGGAAACCCGTGGTCGCCGGTCGGTCTGGTAAATCGTCGCGTTCGGGTCGGCGCGGTAATGATTTTGGAGACCCTGATTATCAATAGATTGCAATAAAACCCCGCGCCGACCCCACTAATAGACAGGGAGTCGGCACGGTGACGTTTTAGAATCCTTAGACTATCAGTGTGTTACAGGGAGGGGCCGCGCCGACCCTCATCGGGCGGTAAGTGACAGCGATGAAGTTCTGTTTTTTTTGCTATCTTTGGGATTATGATGTCCACTAAGTAACTCGATAACTGCTTCAGAGTTGGAGAAGATTTTTGTGAGTTGCTAAAAATCGCATAGTAATGACAGTAACTAATAAAACTACAGCCTATCTTGTGGCTATCCTCGCGACGATAGTCGTAATGTATTCATGTCCAGTTGATTGCCTCGCGTGCGCCGCCACTTCCGCGAAGATCACCTCTGTCCCGATGGCCGAATCCGTCTCGAAGTCCGCCTCTGTGGTGAATACCGACACTCATTCTCCGTCTGTTTCCATCGAACAAACCGCCACTTCCGCGAAGATCACCTCTGTCCCGATGGTCGAATCCGTCTCGAAGTCCGCCTCTGTGGTGAATACCGACACTCATTCGCCGTCTGTTTCCATCGCACAAACCGCCACTTCTGCGAAGGTCACCTCTGTCTCGATGGTCGAATCCGTCTCGAAGTCCACCTCTGTGGTGAATACCGACACTCATTCGCCGGCCGCCACATCAGCGCAGATCACCTCCCTAGACGCCCTGCAGCGCCGTTTCGTGGACCTTCGTTTCGGTATGTTCATTCATTTCAATATGCCTACCTACGTGGACGAGGATTGGCCTGATCCAGATGCCTCGCCGGAACTGTTCAACCCTGTGAAACTGGATTGCCGTCAATGGGCACGTGCGGCGAAGTCTGCTGGGATGACCTACGGCTGCCTGACGACCAAGCACCATAGCGGCTTCTGTATCTGGGACACGAAAACGACAGATTACTCCGTGATGAGCAGCCCGTTCAAGCGTGACGTCGTAAAAGAATATGTGGACGCTTTCCGTGCCGAAAATCTGGACGTGATGCTCTATTATTCGATTCTGGATACCCATGCACATCTGCGTCCAGGCTGGATCGTTCCTGAGCATAAAGACATGGTAAAGAATCAGTTGCGCGAACTGCTTACCAACTACGGAAAGATATCCGCCATTATTATCGACGGATGGGATGCCCCGTGGAGCAGGATATCCTATGACCAGATTCCTTTCGAAGAAATATATACATTGATAAAATCCATACAGCCGGACTGCCTGGTGATGGATCTGAATTCAGCCAAATATCCTGCCGACGCATTGTTCTACACCGATATCAAATCTTATGAACAGGGCGCGGGGCAACACATTGATAAAGAGAGTAATGCGCTTCCGGCGCTGTCTTGTCTCCCGATTCAGAAGACCTGGTTCTGGAAGTCGTATTTCCCGCAGACACCGGTGAAAGATGCCGAGATGCTCGTGAAAGATAACATCGTTCCTATGGGTAAGGCATATTGTAACTTTATCCTGAATGTGGCGCCGAATCGGGATGGCCTGATGGACGACAACGCCCTGAAGGCATTGACCCAAATCGGAAAAATCTGGGCGAAAACTGAACCTGGAGCAGCGGGGGAGGCCGCGAAAGCGATTGACCCGAATTATGTGGCGGCGGATTTGCGTTTTTCGGAGTGCCCGGCCCCGATTATCGCGTCGAATCTGGCCAAGGGGCGCCGCGCGGACAGCAGTTGGAGTTACGATATGGAGATTTCCGAGTTCGCGGTGGACGACGATTTCGGGTCTGCTTGGGTCGCGAATGCGTTGGGCCCGGAGTGCCCGAATCTGCGGGTGTATCTCGATAAAGAGCTGTTGCTCAATATGATAGCTATCACGGAGGAGGTGGGTTCCGAGATCCGCGAGTACCGTCTGGACGCGCGCGTGAACGGCCAGTGGCAGGAGCTGATGCTGGTCCATGCTGACGCACAAAGTGCTTCCGCCGATGCCGGTGCCCTGCTGTCTTGTGCCAATGCTGCCTCGCCCGGGACTGCCGCTGTTGTTTCTGTCAATGCTGGTGAGCGTGTGAGTTCGTCGACCAGTGGCTCGCACAGTTCCGAGGTTCGTCGGACTTCTGAGTCTGGGAGTCCTGCCTCGCCCGCGACTGCATCTGTTGTTTCTGTCAATGCTGGTGAGCGTGTGAGTTCGTCGACTGGTGGCTCGCACATTTCCGAGGTTCGTCGGACTTCTGAGTCTGGGAGTCCTGTCTCGCCTGGGGCTGCCGCTGTTGTTTCTGTCAATGCCAAGAAGTGTGGAAGGGTGACGGTGTTGCGCTTCAGCACTATTTATGCCGATGCGATTCGTATTACAGTCCTCGATTCACGTAAAACAAAAGCTCCCGACGGTGTCTACAGATCCGGAAGCACTGTCGCCATCTCTGAGCTCGGTGTATATCTCGAACGATGATAAGTGTGACCACGGTGCCCCGCCGGGACCTCTGGCCGCCTCTTGAAATACACGTTATGATAATCTGTCCGGGCTAAAACGATTTTTACCGGATAAACTGTTCAAAATGAGTATTTTATCCGGGTAAAGTCCGTCCTACCGGACGTTTTTCCGAATCAGTGCTAAGTCATCGTAGTTGCCGCCGACCACGGCCCCGCGCGACGTAACCGCGAAGACGCTTACGACGCCATCGCTAGCCGTAATCATCCGCGTGGATTTAGAGCCCAGATCCCTGGTCCCGTCGGTCGGCCAGCGTAATATGGAGTGTGTCGTGATGGGTCTTGTCGGAGTTGAGAATTTGCATCAGAAACCTGTGGAGCAAAGAGCCCAGGTGCCGGGTGCCGATCGAAAGGTATGGCCGTCCGTGGCCATATGAACGGAAGGGGCCCACGCAGTGGGAAGGATGAGCGCCAGCGAACCTTTCGACGGTACCCGGGACTTGGGCGGTGATATTTTTACGATATCAGAAATTCTATAGTTCGTCCGGGCTAAAACGATTTTTACCGGATAAATTGTTTAAAATGAGCATTTTATCCGGTCAAAGGCCGGTTCTGCCGGACGTTTTTCTGGTTCAGTGCTAAGTCATCGTAGTTGTAGGCAGCGGTCGGTGTCCGCTGAGTGGTATTCTCACCAGTAGCGCCGCCCGTGGCACGTGTGCCGTCGACTAGCCTACCTCACGCGGATGGACCTGCCGACACGCAGCGTCGTCTTGGTCGATATGCCGTTCAGGGCACAGAGACGTTTCACCGTCGTGTGGTACTTCACGGCGATAGAACCGAGCGTATCTCCGGAGCGGATCTTGTAATACTGCGCCTTGGCCAGTTCTGCCGCACGTGCAGCCGCCTCTTTCTCACGCAACTCCTGCTCCGCTGCCCTGGCGGCGTAATAAGTCGAATCCGCCTTCATGATGAGATAATCCTCCTCATCACTTTCAGGAATATACTTGCTGCCGGCATTCAGGAAACGCTTCTTGAGAATGAACAGACGATGCCTGAGAGAACCCTCTTCGAAATCGATCAGCCATTGAGGATCGAACGCGAAACCACAGTAACGTGTCTCGAAATGCAGATGCGAACCCGTAGACCTTCCTGTCGAACCTCCAAGTCCGATCGTCTGACCTGCTGTCACCCATTCGCCTGGAGTCACAAGCCTCTTCGAGAGATGACCGTAGAAAGTCTCCAGGCCACTCTCGTGACGGATAACCACAAGATTGCCGTAACCTCTGTAATACTTTGACATTCTGACCTTTCCTGAGAAAGCAGCCACGACAGGAGTCCCCGTCTTGAGAGGAAGATCCACACCCATGTGCCTGCGCCCGTGTCTGTAACCGAAAGGAGAATATACCTTAGTCTGGTAAGGACAATGATATTCTTTCAATGTATCTACGACCCAAATGGAAATGTCGTCGTTCAAGTCCTTCAGATCCATTTTGTAAGGATTCGGATACTCGTCACTCCAATACCTGTTGAAAATCTCGGAGTGGGAAGAAACTGAAGGGTCTTTATAATATTTCCAAGTATGATTGGCCATCAGCAAAATCTTCACTGCCGGATTACCTGTATCCAATGTGTCGATAGGTGCTGCCGAAGAAGGGTCGATAGACTTTACCGGTTCCAATGCCGGCCTAGGTACCAGTAACGTGGCACGACTCATCGTCATGACCGTGTCCTCTTTTGCTTTAGTCTTTATATTTTGCTCTGACACAGACGGCTTCGCCTGAGCTCCAGTGAAAACCATCAGCGTGAGAGCAGCGGCTGAAATAATCTTTGAAATTCCAGATATCATCTTATAGTTAAAGGAAAAATTAGGGTGACTAATGCTTAGTCACCCTATGGTTTATTATACCTCAGCGCCGAACTGACTCTGAAGCAGACTCTTGACTTCTGCGACCTTCTTGTCCAATAACTCCTTGGTGGTAGCCTCGCAGATGAATCTCAGATAAGGCTCCGTGTTGGAAGGCCTGATGTTGAACCACCAGTCAGGGAACTCTACACGATAACCGTCGAAATCCATGAATGCGGTAGGTTTCTCCTGCTCTTCGAAATGAGCTTTCACGGCATCCATTGCACCCTGCTTGTCAGTCAGTTTGAAATTGATCTCACCTGAATTCTGGTAACGTGCGATCTTTCCGATAATCTGGCTGAATGAAATGCCCTCTTTCTTCAAGTTCGCCAAAACCCTGAGAATGAGGATAGAAGCGAGCAAACCGCTGTCGGAATAAAAGAAATCCTTGAAATAATAATGTCCGGCAAGTTCACCGCCCCAGATACCGTCGATCTCGCGGAGCCTTCTGGCAGCATTTGCCCTGCCGACCTTCCATGTATACATCTTCGCACCCATTGGCTCGAGATATTCACCTACGGCCTTGGAACTTCTGATATCCTGGATAACATATCCTTTCTCTCCGCGCTCGCCGATGAAATAATGTCCAAGCACAGCAATCATAAGATCAGGAGAAACGAAATTACCCTTCTCGTCCACAAACATGACACGGTCAGCATCACCATCATAGATGACACCCGCATCTGCACCTGTCTTCTTTACGAGTTCCTCGAGAGCCACTACATTCTTATGTACAAGTGGATTAGGCTCGTGATTAGGGAAGGTGCCGTCCATCGTATCGAAAATATACTCTGGAGCATCACCGAAAATCTGTTTTGCGAAAAGTGAACTCATGCCGTTCGACAAGTCGAAAGCGAGTTTAAGTCCACTGAGATCTCCCATATATTTCTTGAGGAACGCGAGATAATCCTCGCGGATATCTTTCTGGAAAACCTGGCCGCGCTTCTCCGCTACAGGAGTCGCCTTACCGTCATTGATCCAAGCCTCGATCTGGCCGAGTCCGGTGTCATAGCCGACAGGGAGGGCGTTCTCGCAGGAAACTTTCATTCCGTTGTACTCCTTCGGATTGTGCGAAGCGGTAATCTGGACAGAAGCCTTGAACCCGTAGTTTGCGGTCCCGAAGTAAACCATCGGAGTCGTGCTGAGACCGATATCGTAAACGTCTGCGCCTGCGTCAGTTATACCCTTCAGCAAGTATTCGTGGATCTCATCTGAAGAAACTCGGCAGTCGCGTCCTACCAAAACTTTATCTGTTTTAAGCAGCTTGGGGATGAAATATCCTACCTTGTAAGCTGTGTTCTTGTCGAAATCCGCATTGTAGATTCCTCGTATGTCATATGCATGAAATGCTCCCATAATTATTTTAATTTAGTGTTATAATGAGCTGAAACCTTTCCCTTGGAAATATTCAGCAACTTCTTGGCTACCATTTTTTTACGAATAGGTGCGAGGTGGTCTACGAACATGTCTCCATCCAAGTGTGACATCTCATGCTGCACCATTCTGCAGGCGAATTTGTCGAACTTCTCAGTGACCTTTTCGCCGTCCTCGTTATAATACTCCACGGTGATGGAAGCAGGACGCTTCACGTCGCCGTAGATTCCCGGAATACTTAAACAACCTTCTGAATACACATTTTCATCCTCGCTCTCCTCGATAATCACAGGATTAATCATAGTGCGCTTGAAGTCCTTCAGATAATCGTAAACATCCACCATGCCGGTGCCGTCCACGATGAGCGCCCTTTTGCTGACGCCGATCTGGGGAGCCGCAAGCCCGCAACCGTCCGCGTGGGCCAATGTCTCTTTCAGATCTTTCACAAGATTCGAGATGTATTCCTTATCGTTTAAGTCAATGTCTTCCGCTTTGGCTCTGAGCACTTCTGAGCCATATATATAAATAGGTTGTATCATATTGTTTAATTATTATCAATTATTGCAAACGCTACCGTCTTCGTTTTTTCTTTCCGGATACGTTTCTGGACAATGTCTCCGGTATGGGGCAATTCAAGGTTTCAAAAGACATGCCATTGGACGAAGACGAGCCGGTGCGGTCCAGATAACTTTGCAGAATAATGGCTGCACTGATTTTATCCACTGATGCCTTGTCTCTTCTTTCCGATGCTTTCATACCGCCGTCTATCATCGCCCTATGCGCCAGAACAGACGTAAACCTTTCATCTTCAAGCGTTACCGGTATATTCGGGAAATGCTTTGCGAGCTGCTTCAGGAACACTTCCACATCAGCAGCCGCTTCGGAAGGCTGTCCGTTCATATTTATCGGATAACCTACGACAAAACGTACAATGGTCTCCTGTTCAGCATATTTTTGAAGATATTCTATTATATTTGCACTTTGCACGGTTTCCAGAGCGGACGCAAAGATGCGGAGGGGATCGCTGACCGCGACTCCTATCCTTTTTCTTCCGTAGTCTATGCCGATTATTCTGTCCATATCTGTGCAAAGTTAATAATATTTGTCGAAATCATGGCTAAACAGGCAAAAGGACCGAAAGTAGAGCATTTCAGAATATCGCTTATCGATGACATGACCCACAAGCAATTATGGGTCATGCGCTTCACGAGGGTCAGTTTTTTCGTGTTTTTGATATCTGCAGTGATGGTCATTATGGCTGTCTCATTTTCATTGATAGCATACACTCCGATACGCACATTCATCCCGGGTTATCCGGATGCCCATACCAAGCGTGCGGCCATCAACAATGCCATAAAGGTGGATTCTCTCCAGAATGTCATATATACATGGATGTTCTATGCGGATAATCTGAAAAAGGTCATGGAAGGGGAAGACCCTGTCGCTATCGACAGCATTATCCGTAATACTGCATCAGAAATCAGTGCTGAAAAAGCAAAGAAAAATCTCGGTGAACGTGATTCCCTGTTGAGGGAGAATGTGAAGCAGGCCGAACAGTTCGGACTTTCACAGTCACTGAAACGAGACTTGCCGATAGAAGGAATACATTTCTTTACACCGCTGAAAGGTGTTGTCTCTCAGGGATATGACCAAATACTTCACCCCTACATTGACATAACCGCTCCTGCGAATTCGGTGGTGATGTCGGTTCTGGACGGGACGGTGATCGGGGCCGGCTGGAGCGACGACTCGGGATATACGATACAGATACAGCACTCCGATGACTTGGTGTCGGTGTATAAACATAATCAGAAATTGTTGAAAAAAACAGGGGACAAAGTTTCTGCAGGCTCGCCTGTGGCTCTTGTCGGGAATACGGGAGCGCTTACGACAGGTGACCATCTGCACTTCGAGTTGTGGTATAAAGGAGAAGCTGTGGACCCTACAAAATACATTAATTTCTAATGACTGGAAAAAGAAAGATAGCCATCCTCGGCTCTACAGGATCTATAGGAAAGCAGGCTTTGGATGTCGTGAAGCAGCATAGTGATTTGTTCGAAGTGGAACTGCTTACGGCTAACAATAGTTCGGAATTGCTTATCAGGCAGGCGCTTGAGTTTAAGCCGAACAATGTCGTAATATGTAATCCTGACAAGTATGATGAAGTGGCGGATGCGTTGCAACCACATGATATAAAGGTCTTTGCGGGAATGGACTCAGTCTGTGACCTCGTCGGTGCAGAAGACATTGACATAGTCCTTACTGCGCTGGTGGGATTCAGCGGGCTCAGGCCTACGGTCGCGGCGATCAAGGCCGGGAAGGTGATTGCGCTGGCGAACAAGGAGACGCTGGTGGCGGGCGGTCCGGTGGTGACGGCGCTGGCGAAGCAATACAAGACTCCGATTCTCCCGGTGGATTCCGAGCATTCCGCTATATTCCAATGCCTTATGGGCGCTGCGGGTAATGCTGTGGAGAAGATTCACCTTACGGCTTCTGGCGGACCTTTCCGTACTTGGGAGCGTGAAAAGATAGCGGCTGCCACATTCGCGGAGGCATTGCATCATCCTCAGTGGCACATGGGCGCCAAAATCACCATCGATTCAGCTACCATGATGAACAAAGGTTTCGAGATGATCGAGGCGAAATGGCTTTTCGATGTCTCGCCTGAGAAAATCAACATAGTCGTTCAACCTCAGTCTATTATACACTCTATGGTAGAGTTTGCGGACGGTGCTGTTATCGCCCAGCTCGGATGCCCGGATATGCGTGAACCTATCCAGTTTGCGTTGAGTTTTCCGGACCGTCTGACGCTGGACAACAAGAAACTGGACTTTGCATCTTTGGGGACATTGACCTTCGAAAAGCCTGATATGGAGAAGTTTCCGTGTCTCGGGCTCGCGTTCGAGGCTATCGGCAGGGGAGGAAACATCCCTTGCGTCATGAATGCTGCCAACGAAGCCGCCGTGGCATCTTACCTGCGCGGCGAAATAGGTTTCTACGACATTTCTGACATTATTTCAGACTGTATGGCTGGTGCGGAATTTGTTGAGAATCTTACGATAGACGATTTGATCGCTATCAACGACGAGACATACAGAATAGCCGCAGAGAAATGTGCGGCGCGCAAAACAGTAAAGTAATATGGCGATATTGATGAAAGTGCTGCAGGTTATCATAGCCTTGTCAGTGCTTATAGCTATACATGAATTCGGACATTTTTTCTTCGCCCGCATCTTCGGAATACGTGTGGACAAGTTCTTCCTTTTCTTCGATGCCGGAGGGGTTAAACTGTTCAGTACCAAGACTTCCAAATGGTTCACGAAACTGTTTCCGAAATTCAGGGACAAGGAAACTGAATACGGAATCGGCTGGCTGCCGTTGGGAGGATATTGCAAAATCAACGGAATGATAGACGAGTCCATGGACACGGAAATGCTCAAGCACGACCCGCAGCCATGGGAATTCCGCTCCAAACCGGCTTGGCAACGCCTTCTGGTGATGGCCGGCGGAGTGCTGTTTAATTTCATTTTCGCGATTTTCATCTATATCGGGATGCTCGCGACGGTCGGGAACGACTATTTGAGCAATAAGGAGAATAGTATCTATGTCAATGATTTGGCTTACGATATGGGTTTCCGCACCGGTGACAGAGTCCTGAGTTTCGACGACTATATTCCGGAAGATTTCGCCATGCTGCAGGCTGACCTTGCAAGGCGTGACGTGAAGATAGCCAAAGTGTTACGCGGAACCGACACAGTCTCGCTTTACATCGACCACAGTCGGATCGGCGAAGTCCTGAACTCCCCGGGAATGTTCTCCCTCGCCATCCCGTTCATCGTCGATTCGCTCGCCGCGGGTTCTGTCAATGCCGGGGCTGACATCGAGCACGGCGACCGCGTAATCGGAATCGACACCACCAGAATCGCCTACCTCCAGGACGCTTGGAAGGCGCTTCAGGCCAATGCCGGACGACGCGTCGATGCCTCCATTCTAAGAGGAAAGGATACTGTCAATGTCCCTCTGCAGGTGGATACAGCGGGAAAAATAGGTGTGGCCCTGCAGGTTCCAGGACTTCAGAAACGTGAATATACACTTGCTCAGGCTATCCCTGCCGGCTTCAAATATACGATAGATATGGTAACCGGCTATGTTCGTGACCTTAAGTTGGTTGCGACGCCGAGCACAGGCGCATACAAATCAGTGGGCAGTTTCATAGCCATAGGACAAGTATTCCCCTCCACATGGAACTGGCTTATATTCATGAATTTACTTGCGCTGCTTTCGATTATGCTCGGCGTCATGAACCTCATACCCATCCCTGGACTTGACGGAGGACATATGCTTTTCGTGCTTTGCGAGATGATAACGGGAAAGAAGCCGGGCGACAAGTTCATTATGGCTGCACAAGTATTTGGAATGTTCATTCTGTTGGCTATCATGGTGATGGCTTTCGGAAATGATATTGGAAGACTTATACGATAACTTTTAAAATATAATATTATGAATATCAAACGTCTGGTAGCATTGACCTTAGCCCTCACGGGTATCCTGGCTATGCTGGCGTCCTGCAAGGGCGGCTCTTCCAAACCTTTATTGCCGAACGTGAGCGGAAAGGCCGGAGAGGTAATTGTAGTGATGAACAAGGATGATTGGGATGGAAACTTGGGAGCGGCCACTCGAGATCTGCTGGCCTCCGACTATCCTTTCCTGCCTCAGAGAGAACCGCTTTTCTCTGTGGTCAATGTCCCTGTGGCCGGATTTGCTGACTTGTTCAAGATTCATAGAAATATACTTATATATAATATAGCTCCGGATGTGAAGAAAAGCGGAGTCATTTACGTGAGCGACAAATGGGCCTATCCTCAGTGCATCGTCCAGATCTCAGCTCCGAGCAGCGATTCTGCCGCCACCATCCTGAAAGAGAATGGTGAGAGGGTGGTCAATGCCATCGAACAGGCTGAGCGTGACAGGGTTATCGCCAACTCCAAGCGCTACGAGGAGCCGAGCATCCCTCCTGCAGTGAAGGAGATGACAGGCGGTTCTCCACATTTCCCTACGGGATATAAACTGAGAAAGAAGACGGAAGATTTTCTGTGGATTTCCGACGACAAGCAGTACGTTACACAGGGAGTGTTCGTCTACAAATATCCTGCAGCGGCGAGTGACAACTTTACAGAAGCCAATATTATCGCTCACAGGAATCAGTTTTTGAAAGAAAACGTTCCGGGAATGTTCGACAATACTTATATGATTACAAATGAATTGGCTACTCCGTCCGTGCAGTTCATACGTTTCCGTGGACGTCAGTTCGCTGAGACCAGGGGATTGTGGGAGGTGCACGGCGACTTTATGGGAGGTCCGTTCGTGTCACATTCATTCTATAGCCGCGACGGCAAGTATATAATAGTCCTCGACGGTTTCGTTTATGCGCCTAAGTATGATAAGCGTCAGTATCTCAGGCAGGTAGAGTCGATTTTGTATTCTTTCGAATGGGATAAAGAATAAAAAAGTGAAGCAATCTTGCCTGAAAATGTTAAAAATATTTTGAGGAGAAAAAAATAATATATACCTTTGCAATCCCTTAAAACTCCAACCGAGTTTAAGAAGGTAAGTCTGGTGGGTTCGTATAACGGTTAGTACTCGAGATTTTCATTCTCGCAATAGGAGTTCGATTCTCCTACCCACTACTAATAATTAAAAAATAAAAACAATGGCAAATAACGCATCTGCTGAAAAGTGCATTCGCCAGAGCGAAAGGCACAGATTGCATAATAAATATTATGCGAAGACTACAAGGAATGCTATACGTGCGATCAGAAATACGACAGATAAGAAAGCTGCCGAGGCTAATGCCCCTAAAGTATATGCCATGATCGACAAACTCGCTAAGGTAGGCATCATTCACAAGAATAAAGCTGCTAACCTTAAGAGTGGAATAGCACTCTACATCAACAAGCTGGCGTAAGCTTTTGAATTAAGGTCAGCGGGATGTAGCGCAGTTGGCTAGCGCACTACGTTCGGGACGTAGGGGTCGTGCGTTCGAGTCGCATCATCCCGACTTGCAATAGAGAAGTTCAGTAATGAACTTCTTTTTTCTTTTTATGCGACTTTCAAGTCGCTCTGTCCGTCAATAGCCGGAACCCATGACGCGACTTTTGCAGCGGCGGAGCGCACAGCTCCGACCTCGTGCCGGCGAAGCCCCATTGTGGGGCAGGGGTAAAACCGTTGTTTCTCTTAATGAACAAATCACCGTTTCCGATAAGCCGGCGGCGCGGGTGGCCGCCGAAAGGCATGGCCATCCGCGGCCATGTAAGCGGAAGGGGCCCAG
>UREV01000036.1 GCA_900546925.1 uncultured Bacteroides sp.
AATGAAACAAACGGTGTAAAAAAGCGTCATTATTTACACCATTTGTTTGCATTAGTGTCAGTGGAGCGAAGAGCCCTGGCCCCAGGTGCCGATCGAAAGGCATGGCCGTCCGCGGCCTTGTGAGCGGAGGGGGACCCACGATAGTGGAAAGGATGAGCGCCAGCGAACCTTTCGACGGCCCCTCCTGCCGCCGGAAACATCCACGTGGATTTAGAGCCCTGGTCCCGGGTGACGATCGAAAGGCATGGCCGTCCGCGGCCTTGTGAGGGGGACCCACGATAGTGGGGAGGATGAGCGCCAGCGAACCTTTCGACGTCACCCGGGGCCAGGGCGGTGATAACCACTGCGCTGACATTTAATGTCTACGATAACATTACGCAAGCGGCAGGAGTCGGAACTCAGGACGCGAATTGCGAAGCACCTGAGCGGACGAGTCCGAACTCCTGCCGCTATCTGTTTATAACCAATGTGATACTATTTGAACTCTTTCGGAAGTCGAGCCGTGAAGGTCATAAGCTTACCGCTGACGGGATGAATGAACGCCAGGGTACCGGCGTGGAGAGCAAGACGACCTATCGGCGACGTCTTCGCTCCATACTTCCTGTCACCGGCTATCGGACAACCCAACTCAGCCGAAGCATGAACCCTGATCTGATTCTTGCGACCCGTATCGAGATGGAACTCCACTAGTGAATAATCACCCTTTTGGATTGTCTCATAATGAGTTATCGCACGATGCCAAAGCTCCGCGTGATTTCCGGAACGGACAGAAGCATTGTCCTTAGACACCAGATCCTCATCGTGCGTCGACATCACCTTCATCGACTTCGGATTATCCTTCAGCCAGCTGTCGATAGTGCCGGACAACGGCGACGGCGTGCCCTCGAGAATGCCGGTATAACCCCTTTCCTTCACAATATTGTTCCAGCCGTCCTGCAGCAACCTCTGGATCTTCTCGGTCTTCGCGAACACGATAACGCCCGAAGTATCTCTGTCCAAGCGATGTACGATAAACACATGCGAAGGTTTCCATGGAAGACGGACAGAACTGCTCATCCTCTCAGCATGAACACGAGTACGAGTGTAATCACTTAATATTGAATACACTGTATTCTCACGACGTTGCGACATAAGACGCGCCTTGCCGCCCTTTTCATCCATATCCACAGCCTTGCCTAAAGACTTTCCTGTCCCGACCACCGGAAGACCGCTGCGTTTGTTTACCACTATTATATAGTCGTCCTCGTAAAGAATCTCCACTCCGGAATCCTTCAGATCCACACGCGCCGCATGCTTTACCTCTGTATAGATCGAATATTTCTTCGGGAGTATTATCAATGTATCTCCTCCATGCAGCGGTTCGTCGAAAGCCGACACCTTGCGGCCGTTTACAACTACCTGACCATTAGAAAGATATGCCTTTACACCTTTCTTGCTCTGACCTGGAAAAACCTCATATAAATATTCAAGAAGCGGGCTGTCATGCGCCACCGTAAATTTCTGTCCCGGAATCTGTTCCATCTTTAAATAATTTAAGTTTCGCAAGTGCGAAACACCGCTTATGGAGCCCGCGAGGGCGAAAGTAAGTCCCTTCCCGGAGACCCGGGATTTAGGGTGAGGGTAACGTGCACGCAAAAAGTGCGTGGGGCTTACAGCCTTCGAACGAGTGATAACCCTCAAAAAAGCGCTTGTGTTCAGCAAGTTTGACAACTTGCGAAACTTGAGTTTATTATCTATCTGGCCCTCAGGCAGATGGATAATTAGAACGACATAGCGATCTGGATGAAGTCATCAGCCTTAAGCGCTGCACCACCGATAAGACCACCGTCGATATCAGGGCAAGCGAAAAGCTCTTTAGCATTTGAAGGCTTGCAGCTTCCACCATAAAGGATGGTAGTGTCATCAGCAACCTGCGCACCGAACTTGTCAGCGAGCACCTTACGGATGCAGGCGTGGATTTCCTGAGCCTGCTCTGCGGTAGCAGTCTTGCCTGTTCCGATAGCCCAAACCGGCTCGTAAGCAACGATAATCTTAGACATCTGCTCAGCGCTGAGTCCAAAGAGTACGTTCTTAATCTGATCTGTAACGACCTCGAAATGCTTTCCAGCCTCTCTCTGCTCCAAGTTCTCACCTACGCAGAAGATAACTCCAAGACCATTTGCGAGAGCAAGATTAACCTTGTCTACAAGGATAGAATCTGTCTCACCATAATACTGTCTTCTCTCTGAATGACCGAGAATTGTGTACTCGCAACCGGCAGAAGCGATCATGGCAGCTGAAACTTCTCCTGTATATGCACCCTTCTCTTTATCAGCGCAGTTCTCAGCAGAAAGTTCTACTCTTGTACCCTTGACAACTTCAGAAACTGGTACGAGATGAGTAAATGGAGTAGCGATAATAAGACCGACTCCCTCAGGAACCTGAGCTGACTTCTCTACAACAGCTTTTGCGAGCTCTACGCCTTCAGCAACAGTGGTGTTCATTTTCCAGTTACCGGCAACAATGTTTTTTCTCATAATGTCTATTTATTTTATATAATGTAATTCTCTACTAACCAACAAGGACACACACGGTCCCGAACAATCTGCAAATTTACAAAATCCGTATGAAATACGCAAAATTAGGACAACCTTCGAATGCCCGTCTTCACCGGGACGAAAGCCATGATGAACCCCACCGCCAATACCGCCGCTGACGCGAGTAATATGTCGGGCCAATGCAAAATTACAGGGTATGCCGTCGCCATGAAGCCACCAGGCATCTTTATGAATCCGAAATGGTTCTGCAGCAACACGAATCCGATTCCGATGACGAGTCCGGCGACAAGACCAAGTACAGATATCAGCCATCCCTCGATTATAAAAATCCGATTAATCAGACGTGACGTGGCACCCATACTTCTAAGTGTCTGTATATCACCTTGTTTTTCGATAATAAGCATGGAAAGACTTCCGAAGATACTGAACGCTATGATAAAAATCACGAACACCAGAATCAGGAAAATGGCAGCCTTCTCATAACTCATCATCTTATACAAGGCAGTGTTCTGTTCGAACCTGTCACGCACCCTGAAGCCAGGACCTAGACGTTCGGCAAGACCGCGTTTTATTTTGGACAGACCTGCTGTCCCGGCCTGCGGAGATATCCGAATCTCCACAGCGGAAACATCTTCGTTATAATCCAGAAGTTCACGCATTGTCTCGATCGGAACAATCATCAGACTCCCGTCCACCTCAGCATTGACAGAAAACACTCCCGAAGGGAAGACTTTTACCATTTCGAGGGACGAGGCGGGATTCGACAGCGAGATCCGGCGGTCGCGGGCGGGGAAATAAATCTCGATCGGAGCGACGAACCGCGGGCTGATGTTCATCGTGTACGCGAGTTTGGCGCCGACTACAGCGAGCGGAACATCCCCTTTGTGCAGGGTGAATTTGCCGTCACGGAGATGGTCTTTCAGAGGCGATTCCTCCTCATAAACCCTGTCCACTCCCTTCGCTTTCACGATACCGCTGCGTCCGTCATAATTCACGAATACGTTCTCCTCCAGGACATTGCACATATTAAAAACTTCGTCCTGCCGATACGCCCAGTCGAAAGTGGACGAATCGGGGACGAAGACTTTTCCTTCTGCCGGAGTCACGAGCAAATCAGGCTCCACGTTCCCGAGGGAGTCGCGGACAAGCCCGTCGAAGCCGTTGTAAACCGACATTATTATGATGAGGGCAGCCGTGCCGACAGCCATGCCGACAGCACTCGTCGCGGAGATGATGTTTATCACATTATGTGACTTCTTCGCGAACAGGTAACGGACTGCAAACCTCAGCGGAAGATTCATTTCTTCAGCAGTTCATCGATATGCTCGACATAATCAAGTGTCGAATCCAAGAAGAATACAAGTTCAGGAACGATTCTCAGCTGCTTGGCCACATGACGTCCGAGCTCACCGCGAAGCGCACGTGAATTCTCGTTGATCATCTGCATGACAGCCTCCGCCTTGCTAGACGGGAATACGCTCACATAGACCTTCGCTACAGAAAGGTCCGGGCTGATCCTGACTTCAGTAACTGAAACCATAGCACCTCCAAATGCGGCCATGCCCTTGCTGCGGATAATCTCCGCGAGATCCTTCTGCAATTCCTTGGCGACCTTGAGTTGCCTGGTAGATGCTCCGTTTTCCATATTACAATACGTTGATTATAAAGTAGTTCTTCTTTCCTTTCTGGACAAGGATATACTTGCCGTCCACGATATCATTCTCGCTTACGGAATACTCGATATCACCGACCTTATCCTTATTTATGCTGACACCGCCGCCCTGAATCATCTTGCGGCACTCACCCTTGGACGGGAACACCTGAGTCTTCACTGCGAGAAGCTCGATGATATTGGAAGGCAAATCTTCCTTCTTGATATCGAAAGTAGGCACACCTGAGAACACAGCGAGGAAAGTCCTCTCATCCAGTTTCCTGAGTTCCTCAGAAGTAGAATTTCCGAACAACATCTTGGAAGCGGCGAGTGCATTCTCATACTCTGCAGCGCCATGCACCATAGTCGTAACTTCCTTGGCAAGAAGCTTCTGGAGCTTTCTCTGACCAGGGTCCTGACGATGCTCAGCTATCGCAGCCTCGATAGTTTCCCTGTCGAGCAATGTGAAAATCTTTATGTATCTCTCGGCATCCTCGTCGGACACGTTCAGCCAGAACTGGTAGAACTCGTAAGGAGAAGTTCTCTCAGGGTCGAGCCAGATGTTACCTTTCTCGGTCTTGCCGAATTTCTTGCCGTCGGCCTTTCTGATGAGAGGGCAGGTCAATGCATAAGCGTCAGTTTTGCCTAACATTCTGCGAATCAGCTCAGTACCGGTCGTAATGTTACCCCACTGGTCACTTCCTCCCATCTCCAGACGGCAGTTCTTGTTCTCATAGAGCCACAGGAAATCGTATCCCTGAAGAAGCTGGTAGCTGAACTCCGTGAAAGACATTCCTTCTCTGGATTCGTTGGAAAGTCTCATCTTCACAGAATCCTTGGCCATCATATAGTTTACAGTGATATGTTTACCGATATCACGGATGAAATTCAAGAAACCGTAATCCTTCATCCAGTCATAGTTGTTCACCAACTCAGCCTTGTTAGGCGCGTCAGACTCGAAATCCAAGAATTTGGACAACTGATTCTTTATGCAGGCGATGTTATGGTTCAATGTCTCTTCATCCAGAAGGTTTCTCTCCTGAGATTTTCCGGACGGGTCACCGATCATACCTGTAGCACCTCCGACAAGAGCGATAGGCTTATGGCCACACTCCTGGAAATGCTTGAGGATCATGATACTTACCATATGACCGATATGAAGGGAATCAGCAGTAGGGTCTATACCGACGTAGGCAGCTGTAGGGCCTTCCATCAGTTTCTCCTCTGTGCCTGGCATGATGTCCTGAATCATGCCCCTCCATTTAAGTTCCTCTACGAAATTTTTCATAATATGTTTTTCTTTATTTTTTCTATGTTGCCGCAAGTTAGTGACTTGCCGATTAACTTACAAATTTAATAAATTTAGTAACACGACAAAAATTTACCTATATTTGGAGTCCGAATCATGCCGATTCACCCTGACAGAGAACCGAAAATGAGCAAAAAAGAAAGATTGGCATTGACCTATACCATTAGCGTGCTGGCCCTTTTGGTGCTGGCCCTTCTGGACTTGCACGTCGGTGCGGTCAAACTCTCTTCGAGCGAGATTTTTCAGGCATTGACAGGAACCGCCGACAGTCGTATCGCGGCTATAGTCAACAGTTTGCGACTTCCGAGACTCCTGACGGCAATCCTCGCGGGCATCGGACTCGCCACGTCGGGATCGGTCATGCAGGCGGTATTCAGGAACCCTCTCGCCGACCCGCACATTCTCGGAATCAGCGCCGGAGCCGGCACGGGCGTGGCCATCGCGACACTCTGCACAGCCGGGACAGGCATCGCACTCAGCATCTCAGCAGCGGCAGGCGCATTCTGTATGTCGTTGATTATCTTATGGATATCGCTCCGCACACGTAGGGCATCCGCGCTTCTTATCACCGGAGTCATGCTCGGTTATATCATGAGCGCTCTCACTTCTGTAATAGAATATCAGGCCAACGAAATGAGACTCAAAATGTTCTGGAACTGGTCGGCCGGCAGTTTCGGCAGCAGCGGATGGACCGAACTCCAGATAATGGCAGTCGCGCTGATCGCCGGATTCCTGATTTCGCTGTCCCTGAGCAAAGGCCTCAGTCTGCTCCTGTTCGGCGACGACTACGCGGCAAGCGCCGGTGCCAACGCCCGGAAGATCAGGGTTTTGTCAATGCTGGGGTGCAGTCTGATGACCGGTGTGGTTACAGCTTATTGCGGCCCCATCGGATTCGTGGGCATCGTATCTCCACATATCGCCAAAGCATTTAGTGGTCAGGCTGTTATGAAACATGTTATCCCTCTGAGTTGCATCATGGGAGCCGTCATCTGCCTCGGCGGGGATATTCTTTCACGTGTCTGGGAGACGCCGCTGCCTGTCGGAAGTACAATAGCATTGATAGGAATACCTATTATCTTCCTGATACTCAGGCGACAAAACCCATAAGAAGGTTCCAGCCCCAGAAACGGAGGAACTTTCCGACCAGAAGAAGCAGCATAGTGCGGACCGGTGGCGTGCGGTAAAAGCCTAATGCTATGGCGATTACGTCTCCGACAAACGGTACCCAGCAAATCAGAGCCAACCAAACTCCATATCTGTCGATTTTCGCTTTCTGCTTCTGAAGGGTTTCGCGCCTTACCTTGAACCACTTTTCGAGCCAGTCCCATCTGGCTATCCAGCCCATCCAGTAGGTAACTACGCTGCCGAGCCAATTACCTAAAGTGCCGACTATCAGGCACCCGGCGGCATCATGGGTAGCCGCGAGCACAGCTATATACAAGGCATCGGAGCTGAACGGCAGAATCGTCGCAGCCAAAAATGTTCCTATAAAAAGGCCCAAGAGGCCAAGTCCTGCCAAAGAGCCCATGTTATGGAATATCGATCACGTATTTGTCTTCGAAGATAGGGTCGTTCACCCAATCCTGGATTTTCCATGTCCTGACGGAACCCGGGCGGAGTCCTGCCATACGCATCATGTGGCAGAGTTCCTCGGAAAAGTCACCGCCTTTCAGATAGAAAATGTTTCCGGTGTACTTTCCCCGTACCCACGGATAGAAGTTGTCCAATGCCGTCACTGCCCTGGAAACCACATAGTTAAAAGTCTCCGGAAGAGACTCCGCACGGGCATTCACCACTTCGACATTGACAAGACCCAAAGCCTCGGAGACGCCTTTGGCGACGATGGTCTTTTTCCCGACGGAATCACAGAGGACGAACCGGACTTTCGGGAACATCACGGCCAGCGGGATTCCCGGAAAGCCGCCGCCGGTCCCCAGGTCGAGGACAGAGATGCCGGTCCCGCGGGTCCACTCCTCGAAAATCTCCGGACGGGTCTCCTTCAGATACCCCGCAATCGCCAATGAATGAAGCACATGGCGCACGTACAAACTGCCTATATCCTTACGCGAAATGACATTGATCTTAGCATTCCAGTCGTTATAAAGTCCTTCCATCGCACGGAACTTTTCCGCCATTTCGGGCGTAGTTTCCGGAAACAGGACATTCAGTTCATTTATAAATTCCCCGTAATTCATAATTCCTCCTCCATATCTTGCATCTTCTGGATAATCAACGCTTTAGCCCTGCTGATACGGGTCTTAACCGTGTTTACAGGGATATCCGCTTTTTCGGCGATTTCCTTATAACCGAGGTTGTCCACGAAGCACATTTTCGCTATCACCATATAATGTTCCGGCAGATTGTCGATGCAGCTCAGGAAGTTTTCGTGATCCTGTATGGAAATGATGTCGTCCTCCGGACTGAGCTGGTCAGCCGGCACGTTGATGGCGTCATCTCCAGTGACGTCGATCGGTGTCTGTTCCACCTTTTTACCCATCAACTTACCTTTATTTTTATGGTCGAAAGCTGTGTTTCGGGCTATTGTGAACAGCCATGTGGAAAATTTGCCATCCGGCTTGAAGGTTTCCAATTTCCCGAAAGCCTTTTCGAAACTTTCCATGCATATATCCTCCACCTCTTCCTTTTCTTTCACATATTTGGAGATATGGGCGCTGACAGCCTTATGGTAACGTGCATACAGGGCGAAAAAAGCCGCCTCATTACCATCCAAAGCCGACTGTACCAGTCCGTTATCATCCAAATCAGTGAGCTTCGAGCCAGTTTTTGCCATAATTACATTCTACCGTTAAAGGAACTGTCAATTCTGTTACATGTTCCATCTGTTCCTTGACGATGGACATCAGTTTTTCTGTTTCTCCGGGCACTGTATCGAAGAGAAGTTCGTCATGAATCTGCAGCACCATCCTGCTTTTCAGTCCCTCCTCAGTCATTTTCTTGTCCACACCTATCATAGCCAGCTTGATGATATCCGCCGACGTTCCCTGGATAGGGGCATTGACAGCATTCCTCTCAGCGAGTCCTCGGACGGTGGCATTTTTGGAGTTTATATCGGGCAGGTACCTGCGTCTTCCGAACAGTGTTTCCACGTACCCGTTCTCGCGCGCGGCCGCTATGGTGTCGTCGATATAGGAGCGGACAGCCGGGAATGCCGCGAAGTAATCGTCGATAATCTTCTTGGCTTCAGACCTGGATACGCCAAGTCGCTGAGCCAGACCGAAAGACGAGATTCCATACATTATACCGAAGTTTGCGGTCTTGGCGACGCGCCTCTGTTCCGGCGTAACATCTTCATGCGGCACTCCGAAAATCTTTTCAGCCGTGGCAGCATGCACATCCACCCCGTTGCGGAACGCACTTATAAGATGACTGTCCTGACTCAGATGCGCCATGATACGCAGTTCGATCTGTGAATAATCCGCCGACACGATGTATCCGCCAGCCTCCCCTGCCACGAACGCCTTCCTGATTTCTTTTCCACGTTCTGTGCGGATCGGGATATTCTGCAGGTTCGGATTCGATGAGCTCAATCGTCCTGTCGCCGTAAGCGCCTGATTGAACGTAGTATGTATGCGTCCGGTCTTAGGTGAGACGTATGTCGGGAACGGTTCGATATATGTCGACAGCAGTTTTTTCACTGCCCTGAATTCCAGGATTTCCCCGATGATAGGCGATTTGTCTGCCAACGCCGTAAGTGTCGCTTCATCAGTAGGATAGCTTCCCCGCGCGGTCTTTTTCGCTTTCGGATCCAGCTGCAGTTTTCCGAAGAGCAGATCGCCGACCTGTTTCGGTGACGAAATGTTCAGTTCCGGTTCCTCAGCCATCTCCCGAATCCGCGCCTCACGTTCATTCATCTCGGTCCTGAGCGCCTCCGCGAACTCCCTCAACTGTTCCAAATCCACTTTCACTCCGACCCGCTCCATCTTTCCGAGCACTCGCATCAATGGTTCTTCCATTTCGTCGTAAAGTCTTGTCAACAAATGCGTTTCCATATCTGCGCGCACTTTCAGACCGACCAGAAGAGCTGCCGCCGTCGCCTCCGATTCTGACGCATCCGCCACCTCTGCCGGCGCATCGAACAACGACAAAGGCTCCGCTTCTTCCGCCGGTTCTTCGCTGTTCAGGTCAATGCCCAAGTACGTCTTCGCGAGCACGTCGAGTTTGTGACTTTTTTCCGGGTTTATCAGATAATGCATCAGTCCGACATCAGAAAGTTTTCCGTTCAGGTCAATGCCGTTGTAACGGAGTATGTTTTCGGCGAGTTTGAGGTCGTAGCCGAATTTTTCTATTTCCGGATCGGAAAGCAAGTCGGAGAATGTATTTATATCTGTAGAAGATGTCACTTTCACTTGCAGTTCTTCCGCTTCCTTAGGGTCAGATGTCGCCAACGTAATTCTGCTTACCGGCGTAAAAATGCCTGATGTTGCGGCAGTTACGGTTACGGAAAGTCGGCAGTTCTGTTTAGCGGACTGCTTGAACTCCTCCGCCGGGATTTCATTGACAGAAACCTTCGGCGAGTTCTGTGGTAGGGTCGTCTGGGTGTGGCCGGCAGGGATGAATTTTTTCAGGGAGCTGAACTCGTATTCGGCGAACAGGTCGGCCAGGCGCGGGGTGAATTCGAGGTTCACGCGCATGCCTTCGGTCGTCTCGGAGAGGTCCATGTCGGTCTTTATAGTCACGAGTTCCCGGCTCAGAGCGATGTGCGGCTGCGCTTCCCTGAACATGGTCTGCTGACGTGGTGTCAACTCGTCGATATGCTCGTATATAGCTGATACTGAGCCGTATTTGGAGATGAGTTTTCCAGCGCCTACTTCGCCTACGCCTTTCACTCCGGGCACGTTGTCAGCGGTGTCGCCGCAGATGGTGAGCATGTCGATGACTTGCAGCGGGGAGCTGATGCCGTATTTTTCACAGACTGCCTTGGCGTCGAGGATTTCGTCTTCACCGCCTGATTTTCCGGGTTTGACCTGGAAGATGTTTTCGTCGATAAGCTGTCCGTAGTCTTTATCTGGGGTCACCATGTAGACTTCGAGGCCTTTCTTTGCTTCGCGTTTGGCCATGGAGCCGATGACGTCGTCTGCTTCGAAGCCGGGTACCATGAGGGTTGCGATGTTCATGGCAGCGCAGAGCTCGCGCAACGGTTCGAGTGAATCGATGATGAGTTGCGGGGTTTCTGCTCTGGTGGCTTTGTATTCGGGGAACATTTCGTTTCTAAATGTTCCTCCGGGAGGATCGAACGCAACTGCAAGATAGTCAGGATGTTCTCTAACTATCAATTCCAAAATGTATTTAGTGAAGCCGAAAAGGATAGACATGTCGGCTCCTTTCGAGTTGATCATCGGACGCCTCAGAAAGGCATAGTACATTTTAAATATCAATGCATGTCCGTCGATCAGGTATAATTTTTCTCTCATTTCGTATCAATGCAAAATTCAAAGATAGCGATTTTTTCGTATTTTTGCGATTATGGATGAGAATAAAATTTTGTGCGCAGACAACCTGGTGATAGGCAACGACGGAAGAGCATTGACCCAAAAAATGAGCTTCCGGATCGGGGTCGGCGAGTGTATTCTCTTGTGCGGGGCGAACGGCATCGGGAAGAGCACGCTTCTGAGGACATTGGCCGGGGTCATTCCGGCGGTCAGCGGGGAGATCGGGATGCGGGGGCGCCCGGTGCGCGTCATTTTAGTGCCGGCGCGGATACCGAAGGTGCCGGGTTTTTCCGTAACGGATTTTGTAGCAACGAGTTGTTATCGGGAAAGCGATTGGCTCGGGCGTCTTCCTGCGAAGATTCGTTCACGGATTTTGGAGACGCTGGAGACTCTAGGTATAGGCCATCTGGCCGCGCGCGATATCAGTAGTCTAAGTGACGGAGAGTTCCAAAAGGCGGCGATCGCCACGGCTCTTCTGCAGCAGGCTGAGGTTATTTTGTTGGATGAGCCCACGGCGTTTTTGGATGTAGACAGCAGAGAATCAGCGCTTTGCACCCTGCGCGAGGTCGCTCTTGGGAAGCATGTTTCGATTATTTTTTCGTCGCATGATATACATACTGCGGCGAAGTATTGTACCCGTGTTTTCGGGATGCAGGTCGGGGATGAGAGAGATCAGGATATGGATTCGGAGGATGGAAGGTCTTTGGCAGAGTTGATCGACACTGGACCGGAGTGTACACGTGAGCAGCGGGATGCGGTGTTCTCGAGGTGTTTCAGATATTGGGGTGAGGATTCCGAGAATTAATTTTTGGGATTACCGAGAAGAATTTTTGGAAAAATTTTGCATTTAAGGCGAAAAAGACTAAATTTGCATTCCTGTTTGTGAATATTGTGAACATTCGTGAAAAATATAAAAAAGTAAGATAATGAAAAGAACATTTCAACCTTCTGTACGCAAGCGCATTAACAAGCACGGATTCCGCGAGCGCATGGCTACAGCAAACGGCCGCCGCGTATTGGCAGCTCGTCGTCGTCACGGACGTAAGAAACTGACTGTTTCTTCAGAGGAGAGATTCTAATATTTCTCCACAGAAAATTAAAAAAGGCAATCGAAGTTTTTCGGTTGCCTTTTTTAATTGTTTGGTCGGCGCAGATACAGATTGTCTCGATGACAACTCACGATATCGGTTACTGCTCAGCCAACTTCGCTACCACCTCTTTGGTCAGGCCTGTCAAGTCAGCAATGGTGTCCACATCTAACCTGCATTCCCGACAATTACCTAACGAGTTAAATATAAATTGCTGATTTTTAAGA
>UREV01000037.1 GCA_900546925.1 uncultured Bacteroides sp.
AAATGGGAGGTGCCGGCGAAGCCGGAGGGATGAGCGAAGCGAAGGTCTCCGCCGGGACCTCTGACCGACCACGAAACAATTTCTGAAGAGAATACCGCCACGCAAGCGTCGGAAGGCGGAACTCAAGACGCGAATTGCAAAGCACCTGAGCGGACGAGTCCGAACTACTGACGCAGCCATGTTATCGGACCACAAAACCACATCCTGAAGAGAATACCGCCGGCATCGCCGGTACGTTAGCACTGAATCAGAAAAACGTCCGGAAAAGCCAGCCTATTTCCAGACAAAATGTAATGTTGAGCGATTTATCCGGAAATAAACGTTTTAATCCGGACGAATCATTATTCAGCCAAACAAAGTAAAACCACGTTGTTCCAGAATGAATTGACAAATCATATAAAATTTCCTAACTTAGCAGTTCTGTACAGATTTTGAAAATTTTAGATAAATATGCGCGAATTATTTCTGACTAATACCCTTTCACATAAGAAGGAACTCTTCGTCCCGATAAACCCCGGACACGTGGGCATGTACGTCTGCGGCCCTACCGTTTATGGAGACGCACACCTCGGACATGCCAGACCGGGCGTGACATATGACGTACTCTTCAAACTGCTCAAACACCTCGGATATAAAGTACGCTACGTCCGCAACATCACCGACGTGGGACACCTCGAGCACGACGCAGACGAAGGCGAAGACAAAATCGCAAAGAAAGCACGCCTGGAACAGCTTGAGCCGATGGAAGTCGTTCAGACATATACACTTAGATACCATGAAGCCATGCGCATGCTGAACGTCGCTCCTCCGTCTATCGAGCCACGCGCATCAGGACACATCATCGAGCAGATCGAAAATGTAAAGAAAATCCTCGATGCAGGCTACGCATATATAAGCAACGGCTCAGTCTACTTCGACGTAGAAAAATATAACAAAACATTCAAGTACGGCATACTCTCAGGCCGCACACTCGAAGATACCCTCGAGGGAACACGCGCACTCGACGGACAAAGCGACAAACACGCTCCATACGACTTCGCATTGTGGAAAAAAGCTGAACCTCAGCACATTATGAAATGGCCATCACCATGGGGAGAAGGCTTCCCGGGATGGCATCTGGAGTGCTCAGTCATGGGCGAAAAATACCTCGGACACGAATTCGACATCCATGGCGGCGGAATGGACCTCATGTTCCCGCACCACGAATGCGAAATCGCACAAAACGAAGCATCCCGCGGAACCCAAGGTGTACATTACTGGGTACACAACAACATGATCACCATCAACGGACAGAAGATGGGCAAATCCCTCGGCAACTTCATCACCCTGCCGCAACTATTTGCAGGTGAACACGATAAACTCGAGCAGGCCTACTCACCGATGACCGTAAGATTCTTCATTCTGCAGGCCCACTACCGCAGCACCCTCGACTTCTCGAACGACGCGCTCAAAGCCGCCGAAAAAGGCTATCGCCGCGTAATGCAAGCCGCCCAGGACCTCCGCACCATAGCTTCAGCTGCTGGGGTCAATGTCGATGTCCGTGGAACTGAAGGTGATGCTGCCAACGCACTCAAATACGGTGAATTCCTTGCAGACGTAGCACCGGAGACATGCCCTGCAGACAGCGAAACAGTAAAAGCCATATTCGAAGGAGTATATGCAGCACTCTGCAACGACTTGAACACATCAGTGGCATTGTCACACATATTCGAAGCAGTCAAACTTATCAACACAGAAAAAGAGAAGAAAGGCTCACTTACAAAGGGCGACATCGAAACACTTCTCAGACTGTTTGACGACATCGTCTATGGCGTACTGGGTCTCGTGGACGAAAGCGGTGACTCCGGAAAATCAGGCAAAACTATAGCAGGACTAATGGACATGGTTATAGAAGAACGCGCTAAAGCCAAAGCATCTAAAGACTGGGCGACAAGCGACAGCATCCGTGACCACCTGAAAGCCCTAGGTATCGTAGTGAAAGACACCAAGGACGGCGTCGAATGGACATTGGAATAACAGATATATGAAACTTATTTCATGGAATGTAAACGGGTTACGCGCCTGCGTCGGAAAAGGCTTTGAAGATTCCTTCAAGGCCTTGGACGCTGACGTGTTCTGCCTGCAGGAAACCAAAATGCAGGAAGGACAGTTAGATCTGCAGTTCCCCGGATACGAATCATACTGGAACTACGCCGACAAGAAAGGCTACTCAGGCACAGCAGTTTACACACGCGTAAAACCATTGTCAGTAGTGAATGACATGGGCATCGATGAACACGACCACGAAGGACGCGTCATCACAGTGGAATACGCCGACTTCTACCTCGTCTGCGTATATGTGCCCAATTCCCAGGACGAACTGCAACGCTTGGATTACCGCATGAAATGGGAAGACGATTTCCGTGCATACGTATGCGGATTGGCCGAAAAGAAAGGCGTCGTAATCTGCGGTGACCTCAACGTGGCGCACGAGAACATTGACCTGAAAAATCCTTCATCCAACAGACGGAACGCCGGTTTTACGGACGAGGAACGCGGGAAATTCACCGAACTTTTGAACGCGGGATTTGTGGATTCTTGGCGAATGCTGAATCCGGAGACCGTTAAATACTCGTGGTGGTCATATCGTTTCCAGTCCAGACAGCGGAACGCGGGGTGGCGCATCGACTATTTCGTTGTGTCACAGTCGCTTAAAGACCGCATCGCCGGAGCCGAAATCCATAATGAGATATTAGGCTCAGACCACTGTCCTGTCGAACTGGTGCTCAGCGACAAGTAGCCTCCAAATAGGCCACAACTTAAGCTTCAGATAGAACAATATCAACTACCTGATAGTAACGACAATAGCAGCGCCGAAACCATACTGCTCTTCAGGAGCCGGGGCATATTCGCATGTCCACCAACGCTCGTCCAGCTCAGTGGTAATCGCGCGACGCAATACACCGTCACCTTGGCCATGGATGAAAATAATCTTCCTGCCGAGGTGACTTTCGTTTGCCTCCATAATCTTGCGGAACGCCTTCAGCTGCCAGTCTAAAAACTTTTCACGAGGCAAATCCTTCGGATGGTCAAGCGCCTGAATATGAAGATCATACGTCAGATACTTAGACGCCGCCTTAGGCACACTCCCCTGCTGAGACTTCTTGCGTGGAGCAAATCCGCCGAACTTGTCCTCCAGGAAAACATCACCCCCGCACAAATAATCCTCCACAGTGGCATTGCTCCCGTCCGGAGCCACCTGATGACGCACCGGCTTGGCCAACGGTTTCACGGCAGCGACAGTTTTCTGCGCCACTTTCTCCTCTTTTTTCATTTTCTTGGCCAAATCCCTGAGGCCCGACAAATCATTTAGCTTCATAACTTACTCATTTACAACATCCAGTGACTCAGACACATACGAACAACTTCCGCAAATAATCTGCATCACCGTCTGAGACTCATGTGACAACGTGGCGAAAATAATCCCGATCTCGAAAGGCACGCCATAAACTGTCGCCAGCGCGGTCGCCACAATATAATGGAACGCACCGAACCCGCCCGGCACCGGCACGAGCGAGCTCAGACTCCCCGCCAGCATCAGGAAAAGCGCATCCAGCGCCCCAAGACCGGCCAGACCCGATACCGCAGTTGCCAGGTCCGGGGCCAATGCTGAAGTATCCATTCCACGGACGGCATTCAAGACCGCATAGCTCATGAACCAATAAAGTGTCCAAACTGCAACAGTCTGCACAATAAATTGCCATCCCTGTTTCATTTTCATGCAACTTATAATCCCTTCCCACAAGCCTTTGGCAAACCCAGCGACCTTCTTCAGGACCACATTCCTGTTTCTGAAATGCCACAGCATCCACAACGCACCAGCACAAGCTGCCGCCAGCCCCAAAAGGACGATCCAGAATCCCGCCCCCAACCTGTCGGAGAAGGGTTTGAAGATTTTGTCAATGAAGAAGTTACCGTATCTTCCCCACATGGATACTGTCATTACAGCCACGAGAATAAGCATAGTGAGGACATCCCATGAACGCTCCAGAACTACTGTTCCAAGCACCTTATCATAGGAGGCCAGACGATGTTCCTGAACCTGAGAAGAACTCCCCGGGACATCGGCATTGACCCGAACCAACTGAGAATGCCTGGTTATGAACCCGCAGCGGACGAACTCACCGATCCTCGGAAGGACCAGATTCGCGATATAACTGATATTGATAGCATTGAACGAAACCTTGCGGGTAATGTTCGGATCGATGGGCGACAGCAGTTTTTTCCATCGCAACGCTCTGACCCAGAAAGACATACCACCGGCTATCATGGCGGCGATTATCCATTCCCAACGGCAAAATCTCAGTCCCGCATAGAAATCTTCCCACTTCACACCCCTGAAGGAGAAGTAGAGCAGGATGACGGCGGCCAATGCCGAGATTATGTATTTTATCGCATTCTTCACTATTCTGAGTTTTAACTGACAAATATGGCTATAATCGGCAAATTATGCAAGTATGTATATCTGTCGCCATTCGTAGATTTTACAACAAAATGAAATGTCGCAATAAAGAAATAAAACAGATTTTTATATAAAACCTTTCATTTTAACGATAGTTTTCATAATTTCGCACCTATAAATTTTATTTATCGAATCATGAGCACAATCAAAACCATTCTGGAGCCGGAGAGAACCATTCCGGTAAAAGATGAAGTAGATATCCTGGTTGTAGGCGGAGGCCCTGCCGGGATCATGGCAGCAAGAGCTGCAGCAGAAAGCGGACTAAAAGTCATGCTTATAGAAAGCCGCGGCTATGTAGGCGGAAACCTGACACTCGGGCTTCCTATCCTCGGTTATCTCGGAAGAAAAGGGAACCAGGTAGTAGAAGGTCTGCCTCAAATGCTTATCGACAGGCTTCGCGCCAGAGGTAAGGCATCCGAGCACAAGCCATGCAAGAATCATGTCAGCCTTACCATCATCGATTCTGAGGAAGTAAAGGATGTAGCATTGGAAATGCTTGAGGATGTGGGAGT
Organism: uncultured Bacteroides sp.; assembly: GCA_900546925.1. Taxonomy (GTDB): domain Bacteria; phylum Bacteroidota; class Bacteroidia; order Bacteroidales; family UBA932; genus Cryptobacteroides. Next base: position 5,014 of record UREV01000037.1, read on the forward strand.
TAAAATATTGTTCTACGTCTTCTGCTCCGATGTGATAAAGGAGGGCAACGATGTGAAAGGAGTCATCATCGAAAGCAAGGAAGGACGTGAAGCGATTCTCGCCAAGACAGTTATCGACTGCACCGGAGACGGAGATGTCGCTTTCCGCGCGGGCGTCGAGTGCCACAAGGGCGATGCTGACGGCGGCATGCAACCTCCTACCCTGATGTTCTGCATGAGAGGGGTCAATGTCCAGGAGCTTCGCGATGCGATAGTGAACCACCCTGAGGAGTTCGACATGGATGTGATGCCGACTGAGCAGTTCAAGAGTGGTCCGTTCATCGTGGTCGGTTTCAGAAAGAAAATCGAAGAGGCCAGGGAGAAAGGTTACTCTATCCCTGTAGCAAGAACCATCCTCATCACAGGTCTTGCAGATGATGAGATTTGGGTGAACATGTCTCGTGTATGCGGCGTAGACTCCACTAATCCAACGAGTTACACCGACGGAGAGATTACCGCACGTATGCAGAACGACGAGATCGAGAGATATCTGCGTGATTTCATCCCGGGATTCGAGCACGCTTGGAGAGATAAGGTAGCTGCATTCATGGGTATCCGCGAAAGCCGAGTAATTAAAGGCAAATATGTGTTGACGGCAGACGATATCTTGTCTTGCAGGAAGTTCGAGGATGCTGTCGGCGTGGCAAGTTACCCTGTAGATATTCATCACAGCCATGGTGACGACTGCACAATGATGTGGTGCCCAGACTGTTACGATTTACCTTACAGAATGCTCGTTCCTGAGAAAGTAGAGAATTTGCTCGTCGCAGGCCGTTGCGCGTCCATGACCCACGAGGCTATGGCTTCCGCCCGCGTGATGTCCACCTGCATGGTGATGGGCGAGGCTGCCGGAAGGGCCGCTAAAATCGCTGTCGAGGAGGGAGTTCCCGTGTCTAAGGTCAATGTCGAAGCGGTCCGTGAGGATCTCCGTGAGAATGGGGCTTACTTAAGAGACTAAAATTATGAACATAATAAAGAAACTTGTTGGTGTCGCATTGGCATTGACCATGACAGCTACGGTAGCCGGGGCGAAGCTGGTGCGCGAACCGCAGGAGAAGGGTACGCATCGCGTAATGTCCTGTAACATAAGGATTACCGGCCTGGATGCAGATAAGGATACTCCCGGGCAATGGGAGAATCGCAGGGAGGTTTGCAGGGATGTGATTTTGGCTCAGAAGCCGGATCTGATTTGTATGCAGGAGGTGATTTACGATTCTTATGACTATATGAAGAAGGAGTTGAAGGGTTACACTTCTTATGGTTTTACAGGCCCTGAGATGGATCCTTTCACTGAGGGTTATCATTTCATCGGAAAGAATGTGATTTTCTTCAAGACTTCACGGTATGAGGTTACGGGTTCAGGCTGCTACTGGCTGTCTGAGGATCCGCTTATCGCCGGCAGCTGCTCTTGGAACACTACCAGAGCAAGGCATTGCAATTGGCTGAGGCTCAGGGATAAGAAGACTGGCGAGGAGTTTAGGATTCTGGATATTCATCTGGATCACAAGACTGAGGGTGCCCGACAGGAGCAGACTAAGCTGATTATCAAGGAGGCTGCTCAGTATGCGGAGGATTTTCCTCAAATTTTGTGCGGAGATTTCAACTCGGGTCCTGCTCAGGCGGCTGCAGGTTTTCTGCATGAGGCCGGATGGAGGGATGCTTATGTGGAGCTTGGTATTCCGGAGCGTAATTCTTTCCATGGTTTTAAGGGTGAGAATTACAAGAAGAATAAGAAGAGGATCGATTTCGTCTTTATGCACGGTGGGGTGAAGGCTGTGTCTTGCAAGATGATGACTGACACGGTGAATGGCATTTTGCCTAGCGATCATTATTTCATTATGGCGGACGTGAAGTTCGGGAAGTAGGCGCTGAGATAACATAGAAAACGAGGCTGGCTCTAAGGAGTCAGCCTCGTTAATTTATGTTTAGCTGCAAAGCTACACAGCGGTCGACGCAAGCGTTAGGCGCCGCTCAGGGCGCATGTGCCGCCGAAAGGTTCACTGGCGCTCATCCTCCCAGCAGAGCTGGGCCACTTTCCGATTACAAGGTAGCGGTCGACGCAAGCGTTAGGCGCCGCTCAGGGTGCATGTGTCGCCGAAAGGTTCGCTGGCGCTCATCCTTCCCAGCGGAGCTGGGCCCCTTCCGTTCACAAGGCCACGGACGGC
>UREV01000038.1 GCA_900546925.1 uncultured Bacteroides sp.
TCGTCAAGGTCGGCGTGAACATTTCCTCGCAGACCCGCACCGTCGAGAAGTGGATTGCACGATAAATCTTACAACCGTCCTTCAGGCTGGTTTCTACCCTGGAAGAACGAACTTCTGCATGACACACCGAAATCGAAACAATTTCTGGACATGACGGAGAGAGAATTTGTCTATATGCCTTGCCGGACTCATCTGTCGTCGTCTCAGATTCGGGCTCGGAGCTGAGGCTTCAGAAGCGCAAGAATATCAGGCATATGGAAATGTGCGGTGTTGAACTCACTAAATTTCCTCAACAATATTTCTATTCCCAGAAAAAATTACTATCTTTGCGGCGCATTTTGGGCATTTGAAAGAAACGCCCGTAAAAAAGCGAAAGCTTTTGGTGCAATGGGGTCTGACGGGAAACCGCATGACGGATTCTCTGGGCCAGACTGAGTAACACATTTTAAAAACAAAACAAGAAATGAAACATTTCGAATTGAACGGCCAGATTCGCGAGGTCGGCAACAAAGCGGTTATCAAAGAGTTCCGCAAGCAGGGTCTCATCCCATGTAACCTTTATGGTGCTGGTGTAGAGAACGTACTTTTCACTATCACAGAGAAAGATCTCAAGGGAATTACTGGCACTCCTGCATCTTTCATCATTGACCTCAACCTCAGCGACGGCAAGAAATATTTCGCTGTAGTTCACGAGCTTCAGTTCCACCCGGTAAAGGACAACTGCCTCCACGCAGATTTCCTCGCTGTTACTGAAGACAAGCCTATCGCTATCAGCGTTCCTGTAACTATCACAGGACATGCAGTCGGTGTACGTGCCGGCGGTAAGTTCTACAAGCTCGTACGCTCTTTGAAAGTAAGCGCTCTCATGAAAGATCTTCCAGATGAGCTCGTAGTTAACATAGACAGACTCCAGATCGGTAAGAGAATCGTGGCAGGTGACCTCAAGTATGAGAACATCAACGTTATCTCTCCTAAGGGAACCATCATCTGCACCGTTAAATCTTCACGTCAGATTGCTGCTCATATCGCTTATGAGGAGGCACTTGACAAGGCTATGGAGGAAGGTGTACATCACGAGGAGGCTCCAGCAGCTGAAGCACCTGCAGCTGAGGCACCAGCAGAAGCATAACTCACAAATTTTAATAGTGTTTTCGAGACGGAGTGGAGTCCAAATTCCAATCCGTCTCGTTTTTTGAAAGATCGATATGAACTATCTTATAGCCGGACTCGGCAACATCGGCGCAGAATACGCTGACACCAGACATAACGTAGGCTTCATGACACTGGATGCATGGGCCGACGACGCCGGGGTCACATTCCAGACACAAAGATATGGAGACGTCGCAGAGATTTCATTCAAGGGAAGAAAGCTTACACTGCTCAAGCCTTCCACTTATATGAACCTCAGTGGCAACGCTGTACGCTACTGGATGAACAAACTGAACATCCCCGTGGAGAATATCCTGGTGATCTGCGATGACCTGAACCTTCCTTTCGGCACTCTCAGAATGAGAAAGAAAGGCAGCGACGGAGGACACAACGGCCTTAAGAATATTCAGGAACTCCTCGGAACACAGGACTATCCGAGAATCAGAATCGGCATAGGAAACAATTTCCAGAAAGGCGGGCAGGTAAATTTCGTCATAGGCAGCATGACCGATGAGGAGAAAGCCGCCATGCCTGAAATCTGCAAGAGTGTAATCAGCGGAATTAAAGATTTCGTTACAATCGGGCCAGACCGAGCCATGAATATATTCAATACTGTTAAAAAATAGTTCTAATAGGTTGAGCGTTAACATTTTTTCATTTTTACTCTTGCATTTTTTGGTATAAATATCTAAATTGCGCTTTGTAAAACGAAAAAATCATTGTTTAACTTAATAAATTCTGGAAATCATGAAAGAACTCATCGAAAAAATCAAAGCCGAGTATGAGGAGTTTGCAGTAAATGCAGAGGCTCAGGCTGAAAAAGGAAATAAGGCTGCAGGTGCCCGCGCACGTAAGGCTGCTCTCGCTCTTATGAAAGATTTTAAAGAATTCAGAAAACTTTCTGTAGAAGCTGGCAAATAACATGCAACGTTTGTACATAAATCTGCATCTATAATATAGGTTTAGGTTTTAGTACACATTAAGAGACCGGTAAGCGTCATAGATGCTTCCGGTCTCTTGACATTTATATACAAAAACACTACATTTGTTCTTCTGCGGAAACAAAACGCAGCCGGAACAGATGAAACGAGGACCACTATGTATATTGACAGCGCTGACCGCTGCCTTATTGTCGGGGTGCGAGAAAGAGCACTCCCCTTCTCCCGAGTTCATCGGAAATGATGACATATCACTGGTCATTCAAGGCTCCACCAAGATAAAATACATCCCTGAGACATTCCAGATAGGGTTCAATGCAGATAGACGACAGTTCCGTATACATAACGACACCATGTCGGAGTATTACATCCTGACATGTTCTTCCATGCCTGAACGTGAGGGAGAGAAAATAAAATGCACCCTGAAATATGTCATAAACGGCAAGCCGAATTTCAAGAATCTGACATTCGAGGTAGTTAAAACAGACGCTTCCGGAATCATCTGGCTCTGGAATGCCAAGAAAGAAATAGGACTCACAGTAAAGGCTATATATCCTCAAGATTATAGCTCCAGCCATAAAACGGGCAATTACGAATCAGAAAATAACCTAAATACCGCAAGTCTCAGCAACTCAAACGATGAAACCGGAGACCGTAAAGACTCCGACAAAAACGACGGAGCGACACCTCCGGACGGAAAGCAGACCACAGTAAAACACTGCCTGATAATCCCGGCAGAGTTTCAAGACGTTCCGCTAAAATCGAAGAAAGAGTGGCTCGAGAAACTTCTTAATGGAGAAAACGGAATCCAGAAATATTTCGACGACCAATTCCTCGGAGAATATGAATTCCACTTCCATCTCGCAGACCCCGTAACTCTCAGTCGCAAAAGAGCTTACTACGGAAAGAACCTCAACGGAAAAGACCGTTTCGAATACCTCGCAGCCGAAGAAGCATGCCAGATCGCTCACGAAAAGGGAGTCGATTTTTCACAATTCGATGGTGACGGCGACGGCCTCGTGGACAACGTCTTCGTAATCGTGGCAGGGGAAGATGAATCTGACGGTGGTGAAGAAGACTGCATCTGGTCACACGCCGGAAAACTTTCCGACTTCAACAAACAATTCCAGTTAGACGGCAAAACAATAGACAGCTACGCCATTACGTCAGAACTCAGAAAACGCAAGAACGGGACCCTCAGTTCCGCAACAATCGGTGTATTCTGTCATGAATACAGCCACACCCTCGGATTGAAAGACATGTACGACACTGACGCGAGCGCCAGCGGAGGTTTATCCTCAGGACTGTGGAAAACCACATCACTAATGGACAACGGCCACCTGAACAACGAAGGTCGCACTCCTGCAGGTTACAACGCCATCGACAGAGACATGCTCGGCATCGGCAAACCGGAAGAACTGAAACCGGGAAAATACACCCTGGAGCCTATCAGCAAATCAGGCAGATATCTTACGTATCATACTGAAAATGAAGGAGAATACTATCTCATCGAATGCCGTGCAAACACTGGCTGGGACCGCTATATCGAAGGACATGGTCTGGCCATATATCACATCGACAAATCTTCATCGAAAGCCGGATTCTCCAGCAAGCATGAAAAGGAGCTGACAGCTGAAGAACGATGGAAATGCAACGAAGTGAACAGCAACCCGTCCCATGAATGCGCGAAGCTCATAACTGCAAACCAGTCCGCCAGCGAAACGAACGAAATATTCTGGCCATACAGAACACAGAACAGTTTCACCCCGAAGACCATTCCGGCATTCAAATCCTGGGATGGAACAGCTTCTCGCCTGGCCATCGTGGATATAATGCAAGCAGGTGACAATGTGGAGTTTACAGTAAAACCCACAGGCGGAATCGCCATCCCGAAAGCCACCATCACCAGAAAAGACGTCTTCCAGAATACCGCCATCATCCAGTGGGAGAGCGACATACAGGAGACCGGTCTCGCCAGAGTTAAATTCACCACCAAAGGCCCTGAAATTAAGAATCTTATGGTCAATGCCTATTCTCCCGGGAAGTACGCGTTACGTCTGGAAGGGCTGAAAGCGTCATACTCCTACAACATGAGGATTTTCTATACTGGAGAATCGGACGCCACTGGAAAAGAAACAGAAGTAAGTTTCACCACCAAGCGACTTTACGAAGAAGGTTATCCGTTCATCTATTTTAATGATGATTCCCGAAAAACAAACGGGACATTCAAAGAAAACGCGGAGATGCCGCTCATAGTATTCAATATGAATAACTTCCAGAGTGTCAGCTGGTTCATGGACGGCCGAAGTATAGTTCCATCCGCCGACGGCTACTACTACCCGAACCGCACATGCACATTGACAGCGAAGATCACAGGCGCCGACGGCTCGACCGACTACATCATCAAAGAAATCATCATAAAGCCATAACAACGACAAACCTCCGAGACCATTTACCGGTCTCGGAGGTTTGTTATAAATTATTTTCGAGGCTAGATTTCTTCTAGAAGAAGGAGTGTACCGGGCGTACACGACTGATAAGAAAAGAAATGTAGACAGAAAAGACGCACAAAGTTACCAAACAAACTCGAACCTTATATCCACAGGCACTCCGCCACGATTGACATTTGCAATATCAGCAGAAAGCGCCTCAGGAACTACAGCGTGATTGGTTTCATATTCTTTAGCGAACATGTAGTTACCGGTAGCCTGAGTGGTAAGGATAAGATTAGCCCAGTCAGCTACGACACCAGCCACTTTATCATAATTCACATGGTAGAGACCATCCTTGTTACGCTCGAAAGCGCCATTGTTCTTCAAGAAGTTATAGCACATCATGTTAGCACGGCCGTGAGCGTCAGCAGCGCCGAAACGCACTGAGCGGACGAGACTTGCGATATAAGTAGTGATGGCAGCCTCCTTGGAAATGAGAGGAATCTCGCCTTTGTCGATAAGATTGCATACCATATAGAGACCGAGAATATCAGCCTTGGCCTCTTCCCAGGTAGCATACTGATTACCGAGAGCAGAGCTGACAGAACCGAGTCCGTTTACAGTCTCTTTGACACCGAGACCGTGAGCCACCTCATGGAAAGTAACATTCCAGAAGAACGCATCAGCGCTGAGATATCTCTGCTGCTCAGGCTCGAAAAGAATCTTTCCGATAGGATAAACGATCTTGTCGAACTTGGCCTTGATAACATTGCGGAGCTGAAGACGTCTTGTACCCTTTTCAGCCTGGACCTCGTGGTCGTTAGGAAGGTTGATGGCGATAGTCTTACCGCCGGCATTGGCGTCACCTGCATAGTAAATAGCGTCATAAACGAACATATCTGACTCAGTACCAGGCACAAAAGTCTTATACTCCTCTGGGCAAGGAAGAGTCTTCTGAAGCTCAGGAAGCATAGCGATATACTTGGTAAGCTCGTCAGTCTTCTTGAGGTCCTTCAACAAAATGAAGCACTCGTAAGAAGTCTTGAGGCCATTTATACCATCCTCATAATTCTCTATAGGTCCGATCACAAGATCCATCTTGCTGTCTTTCATATCCATCCATGCATAATCAGACTCCTTGTAAGAATCAGTACGCAAAGCTTCAGCTCTCTTGAGGAGGTAATTTCTTACACTCTCTTTAATGGTCATAGTAGCCGCAGCCTCGAGATATCCGGCGATCTTATCTACACTTTCCTTATATTCATCGTGATACCATACTACCTTCAGTTTGCCGTCCTCTCCCCTCTTGATGAGAGTATACGGACTCATCTTGGCAGGATCTTCGAGAGCATCGAACTCCTCCTTAGTCATGTCAGCAGGATAGAAACATGCTCCGGCAGGTTTTGCTCCATAGCCGTCGATGAACGGCTGATTGTCATCCATACGGTCCCAAGGTCCGTAGTTAATGATAGCCAAGTCTTTGGCAGGGCCATCAGGAAGAGCCATAATGGCATTCTTGTCACCGAAAGTCTGTTTCCAGAAAATGTTGTCCACCTCATCGGCAGCCTTTCTGAAAAGATTCAGAACTTCTTTACCATTGTCAGAAATACCCTCCATGTATGGAGAGCCGATCTGGAACACCGCGTAAGAATCCACCTTTTCCTGAAGTGGAGATTTCTCCGCACGGTTGCCGCAAGAAGCTACGGCAGCAAGGCAAACGCCTCCGATTATTAATTTTTTTATCATCGTTAAATGGTTTTTATCCTAAAAAACGCAAAAACGGGGACAGCGACACTTAAAAAATATAGTTCGTTTCCCCGTTAAAATAGTTTATTACTTAAGTTTCGCAAGGGCGAAACACCGCTTTTAGAGCCCGAGAGGGCGAAAGTAAGTCCCTTCCCCGAGGGGAGGGATTTAGGGTGAG
>UREV01000039.1 GCA_900546925.1 uncultured Bacteroides sp.
AAATCAACGCTCTCGATTATTTTCGTTTCGGTACTTGCTACTTGTACTTTGTCTTCAGTCTTTTCAATGAACTTCGTCATACTCAGGAACTTCCGCCCCTCTTTTTCTGACCCCCCTGTCTGTCACTTGCGGTCCTTGTCAGACCCCCTTGTTTCAAACGGGATTGCAAAGGTAGGGACTTTTTTTGAACTTCCAAACTTTTCCCGAACTTTTTTTTCGCCTTTTTTCAGTCCTGTTACAGGGTTTATCATTTTAAATGACGATGGATGCGAGGGTTACACGGATGAAAAAATTTTTGCACAAAATCATTGACCTGAACCAGCAGGAGCGGCGGCAGACGCAGAGGCGAATTTCGGCGAACCTGGCGGCAGGCTGGTCGTGGATACCGGCGGCATGGATTTGCGACGACCGGGCGGGAGGGAATTCGCACAACGCTCTAACAGACAGCCAATTTCGCATTTTCACGTCTGCCAGGTCCTATGACAAAACATACAACCTGGCGAGTCCCAAAAGCAAGTCATATCATCGTATCAGACTGATTTTCTGTCGATTGCACTCAAATATAATAATACTCGCACCCGCCAGGTCGTCCAAGAATTCAACCAGCCTGTATCGAGCGGCAGGAGGCGGAACTCAGGACGCGAATTACGCAGTACCTGAGCGGACGAGTCCGACCTCATGACGCGACCACGCCTGACGATTCGGCTCGCGAATATCCATTTTGTACCACCTAAAACGTTTCTGCGGTACAAAATGGGAAATAAAACACATTTGGTACCGTTTAAAACGTTTTCGCGGTACATTTTGCTCAAAACGAGAATAAATCCAGCGGCAAGAGACGAAAAAAAGGTGGACGACCGAAACAGCCGCCCACCCCTATTATATATAGTATAAAAACCTACCAGACATTGACACGATCCTCAGGCTTCACGTAAAGAGAATCGCTCGGCTGGATATTGAACGCGTCATACCAATAACTGCATTGAGCCAACGCACCATTGATTCGCAGAACATCCAACGAATGAACATCCATCATGGTGAGATAGCGCTTGATCTCGTCGGAAGAAGTACCCGCCCACACATTCGCATAAGAAAGGAAGAATCTCTGTTCCGGCGTAAAACCATGATCATCAGCCAATCTGCCATGCTTCTGCTGCCACATCTGGAACGCATCGTAAGCGATATTCAATCCGCCATGGTCTGCGATATTCTCGCCAAGACACAAAGTTCCGTTCGCATGAAGCTCGCCAGGAATGACCCAGAGAGAATCGAAATACTCAGCCATCTTCGCACATGCAGTCTTAAATGCCTCAGCATCAGACGGTGCCCACCAGTCAGTCATATTGCCATCCTTGTCATACATACGGCCCTGATCATCGAAACCGTGAGTCATCTCGTGACCGATAACGACACCGATAGCACCATAATTTGCCGCAGCATCAGCATTGAGATCAAACAGAGGCGGCTGCAGGAATCCCGCAGGGAAGCAAATTTCGTTGGTCGTAGGATTGTAGTACGCATTCACCGTCTGAGGCGACATATACCACTCCTCCTTGTCTACCGGCTTGTTATATTTCTTGCGGTAAGATAGTTCCCAATAGAAGGCGCGTGCCGCGCGGATGTTATCGTAAAGGCTCTTGTCCGGGTCAATGATGAGGTCACTCAGATCGTCCCATTTGTCAGGATATCCCACCTTAACTTTATAAGCAGCAAGTTTCTCCAACGCTATTTTCTTAGTGCTCTCGCTCATCCATTCCTGAGCAGAAATCCTGTTGGCCAATGACTTCTGCAGGTTGCTGATAAGTTCGATCATTTCAGCCTTAGCCTCTTTAGAGAAATATTTCTCTACATACATCTGTCCTACAGCATCTGAAAGCAAATCATCTACAAGGCCTTCTGCACGTTTCCACCTTGGGGTCTTCTCCTTCACACCGTAAATCTTCTTGGAATACTCGAAGTTCTCATCAGTGAACGCATCAGACAAAACTGAAGAAGCACCGAAGATTATCTGCCACTGGTACAATGTCTTGAGATCATCCAAAGATGCGTCTGCGAGAATCTTGCAGGCAGCAGCTACCGGCTCAGGCTGCTCCAAGTCCACCTCGAATGTCTTGTCGAAGCCATATTCGTCGAAATATTTTCTCCAGTCGAAACCGCCGCAGATGGCAGTGAGTGAATCCACACTGATTTTATGATAGTTAGCTTCGGTATCGCGAAGTCTTTCCTGTGAATAGTAAGGCACTGCAAGTTGTGTTTCCAATGCCCATATACGTTCCATCTTGGCTGTAGCCACCTCATCAGAATATCCGCTGAGGACGAACAAATTATGCATATACTCTCTCATCGCATTCTTTACGACTGCATTCTGAGGAGTATCGGACAAATAATAATCCCTATTTCCAAGTGAAAGACCACTCTGGCATACACCTACGATATTCTGAGAAGCATTTTTCTTGTCAGCGGAAATGTAAATTCCGAAAAGAAGGTCATCATGCTCCTTGGCACAATGCGAAATAAGTTCTTCCTTAGTCTGAAGAGCATCCACCTCGGCAAGATGAGCCTGAAGAGGAGCCGCACCCTCAGCATTGAGCCTGGTCGAATCCATCATCATATTATAAAGGTCTCCGACCTTCTGGGCGACACTCCCCTTCTTATTCTCTTTAGCCGCTATTTCCTTTATGAGTTCAGCAAGATCCTTAACGTTCTCGTCCGACACTTTGGCGATAGTGCCCCACATCGGGTACTCGAGCGGCTGCGGATTCAGGTCAGCCCAATGTCCTGTAGCAAATCTCGCGAAGTCATCGCCAGGACGCGCAGTCGTGTCCATGTATGCGTAATTGATACCGGCTGTTTTTACCGGTTTGTTGCCACCGCATGCAGTTGCAAGAAGCGCCGCACCGCACAGCAATAAAACACACTTTTTCATATCTAATTAATTTAGTTCTGTTTACGACGCATGTAGAGTATAGAAAACACCGCAAGCGAGAGCACGAAAGTGCTTATTCCTATGTACCAGTTCCACGTCACAGGCAGATTAAGACCTATCTTGGCGACGCAGAGGTATGTAACACATACGGCCGTCATGAATGCAGCAGGCAACAGCGTGAGCATGAACGACATACCGCCGCGATATTTCACCAGATAAGCGGTAGCTGTCCACAGCATGAACACCGCCAGTGTCTGGTTCGCCCAACCGAAATAACGCCAAATGACATTGAACCCATCCTCATCAGCGATGTTGTACCATAGCAGGAAGCTCGCCAAAATAAAGAGAGGAATACTGATAATCAGTCTATTACGGATAGGCTTCTGTGGAAGATGCAAGAAATCCGCCACGATGAGACGTGCGCTTCTGAACGCGGTATCGCCGCTCGTAATAGGAGCCGCCACCACACCGAGAATCGCAAGTATTCCGCCCAGAATACCGAGCCAGCCTTCGGAGACCTTGACCACCACCTCAGGGGCTGCCGCAGAAAGACCGGGCCCGACTTCCGCCGCACCACCGCCATAGAAGAACCAGGATGCGACTGTGGCCCAGATCAATGCCACTATGCCTTCGGTTATCATCGCTCCGTAGAACACTGGCCTGCCTAGTTTTTCATCAGACACGCATCTGGCCATTAGAGGACTCTGTGTCGCATGGAAACCGCTTACTGCTCCACATGCTATAGTAATGAAGAGGCATGGAAACACAGGCTGTCCGCTAAGAAGACCCTTGGATTCTCCGAGATTACCGAGCCCATCCCAAATTTCAGGAAGAACTGGCCATTTCACGAACAGACATACCATAAGTGCCACAGCCATAAATAATAACGCGAAAGAAAATACCGGATAGATACGTCCGATAATCTTGTCGATAGGCATCAGCGTAGCCAAAAGATAGTAAAGGAAAATAACGCCCACCCATGCCATTATGGCGATTTTGCTGCCGTCTCCGGCGATGTCTCCCAAGATGAGTGCCGGGCTGAATACGAATACAGTTCCGACCAGCATCAGCACGATAATGGAGAATGCCAATATGAATGTTTTGGTACCTTTTCCGAGATATTCGCCGACAAGGTCCGGAAGTCCGGCGCCGTTGTTCCTGATGGACAACATACCTGTCATGTAGTCATGGACAGCTCCAGCAAAGATGCAGCCGAAAACTATCCACAGATATGCAGAAGGGCCAAATTTAGCACCCATGATAGCTCCGAATATAGGACCGGTTCCGGCAATGTTAAGGAACTGGATCATATATACTTTCCAAGCCGGCATAGGAATATAGTCCACGCCATCTGCCTTAGTGATCGCGGGGGTCTTTCGTGAAGAATCCACACCGAACACCTTTTCCACCACTCTGCCGTAAATAAAATAACCGGCAACAAGAGCCACCAGGCTCACCAAAAATGAAAACATTGGCCTACAGTTTTAGTAACTTTATCTTGCGAATTTACAAATTTTCCCTGATAGACCCACAAAAATCGTCACTTGATTACTAATATACAAAATATCCCGGCGCTGTGCAACCGGGAATATATGAATACCAAACTAATTATTGAAAATGACGGACAATTGTTGTTGGTTCTCCAAATGGATTTTTGAATTTCACTGAAATATAATAATCTTCCGGAATCTCGCCATCATACCTGAAGTCCACAAAAAATGTCGGCTCATAAAGAATTTCACAGCCATCAATCAATGTCCATTCATAATTTCCAATTTTATTTGACCCGAACGGTAATGAAAAATTACCAGATTCAAGATTTCCCTGAATCAGATCGTCGGTAAAGTGCTGCCCCGGACGCCAAAGAGTGACTTCGTGAGAAAGCGTGTATGTTTTAAATGATGTTGTCAGTTTAGCTACCACAGAAGACTTAGACATAGCCTTAGGACAATCATGCTCCAACTTAACATAATTTTGAGACTGAGGATGAAGAGTTACATTTGTAGGAGTTTCCCACTCTATCGAACAGGACAATGCAGGCAACTTATCCACAGAGACAGTTCCAACATTACTTGTAGAAATATCAGAATCTCCAACAAGTTCAGGTTGCATAAGTTTAGTACCAGCTAACCCGTATGAATCTCCCATTGACTCTGAAACAGAACAATATTGTGGAATTTCTTCCTTACGGTCCATCTGCTTAGCATACTTGAAAATCTCCTCCATAGAAATTCCATCATACCCATTTTGCTCCGGATTAACAATATTATCGTATGGCGTTTTGCCTGCAGCTGCAGCAGTCCAATGATATAGAAAGCTGTCGAACTTAAGATCATTTAAAGAATACGAATTTTGGGGTCACTAGTAAAACCCCGTGTTTGAATTAAAAGGGAACAAGCTTAATCTTCTG
>UREV01000040.1 GCA_900546925.1 uncultured Bacteroides sp.
AGCATTTGATTATCAACAAAAAAGCCCTCTGCTTAATTGCAGAAGGCTGTACATCAGGTGTACATATAACTAATTGTCTATCAGCAACTTACGCGGTTTTATTTTCGATTGGTATTATATGGTTTTCGTCAATATTTCGTGAAACGGAAAATTGATTATTTTGTTCTGTTGTTGCGTAAATACTGGATGGTATCGACAAGGCGACGCCATTCGAAGGCCGTGATGCTGGGTCTCCCTCCTGGACACGCTTTACCAGATGCATCCGTCCATGATCCAGGCGTTTGTTGTAGATAACCAGACCACCGGGCTCGTAGCGCAGCAGCTTCATCATGTTGTTCGCAGAGTTCACAAACACAAACACGTCACCGCTATATAGGTTCTGCCCCATATGGTCGTTCACGATGCCGCTCAGCATGTTGAAGTTCTTCCGCATGTCCGTGGGCTCCGTGTAAAGCCAGAACTTCGTTCCATCTCCAAGGCTGAACATAGGCTACAGGCTTTTCAGAATTGTGAGAATTGGTAACGATAACGAATAATGGCGGTATTAATAATTGAAAACATCGCACGACTATGCCAACAATCAGACATATCAACGAGGAAGAATACGCAGCAAAGGCGCTGGAACTCCTGAATCACAGGCGCGAGGGCTATGTAAACTACGCACTTAGTCTTCTCAAGCAGAGCATGTCCCCGGGATAGGCATCAGAAAAGCTGGAAGATAAGGTGAAGGAAGAGATGGAAACGGTTCTATTTGAGCACCTTAAACATCGTGGGATCGTTTGTGGTGAGGTCCGGTATCTGTATAACATCAATGGATACTGCCGCAGGATTCGCCGTACTCCGTCCAAGCACGAGGTGCCTTCGAATCTTCTGGATATCGAGCAGACTCTGCCGAATTACTAAGAGGTTATCGGCAACATTATGGTGGATGCAGAGAAACTCTGGACTATCGCTGAAATTGAAACTATTACTAAAGAAGCAAAGGAGAATAATCATGAAGCGTAATTATGAAATCATCGACGGCAGATGCGTGATTCCACACGGCGTCAGTCATATTGTTTATAAGGAGTTTGAGAGCGCCTACAGCCTTCGTGAGGTCGTGATTCCTACCTCCGTGGTCATGATTTGTGCCTATGCCTTTAGCGATTGTCTCTCTCTGAATGGGATTGAACTGCCGTATTCTCTCACTGTCATAGGGATGGGAGCGTTCAGCGATTGCCCGCTGAAGTCAGTTAAGCTGCCAAAGAGGTTGCTCGTCATCGGTAGCGGGGCGTTTGCAGGATGCGAACTGGAATCGGTCGATATTCCTGAGAACGTGTTGAGAATCGAGGAAGGAGCATTCAGCGGCTGTGCCTGGCTCGAGGGCATTTCTGTAGACGAGAAGAACCCGAATTTCCGTAGCGTCTCTAACACCTGTCTCACGAAGGATGGCAAGACGGTGGTTTTCGGCTGCAAGAATTCCTTCATCCCGTCCGGAGTTCGTCATATCGGTATACAAGCCTTTGAGGACTGCTGGGATCTGGAGTCCATTACTATTCCTGAGGGGGTTGTCAGTATTGGAGACATGGCCTTCTCTAGATGTCACAACCTCAAGCGCATCAAGCTTCCCAAGACTCTTAAAACCATCGGCAGGGAGGCCTTCAGCTACTGCGAGAAGCTGATTCGACCGGAGATTCCTGCTGGTGTTACATGCATTGGCGAAGACGCCTTCTTCCTTCCTAAAGATTGGGATCGGGATGAACTTCCGTTCTAATAAATGGGCTTAAACGTATCATTGAACGGATATTAGCGCTAAATTTACGAATCAAACACTAAAAACTATACAGCTTCTAACAATAGTTCGTTAATTTTATAAAAGTTACAAAATTCCGAGGTCTTTTGCAAATATAATTACGTGATAATCAATATATTAAACAATATTTTGACAAAATTGTCATATACTAAGGTTAAAATTTTTAACGAGTCATTGAAATATATTATAAGGAAAGATCCTGGAATACGGTGGCATCCAAGGGCAGGACGTAGTCCAGTTTTCCATTATCTCTGAGCTCCATCAGTAGCCGCCCCATCAGGTTGGGGCCGATGTATTCCTTCCCGTCACCGGAAAGCTTCGCGCCCCAGGTGTCGGGATTCTTCTTAGGGAAGGACGTCTGGTCCTCGACGATGAAAAGGCCCCTGCTCTCTTCCAGGGCCTGCCGAAACTCCGCGCTTTGGCGGTATTTCTCCGCGATGCAGAACTTCATCGCGTCAACTATGATCTCTCCCCAGTCGGCCCTCACGGTGCCGGCTTTTTCGAAGTGCTTGGCCTTCATCTTCATGGTCTGGCCCTTGGCCAGGTAGACTTCCCGGCGGGAGACCTGGTCCGCGAACTTCATCACCTGGAATACTTTCTCCGAGCAGTCGAAAGCGACGCCGTCGATCACAAGCGGCGTTCGCCCAAAGTTTGAAAAGATTCCCCACGGCCCGTCCACCTTACAGAAGGGTGCGGTCCGCTCCACGGGGTAACTCTCGATGGAGTAGTACTCCGGGTAGTTCTTCTCTATGAATTCCCTTACGTGCATGGCTCTTTCAGTATTTGGCTATGGTCTGCTGGGACCCCTCGATGAGCTTGGCCTTGTCGTCGAGCAGGACCCTGTCCACCTGGAGGATGTGGAACGCGCCGTAATCCATCAGCGCGTAGTTGTCCCCGGCTTCCGGCTTGGTCTGTGCCGTGGGCCAGGCGAGGAGAACCACGCCTACCGTGGGGAGGAAGGCCGAGGCGGCTTTCTCTGCCTCCAGAGAGGCTGATCCTGTCATTTTCTTGACCGTGCCGGTGTTGCCAGAGAGGAGGTTGCCGAGCCACTTGCGGAAGAACTTTCCGCTGGTGGCTGCCTCCGCGGGGATCTCCACGCCGAGCCTCTCAGAGACGCGTCGGAGGATGTCCGGATGGACGGGAGAGAGGGACCGGAGGTGGTTGTCTGGCGTGAGGTCCGGGATCTGTACCGTGTAGACGTAGTGGTCGGGACTGGACGTCGCGCCGGAGTAATGGGCGGCAGTGGTGTAGCGGGAGGTGCGGTAGGAAAGGCAATTCTCGCCACGCTGGATAATACTGAAATAGCAAATATTTTTAACTCCAGTAAAGTCATTGCCACCAGTCCAAATACCATAACGAGTTTTGATCGGCTTATGGCAGAAATTGAAACAACAAGGCAATTGGGATATGCAATAGATAATGAGGAAAATGAAGTAGGTGTGAGGTGTATTGCCACATCTCTCCTTTGCAGGCAGGAGAATATAGCATACGCTTTCAGTGTATCTTCTCTTAAGTCCCGAATCACTGATGTGCGAATAACCGAAATTGCGGAATGTCTATTAGAAATAAAGAAGCAAATTGAAAAATTGTTTATATAACCGCAACAAGTCATCTTCATGGCACAGGTCGTGTAAGACACATAGCAACTTAGAACACTGGAAAAAGTCAGGCGATATGCTCTCTATAGCAATACCCTAACAATTTTCAGCCACGCTTTGCAGAGGCAGCAGGCTAAAGCCAAATCTCGCGGCTTTCCGGTGAGGTTCACACCCCAGTGTGTAAGTTTCAGAACTTTCCGTTCTGAAAACAGTTGATTTCATAGGTGCAGGACCCCCTGATGGGTTTCCTGCAGACATTCTTCCTTTCCGTCATCGGACAAGCAGGACGCAAGGCACCTGAGTAAAAGTGAGTTTGAAACGGTGTTGTCCGGTTCGGATTGCGTTAGGCGT